>NZ_JBAHWA010000001.1:0-161711 GCF_036697405.1 Lysobacter sp. CCNWLW3
CCGGGATTTTTCGAATGGACATCCTTGTCCATTCGAAAAACGGCGCGCGTCCTGCGCGCCGCCCTTCGGGTCTACGATTGATCGGTGAGTGCGGGGCTATGGATTCCAATGCCGGGGCAACAGCAACAGCAACAGCAACAGCACGGCAACGACGATCGCAGCCGCAACCGCAACCGCGGTGGAACGCGGGGATGGCGCCGGGGCGGGCGTCCGGCCGGCGCCCGATCGCCGGGACGGGTAAAATGGCCGGATGCTGCTCAATATCGCCGCCTATCACTTCGTCCGCATCGACGACCCCGATGCCCTGGCCGCGCGCTTGCGCGCGAGCGCCGAGGCGGCGGCGCTGCGGGGGACGGTGCTGGTGGCGGAGGAGGGGCTGAACCTGTTCCTGGCCGGCAGCCGGGATGCGATCGGCGCCTTCCTGGCCGAGCTGTGCGCCGATCCGCGCTTCGCCGATCTGGCGGTCAAGACCAGCCACAGCCGCGCCCAGCCGTTCGCGCGCCTCAAGGTCAAGCGCAAGCGCGAGATCGTCACCTTCCGCCGCGAGGACAGCGCGCCGCTGCAGCGCCGGGCACCGGCGGTCGCGCCGGAGCGGCTGGCGCAGTGGCTGGACCAGGGTCACGACGACGCCGGCCGGCCGGTGGTGCTGCTGGACACCCGCAACCGCGAGGAGGTCGGCTACGGCAGCTTCGTCGGCGCCCTGACCCTGCCGATCGACAACTTCGTCGACCTGCCCGAGGTCCTGGCGCCGCACCGGCAGGCCCTGGCCGGGGCCACCGTGGTCAGCTTCTGCACCGGCGGCATCCGCTGCGAGAAGGCCGCGCTGTGGCTGCGCGACGACGGCATGGACAACCTGCTCCAGCTCGAGGGCGGGATCCTGGGCTATTTCGAACGGGTCGGCGGCGCCCACTACCAGGGCCGCTGTTTCGTGTTCGACGAGCGCGTCGCCCTGGACCCGCAACTGCAGCCCTTGGTCGACGCCGCGGCCTGAAAAGTCGGGCCCGGCTGCGCCAATGGCGCGCCGAAACCGGTATTGTTTCGGGCAAGGACAGGGGATCGTTAGCCAAACCGTAAACCGGGCGAGCGATCCCATTCAGACAAATCAAGGGGTTACCTTGGGCGACGCGGCCGCTATGATCGACGGTCGTCTCTTCCAGCCCCCGTACGAAGGACCCCTGATGCGTCGAATCCTCCCGCTACGCGCCCCCCGTTTTGCCTGGCCCCTGGGCCTGGCGCTGAGCGCCCTGGTCCTGAGCGCCTGCCAACCGCAGGCTCCGGCCAGCGCCGCCGCCCCCGAAGCCACCACCGCCGCGCCGCCGCCGGCGATGCCCTCGCCGGACCCGAACGCGGCCCCGGTCGAGCGCGCCGCGCCGCCGCTGATCAAGCCCGTCGCCCTGGGCGAGTTCGAACCCGGCAACCCCGTCGCCAACGCCGCCACCGGCAAGCTCAAGATCGAAGACGCCACCCTGAAGGGGGCCAACGGCGCCAGTTTCGGCACCGAGCGCGTCGCCCTGGTGACCGGCGGCGACGAGTACAGCGCCGGCGCGACCTATGCCGCCTCGATGCAGATCGACCCCAGCCAGACGGTCGAGCTGCGCCACGTGGTCGAACAGACCCCGCCCACCGATCACCCCGCCAACGCCTTCTGCGGCGGCGCACCCACCGCTTACATCGCCCTGGCCAAGGTCGGCGAAGGCGAGCGCGAAGTGGTCAAGGTGCTCGCCCTGCAGGGTCAGGACCTGCCCGCGCCCGGTGCCAAGGGCGTGAGCGTTTGCGCCACCACCAGCTACCTGGTCGCCAGCCGATGACATCCACGCCGCGTACGATTCCGCAACGCCTGCAGGGCCTGGCCTGGTCCGGCCCGATCGCCCTGGTCCTGTGTTGCGCGAACGCCTACGCGGCGCCGCTGCTGCGCCAACCGCCGACATTGCGCGTGGCCGGCGACAGCGCGATGGCCACCCGCAGCCCCGAACAGCGCCCCGCCACCGGTTGGGGCGAGTCGCTGCCGATGCTGCTGCGCGGCGACGCGGTGCAGTACGAGAACCGCGCCGCCGACGGCCGCAGCAGCCGCCAGTATCTGCAGGAAGGCCTGTGGGCGCGGTTGATGACCGCGACCCGGTCCGGCGACGTGGTGTTCATCGCCTTCGGCCAGGACGATGCCTCCAAGCGGCCCGAACGCTACACCGCGCCGGAAGCGTTCCGCGCCAACCTCGAGCGTTTCGTCGACGAAGCGCGCATGCGCGGCGCCACGCCGGTGCTGCTGACCCAGGTCGCGCAGCCGGATTTCCGTTCCGGCGGCCTGCGCACCGACAACTCGCCCTATGCCGACGTGGTGCGCGCGATCGCCGTGCAGCGCCAGGTCCCGCTGATGGACATGCAGCGCGCCAGCGAAGGCTTGCTGCGCGAGGCCGGCTCCGAGGGCGCCAAGACCCTGTTCGTGTACGACAGCGAATACGAGCTGAGGTACCTCAACCACAACACCCGCTACCTGCTGCCGATCGACGACGAAGCCTCGCCCACGCCCTGTGGCGCGGCGAAGATCGCCCAGCGCGCGAGCGTGCTGATGCGCGCGGGCGGGCTGGAGGCCTGGCTGGAGGACGCGGCGGTCATCGATCAGCGCGTGACCCAGGTCTGCAACGCGCAGCGCGACGCCTTGAAGCGCTGAGGCGCGATCATCGGACGTCCAACCTACGGCCGCCTGCGCGGCCGTTTCGTTTTTCGGCTTACTCGGCCTCGGGGTAGGAGCGGCGTAAGCCGCGACCACGCAACTCCGATGGCGATGCGGTCGCGGCTTACGCCGCTCCTACTCCACAGCAGGGCGGCTAGGACCGCAAATACGCCACCGCGGCGCGGCCGGCGATCAGGCCGCTGGCGTAGCACGCGGTCAGCAGGTAGCCGCCGGTCGGGGCTTCCCAGTCCAGCATCTCGCCCGCGCAGTAGGTGCCGGGCAGGGCGCGCAGTTGCAGCCGCTCGTCCATCGCCTCCAGGCGCACGCCGCCGGCGCTGCTGATGGCTTCAGCGATCGGACGCGCGCTCAGCAGACGCAGGGGCAGGCGCTTGATGGCGGCCGCGACCCGGGCCGGGTCCTGCTTGGCTTGCGCGTCCAGCACCTCGTGCAGCAAAGAGGCCTTGACCCCCTCGAGTCCGGTCTGCCGGCGCAGGTGTTCGCTGAAACTGCGGCCCGCGCGCGGGCGCGCGAGTTCGGCCTGCAGGCGTTCGCGTTCGCGGCCGGGCGCCAGGTCCAGCGCCAACACGGCCGCGCCGTCGCGCGCGATCGTCTCGCGCAGTTCGGCCGAGAGCGCATAGATCAGGCTGCCCTCGATGCCATGCGCGGTCGCCACGCACTCGCCCTGCAGCGCGCGCTCGCGGCCGTCGCCGTCGCGCCAATGCGCGATCACCGGTTTCAGGGGCGCGCCGGCATGGCGTTGCGCGAAGTGTTCGCTCCAGGCGATGTCGAAGCCGCAGTTCGACGGCTGCAGCGGCGCCACGTCGACGCCGCGCTGCGCCAGCCACGGCGCCCAGGCGCCGTCCGAACCCAGCTCCGGCCAGCTGCCGCCGCCCAGGGCGAGCACGCAGGCGCGCGCGCGCAGGCGGCGTTCGCCCTCGGGCGTGGCGAAGCGCAGCGCGCCGTCTTCGCTCCAACCCAGCCAACGGTGGTGGACGTGGAAGCGCACGCCGTCCTCGCGCAGGCGCCGCACCCAGCCGCGCAGCAGCGGCGCGGCCTTGCGATCGACCGGAAACACCCGATCGGAGCTGCCGACATAGGTCTCGACGCCGTGCGCGCGCGCCCAGGCGCGCAGGTCCTGCGCGTCGAACGCGTCCAGCCAGCGCGCGATCTGCGGCGCGCGCTCGCGGTAGCGCGCGTCGAAGGCCGGCCGCGGCTCGGCATGGGTGAGGTTGAGCCCGCCCTTGCCGGCGATCAGGAACTTGCGCCCGACCGAGCCCTTGCCTTCGTAGAGATCGACCTCGATCCCGGCCGCGCGCGCGACCTCGGCCGCCATCAGGCCGGCGGGGCCGCCGCCGACGATGGCCAGGCCGGGCAGCAGGGTGGGGGCATCGCTCATCGGTTCGCGGACGGCGCCGTCGTGCACGGCGCGCCATTATGCGGCCGCATCCGCATTCCGGCGCCGGCACCCATGACTACCGTGCCGGGTAGCGCGCGCGGGCTTCGGGTATCGTCGGGCGTCACCCCTGATCGTCGGAGTTGCCAACGATGCGATCCCTGTCCCTGGCCACGCGCGGCGCCGGTCTGCTGCTGGGCGCGCTGCTCACTTGCCAGGCCCTGGCCGCGCCGCCGCAGCCCGCGCCCGAACTGCCGGCGCAATTGCAGGACTTCGATGCCTACGTCGAAGGCGTGCGCCAGCGCTTCGACGTGCCGGGCATCGCGGTGGCGATCGTCAAGGACGGCCGCATCGTGCTCGAACGCGGTTACGGCCTGCGCCGGCTCGACCGCCCGGAGAAGGTCGACGCGCGCACGCTGTTCGCGATCGCCTCCAACACCAAGGCCTTCACTTCGGCCTCGCTGTCGATCCTGGCCGACGAGGGCAAGCTCAGCCTCGACGACCGGGTGATCGACCATCTGCCGTGGTTCCGTATGGCCGATCCCTACGTGACCCGCGAGATGCGCGTGCGCGACCTGCTGGTCCACCGCAGCGGCCTGGGCCTGGGCGCGGGCGATCTGCTGTACTGGCCCGGCAGCGACTACAGCACCCTGGAGGTGGCCCAGCGCCTGCGCGAGGTCCCGCTCAGCGGCAGCTTCCGCGGCCAGTACGCCTACGACAACATCCTCTACGGCGTCGCCCAACTGGTGATCGAGCAGGCCAGCGGGCAGAGCTACGAACGCTTCCTGCGCACGCGCATCCTCGATCCGCTGGGCATGCGCGACACCCGCTACAACAGCGATGCGCTCAAGCCCGGCGACAACGTCGCCACCGGCTACGCCAAGGCCGATTTCAAGGACCTGCAGCCGGCTCCGCGCATGGCCTGGGCCAACGTCTCCGGCGCCGGCGGCATTTATTCCAGCGTGCACGACATGAGCCAGTGGCTGCGCACGCAATTGGCCGGCGGCGTCTACACCGATACCGCGGGCCAGGAGCAGCGCTTGTTCAGCGCCGCGCGCCAGAAGGCGATGTGGTCGATCGTCACGCCGATGCCGATCGGCGAGCCCTCGGTGCCCGAGCTGGCGCCGGTGCGTCCCAACTTCCTCGGCTACGGCGAAGGCTGGCAGCTGTCGGACTACCGCGGCCGCAAGCTCGTCTGGCACACCGGCGGCTGGCCGGGCATGGTCTCGCGCGTGACCCTGGTGCCCGAACACAAGCTGGGCATCGTGGTGCTGACCAGCGCCGAGCTGCCGGGCGCGTTCCAGGCCGTGACCATGCGCGCGCTGGACGCCTATCTGGACGCGCCGCGCACCGATTGGACCGCGGCCTACGGCGCGGCGCTGGACAAGTCGCTGGCCAAGTCCGACGACGAGTGGAAGCGGCACCAGGCCGCGCGCGCCGTCGGCACCCGGCCTTCGCTGGCGTTGGCCAAGTACGCCGCGACTTACCGCGACCCCTGGTACGGCGAGGTGATCGTCGAACAGCTGGACGGCAAACTGCGCATGCGTTTCGCGCGCAGCCCGGACCTGGTCGGCGAACTGCAGCACTGGCAGCACGACAGCTTCATCGTGCGCTGGGACCAGCGCTGGCTCAACGCCGACGCCTTCGTCGATTTCGCGCTGAGCGCCGACGGCGCGGTGCGCGAAGTGCGGATGGAAGCGATATCGCCCAACACCGATTTCAGCTTCGATTTCCACGACCTGCGCCTGACGCCGGTGCCGGCGAAGGGCGGCTGAGTTCAGCCGCCCAGCCAGGCGCTGGCGGCCGCGGCCAGCACGCACCAGGACACCGCCCACAGCGGCGGCCGGCGCAGCCAGGCGAGCAGGGCAAAGGCGACCGCGGCGATCGCGACGTCGCGCCACGAACCGATGCCCGAGGTCCAGACCGGGTCATACAGCGCCGCCGCCAACAGCCCGACCACGGCCGCGTTCACGCCGGCCAGCGCGCGCGCCGCGCGGGCCGAACCGGCGACGCGGCTCCATACCGGCAGGGTGGCGCTCAGCAGCAGGAAGCCCGGCAGGAAGATCGCCAACAACGCCACCGTGGCCGCGAGCGCGGCCGGCGCCCCGGTGGGCACCTGCGCGCCCAGCAAGGCCGCCAGCGAGAACATCGGCCCCGGCACCGCTTGCGCGGCGCCATAGCCGGCCAGGAAGGCCTCGGAGCCGATCCAGCCGGTGTCGACGGTGACGCGCTCCAGCAACGGCAACACCACGTGGCCGCCGCCGAACACCAGCGCGCCGGTGCGGTAGAAGCCCGCCGCCAAGGCCGACAGGGTGGGCGCGCCCGACGGCGCCAGCCAGGTGGCGGCCAGGCCCAGCGCGAAGACGGCGAAGGCCAGCGCGCCGCCGCGTGCGCCGTAGCGCAGCGGAAACGCGGGGGCCGGCGTGGGTATCAGGCGCCGGCACAACCAGGGGCCCAGCAGCGCTCCCAGCGCGATCGCGCCCAACTGCATCGACGTCGACCCCGACCACAGCACCAGCGCCGCCGTCAGCCCGGCCAGCAGCAGGCGCGGCAGATCCGGCGCCAATTGGCGCGCCATCGCCAACACGCCTTGCGCCACCACCGCGACCGCGACCAGTTTCAATCCGTGCACCAGCGTCGTCGCGACCAAGGGCTCCAGGTGCGGCGACAGCGCCGCGAACGCGAACAGCAGCAGCGCCGAGGGCAGGGTGAAGCCGACGAAGGCGGCCAGGGCGCCGCGCCAGCCGGCGCGCATCAGGCCGATCGCATAGCCCATCTGGCTGCTCGCGGGGCCCGGCAGGAACTGGCAGACCGCGAGCAGTTGCGCATAGCTGCGATCGTCCAGCCAGCGCCGGCGCTCGACGAACTCGCGGCGGAAGTAACCCAGGTGCGCGATCGGCCCGCCGAACGAGCTCAGGCCCAGGCGCAGGAACGCCGCGAACACTTCGCGTGCGGAGCCCGTGGCGGCGTTGGGCGAGGATGGCGGACTCATCGCGGAGGCGTCATGGCGGAAGATCGTGGGCCATTGTGCGGCATGGCCGATGGCACTGGGCCGTATGCCCGCGGCTGCTAAGCTCGACGGGCAAGGCGCGGCGCCGGTCGCCGCCGCCGGATCGGACGGAGAAACGCATGAGTTGGATGGCCGTAATCGTGGTGATCGTCGCGGGCTATCTCGCGTTCAAGGCGGTCAAGTTCGTGTTCAAGCTGTTGTTGTGGATCGTGGTGCTGGGCGGCCTGTACTGGCTGGCGGCGCCGGCGTTGGGCTGGCCCTTGCCGTTCTGAGCGGGAGCCGCGCGCCATGTCCTATGTCAGGTGCCTGCGCGGTCTGGCTTCGGGCGTCGAGTATTCCGCCGACGCGGCGATGAATCTCGATCCGGTCGACGGCCGTCCGGTGGAAATGCTGCTCGACCTGGAGCGCCTGGCCGCGCAGCGACCGCATGCGGCCTGGTACGACCCGCGCCGCCGCGACCTGTGGCGCTTCGGCGGACTGATGGCGCTGGACGCCTCAGATCCCGAGGACGCGCGCCACATCGTCGCGCTGGGCGAGGGCCATACGCCCTTGCTCGATTATGCGGCGCACCCGGTCGCGCGCGCGGCCGGGATCGCCCTGTGCTTGAAGGACGAGGGCCGCGCTCACGCCGGCTACGGCGCCAATCCCAGCCAGAGCTTCAAGGACCGCGGCATGGCCATGGTGGTCGCGCAGGCGCGCCGCCTGGGACTGGGCAAGCTGGCGGTGCCGACCCAGGGCAACGCCGGCGATTCCTTGCTGCGTTATGCGCTGGCCGGCGGTCTGAGCCTGGTCGTCGCGATGCCCGAGGACACGCCGATGCCGATCCTGGGCAACGTCGCCGCGGCCGCGCAACGCCATCGCGAGCGCGTGACCCTGGAACTGGCCGGCCCGACCATTCGCGAGGCCGGCGCGCTGCTCAAGGAGCGCTATCTGCCGCAAGGTTATTTCTCGGTCGCCACGTTCCAGGAGCCGGGCTGGCGCATCGAAGGCAAGAAATCCCTGGGCCTGGAACTGGCCGAGCCCGCGCCCGGATCGACGCGCTGGTCGCTGCCCGATGCGGTGATCTACCCAACCGGCGGCGGCACCGGCGTGCTGGGCATGTGGAAGGCCTGGGACGAGTTGCAGGCGCTGGGCCTGATCGATGCGCGTCGGCCGCGCATGTTGTGCGTGCAAAGCGCGGCCACTCAGCCGCTGGTGCGCGCCTTCGACGCCGGCGCCGCCGATACCCAGGCGGTTGAGGCCGGGCAGACCTTGGCCTTCGGACTCAACGTGCCCGGCGGCGTCGGCCATTTCCGCGTGCTGGAGATCCTGCGCGCCAGCGGCGGCGCCGCGGTCGCGGTGGAAGAGGGCGACATCGCCGCCGAGTTCGCGCGCTTGTGGCGCGAGCCGGTGGGCGGCGGCGCACCGGCCTGGATCGGCCCGGAAGGCGCGGCCTGCCTGGCGGCGTTGCCGCAGCTGATCGAACGCGGCCTGATCGCGCGCGGCGAGCGCGTGGTCGCGGTCAATACCGGCTCGGCGGAGAAGTACTTGCCGGACCTGCGTCATCTGATCTGAACCGATACCCCCAGGAGCGGACATGGATACCGACAACAGCCCATGGTGGCAGGACACCCAGGACATCGAGCGTTGCGTGCGCGCGGTCTACGCCAGCATCTCCGGCCCGGCCGGCGCGCCGCGCGACTGGGCGCGTTTCCGTTATCTGCAGCACCCCAGCGCGCGCAGCCTGCGCACCGTGGTCGAGGCCGACGGCAGCACCCGCGCGGTGGTGTTCGACGTCGACAGCTACATCGCCGACGTCGAGCCATTCTTCGCCGCCAACGATTTCCACGAAGTCGAGATCGACCGTCGCGTGCAGCGTTTCGGCCAGGTCGCGCACGTGTGGAGCCTGTACGAGGCGCGTCCGGCGGCGGACTCGCCGGTGTTGCTCAAGCGAGGCGCCAACAGCATCCAGCTCTGCCACGAGCATGGGCGGTGGTGGGTGTTCAGCACGGTCTGGGACAACGAGCGCGAGGGCTTGGTGTTCGATCTTTGGTAGGCGCAGGTGGGGTCGCCCCGCGCTTTTCTCCCTGTGCGCATGCGGGTCGCTTTCTCTAGCCCGGTCTCCCTGTAGGAGCGGCGCAAGCCGCGACCGCGAATTCCAGCCAGGTCGCCGGTTCCGAACGGGCTGGCTTTCTGTGGGGGCGGCGTGAGCCGCGATCGCGAACTCCGGCTGCTGCGCTAGCTAGGCGGTTGGGATGGATTTGCCGTTGCTCTTGCTCTGCATGGTTGGCACGAAGGTCAACGGCTTCCGCCCGCTGCGCGTGCGGGTTACTTTCTCTTGCTGGCCCAAGAGAAAGTAACCAAAGAGAAGGGCCTGTGGCCAAACCTCCCTTGCGGGTTCGGAGCGGGCGCCGGGATTTTTCGAATGGACATCCCTGTCCATTCGAAAAACGGCGCGCGTCCTGCGCGCCGCCCTTCGGGTCTACGATTCGTTGGCGAGTGCGGGGCTATGGATTCCAATGCCGCGGCAACGGCAACGGCAACGGCAACCGCAACCGCAACTGCAACTGCAACTGCAACTGCAACTGCAACTGCAACCGCAACCGCAACCGCAACCGCAACCGCAACCGCAACCGCAACCGCAACCGCAGCCGCAGCCGCAGCCGCAGCCGCAGCCGCAGCCGCAGCCGCAGCGAGGCGAGGCGGTAACAGCCACTGCCGTGTCGGCAGCCTCACTTTCGCAACACTGCGTGCGCTTCATGGGCTCGCAAAGCGGTGTCGTCGCCCCCAGGCTGGAGGGATGCCGCTGAGGGCATGCCATCGTCGCGAGCGTCCATGATTCCGTTTTCCGTCCTCGACCTGGCGCCGGTCACCGAAGGCAGCGATGCCGCTCAGGCGTTCGCGCACAGTCTGGAGCTGGCCCGGCATGCCGAGCGTCTGGGCTATCGGCGCTACTGGCTGGCCGAGCACCACAACATGCCCGGTATCGCCAGCGCGGCGACCGCGGTGTTGATCGGGCATATCGCCGGCGGTACCTCGAGCATCCGGGTCGGCGCCGGCGGCATCATGCTGCCCAACCACTCGCCGCTGCAGGTGGCCGAGCAGTTCGGCACCTTGGCGTCCCTGTATCCCGATCGCATCGACCTGGGCCTGGGGCGCGCGCCCGGTACCGACCAGGCGACCGCGCGCGCCTTGCGGCGCTACTTCGACGGCGCCGACAGCTTCCCGCAGGACGTGGCCGAACTGCTGCACTACTTCGAGCCGGCGCGGCCCGGGCAGGCGGTGCGTGCGGTGCCCGGCGCGGGCTTGCGCGTGCCGGTGTGGCTGCTGGGCTCCAGCCTGTTCGGTGCGCGCTTGGCCGCGCAGTTGGGCCTGCCGTACGCCTTCGCCTCGCACTTCGCGCCCGATGCCATGGACGAGGCGCTGGCGGTCTACCGGCGCGAATTCCGGCCCTCGGCGGCCTGGCCGGCGCCGCATGCGCTGCTGGCCTTGAACGTGGTCGCGGCGGCCAGCGACGCCGAGGCGCGGCGCCTGTTCACCACCCAGCAGCAGAGCTTCGTCAATCTGCGTCGCGGCCAGCCCGGCCTGATTCCGCCGCCGATCGACGACATCGATGCCTACTGGACGCCGGCCGAACGCTCCGGCGTGGAGCGCGCGCTGGCCTGCGCGGTGGTCGGCGATCCCGACACGGTGCGCGAGGGCATCGCCGCCTTCATCGAGCGCCATCGCCCCGACGAGCTGATGCTGACCGCCAACGTGTACGAGCACGCGGCGCGGTTGCGCTCGTTCGAGCTGGCCGCGCAGGCGCGGGCGCAACTGGCGGCCCGCGTCTAGCGCGGGAGCGGGGTCTCAGCGCGATCCGGGCACGTGCTCGCGCACGCCCAGCAGCTCGACTTCGAACACCATCGAGGCGTCCGGCGGGATCACGCCGCCGCCCGCGCCGTCGGCGCCGTAGCCGTATTCCGGCGGCAGCATCAGCACGCGCTTGCCGCCGACCTGCATGCCGGCGATGCCTTCGTCCCAGCCGCGCACGACGCGGCCGGCGCCGAGCAGGAACGAGAACGGACGGCCGCGGTCGACCGAACTGTCGAACTTGCGGCCGCGCTTGTCGGCGGCTTTTTCGTCGTAGAGCCAGCCGGTGTAGTGCACGCTCACGTCCTGGCCGCTGCGCGCGGCCGGGCCGGTGCCCGGGCGTTCGTCGATCCATTCGAAACGCTGCGCGCGCCCGCCGCTGGCGGGTTCGGCTTGGTGGCGGGCGCAGCCGGCGAGCAGCAAGGTGCCGGCCAGCAGGGCGCCGGAAACTAGGGTGGCGAGGCTTGGGCGCATCGGGTTCGTCCCTGAGAGCGTGATAGCGGCGCCCAGGATAACGGAGCCGGCGCGCGCTCAGTCGACCAGGGAGCCGCAGCTGAGGTTGGCGATCGCCCCGGTCATTGCGCCGGCGCGGTCGGAGGCGACGAAGGCGGCGTAGTCGGCGACCTGGGCCAGGCTGGGGAAGCGGCCGAGCAGGGTGCCGCCGCGCTCGCGCTCGGCGACCAGGGCTTCGACCGTGGTGCCGGCGCGGCTTGCATAGCCTTCGAACACCTCGCGCGCATACGAGACCGGCAGCGCTTCCGGAATCGCGTCCGGGCGCAGGCAGACCACGCGGATGCCGGCACCGCCGAGTTCGCCGGCCAGGATCCGCGAGAACGCCTCGATCGCCGCGCAGGTCACGCCGTAGCCGAGGAAGCCCACTCCGCTCATGCGCGAGCCCGGCGTGGACAGGGTCAGGATCGCGCCGCCGCGCCGCATATGGCGCGCCGCGGCCTGGGCGGTGATGAAGTTGCTGCGCGTATAGGCCGCGATCGGCTGCAGATAGTCCTGCAGCGAAAGCTCGGCGAAGGGCGTGCCCTGCACGTGCGGCACGCCGATCGCGTTGAGGGCGATGTCGATGCCGCCGGCCGAGTCGGCGACCGCGGCGGCGTGCGCCCGCACCGCGGCTTCGTCCAGCGCGTCCAGGGTCGCGATCTCGGCCCGGCCGCCGCCGGCGGCGATCTCGGCGGCGACGCGTTCGAGCTTGGCGCGGCTGCGCCCGCACAGATGCACCTGCGCGCCCTCGCGGGCGAAGGCGCGCGCGACCGCGCCGCCGATGGCCCCGCCTCCGCCGTGGATCAGCGCGACTTTGCGTTCGAGCAACATGCTGGGACTCCGTGGTTGGGATGGGGCGGCGAGAATCGGGACCTTCCGAGCTGCTCGATCAGAACCCGCGTCGCTGAAAGGGCAGGCCTACGCCGTCCTCGCAGTAGGACTTGAGGCTGTACAGGAACATCGCCCAGTTGTAGTTGCACCAGCGGTAGAACTCGGTGACTTCGCGCCAGCCCTCGTGGCGCAGCACCACCGCGGTCTGCCGCTCGCGCGCTTCCAGATCGAAGCTGATCCGGGTGCCGATCCATTGCGGGTCCGAATCCAGGCAGCGCCAGGCCAGGCGGCGGCGCGGCAGCCATTCGGTGATCTTGACCCGGACCGTATCGGCGTCGCCGAAATGGAACTCGTTGACCGCACCCAGCACCGTCCGCACGGTCAGGGTATCGGTCCAGACTTCGGCCAGGCCGCGTTCGCTGGTGAGCGCCTCGTAGACCTGGGCCGGCGAGGCGTTCACGTACTGGATGTGTTCGATGGCGGCCATGGCCGGCTCCGGTGGCGCGCGCGCTGTCACTGCGGAATCCGGCGCTCGTACTCGTCCTCGATGCGCATGTGCTTGGACCAGAAATGGCTGGGCTTGCGGCCTTCGAGCAGGTCCTGCAGCAGATCGAGATGGCTGTGCCAGCCGCCGGCGACGCTGACCATTTCGCCGCGGTTGGGCAGGCGGCGGTGGGTGACCACCAGCAGTACGCGGTCGTTTTGCGGCGTGAGTTCGAACACCACTTCCGAGTCGCCGTCCCAGGTGTAGCTGAGCCGGTGCGGCGGGTCGCAGTCGATCACCCGGCCTTCGCTGCGGTATTCCTCGAAGGCCGCGTACTTGGCCGGGGTCGGGTCGTCGTTGGTCAGTTCGGCATTGCGGAACACGTGTTCGACGCGGCCGCCGGGCCGCAGTTCGATGTCGCCGGCGGCCATCCACGCGCGCCGCTTTTCGGATTCGGTGAGATAGCTCCACAGCCGTTCGATCGGGCCGGGCATCAGGCGCTCGATGCGCAGGGTGTCGGGTGCGGTGACTACGCCGTAATCGCTCATGGTCGGGTCCTCTGGGTGGGGCGGTCAGTTCAGGGCGTGCGCGAGCTGGTCGGCGAGCGAGGCCAGGATGTGTCGCCATCCGGCTTCGGTGGCTTGCGCGTAGGGCGCGTGCTCGGCCGCCATTTCGTGGGTGAGGCTGAGCTCGCAGCCGCCGCCGACGGGCGCGATCTCCAGAGTGATGCGGTCGCCGGGCTGGGCCGGATCCAGCGACAGGGTGAACACCAACCGGTGCGGGCGCTGGATTTCCAGGTAGCGGCCGTAGTGCGCGGCGTCGCCGTCGGGGCGGGTTTCGACCACGAGGTAGCCGCCGCCGACGCGCGCGTCGATCTCGACGCGTTGCATGCGCCCTTGCTCGGTGGCGTAGAGGAAACGCGCGGCCATGCGTGGGTCCAGCCAGGCGTCGAACACGCGTTCGGGCGTGGCCTGGAAACGGCGCACCACGCGGACGACGGTGGGGGCGTCGACGTTCATCGCTTGCTCCTGGGCTTGCGCGCCGCGGCGGCGCGGTCCTCGGCCTGCAGCAGGGCGTCGAGGGTGTCGAGGCGTTCGTTCCAGAACCGCTCGTAGTGACGCATCCATTCCATGCCGCCGTGCATCGGCCGCGCGTCGAGGCGGCACAGATGGGTGCGGCCCTGGACTTCGCGCTGCACCAGGCCGGCGCGCTCGAGCACCTTGATGTGCTTGGAGGCCGCGGCCAGCGACATCCGGAACGGCGCGGCGAGGTCGCCGACGCTGCTGGGCTGGCGCGACAGGCTGCGCAGCATCGCGCGCCGGGTCGGATCGGCGAGGGCGTGGAAGACGGCGTCCAGGCGTTCGGGCTTATTTTCAACCATAAGGTTGAATATCCTCCGCTCGGCGGCGATTGTCAACCGTTCGGTAAAATAACTTTCGGGGTCGCCAGACAGGCTGCGCGAGCCGCCGTGGCCCCTAAACGCACGCGTCCACGTTGCTAGGCATGGGACGGGGGGAAAAGCTTCGGGAGTCCGCATGCCGCCCCAGACACGGCCGGAGAAATCCCATCCCGGCAATGCCGCGCATCCACGCCACTACGGCAAATACCGCGCCGTCGTGCTCGACAACGTCGACCCGCTGCGCCTGGGCCGGGTCCAGGTGCAGGTGCCCGACGTCCACGACGCCGGCGCCAACCGCTGGGCCATGCCCTGCGCGCCCTTGGCCGGGCATCAGTGCGGCGTGTTCCTGCTGCCGCAGGTCGGCGCCCCGGTGTGGGTGGAGTTCGAACAGGGCGACGCCGAGCTGCCGATCTGGGTCGGCGGTTACTGGGTCGACGCCGCCGAGCTGCCGCCGCTCGCGCACGCGGGCCTGGCGATCGCGCCCAGCCTGGTGTTGCAGACCCCCAGCCAGAACGCGATCGCGATCTCCGACCTGCCCGGGCCCGACGGCGGCATCCTGCTCAAGACCCGGTGCGGGGCGATGATCGCGATCAACGAGGCCGGCATCACCATCAGCAACGGCCGCGGCGCCAGCATCGTGCTGGCCGGGCCGATGGTGACGGTCAACGAAGGCGCGCTGACGGTGGTGTGAGCGATGCGCGCCGTGCCCGTCGTCGACAAGGGGAGCCGCGCATGCCCGGCGCGCTGATGCATCTGGGCGCGGCGGTGACCTGCGCGCACGGCGGGCCGGCCACGCCGACCGCGCCCTACACCCGCGTGACCTTGAACGGGCGCGCGGTGATCACGATCGCGGGGCCCTACAGCGTCGCCTACTGCAACCTGCCCAGCGCGGCGGCCGCGCTGCGCTGCGTGGCCGGGCAATGGCTGGCGGGCACCACCCGGGTGTTCGCCGGCGGGCGCGCGCTCGCCTTGGACAGCAGCCCCTCGCTGTGCGTGCCCAACGGCGCACCGCTGGTGGTGCTGGATTGCCAGACCCGGGTCAGCGCGATCTAGCGCGAGCGCCGCTAGCCGGCCTGGCTCTCCGCGGCCTGCAGCGCGCGCAGCGCGTTGGCGGTGGCGGCATCGGCGGGGAAGAAGGATTCGATCGCCAGTTCCGCCAGGGTCACGTCCATCGGCGTGCCGAACACGGTGGTGGTGCTGATGTAGGCGTGTTCGCCGCCGTCGCGGCTGCGCAAGCGCAGCGGCACCGCCACGCTGAGCTGGGACGGCAGGTCGACCTCGTCGGCGTCCTCGCAGGGGTAGGCGGCGAGTTCGTCGTGCAGCTCGTGCAGGACCGGGTCGCCGGTGGCGTCGGCCTGGTGGCGCAGGCGGTGCAGCAGGTGCGCGCGCCATTGCGCCAGGTTGACGATCAGCGGCGCCAGGCCGCGCGGGTGCAGGCTCAGGCGCAGCACGTTGATCGGCGGCTGCAGCAGATCGGCGGGGATGGCTTCGAGCATGCGCTCGACCGCGCGGTTGGCCGCGAGCAGCTGCCAGTGGCGGTCGATCGCCAGCGCCGGGTAGGGCTCGTGGCCGTGCAGCACCAGCTGGATCGCGGCCTGGGCCTCGTGCAGCGCGGGATCGTCCAGCGAACGCTGCGCGTACATCGGCGCCAGCCCGGCGGCGGTCATCAGCTGGTTGCGCTCGCGCAGCGGCACGTCGAGGCGGTCGGCCAGGCGCAGCAGCATCGCCCGGCTCGGCAGCGAGCGTCCGGTCTCGATGAAGCTGACGTGGCGGGTGGAAATGTCGGCCATGCCGGCCAGGTCGAGTTGGGTCAGGCGGCGGCGCTGGCGCCAGTCGCGCAGCAGTTCGCCTACGGGTCGGATGGTGTTCATGGACGAACCATAGCCCAGCGCGACTATCAGCGGGATTACCCCGCAGGTAATCGACCGGCGGCCGCGGCCGGGTTGAGATGGCGTCGAAACCAACGACCAGCCTCCGACCGACGCGCCGGAACCCACCAGGAGTACGCCATGAACGCCATCGCCCGACCCTCGACCTCCCAACTGCTGCGCCGCGCGATCCAGCTCGACGCGGTCGCCACCGCCGCCATGGCCGCGCTGCTGATCGCCGCCGCCGCGCCGCTGTCGCAATGGCTGCATCTGCCGCAGAACCTGCTGCTGGGCGCGGGCCTGGTGCTGGTGCCTTACGTGGCCTTCCTGGGCTGGCTGCTGAGCCGCGAACGCGTGTCCGCCGCGCAGGCCTGGGCGGTGATCGCGATCAACGCCTGCTGGACGATCGACAGCGCGATCCTGCTGGTCAGCGGCTGGGTATCGCCGAACGCGCTGGGCACGGCCTTCGTGATCGCGCAGGCGCTGGCGGTGGCGGCGTTCGCCGAGCTGCAGTATTTCGGCCTGCGCCGGCAGCAGCGGGCTTGAGCCCTGGCGCCGCATTAGGGTAGCAGCGGCGTGAGCCGCGACCGCGCCACCCGCTTGCGGCGATGGCGCGGTCATGGGGAGGGATGACGGTCGCGGCTTACGCCGCTCCTACCCCAAAGCCGCTACGCCTACACCGCCATGCCCGCGGCGTGGCCGGAGGCCCAGGCCCACTGGAAGTTGTAGCCGCCCAGCCAGCCGGTCACGTCGACCACTTCGCCGACGAAATGCAGTCCCGGCACGCGCCGCGATTCCATCGTGCTCGACGACAGTTCGTCGGTGTCGACGCCGCCCAGGGTGACTTCGGCGGTGCGATACCCCTCGGTGCCGCTGGCGACCAGGGCCCAGTCCTGCAGCGTCGCGGCGACCTGTTTCAACTCCGGCGGCGTGTATTGCTTCATGGGCTTGTTGCTCAGCCACAGTTCGCACAGGCGCTGGGCGAAGCGGCGCGGCATCGCGTCCGACAGCACGGTCTTGAGTTCGGCCGCGGGGCGTTCGAGCTGCTGCGCACGCAGCCAGTCGGCGGCGTCGCGGCCGGGCAGCAGGTCCAGGCGCAGATCGTCGCCGGGTTGCCAATAGGACGAGATCTGCAGGATCGCCGGGCCGCTGACGCCGCGGTGGGTGATCAGCATCTGGTTGCTGAAACTGCGGCCGTTGCAGCGCGCGGTAACCGGCAGGGCGACGCCGCTGAGGTCGGCCAGGCGTTCCTGGTGCTTGCCGCTGAGGGTCAGCGGCACCAAGCCGGCGCGCGTGGGCAATACCGTGTGGCCGAACTGGCGCGCGAGTTCGTAGCCCAAGCCGGTGGCGCCCATGCTCGGGATCGACAGCGCGCCGGTGGCGACCACCAATCGGGGCGCGGCGAATGCGCCGCGCGTGGTGTGCAGGCGGAACGGCGCCTCGCCGTCGCCGTGCAGCACGCGCTCGACGCTGCACGAGGTCTCGATGCGCACGCCCGCGTCCGCGCATTCGTCCAGCAGCATCTTCACGATCAGCTTGGACGAGACGTCGCAGAACAGCTGGCCGAGTTCCTTCTCGTGGTAGGCGATGCCGTGGCGTTCGACCCGCTCGACGAAGTCGGCCGGGGTGTAGCGCGCCAGCGCCGATTTGCAGTAGTGCGGATTGGCGGAAATGAAATTCGCTGGCGTGGTGCCGGTGTTGGTGAAATTGCAGCGGCCGCCGCCCGACATCAGGATCTTCTTGCCGACCCGGTTGGCGTGTTCGATCACCAGCACGCGCCTGCCGCGCTGGCCGGCGGTCAGGGCGCACATCAGGCCGGCCGCGCCGCCGCCGACGATCAGGACGTCGTAAAGCTCCGCCATGCCTTCAGGCGGCCTGCGCGCCCACGCCCAGGCGCACGGCCGGGATCAGGGCGAGCGCGGCGCGGTCGTTGCTGAGTGCGACTTCGCCGTCCTGGATCTGGCAGTCCAGGCGGAAGCTGCGTTCGACCATCGCCGCCATCGCCTCGACCGAGTCGGTATCGATGTCGAGCACGGTGAGGTTCTTCAGGCGCCGCAGGATCGCGACGTTCTTGTCCCACCAGATGTCGGCGGCGCGGCCGCCGTAGTTGACCACCACGACCTGGCGCGCGCGCCCGCAGGCCTTGCGCACGCGCGACTCGTCGGGCTGGCCGACGTCGATCCACAGTTCGATGTCGCCGGTGTAGTCGCGCAGCACCAGATCGGGCTCGTCCTCGCTGCTCAGGCCGGGGCCGAATTCCAGCCGCTCCTGCGCGTACAGGGCGAAGGCGAGCATGCGCACCATCAGCCGTTGCTGGGTTTCGGAGGGGTGCTGGGCCAGGGTCAGGGCGTGGGCGGCGTAGTAATGCCGGTCCATGTCGCTGATTTGCAGTTCGATCTTGACGATGGTGGCGTTGGGCGCCATGGACGGGCCTGCACGGTTAAAAACAGCGCGCATTCTAGGCCCTGCGGGCCGGCGGCGCCTGAGCGGGGCCGCTTGGGCGAGAATGCGCGCATGTCGCCATCCCCCTTCGAGCCCGCGGCCGGCGCCGACGGCGTCGCCGCCAGCCGCCTGCAGCTGCCGCCCGGGCCCTGGACGAACCTGCTGGACGGCCTGTGCGCGCGCTTCCCGGCCATCGGCCGCGCGCAGTGGCGCGAACGCTTCGCGCGCGGGCGCGTGCTCGATGCGCAGGGCCGGCCGCTGGGCGAGGACGCGCCGTATCGGGTCGGCGCCGAGATCCGCTATTTCCGCGAGGTCGCCGTCGAAGCGGAGATTCCGTTCCAGGAGCGCGTGCTGTACGCCGACGCGCGGCTGCTGGTGGTCGACAAGCCGCATTTCCTGCCGGTGGTGCCCTCCGGCGGCTATGTGAGCCAGACCCTGCTGGCGCGGCTGGTGCGGCGCTATGGCAACCCCGACCTGGTGCCCTTGCACCGGCTCGACCGCGCCACCGCGGGGCTGGTGCTGTTCTCGGCCGATCCGCGCACGCGCTCGGCCTATCAGGCCTTGTTCCGCGAACGCCGCATCGTCAAACGCTACGAAGCCCTGGCCGCGCCCTTGCCGCAGTGGACCTTCCCCTTGGAGCGGGCCAGCCGGCTGGAGCCGGGCGAGCCCTTTTTCCTGATGCGCGAGACCGAAGGCGCGCCGAACAGCCTGAGTCGGATCGAGGTCCTGGAGCGCGGCGATGCGTACTGGCGGTATGGCCTGGAGCCGGTGAGCGGACGCAAGCATCAGTTGCGCGTGCATATGGCCGCGCTGGGCGCGCCGATTCTCAACGACCCCTTCTATCCGCTGGCTGGCGAGCGCGTGGCCGACGACCACGCGCGCCCCTTGAAGCTGCTGGCGCGCTCGCTGGCTTTCGTCGATCCGCTGGACGGCCGCGAGCGCCGCTTCGAGAGCGGCTGGTCGTTGTAGGCGAGGTGGCATCCCGGCCTCTCGCGGCAGGAGCGGCGCCGCGGCCGCCATTCACCGTCTACTGGGCCAGCGTCGTCGTCGAAGCGGCGCGGTCGCGGCTTGCGCCGCTCCCACAGGAGGCGAGGCGGTGGCGCCCTAGCGAGTAGCGGTGCAGCTTCCGATCGCAGTGCTTGCGCGGGGAGGGGCGTCACACCCACTCGCGCGAGGGCAGGGTGTAGCGCCGCTGCGGCCGGCCGACCAGGTCCAGGAAGTTGTTGAACACCGCGCCCGCGCGCTGCTGCATGCCGGCGATGTGCTCGACGGTGTGGGCGCGGATCGCGGCTTCGCTGGTGTCGTGACCGAGTTCGGCCAGTTCCTGGCGGTAGACCGGATTGGCCAGCCAGCGCTCGATCAGCGGCACGTCCATTTCCAGATGGAACTGGAAGCCGTAGGCGTTATCGCCCCAGCGAAAGGCCTGCTGCTCGCAGCTGTCGGTGCGCGCCAGGTGGCTCGCGCCCTGCGGAACTTCGAAGCTGTAGCGATGCCACTGGAACACCGGTGCGCTTTCGGCCAGCGGCGCCAGCACCGGATCGTCGCGGCCGGAGTCGGTCGCGTGCAGCGGGTACCAACCGATTTCGGGCCGGTGGTGGCGCCGCACCGGCGCGCCCAGCACGTGGGCGAGCAACTGCGCGCCCAGGCAGATGCCCAGCACCGGCTTGCCCTGTTCCAGCATGCGTTCGATCGCCAGCAGCTCGGTGCGCAGGTGCGGGCGCCGGGCCTGGTCCTCGACGTTCATCGGCCCGCCCAGCACGACCAGGCCGCGATAGCGGTCGACGTTGGGCTGGGCCTCGGGATCGCGCTCGAAGTTGGCGAAACGGATGCGATGCCCGCGACGGCGGATCAACGGATCCAGCGTGCCCAGCGGCTCGGCGGCGACGTGTTGGAAGACCAGGATGCGGGGCATGGGGCGGCGAGGCGGCGGCTTACCTCGGGACTATGCCAAAGCCGGGCCGTGGCGTGGGGTAGCCGCTTATGACGTGTGGTTCTTAGACGCAACGGTGGCCACCCGCCGTCAGCGGCCAGCCAGCCATCGGCGTCTGGCGGCCCATTCCGCGCGGGTCTCGTGTTTGCGCTGCCGGGCCTTGGCCAAGGTCACCGATTCTGTACGCCACCACACGCCCGATTCTGTATGGCCGAACGCTTCCACCGGGTAAGGGCAACCGCAATCGTGCGACTGGATCGAGAAGCGCGTCGGCAACAGCCAATGCGGCTGCGGCCAGGGCAGGGGGCGCAGCTCCGGATCGACGCGTTGGTCGACGGGCGCGGCGGTGAATTGGCGCCAGACCAGCCGTGCGCACGGGCCTTCATGCCCCTGCCATTCCAGCAGGGGCTCTCCGCAAACCGGGCAATTCAGCCGGTCGGCAGGCGCATACCAATCGAACCAGCCCATGATGCCGGTGCAGCCCGAATCAGGCCCGTTCGCCCGCCCGGGCCGCTCGCAACGACGAGCGCCGCGGCGTCATGACGCTCATCCGTAGACCGGCGCCGCCGCTCAACGCGGATCGCGCGGCTTGAACGGCTTGCGCGGACCCGCACCGTGCGGTTTGCCGCCGGCCGGACGCGGACCGCCCGGGCCACGCGGAGCGCCGGGGCCGCCCGGGCCGCGATGCGCGCCGGGGCCGCCGGGACGCCGGCCGCGGCCGCCTTCGGTGTCGCCCGGCTCGGCGCGCTGGATGCGCAGCGGCTGGCCGGCCACGCGCACCTTCTTCAGGTGTTCCATCAGCTCGCGCGGCATGCCTTCGGGCAGGTCGACCAGGGTGTAGTCGTCGCGGATGTCGATGCGGCCGATGTAACGGCTTTCCAGGTCGGCCTCGTTGGCGATCGCGCCGACGATGTTGCCCGGCTGCACGCCGTGGCTGTGGCCGACCTCGATGCGGAAGGTTTCCATGCCGACTTCGGCGCCGGCCTGCGGCGGACGCGGGGCGCGGTCGCGCTCCATGCGCGGCGCCGGCGCCTCGTCGTCGAAGAAGGACTCGGCGGCGTTGACCGGGTGCGGCGGGGTGTACTGGCGCGCCTCGTGGCGCGGTGCCGGCGGCGCGTCCTCGCGCGGGGCGTAGCCGCTCTCTCGCGGCGGGCGCGGCGCGTCCGCGCGCGGATGCTCGCGGCGGTGGGCGCCGGCGTTGGAGGCGTTGTCGCGCTCGACGAACTTGCGCGTGGCCGCGCCGCGGTGCTCGCGCGGGCCGTCGCGCTCTTCGCGCTGGAAGCGCTGCGCGGCCGGCGGCGGGGTCAGCAGCAGCGGGTTGTCGCCCTGCACCAGCTTGGCCAGGGCCGCGGCGATCTCGACCGCGGGCACGTTCTTCTCGCGCTCGTAGCGTTCGACCATGTCGCGGAACAGGCTCAGGTCGCTGCTTTCCAGGGCGTCGCTGATGCGGCCGAGGAAGCGCGACACGCGCTGTTCGTTGACGGTCTCGACGCTGGGCAGCTCCATCGGCTCGATCGGCTGGCGGGTGGCGCGTTCGATCGCGCGCAGCATGCCGCGCTCGCGCGGGGTCACGAACAGGATCGCCTCGCCCTTGCGGCCGGCGCGGCCGGTGCGGCCGATGCGGTGGACGTAGCTTTCGGTGTCGTAGGGGATGTCGTAGTTCAGCACGTGGCTGATGCGCTCCACGTCCAGGCCGCGCGCGGCCACGTCGGTGGCGACCAGGACGTCGATCTTGCCGTCCTTGAGGTTCTGGATGGTCTTCTCGCGCTGCGCCTGCTGCACGTCGCCGTTGATCGCGGCGGCCGAAATGCCCCGGGCGGACAGCTTCTCGGCCAGTTCCTCGGTGCCCAGCTTGGTGCGCGAGAACACGATCATGGCGTCGAAGGTTTCGGCTTCGAGGATGCGGGTCAGGGCGTCGAGCTTGTGCACGCCGCTGACCGACCAGTAGCGCTGGCGGATGTTGGCCGCGGTGGTGGTCTTGGCCTTGATCGCGATCTCGACCGGCTGCTTGAGGTAGGTCTGGGCGATGCGCTTGATCGGCGCCGGCATGGTCGCCGAGAACAGCGCGACCTGGCGCGTTTCCGGGGTCTTCTTGAGGACGTTCTCGACGTCGTCGATGAAGCCCATGCGCAGCATTTCGTCGGCCTCGTCCAGCACCAGGCAACGCAGCTCGGACAGGTCCAGGGTGCCGCGCTCGAGGTGGTCGATGACCCGCCCCGGGGTGCCGACCACGACGTGCACGCCGCGCTTGAGCGCCTGCAGCTGCGGGTAGTAGCTCTGGCCGCCGTAGATCGGCAGGACGTGGAAGCCGGGCAGGTGCACGGCGTACTTCTGGAAGGCTTCGGCGACCTGGATCGCCAGCTCGCGGGTCGGCGCCAGCACCAGCGCTTGCGGCTTGAACTGCTTGGGATCGATCTGGGCCAGGATCGGCAGCGCGAACGCGGCGGTCTTGCCGGTGCCGGTCTGGGCCTGGCCGAGCACGTCGCGGCCTTCCAGCAGCGGCGGAATGGTGGCGGCCTGGATCGGCGAGGGCGATTCGTAGCCGACGTCGGCGAGCGCGCGCAGCAGCGGCTCGGACAGGGCCAGGTCGGTGAATTTCAGCGACGGGGCGTCGGGGGCGGAAGCGGGTTCGGAACTGGGCGTCTCGGCGCTCATGGGGCGGCTCGGCAGCGCCGGCGAAGGCCGGTCGGAAGACCGCCTAGTGTACCGGAGCGCGGTGGAGCACCGGCTCGGGCGCACAAAACCGCCGGGAAACCTGTGGTTTTCCCGCGCTGGCGGCGGTCTGCGCGCTGAATCTGCGTTCAGTTCTGCCCTTTGGTAAAGGCGGGCTTGGGGGGATTTGCGCGAATCTACGATCGGCGGCGTCGGCACGAAGGCAAAAGCGAATCTCCCCCGACCCCTCTTTTCCGAAGAGGGGAGCCCGCAGGCTGGGACACTCAGCGCGCCCGCGCGTCCTTCTCGATGCGTCCGTCCTTCATCACCAGTTCGACCCGCTTGAGCACGCTCACGTCCTGCAGCGGATCGCCGGCGACCGCGATCAGGTCGGCGCGCTTGCCCGGCTCCAGGCTGCCGACCTGGTCGCTCAGGCCGAGCAGGTCGGCGGCGTTGACGGTGGCGGCCTGGATCGCCTGCGGCGCGGTCATGCCGTGGGCGACCATCAGCTCGAACTCGTCGGCGTTGCGGCCGTGCAGGCTGACCCCGGCGTCGGTGCCGAAGGCGATCTTGACGCCGGCCGGCACGGCCGCCTCCAGCGCCTTGCCGGTGATGCCGATGCGCCATTCGATCTTGGCCCGGACCTCGCCGGTGTAGGCCTGCGGGTTCTTGGCCAGGCGCTCCTTGTAGCCGTTCACCGTCGACAGGGTCGGCACGTAGTAGGCGCCGGTCTTGCGGAACAGGGCGATGTCCTCGCGGTCCAGCAGGGTGCCGTGCTCGATCGAGTCGGCGCCGGCGCGCAGCGCCACCGCGATGCCGTCGGCGCCGTGCGCGTGCACCGCGACCTTCTTGCGGTACAGGTGCGCGGTCTCGACGATGGCGCGCGCCTCGTCGTCGAACATCTGCTGGCCCAGGCCGGCGCCGATGCGGCTGTTGACCCCGCCGGTGGTGGCGATCTTGATCACGTCGACGCCGCGCGCGACCTGACGCCGCACCGCGCGCCGGCAGTCGTCGGCGCCGTCGCAGGTGTTGCCGTGCACGTCCAGCGCGGCGTGCAGGTCCTCGCGGAAGCCCAGGGTCGGGTCCATGTGGCCGGCGGTGGTGGAGATCGCCGAGCCGGCGTCGAGGATGCGCGGGCCCGGCAGCTTGCCCGCCGCGACCGCGTCGCGCAGGGCCAGGGTCACGCCGTCGCTGTCGCCGAGGTTGCGCACCGTGGTGAAGCCGGCGTGCAGGGTCTTGCGCGCGTTCACCGCGGCTTCGTAAGCGTGGTCGGCGACGCTGCCGGCGACGCTGTCGAGCTGGCCTTCGACGCCGGCCTTGTCCGAGACCAGGTGCACGTGGCAGTCGATCAGGCCCGGCAGCACGTAGCGGTCGCGCAGGTCGAGCACGGTGGCGTCGGCGGGCACGCCGGCGAACGCGGCCGCGTCCTGGTAGCCGTCGCGCACGGCTTCGACGCGACCGGCGCGCAGCAGCAGGGTGCTGGCGCCGCGCGGCGCCTGGCCGGGTCGGTCGAGCAGGTGGCCGGCGTGGACCAGGGTCCAGCCGGCGTCCTGCGCGGACGCCGCTAAGGGCAGGCAGGCCAGCAGCGCGGGCAGGCACCAGGCGGGCAGGGCGGACAGGGGGCGGCGCGGCTTCGGAGTCATCGGCGGGTTTCGTCTGCTGGCGTAGGCCCGAGCATAACCGCGCGCGGCGCGCCTCAACTGCGACTTTGGGCGAGCCAGCGGTCGAGCTGGTTGGCGAAGGCCTGGCGGTCGCGCGCGTGGAACACCGGCGGGCCGCCGGTCTGGACGCCGGCGCCGCGCAGTTCGTCCATGAAGTTGCGCATCGACAGGCGCTGGGCGATGTTGTCGGCGGTGTAGAGATCGCCGCGCGGATTGAGCGCGACCGCGCGCTTTTCCAGCACCAGCGCGGCCAAGGGGATGTCCTGGGTGACCACCAGGTCGCCGGCGGCCACGCGTTGCACGATCTCGTTGTCGGCCACGTCCAGGCCGGACGGGACTTGGATCGCGCGCACGTAGCGCGAGCCGGGCGTGCGCAGCCATTGGTTGGCGACCAGGGTGACCTGGATGCGCGCGCGTTCGGCGGCGCGGAACAGGATCTCGCGGATAACGCCGGGACAGGCGTCGGCGTCGACCCAGATCTGCGCAGCGGAGGTATCGGTCATTCTGGCTGGTTGGCGGACGCGGCCGTGGCGGCTGGGCCGGGGGGCGGCGGCGCGGACATCGGGGTCCGCGCGCCTGCGCGTGCTGCGGCCGGGCGGTGGCCCGGATCCCGCGGGGCGGCTCAGCCGTTGCCGCGTTCGCCGTCTCGCGACGGGCCGCCGTTGGAATCGGACGGCGTGCCGGAGTCCTTGGCCGCGGCCTTCTTGGCCGCCTTTTCGTCCTGCTTCTTCTTCTTGGCGATCTCGCGCTGGCGCTTCTCGAACGAGTAATTGGGCTTGGCCATGGATGGCGATCTCGATGGGGAATGCCGCCCAGTCTAGGCCATGCGCGCCCCCGCAGCCGAATCGCCGGCGCGCCGCGACCGCTACCATGGGCCCGGACCCCACCGCCCAGGCCCCCATGATCCGCGTCCACCACCTCAACAATTCGCGCTCGCAGCGCGTGCTCTGGCTGCTGGAAGAGCTGGAGCTGCCCTACGAGGTCGTGCGCTACCAGCGCGACGCCCAGACCATGCTGGCGCCGCCGGAACTGCGCCAGGTCCACCCCTTGGGCAAATCGCCGGTGCTGGAGGACGGCGGGCGGATCCTGGCCGAGTCGGCCGCGATCTTGGAATACTTGGCCGAGCGCTACGACGGCGAACACCGCTACTCGCCGCCGCCGGCGCCGCCGGACGCGCCCGAGCGCCTGCGCTGCCGCTACTGGCTGCACTACGCCGAGGGCTCGGCGATGCCGCCGCTGCTGCTGAGCCTGGTATTCGCCCGCCTGAAGCGCGCGCCGATGCCGTTCTTCGCCAAGCCGGTCGCGCGCGGCATCGCCGACAAGGCCATGGCCAGCTTCGTCGGTCCGCAGCTGAAGCTGCATCTGGACTACATCGAGGCCGAACTGGGCCGGCATGCCTGGTTCGCCGGCGAGCGCTTCGGCATCGCCGACATCCAGATGAGCTTTCCGGTCGAGGCCGCGATCGCGCGCGCCGGCGGCGACCGCCCGAACATGCGCGCCTTCCTCGAACGCATCCACGCCCGGCCCGCCTACCGACGCGCGCTGGAGCGCGGCGGTCCCTTCGACCTGCTGAGCTGACATGCTGGCTTTCGATTTCGACAACGCCTTCGTGCGCGACCTGCCCGCCGATCCGGAGCAGGGCCCGGGCGTGCGCCAGGTGCACGGGGCGCTGTACTCGCGGGTGCAGCCGACCCCGGTGGCGGCGCCGCGCCTGCTCGCGTACTCGGCCGAAATGGCCGCGCGCCTGGGCCTGGACGAGGCGACGCTGCGTTCGCCGGAATTCGCCCAGGTGTTCGGCGGCAACGCCTTGCTGCCCGGCATGCAGCCGTTCGCGTCCAACTACGGCGGCCACCAGTTCGGGCATTGGGCCGGTCAGCTCGGCGACGGCCGCGCGATCAGCCTGGGCGAGGTCGTCAATGCCGCGGGCGAGCGCTGGGAACTGCAACTCAAGGGCGCCGGCCCGACCCCGTACTCGCGCAGCGCCGACGGCCGCGCGGTGCTGCGCTCCTCGGTGCGCGAATTCCTGTGCAGCGAGGCCATGCATCACCTGGGCGTGCCGACCACGCGCGCGCTCAGCCTGGTCGGCACCGGCGAGGAGGTGGTGCGCGACATGTTCTACGACGGCCATCCCAAGGCCGAACCCGGCGCGGTGGTGTGCCGGGTCGCGCCGTCCTTCCTGCGTTTCGGGCATTTCGAATTGCCGGCCTCGCGCGGCGACACCGAGCTGCTGCGGCGATTGGCCGACTTCTGCATCCGCCGCGACTTCCCATGGCTGTCCGGCGACGGCGAGGCCCTGTACGCGGCCTGGTTCGCCGAAGTCTGCGAGCGCACCGCGTTCACCATGGCGCATTGGATGCGGGTCGGCTTCGTGCACGGGGTGATGAACACCGACAATTTGTCCATCCTCGGCCTGACCATCGACTACGGCCCGTACGGCTGGGTCGACGACTACGACCCGGACTGGACCCCCAACACCACCGACGCCGGCGGCCGTCGCTACCGCTTCGGGACCCAGCCACAGGTTGCGTACTGGAACCTGTCGCGCCTGGCCGGCGCGCTGTCGCCGCTGTTCGCCGACGTGGCGCTGCTGCAGGACGGGCTGCGCCGCTACGTCGAGGCCTGGAACGCGGCCGAGCGCGACACGGTCGCGCGCAAGCTCGGCCTGCGCGAAGGCGGCGAGCGGGAGCTGGCGTTGATGGACGCGCTGCGCGAGCTGCTGCGCGCGGCGGAAATCGACATGAGCCTGTGGTTCCGCGCCCTGTCGGATTGGGACGAGAGCGACGAGTCGGGCCTGCAACCGTTCGCCGCGGCTTTCTACGACCCGGCCAAGCGCGCCGAGAACGAGCCCGCGCTGCTGGCCTGGCTGGCGCGCTACCGCGCCCGCCTGGCCGAGGACGCGCTGCCCGCGCCGGAGCGCCACGCGCGCATGCGCGCGAGCAACCCGCGCTACGTGCTGCGCAATTATCTGGCCCAGCAGGCGATCGACCGCGCCGAGCAGGGCGATGCGGGCGGCGTCAGCGAGCTGCTGGACGTGCTGCGCCGCCCCTACGACGACCAGCCCGGTCGCGAGGCCTACGCGCAGCGCCGCCCCGACTGGGCGCGCGACCGCGCCGGCTGTTCGATGCTGTCCTGCAGTTCCTGAGGATCGACCCGTAGCGGCGCCGCCGCGCAGCGCGCGCGTTCAAGCTCGTGAGCGCGGCGTTATTCACCCGGTCTTAGCCGCCGCCGCGGTCAGATGCGGCTAGCGCGATGCGCCGCATCGCCGCAGGAGGCCGCCATGAACGAGCGCAAGGCCGCGGTGCGCAAGCTCGCCGCGCTGATCGAGGATGTCGAGATCGCGATGTTCACCACCCACGCCGCCGACGGCCGATTGGTGAGCCGGCCGCTGGGCACCCAGCAGGTCGAATTCGACGGCGACCTGTGGTTCGCGACGGCCGCCGACAGCGCCAAGGCGGGCGAGATCGCCGACGATCCGCGCGTCAACGTCGCCTACGCCTCGCGCGGCAAGAACGTTTACGTGTCGGTCTCCGGCACCGCCAGCCTGGTCGTCGACCGCGCCAAGATCGACGAGATCTGGTCGCCGGCGATGCAGTTGTTCTTCCCCGCCGGCAAGGACGATCCGCAGCTGCGCCTGATCCGGGTCGCGGTCGACACCGCCGAATACTGGGAGGGCCCGGGCACCCTGGCCGGCGATGCGCTGAACTTCCTGATCAGCGCGGTCAGCAGCGAGCCTGCCGACCTGTCCGAGCACGAAACCCTGCACCTGGGCCATCGCTGAGGCGCGGCCATGTTGCGTCTGTACTTCATCCCCGGGCGTTCCTGGCTGCCGCGCTGGCTGCTGGAGGAACTCGATCAGCCCTACGAACTGGTGCGCCTGGACCGCGAACGGGGCGAGCATAAACAGCCCGCGTATCTGAAGATCAATCCGCTGGGCAAGGCGCCGTCGCTGGAGATCAACGGCCAGGTCATGAACGAGGGCGCGGCGATCTGCCTGTACCTGGCCGACCGCTATTCGACCGGCCGCCTGGCACTGGCCGGCGACGAGCCCGAGCGGCCGCGTTACCTGGCGCTGATGGTGCACGCGAGCGCGGCGCTGGATCCGTCGATCTCGGATTGGATCTTCAAGCGCAAGACCGTGCCGGCCGAGGTCGGCTGGGGCACGGTCGCGCAGGAACTGGCGTTTCTGGAAGGCCAGCTCGGGCACGGCCCGCTCCTGTTCGGCGAACGTTTCAGCGCGGCCGATGTGATGATCGGAGGCACCCTGATCTGGGGCCGGCTGGCCGGGCTGGCGCTGCCGGAGAGCCTGCAGGCCTACACCGGCCGGCTGCTGCAGCGGCCCAAGCTGGTGGCCTTGTTCGATGAAGTGGGCGGCGTGCCGGTGTAGCCCGGTGGGCCCGGTACGCGGCCCGCGCGAGCGCGCGGGCGCGGGTGGCGACGGATCGGATCGACCCGATCAGGTCGGCGCGAAGCCCTTGGTGGCCTTCTTTTCGTTCTTTTCGGCGCGCTTTTCCTTGATCGTCTTGGTCGGTTTCTTCTTGGTTTCCTTCTTGCGGTCCAAGCCCTTGCTCATGGCAGGCTCCTCGATTCGGTGGCGGTGGCCGCGGCCCGATGCCGGCGGCTAGGCCCAAGTATGCGCCGCGCCGGCGTCCGGCGCGCGCCCGCACGGCGCCCAGGGGCGTGCCCCGGCTACAATGGTCGGATGCCTTTGATCACCGTTCAGAACGTCGACTACAGCGTCGGCGGCCCGCTCCTGCTCGAAAACGTCGAACTGTCCATCGAACCGGGCGAACGCATCGCCCTGATCGGTCGCAACGGCGCGGGCAAGTCCACGCTCATGAAACTGCTGGCCGGCGAGATCCAGCCCGACGACGGCCGCATCCTGGTCGACGGCGGCCGCCGCGACGGCCATACCCGCGTCGCCCGGCTGGAACAGGAAGTCCCGCCCGGGGCCGACGGCAGCGTCTTCGACGTGGTCGCCGACGGCCTGGGCGAACTCGGCCACTGGCTGGCCGAATACCACCATCTGACCCACGCCGACACCTACGATGCCGACGCGGTCGCCGCGGTGCAGACCAAGATCGAGGCCGCGCAGGGCTGGGGCCTGGACCAGCGCGTCAGCGAGACCCTGGCCCGGCTCGATCTCGACGGCGACGTCGAATTCTCCGGCCTGTCCGGCGGCATGAAGCGGCGCGTGCTGCTGGCGCGCGCGCTGGTGTCGGCGCCTGACCTGCTGCTGCTGGACGAACCGACCAACCACCTCGATATCGAGGCCATCGATTGGCTGGAGCAGTTCCTCAAGTCCTGGCAGGGCGCGCTGGTGTTCGTGACCCACGACCGCCGCTTCCTGCGCGCGCTGGCCACCCGGATCGTCGAGATCGACCGTGGCCAGGTCACCAGCTGGCCCGGCGATTGGGACAACTACGTGCGCCGCCGCGAGGAGCGCCTGAACGCCGAAGCGCAGGAGAACGCGCGCTTCGACAAGATGCTGGCGCAGGAGGAAATCTGGATCCGCCAGGGCATCAAGGCCCGTCGCACCCGCGACGAAGGCCGTGTGCGCCGGCTCAAGGCGATGCGGGTGGAGCGCCAGGCCCGTCGCGACACCGTCGGCAACGTGCGCATGGACTTCGCCCAGAACGAGGCCTCCGGCCGCAAGGTCGTGGAGACCAAATCGGTGTCGTTCGACTTCGGCGGCAAGCCGCTGCTGCGCGACGTCTCCACCACCATCTTCCGCGGCGACCGGATCGGCCTGATCGGGCCCAACGGCAGCGGCAAGACCACTCTGCTCAAGATCCTGCTGGGCGAGCTGCAGCCCAAGTCCGGCGAAGTGCGCGAGGGCAGCAAGCTGCAGATCGCCTACTTCGACCAGTACCGCGCGACCCTGCGCGAGGATTGGAATGCGATCGAGAACGTCGCCGAGGGCCGCGAGTTCGTCGAGGTCGGCGGCAAGAGCAAGCACGTGATCGGCTACCTGCAGGATTTCCTGTTCACGCCCGAACGCGCGCGCGCGCCGATCACGCGCCTGTCCGGCGGCGAGCGCAACCGCCTGCTGCTGGCCAAGCTGTTCGCGCAGCCGTCCAACCTGCTGGTGATGGACGAACCGACCAACGACCTCGACGTCGAGACCCTGGAGCTGCTGGAAGAGCTGCTGGGCGATTACCCCGGCACCTTGCTGCTGGTCAGCCACGACCGCGACTTTCTCGACAACGTGGTCACCTCGACCCTGGTGATGGAAGGCGAGGGCCGGGTCGGCGAGTACGTCGGCGGCTACACCGACTGGCTGCGCCAGCGGCCGCTGGCGTCGGTCGGCGCGGGCAAGCCCGCCGCCGGCGCCGGCAAGGCCGAGCCGGCCAAGGCCGAAGCCGCCGCGCCGACGGTGGCCAAGCGCAAGCTCGGCTACAAGGAAGCGCGCGAGCTGGAGCAGCTGCCGCTGCGGATCGAGCAACTGGAAACGCGCCTGGGCGAATTGACCGCGCAGATGAACGAGCCGGCGTTCTACCAGCGCGACAGCGCCGCGATCAATGCGCACAACGCGACCCTGGCGCAGGCCCAGGCCGAGTTGGACGCCACGTACGCGCGCTGGAGCGAACTGGACGCCTGAACCGGCGGCGCTGGTTCGGCGCCGCGGGAATCTCCAGGCCGTCGCCCGCGCGCGCGGCCCGGTGGCCGGCCTGCACCGCTGGACTCGCGCAATCGCGCGCACAAGCCGCCCTGCGCTCCGGCTGGCAAGCGGCGACGTCAGGGCGGCGCAGCGCCCGAGTCGGTTCGTGGGAGCGACGGCGCGCGCAGACCCCGAGGGCCGCGTTCGCCCCAACCCAACTTCCGTCCATTGCGCCGACGCGTGCCCGCGGTCCCTAATTCCCGCAACGACGCCGGAAGGCCGGCCGGGGAGCAGGGCGATGCGCAGGATCGGATCCATCGGCAGCGGCGTCCTCGCCGCCCTCGCTCTGGCGCTCGCCGCCGGCACCGCCACGGCCGCGGTCAAGGACGTGGCCACGGACGGTTTCAGCATCGAGAACGAACAGGTCGTGCCGGTCGATCAGGCCACGGCCTGGAAGACGCTGGTCGACGACGTCGATCGCTGGTGGCCGAAGGACCACACTTGGTGGGGCGCGCAGTCGCGGCTGTCGATCGAGCCGCGCGCCGGCGGCTGCTTCTGCGAGCTGGGCCTGGACGGCCAGCGGCAGGCGCTGCACATGACCGTGGCCTTCGTCGATCCCGGCAAGACCCTGCGCCTGCTCGGCGGATTGGGCCCGCTGCAGGGCATCGGGCTCAACGGCGCGATGGAATTCCGTCTGGCGCCCGCCGACGGCGGCGGCACCCGCATCACCCTGGCCTATCGCGCGGGCGGCTACACGCCGGACGACCTGAGCAAGTTCGTGCCGGTGATCGACAAGGTCCAGGGTCTGCAGCTGCTGGGCCTGGCCGAGTATCTGCGCAAGCCCGCTGCGCGCGCCGCCGAGGCCGACCCCGCGGAGCCGCGCAAGTGAATCCGCGCGGCGCGGCCTACCGCACCCGTCACGATCGCGGCGCGATCCTGGCCACGCATCGCCATAGCGCGCCCTACGCCGCCCTGGTCCTGGACGGCGACTACACCGAGTCCAGCCTCGACGGCCCGCTGCCGTGCCGGCCCGGGACCCTGGTGCTGCATCCGGCCTACCATGCCCATGGCGATCGTTTCGGCGGGTTCGGCGCGAGCGCGATCAACATCGAACTGGAAGGCGCCCTCGATTTCGCCGCCAGTGCCTGGCAGGTGCACGATCTGCGCGAGGCGGCCGAGGTGTTCGAACGTTGCCCGCAGCGGCTGGCCGAGCTGCTGGCCTGCGCGCGGCCGCAGGCCGCGGTCGAACTGCCCGACTGGCAGGGCGAGCTGCTGCGCACGATGGCCGAATCCGAACACGACATCGCCGTGCTGGCGCGCGGACTCGGCGTCTCGGCCGAACATGCCAGCCGCGCCCTCAGCCGCAGCTACGGCATGTCGCCGCGCGCCCTGCGCCGCGAAACGCGCTGGCGCCGCGCCCTGCAATTGCTGGGCGGCGGACTGCCGCTGGCCGAGGTGGCCGCGGCCGCGGGGTTCGCCGACCAGAGCCATCTGCATCGCGTCGTCGTGGCCCATGCCGGCTGCACGCCCGCGCGCTTGCGCCGCCAGATCAAGTACGTACAAGACCGGCGCGCGCACGCCGCGGCCTAATGGCTCCAACGCGCCCCCCGCGCCCCTGGAGCTTCCGCGATGAAAACCTCCCTATTGCCCGCCGCTGCCGCCTTGCCCGTGCTGCTGGCCTGGGTGCTGAGCGGCGCCGCCGCGGCGCCGGCGCCGATGCCGGACACCAGCGGCCCGCTCGCCGCCAAGGCGGTCAGCGAAGCGCTGGGCGCCTCGCTGCGCGCCGACGTGCCGACCGCCTTGACCGCCTTGAAGGCGGCGCCGGTCGAACAGTTCAACCTTAAGGACGCGAGCTTCCGCAGCTGCATGCTCGACCGCCACGAACGCAGCTCGCCGCCGCCGCCAGCGGCGGGCGAGGTCAGCGACCCGCTGGCCCGGCGCGTGCTCGACATCTATCGGCGCTACTGGTGGCAGGCGGTCCGCGATCCGGCCCAGCGGCCGGCGCACGACGCCAGGCTCAAGGCCGAACTGGCCGCCACGATCGGCGAGCCGCCGCCGGCCGACGGCGACGAGGCTTTCGACGCGCTCAGCGAACGCATCAACGTGAAGCTGCGCGCGAGCGGCCTGCATCCGCTGCAGGGCCGCACGCCGCCGCTGTACGACCTGATGCTGTGGGGCGAGCAGGAGGAGCAGGACCACGTCGTCGCGCTGCCCGGCGGCGAACGGCAGCCGGTCAAGGTGTTCGTGATGGACGCCTGGGTCAGCCGCGGCTGGAGCCACTACACCGCCTGCAGCTACACCGGCGCGGCCGGTTGGGCCAAGCCCGAGGGCCTGTACGCGGTGCGCTCGGCCTACGGCGATCTGAAGGGCGAGGATTTCCAGGTCAGCTTCCTCGGCCACGAATCCCAGCACTACGCCGATATGAAGCGCTGGCCGGACATGCCGCCCTGGGGGCTGGAATACCGCGCCAAGCTGGTCGAACTGGCCAAGGCCGACGTCACCCGGATCAAGCTGATCGACCGCTTCTACCGCAGCCAGGACGACGAGCCCGATCACCCGCACCCGTATGCGAACAAGCGCGTGATCGTCGACGTGCTGGCCAGGCTCGGCCTGCCGGCCGGCAGCGATCTGCGCCAGGCCGATCCCGAGGCGCTGCGCCGCGCCGCCCGCGAGGTGCTGGCCGAGGACACGCGCAAGCGCGAGGCGGAAACGCCCAAGAGCGCCGAGTCCGCGCCCAAGGCCTGAGTCGGCCCGCAACGCCGTGGACGCTAAACTGCCGACATGCAACAGAACTCCTTGTTCGGCGAAGCGCCCGCGGCACCTTCCGATATCCATCGCTTGTTCTTCGCGCTGCTGCCCGATGCGGCCACGCGCGAGCGCATCGCCGCTCTGGCCTCGGCCCTGCGCCAGCAGCGCGAGGCGGGCGGCCGCCTGATCGGCGCGCATCGCTATCACCTGACCCTGCAGTTTCTCGGCGATGCCGACCGCTTCCACAGCGAGCGCGCGCAATCGGCGCAGCAGGCCGCGGCCGAGGTCGCCGCCCGGGCCTTCGATCTGCGCCTGGACCGCGCCGGCAGTTTCCGCAACCGCTCGATTCCGTGGTGGCTGGGCTGCGAGCGCACGCCGGACGGATTGCAGGCGCTGTGGGAGCGGCTCGGCGTCGCCCTGGCCAAGCGCGGAGTGCGGGTGGAAGGCGGGCACAGCCTGACTCCGCACGTGACCGTCGTGCGCGACGCGGCCGCTCATCTGCATCCGCCGATCGCGGTCGAACCGATCCAGTGGCGGGTCGCGGATTTCGCCCTGATCCACAGCCAGCTCGGCAGCCGCAACGCCTACACCGTGCTGGGGCAGTGGCCTTTGGCGGAGTGAGCGGAACACAATGGGCCGTCCTCGCCACGGAGGCCGCCATGGGCCAGCCCGATCCGCGTATCGACGCCTACATCGCCCGCGCCGAGCCCTTCGCCCGGCCCATCCTCGAACTCGTGCGCAGCGTGGTCCGCAAGGCCTGCCCCGAGGTCGAGGAGACCCTGAAATGGGGCATGCCCAGCTTCGTCTACCACGGCCAGATCCTGTGCGGCATGGCCGCGTTCAAACAGCATGCGACGTTCGGCTTCTGGCAGGGCGCGAACATCGTCGGGCCCGATGGCCGCAAGGGCGAGGAGGCGATGGGCCAGTTCGGACGCCTGAGCCGGGTCGCCGATCTGCCGGGCAAGCGCGAGCTCGGCGGCTACGTGAAGCAGGCGATGGCCCTGATCGACGCCGGGGTGAAGCGGCCCAGCACCAAGGGCGCGCAGCCCAAGCCGCCGCCGGAGGTGCCCGAGGATCTCGCCGCCGCGCTGAAGAAGAACGCCCAGGCGCGCAAGACCTTCGAGGCCTTCCCGCCCAGCCAGCGGCGCGAATACGTGGAATGGATCGTCGTGGCCAAGCGCGAAGCGACCCGGCTCAAGCGGGTGGAGCAGAGCGTGGAATGGCTGGCCGAGGGCAAGCCGCGCAATTGGAAATACATGGCCTCGGGGTAGGAAGGGCCTAAGCCGCGACCGCCATGCCGGGCTGCCGCGGCGATGCCGTTAGCGAGGTGGCGCGGTCGCGGCTCACGCCGCTCCTACAGGTAGCGCATGGCATCGGCGACGTGGCCGCGGCCCGCGCCGCTCACGCAAAAGCGGAGCGCGCCGCTTCCTGTGGGAGCGACGTGAGTCGCGATGCGTGGTGGCCGGTCGCGGCGAAGCTTCGGCATCGCAGGGCTTCGGTTGCGGCCGCCGCCGCTCCTGCCCCAAGGCCCGGGCCTGTCGCGGCGGCGGTGCGAACCGCTCAGCGCGCCGTTTGCGCCGGCACCTCATGCGCGGCCGGAAAGCGCTGCTCGGCCAACTCGATCTCGACCCGCTCGGCGACCTGGCCCGCGTCCGCCGCCAGCACCACGCCATAGCGGCCGCCGTGGATGCGCCAGTCGCCGCCTTCGGCGTCGTAGAAGGCGAGCAGGCGCGGGTCGACCTCGACCGCGACGCGGCGGCGTTCGCCCGGCTGCAGCAGGACTTTGCGCCAGCCCAGCAGACGCAACGGCGTGGCCAGCTGCGACGGCGGTTGCAGATAGACCTGGGCGACCTCGGCGCCGGCGCGGCTGCCGGTATTGACCACCTCGAAGTAGACCCGCAAACGCCGGCCCTCAGCGCGCACGTCCAGCTTTTCCAAGCCGAAGCGGGTGTAGGACAGGCCGTGCCCGAACGCGAACAGCGGGCTCAGCCCGCGTGCGGCGTACCACTTGTAGCCGACGTTGGCGCCTTCGATGTCGTAGTCGATCCGCTGCGGCGGCGGGGTCCGGTTGCCCATGCCCAGGCCGTCGATGTGCGGACGCGGCAGCTGCGACTCGTCGCGCGGCCAGCTCATCGGCAGGTGCCCGGAAGGATTGACGTCGCCGTACAGCAACCCCGCCAGGCCTTCGCCGCCGCGGCCGCCGGGGTACCAGGCCTGCAGCACCGCGGCGGTCGCGTCCAGCCAGGGCATGCGCACCGGGCCGTTGCTTTCCAGCACCACCACCGTGCGCGGGTTGGCGCGCGCGACCGCGGCGATCAGCGCGTCCTGGGCCTCGCCCAGGCCCAGATCGGCCTGGTCGACGGACTCGGTCGACCACTGGGTCGCGAACACGATCGCGACCTCGGCCTCCGCCGCCAGGCGCGCGGCGGCCGCCGGGTCGCGGCCGTCGTCGTAGCGCACTTGCGCCGCGCCCGCGCGCGCCTGCAGGGCGCGCAGCGGCGAGGAGGGGTGGAACATCACCGGTCCCGGCCATGCGGTCGGCGCCAGCCCCGGCACCGCGTTGCCGCCGCGCGCCAGCACCACCGAGGAACCGCCGCCGGCGAGCACACCGACATCGGCGTGGCCGCCGATCACCGCGATCGAGCGGACGCTGGCGGCCAAGGGCAGCGCGCCGTCGCGATTGCGCAGCAGCACCGCGCCCTGCTCGATGGCGCGCTGGGCGACCGCCGCGCCGGCGGCTTCGTCGATCGCGGCCGGCTGCGCGGCGACGCGTTGCGGCGGCCGGTCGAACAGGCCGCCGGCGAACATCGCACGCAGGATGCGCCGGACCATGTCGTCCAGGCGCGCGGCCGGCACCTCGCCGCGCGCGATCGCCTGGCGCAGTGGCGCGTCGAAATACAGGGCCTTGTCGAACACTTCGCCCGCCGACTGCTGGTCCAAACCGGCCAGCGCGGCCTTGGCGGCGCTGTGCACGCCGCCCCAGTCCGACATCACGAAACCCGGATAGCCCCAGTCGCGCTTGAGCACACCCTCGAGCAGCGGTTGGTTCTCGCAGGCGTAGTCGCCGTTGACGCGGTTGTAGGCGCACATCACCGCGCCCGGATCGCCCAGCTCCAGCGCCAGTTCGAACGCGAGCAGGTCGGACTCGCGCATCGCCGCCGCGCCCAGGCGCGCGTCGTGGCTGTTGCGCCCGGTCTCGAGATCGTTGAGGGCGAAATGCTTGAGCGTGGACAGCACCTTGCCGCGCTGGATGCCGCGCACGCTGCGGCCGACCAGGGTGCCGGCCAGCAGCGGGTCCTCGCCCGCGTACTCGAAGTTGCGGCCGTTGCGCGGGTCGCGCAGCAGGTTGACGCTGCCGGCCAGCAGCACGTTGAAACCGCTGCGCCAGGCTTCCTCGCCCATGACCGCGCCGACCGCTTCGGCGGCGTCGGGGTCCCAGGTCGCGGCGCTGGCCAGGCCCGAGGGCATGGCGGTGGCGGCATCGCCGGGGCGGATGCCGCCGGGGTTGGTCACGCCCAGGTCGGCGTCGGCGAGCTGCAGCGCCGGTATGCCCAGGCGCTCGATCGCGGCGACGTAGCCGGCCGAGCCCAGGGCGCCTTCGGGGCGCGGGCCGCCGTCGCGGCCCAGGCCGAAGCGGCTGCGGATCAGGGCGAATTTCTCGTCGCGGCTCATGCGCGCCAGCAGCGCGGAGGCGCGCGCGTCCGGGCCGAGCGCGCGATCGCGCCAGGGGCGCGCCTCGGCGCGGCGCGGGAGCAGGCGCAAGCGCGCGTGCATGCCGTAATGGTCCGACGCCCAGACCCCGTCCGCGTCCGCGCGCCGGAACAGGATCTCGGCCTGGCTCGCGGCGAACGCGGCCGGTTCGTAATAGACGTGATCGATGCGCAGCGGCGCGTACTGGTTGAGATTGAGCGTGCTGTGCTCGCGCGCATCGTCGGCGATGCCGGGATGCAGCACGCCGTAGGCGTTGTGGAAGCGACGGCCGAACCGGGCGAACTCGGGCGCGTGCTCGGGCGCGTTGAAATCGCCGGCGACGATGCTGGGCGCGCCGTCGGAGGTGGCGTCGACATAGGCCAGCAGGTCGTCGATCTGGCGCTTGCGGATCGCGCCGCCCTCCGGCTTGTAATGCAGGTGGGTCGCATAGACGTTGACCACGCGCCCGTCCAGGACGATGCGGGCGTGGGCGACGTTGCGGTAGTCGTCGGCGGGTTGCAGCGGCCTCCATTCCAGCGCCAGCACCGGTCGCCGGGTCAGGATGGCGTTGCCGTAGCGACGCGGCGCGTCGGCGGCGTCGACGGAGACGAAGTAGGCGCGATAGCCCAGGGCATCGGCCAGGCTCTGGGCCTGGTTGGGCAGGTTCTCGTGCTGCAGCACTTCCTGCAGCGCGATCACGTCGGGCCGCAGGCGGCGCAGTTCGGCGACGATCTGGCGCTGGCGCGCCGGCCAGTCGCTCTTGTCGTGCCAGAGGTTGAGGCTGACGACCGAGAGCTGCGGCTCGGGGGCGCACGCGTGCGCGGGCGCCGCCGCCAGCGCCGCCAGCACGGCGACGCCGGCCAGGCAGCGCGAGGCCAGACGACGCAGCGCGGGCAGCGCCGACCGCACCGGACTCAGCGCGGCACCGTCGCGATGCGCAGCACCGGATACAGCCGGTAGCTGTCGTCCCAGGACGAGTGGCGACGGTAGAAGAACTCCAGGCGCGCCTGCGGGTCCTTGGCGAACGCGGGATCGGACTTGAGCTTCTGCTCGAACGTGGCCTTGAGCTTGGGATCGGCGGCGAGCATCTCGCGCGCGACCTCCTCGGCGACGTAGTCCTCCATGTACTCCTTGCGCTCGAAGGCGTTGTTGAACTCGCCCCAGGCCGCCAGCGCGTCCGGCGCCTGCGGTTCCAGCAGGGCCATGAGCAGGCGCGCCTTGGGCTGGGCGATCGGCACGAACAGCGCGCCGGCGCCGACGTTGCGCACCTCCGGCTTCCACTCGCCGCTGGCGCTCAGGCGCTGGTGGCCCTCGACCGACTGCGCGCCGAACTCGGCCTTGTCGGCGCGGAAGGTTTCGACCCGCGCCTTGGGCAGGGCGCCGTCGAGGCGACGGTAGTCGATGCCGTGCAGGTCCAGCTTGGCCGCGACCCAGGCCGCCTGCGCGGCCGGCACCAGGTAGCCGCCGCGCGGCGCCTTGACGGTGAGGCTGGGCTGGACGTCGTCCTTCATCGGGATGTTCCAGACCTGCGGCGTGTTCTCGTCGTAGCGCGTCATCAGCGCGCCGGAGATGTCCGAGGGCGTGCGCGTATAGGCGTAGCCGCGGAAGGCGACCGTGCGGGTCTTGGGCCCGGCCTTGTAGTCCAGGGCCACCGGCTGGCCGGACAGCTTGGCGGCGCGCTGGTCGGCTGCGGCGGTTTCGCGCTGCCAGGCCGCGCCTTGCGCGCCGACCAGTTCCATCAGCGCGACCACGGTGTTGCGGGTGATCCGCACGCGAGTGGGGTAGTCCTTCCAGGAATGGGTTTCGACCAGCAGGCCCAGGCGGTTGCGCAGCTGGAAATAGCCGTGCGAGAAGCGCGGCGGCGCGACCACGTCCTCGAAACCGGAACTAGGATCGTCGTTGCGAACGAACGCGGGGTAATAAGGCAGCGGCAGCGACCCCTGCGCGGCCAGGCGCTGGATCACGCCGTCGCGCAGCGCGGTGCCGGCCTTGCGCAGCGCGGCGTCGCCGGACTTCACCGGCTCGACCTGGATCGAGATGTCGTGCTCGAACTTGGCGCCGTCGGTCACGTGCAGGTCGGCGTAAACCAGAGGATCCCATTCGCCGACCAGCTTCAGCATCGACTGCATCTCGGGGCTGTCGGCCTTGAGGTAGTCGCGGTTGAGGTTGTAGTTCTGCGCGGTGGTGCGCCAGCCCATCTCTTCCGGGCCGCGCTGGTTGGGGCGGTTCCAGCGTGCGAAGCGCTCGTGGCCGTCGACGTTGAACACCGGCACGAACAGCAGCACCTGCCTGGCCAGCGCGCCGGGCGCGGCGGCGCCGTCCAGGGCCTCGCGCAGGGCCAGGAAGCCGGCGTCCTTGCCGTCGATCTCGCCGGAGTGGATGCCGCCCTGGACCAGCATCACCGGCAGGTTCTTGGCCTTGGCCGCCTGCGGGGTGAAGGCGCCGGCCGCGGACACGATCAGCAGCTTCATCGGCCGGCCTTCGGGCGAGGTGCCGAAGTCGCTGCAGCGCACCGCGTCCGGGTAGCGCTGCGCATAGGCTTCGCACAGCGAGATCACCTCGTCGTAGCGGCCGGTCTTGGTGTAGCCGCTGCGTTCGGCGACGGTGCTCAGCGAGGTGTCGGCGGCGGCGACGGGCAGGGCGCTGGCGAGCAGCGCGGCGAGCAAGAGGGTGCGGGTCATGCGGGGTCTCTCTCCCAGGTCTGCACGCATGGTAGCGGAGCCTTCGCGTCGCAGCTGTGCATGGCTCGCACACTGCTGACAACCGGCGTCAGCACATCGATGCGCAAGCCATGCGCGCCACGCGGCTGCGTATGGATGCGGACCTGACTTAGACTGCTCCGCCTTCATCAGGGATCGTCCGCATGTACGCGCTCTACTATTCCCCCGGTGCCGCCAGCCTGGTCGTGCATTGGCTGCTGATCGAACTCGACCAGCCGCACGAACTGCGCCTGACCGACATCGACAGCGGCGCCCACAAACGCCCCGATTACCTGGCCCTGAATCCGTCCGGCCGCATTCCGACCCTGGTCGTGGACGGCCAGCCTTTGCACGAGACCTGCGGCCTGTTGTTGCTGCTCGGCGACCGCCATCCCGAATCCGGCTTCGCGCCGGCGCCGGACGATCCGCGCCGCGGCGCTTATTACCAGTGGATGCTGTACCTGGCCAACGCGGTGCAGTCGCCGCTGCGCTTGTGGTGGTATCCGGGCGATGTCGGCGGCGCCGATCCCGAGGCCGTGCGCGCCGGCGTGCGCGAGCGCGTCGAGGCGGCCTGGCAGCAGATCGACGACCATCTGGCCGCGCACGGCCCCTATCTGCTGGGCGAGGCGCCCGGCATCGCCGATTTCTACCTGACCATGCTGATGCGCTGGACACGCAACATGCCGCGCCCCGGCCACGACTGGCCGCGGCTGGGCGAGCTGGCCCGGCGCATGAAGGCGCGGCCTTCGTTCCGCACCCTGTACGAGCGCGAAGGCCTGAGCGAATGGGCCTGAGCGGCGCCCGGCTGTGCCGGATCGGGCCGGAGCGGGCCCGATCCCCGGCCGGCCCGCGCGGCCGGCTCAGCGGCCGGTCTGGCCCGGACGGTGCGGCCGCGGCGATCGGTTAGGCTTAGCGGACCGCAACCGCAGGATCGCCCGTAGATGAGCCAAGCCGCCACCGCCAGCGCCGATTCGCAGGGGCGGATGCCCCGCCAGATCGCCTACATCATCGGCAACGAGGCGGCCGAGCGCTTCAGTTTCTACGGCATGCGCAACATCCTGACCTCGTTCCTGGTCGGGACCTTGCTGCTGGCGTCCACCTCCGACCTGGCCGAGCGCGAGCACCTGGCCAAGGAGGTGTTCCACAGCTTCATGATCGGCACCTACTTCTTCCCGCTGCTGGGCGGCTGGCTGGCCGACCGCTACTTCGGCAAATACAACACGGTCATCTGGTTCTCGCTGATCTACTGCGCCGGTCACGCCTGCCTTGCGATGTTCGAACACAGCCAGACCGGCTTCTACACCGGCCTGTTCCTGATCGCCTTCGGCGCCGGCGGGATAAAACCGCTGGTGGTGTCCTTCGTCGGCGACCAGTTCGACCAGAGCAACAAGGCCAAGGCGCGACTGGTGTTCGACGCGTTCTATTGGACGATCAACTTCGGCTCGCTGTTCGCCTCGCTGCTGATGCCGATCTTCCTGCGCGAGTACGGCGCCAGCGTGGCCTTCGGCATTCCCGGCGCGCTGATGTTCCTGGCCACGCTGATCTTCTGGCTGGGCCGCAAGCGCTACGTGCGCGTGCCGCCGACCCGCGACAATCCGGATCCCGACTCGTTCTTCAACGTCGCCCGCACCGCCCTGACCACGCCGGCCGCGGGGCAGGGCAACCCCGGCCTGATCGTGGCCTGCCTGGGCGTGGCCCTGGCCCTGGCCGCGGCCTCGCTGAGCGTGGTGCCGGCGATGGGCTTCGTCAAAAGCGTCTGCCTGGCCCTGGGCCTGCTGATCGGTTTCGGCGGCTACGGCATTTCCCTGCAGCTCGACCGCGCGCGCGGCAAGCATTCGGCGGTGGCGGTGGACGGCGTGCGCGCGGTGCTGCGCATCGTGATCGTGTTCGCCCTGGTCACCCCGTTCTGGTCGCTGTTCGACCAGAAGGCCTCGACCTGGGTGCTGCAGGGCCAGAAGATGGTGGTGCCCACCGACCTGTGGTGGTGGCCGACCTGGCTGATCTCCGGCGAGGGCGGCGCGCGCGCCGCGGCTTCGCAGATGCAGGCGATCAATCCGCTGCTGGTGATGCTGCTGATTCCGTTCAACAACCTGCTGCTGTACCCGGCGCTGCGCCGGATCGGCCTGAACCCGACGCCGCTGCGGCGCATGGGCTTCGGCATCGCCATGTCCGGCCTGGCCTGGGTCGTCGCGGCGGTGATCCAGCTGTACCTGGACGCCGGCCACCCGATGTCGCTGTCCTGGCAGATCCTGCCCTACATCCTGCTGACCCTGGGCGAGGTGCTGGTCTCGGCGACGGCGCTGGAGTTCGCCTACAGCCAGGCGCCGCAGTCGATGAAGGGCGTGATCATGGCCCTGTGGTACCTCACCAGCACCTTCGGCAACCTATGGGTGATGTTGACCAACGCGGCGGTGCGCAACCCCGCGGTGACCGCTCACATCGCCGGCACCGGGCTCAGCGAAAATGCCTTCCTGATGTTCTTCTTCGCCGGCTTCGCCTTCGTCGCCGCGGCCGCGTTCGGGCTGTACGCGCGGCGCTATCCGATGCAGGACCATTACCGAGCCGCCTGACGCAAGCGCGAGATTCCCCCGATGCTGATGACCACCATCCTGATCGCCGTGACCATGCTGGTGTCGTGGCAGGCGTTCGACAAACCCAAGCTGATGCAGCGCCTGATCCTGTGGCCGCCGGCGGTGGAGCGCCAGCGCCAGTACGAGCGCCTGCTGACCCACGGCTTCGTCCACGCCGATTGGCCGCACCTGCTGTTCAACATGCTGACCCTGTACATCTTCGGGCGCCAGATCGAGCAGGTACTGAGTTCGATGATGGGGCCCTTGGGCTTCCTGTTCTTCTACGTGAGCGCGATCGTCGTCGCGATCCTGCCGACCTATCTGCGCCATCGCCGCGACGCCAACTACAGCAGCCTGGGCGCCTCCGGCGGCGTGTCGGCGGTGCTGTTCGCCTTCATCCTGCTGGCGCCCTGGACCCTGATCTACGTGCCGATTCCGATGCCTGCGATCGTGTACGCGGTGGGCTACGTCGGCTATTCGTTCTGGATGGACCGGCGCGGCGGCGACAACATCAACCACAGCGCCCACCTGTCGGGCGCGATCTACGGCGTGTTGTTCATGCTGCTGGTGGACTCGCGCGTGGGCCCGTACTTCCTGCAGCAGCTGGGCAATCCCCAGTTCCGTTGATAGCGCCCGGGCGTGGTGGCCGTCAGTAGCCGCTGGGGGTCAGGAACGGGCGGTGGCAGGTGTCGCCATCCTGGCTAACCACCAGTGGCGGATGATCGCCGACCGATTGGTAGTCGTCGTCGGCACTGCCGTCCACGTCGAAGAAGCTGTAGTAGCGGATGGCAGGCTCGCGCCGTTCTGCTGGACGTACTGCATGCCCTTCGAGGTCGACGGGGTTGGCCAGGTTCTGGGTCCTTGAATACACCGCCTGGTAGCGAAACTCCTCTCCCTGGGGCGGTTCGGGCAGGCACCATTGGCTGCCCAGCATGATCCGCTTTCCGCTGCTTTTGTGACGGCGAACGTTCATCGCGTACAGATGGGAGCATCACGGACATGAGCAGCGACGACTGGAAGCGTGGCTCAAGAAGGCCATGAAATCCGCACCAGAAGACCGAACGGGACAGGAGCAGGAACGATCATGACGCTGAATGAACTACTGCCTTTCTTGGGTGCTTCAGAGCTGGATGCGGAGCTCGCGCGCCTGCTGAAAACCGCTGGCTCGGACATCGGCTTGATCTCGAAGAAGAAGCTTCGAGCGCAGGGCATGGAGGGCATCGAACTCCATGACAGAGGCCTGGCGCTGACATTCAACGAGCGCGAGGACTACATCGAGACCTACGGCACGCCCAAGGATGCGGGCGAGGCGATCCTGGTGGCCGCGTTTGCCTATGGCGCGGGCAGCAAGACTTTCAGGCCCTACGCGGGGCCGATTCCCCTCAGCAAGGGCCCGATCGCCCATCGAGAAGATGCGCTTCGCGCGTTCGGCGCCCCGCAGCAGACCGAGGAAGAGGGCGGTGTCGTGGATTGGGACCAGTGGATCAAGGACGGACTGCAAGTGCGCACAACCTACCGGGACGATGGTTCGGTGAAGAACATCTCGTTCTCGGTTCCCTTCAAGTGAAGCCTTGCGTGCCCCGGTTTGAGCGATGCACGTCTTTGTGCATGCCCATCTTCACCTCGCCGCGTCGAGGGAGGTATGAGGCTGTCCGAAGGGAATGTCGGAATCCGAGGCCGGAACGCGTGCGCTCGGACGGTATCGGCACAACGCGTGCCGTCCGGTGTCTTCGAGTGCGGGTTCGCGGGCGGCGCGCTCCGTCGCTGCGCGCAGCGCCCGGTGTGGGCGCGATCTACGGTGTGCTGTTCATGCTGCCGATGGAGCAGACCGGTTCGGTATTCTGCAGCAGCTAACGGCCCCGATTCCGTCGATCGCGCCCTTTCCCCCGAGACGGGTCAGGCGGCCCAGCGGCTTTCGATGCGCGGCAGGGCTTCCAGTTCCGGAATGCTTTCGCCGTAGGCTTCGGCCAGGCGGCCGTAGATGGCGGCGTCGAGCTGGCTCAGTTCCTGGGCGTCGCCTTCGCCGGCGCGGACCAGCTCGTACAGGCGGGTGACCAAGGCATCGTCGCTGACGGTGTTCATGGGCAGGTTCATGGACATGGCCCTTCTCCTCTCGCTTTCCCCTCTGGTAACGGAAAGAACGCAGAAACCGTGCCAGCGTTTGTGGCGGCAATCACCCCGAAAATGTGACGCGCGGTGTCAACGCTGGCCGTTCAGGGCTGGGCCGGGCTGACGCGATAGGGCGCCCGGGCCGGGCGTCGCTCACCCGGCTTGAATGCCCGCCGTGCTACCACCGGTGCAGCGGTGGCACCGCGCCGCCGCCCCCTCGGAGACCCCACAGGAGGCAAGGCATGGCGACCAAGAAAGCCGCCAAGACCGTCAAGAAGGCCCCGCCGCGCAAGGCCGCGGCCAAGAAGACGGTACGCAAGACCGCCGCGCGCAAGGCGCCGGCCCGCAAGACCGCGAAGCCGGCGGCGCGCAAGCCGGCAGCCAAGAAGGCGGTCAAGAAAACCGCGAAGAAGGCGGTGAAGAAGACGGCGAAGAAGACCGCGGCGAAGCCGGCCGCAGCCGTCAAGAAGGCGGCCAAGAAGGCGGCCAAGAAGCTGGTCAAGCGCAGCACGGGCAAGGTCGCGGCCAAGAAGACGGCCGCCAGGTCGGCGCCGGCCAAGCAGGCGCCCAAAAAGCCCGCGCCCAAGAAAGTCGTCGCCAAACCCGCATCCATACCCGCCTCCGCGAAAGCGTCCGTGGCGAAGCCGGCCCCGCTCAAGAAGCCGGTTCCGAAGCCCGCAGCCGCCAAGCCGGTGGCCGTGAAGCAGCCCGTCGCCGCAGCGCTCACGCCTCAGCCCAAGCCCGGTACGCCGGCAGCCAAGCCCCAGACCCGGCGCGCCGCAGCCGCAGCCAAGCCCGCCGCGGCGCCCCGCGCCGACAGCCCGGCCGCCGCGCCTGCGGCAACCTCGGCCGTCGCCGTTCCGGCCTTGGCCGCGCGCGCGCCGCGTGCCCGCGCACCGGTCGAGAAGCCGATGACGGCGTCCGCGCCGGTGGCCGAAACCGCGTCGCGGGCGGATACGGCCGCGGCCGGCTCGCCGGCCGGCGAGACCGCGGCGGAGGCCGAGCGCAGCCGGCCGATCACCCCCGAGCAGGCCCTGGCCAACACCCGCCAGTTGCTGGAGGCCAAACAGGAGCACGACCGCCAGCCGCCGCCGTGGCAGCAGTTGGATCCGCAGCACGGGCAGGCGCCGAAGCAGGGCCAGGAGTCGCCGGGGGCCGCGGCCAAGGCCGAGGAGCTGCACGCCGCCGAGAGCCGGATGCAGGCGATCCAGGGCAGCATCGGCACCCAGGATCGACGCAACCAGGGCAAGCGCGATAATCGTTGACCCCGCACCGCACCGGGGTCCGCCGCGCGCGGGCCCCGGGCCCCGACCAGGAACCGCCATGCCCGATATCCATCACGACGCCCGCAACGGCCGCTTCTCGACCACGGTCGACGGCGAGCTCGCCTACCTGGATTCGCGCCTGGACGGCGACCATCTGGTGATCACCCACACCTGGGTGCCGGACGCGATCGGCGGCCGCGGCATCGCCGGACATCTGGTCCGGGCGGCGTTCGAACACGCCCGCGCCGCCGGCCTCAAGGTCCGCCCGGCCTGCTCCTACGCGGCGGCCTGGATCGAACGCCATCCTGAATTTTCCGACCTGCTGGGCTGAAGCCGACGCTGCAGCGCGGCCCAAGGTGTGACAGCATGCGCGCCCGTCCCAAACCCGCGCGCCCCGCGTCCGATTCCGCATGCGCCTGAACAAACACATCAGCGACACCGGCCACTGCTCGCGCCGCGAGGCCGACCGCCTCATCGCCGAGGGCCGGGTGGCCGTGAACGGCGTGCGCGCCCGGATCGGCGCCGAGGTCGGCGAGGACGACGAGGTCCTGGTCGACGGCCAGAAGCTGCGCACCCGCGTGGCCATCAAGGGCCAGCGCCAGCACGTCTACATCGCCCTCAACAAGCCGACCGGGGTGACCTGCACCACCGAGTCCACGGTCAAGGGCAACATCGTCGACTTCGTCGGCCACGAGCGCCGGATCTTCCCGATCGGGCGCCTGGACAAGGAGTCCGAGGGCCTGATCCTGCTGACCAGCAACGGCGACATCGTCAACGAGATCCTGCGCGCCGAGAACAAGCTGGAGAAGGAATACCTGGTCGCGGTGAACCACGAGGTCACCCCCGAATTCCTGCGCGGCATGAGCCGCGGGGTGCCGATCCACGGCCAGACCACGCTGCCGTGCAAGACCGGCAAGCTCAACCGCTTCGGCTTCCGGATCGTGCTGGTGCAGGGCCTGAACCGACAGATCCGGCTGATGGCCGAGCACTTCGGTTTCCGGGTCAAGCAGCTGATGCGGGTGCGCATCGGCAACGTCAAATTGGCATACCTCAAGCCCGGCCAGTGGCGCAATCTGACCGACGCCGAACTGCAGGGCCTGCTGCCGCACCGCAGCCAGTGGTGATCGGCCGGCGCGCGTAGCGCGAATTCGGCGTGCGTGTGCATGCGGACATCACGGTTTCGACGATAATGTCCGCGGGAACACCAAAGGATTGCCCTCCATGAAGTCCGTTTACGCCCGGCGCGCCATCGCCGTCACCGTGCTTTGCCTGGCCATGGCCGCATGCAAGCGCGACGCCGCTGCCCCGGCCACCACCGCTACGCCGGGCACGACGCCCGCGGCCGGCACGCCGGCGGCCGTGCCCGTGATCGAGCTCAAGGACGTGGCCGAGACCACGCCCGACTACGTCATCGGCATCAGCTATCAGACCCCGGCGGCGAAGTACCCGGGCCTGGCGGCCGAGCTCAAGCGCTATGCCGACGCCGCCCGCGCCGACCTGATCGAGGCCGCGCAGGCGCGCAAGAAGGGCGAGGGCAGCGCGCCCTACGACCTGTCGCTGAACTTCACCGAGGTGCTGGATTCGCCGACCCTGGTCGCGGTCGCCGCCGAGGGCAGCAGCTACACCGGCGGCGCCCACGGCTCGCCGCTGATCGCGCGCTTCGTCTGGCTGCCGCAGCAGAACCAGCTGCTCAAGGCCACCGACCTGGTCCCGGACAAGAAGGGCTGGGACGCGATCTCGCGCTACGTGCGCGAGCAGCTGCATTCGGCGCTGTCGCAGCGCGTCGACGCCGACGACCTGGCCCCGGCCGAGCGCGCCGAGGTGGTGGAGAGCGCCGGTCGCATGATCGACGACGGCACCGACGCCGACCCGGCCAACTTCGCCCTGTTCGAGCCGGTGGTCGCGGTCGACGGCAAGCTGACCGCGCTGCGCTTCGTGTTTGCGCCCTACGAAGTCGGCCCGTATTCCGACGGCACCCAGACGGTGGAAGTGCCGGCCAGTGTATTGCTGCCGTTCGTGGCTCCGGCGTATAAGACCTTGTTCGCCGGAAGCTAGTTCTAGGAACTAGGAACTAGGAACTGGCGAATGGCGATGGAAGTAAGGACGCGCGGCTTTTAGTCGTTCCTGTTTACTCTTCACTCCTTGCTGGACCCAAGGCCATGCCCGCCACCCTGCGCAATCGGGTAGTCGCACTCCTGGCGCTGGCCGACGTCCATGTCGGCGGCGAGCGCCCCTGGGACATCCAGGTCGAAGACGAGCATTTCTATTCGCGGGTGATCGCGCAGGGTTCGCTCGGCCTGGGCGAGTCCTACATGGACGGCTGGTGGCGCTGCGAATCGCTGGACGGAATGCTGTTCCGGCTGTTGCGCGCGCACGTGGACGAACGCGTGCACGGTTGGAGCGCGCTGTTCGACGGCCTGCGCGCGCACCTGATCAACCTGCAAAGCCGCAAGCGCGCCTTCGCGGTGGGCGAGCGCCACTACGACCTGGGCAACGATCTCTACCGCGCCATGCTCGGGCGGCGGATGGTCTACAGCTGCGGCTACTGGCGCGACCGCGAGGGCGCACCGCTGCAGGACCTGGACGCGGCCCAGGAAGCCAAGCTCGATCTGGTCTGCCGCAAGCTAGGGCTGCGGCCGGGCATGCGCGTGCTGGACATCGGCTGCGGCTGGGGCGAGGGCCTGAAGTTCGCCGCCGAGCGCTACGGCGTAAGCGGGGTGGGCGTGACCATCTCGCGCGAACAGGCCGACTACGCGCGCGAGCTGTGCGCCGGGCTGCCGGTGGAGATCCTGCTGCAGGACTATCGCGACCTGGGCGGCGACGCGCTGGGCGGCGGGCGCGCCGACGGCCGTTTCGACCGGGTGTTCTCGCTGGGCATGTTCGAGCACGTCGGCGTGCGCAACTACGCGGTCTATTTCGACGCCGCGCGCCGCGCTCTCAAATCCGACGGCCTGTTCCTGCTGCACACCATCGGCGGCAACCAGTCGGTCACCCACACCGACCCTTGGATCGGCAAGTACATTTTCCCGAATTCGATGCTGCCCTCGGCGCGCCAGATCGCCGAAGCGGTGGAGCAGCGCTTCGTGATCGAGGACTGGCATAACTTCAGCGCCGACTACGACCTGACCCTGCAGGCCTGGCGCGGCAACGTCGAGCGCGCCTGGCCGCAACTGGACGCGCGCTACGACGAACGCTTCCGGCGCATGTGGCGCTTCTACCTGGCCGGCGCCATGGCCAGCTTCCGCAGCCGCCACGCCCAGCTCTGGCAGCTGGTGCTGTCGCCGGAAGGGGTGCCGGGCGGGTATGTCGCGCCTCGCTGAAGGCGAGGAGTGAGCGTAGAGGAGTGAGAAGTGAGCGTAGTGCTTTGCTCACTTCTCACTTCTGCCTTCTCACTTCTGTTCCAAGGCCAGCTTGCTGTGGCGTATGCCGTAGCCGAAGTACACCAGCAGGCCCAGCGACAGCCAGATCAGGAAGATCAGCCAGGTGATCGCCTGCAGCTCCGACAGCAGCCAGATCGAGAAGCCGATGCCGACGATCGGGATCAGCGGGACCAGCGGGGTGCGGAAGGCGCGGTGCAGGCCCGGCTTGCGCACGCGCAGCAGCCACACCGAGGCGCAGATCACGATGAAGGCCGAGAGCACGCCGATGTTGACCAGCTTGGCGACCTCGCCGATCGGCAGCAGGCCGGCGACCAGGGCGGTGAACACGCCCAATGCGATGGTCGGGCGGTGCGGGGTGCCGTAGCGCGGATGGATCTTGGCGAACCAGCCCGGCAGCAGGCCGTCGCGCGACAGCGAGAACCAGATCCGCGCCGCGCCCAGCATGAAAGCGAACAGCACGCTGGCGATGCCGACCACGGCCGAGAACGCGATGGTCTTGGCGATGAAGGGTAGGCCCAACGCGGCGAAGGCGTCCGACACCGGCGCGTCCCCGCCCAGGGTCGAATAGTGGGCGATGCCGGTCAGCACCAGCGACACCGCCAGGTACAGCGCCATCGACACGCCCAGCGACAGCAGCACCGCGCGCGGCAGGTCGCGCTGCGGGTTCTTGGATTCCTCGGCCGCGGTGGTCAGGGTGTCGTAGCCGAACACCGCGAAGAACACCACGGCGGCGGCGGTGCCGACGCCGGCGAAGCCGAAGTGGCCGACGCCGTCGGCGCCGATCACGCGCTCGGGGATGAAGGGGGTCCAGTTGGCGGTGTCGATGTAGAACACGCCCACGCCGATCACCAGCAGCACCGCCAGCACCTTGATGGCGACGATCAGGGTGTTGAAGCGCGCGCCCCATTCGGTGCGGAACACCAGCAGCGCCGAGACGGCCAGGGTCACGCCGGCGGCGATCACGTTGAACACCCGGCCTTCGCCGGTGCCCATCGCGCCCTGCGCCCATACCGGCAAATGGATGCCGACGCCTTCCAGCAGGACCTGCACGTAGCCCGACCAGCCTATCGCGACCACCGCCACGATCAGGGCGTACTCCAGCAACAGGTCCCAGCCGATCAGCCAGGCCGCGAGTTCGCCCAAGGTGGCGTAGGAATAGGTGTAAGCGCTGCCGGTGACCGGGATCATGCCGGCGAACTCGGCGTAGCACAGCGCCGCGGCGGCGCTGGCGATGCCGGCGATCAGGAACGACAGCGCGACCGCGGGGCCGGCGTTTTCGGCCGCCTGCTGGCCGGCCAGCACGAACACGCCGACGCCGATGATGCCGCCGATGCCGATCGCGGTGAGCTGCCATAGCCCGAGCACGCGTCGGAAGTCCGAGCGTTTGCCGATCTCGGCCTGAAGTTGTTCCACCGACTTGTGCCGCAAGATACGCGCCAACAGGCTCATCCGCTGTCCTCCCCAGTGATCGCCGCATCATAGCCGTTGTCGCTCCGGACGGTGGCGCATGGGCGGTTCGATACGGCCAGTGCACGCGCGTCACAGCCGGGTTCGCGGTTCGTTTTTCCTGTCACCGGGCCAACAGGCCACGATAGGAGAGATGGAATGAGCATCCGATGGAATCGCACCTTTTCCGACCTGATCCGGCGCAGTCGCCCGGCGTACTGGGGCAACTGGGCGCTCAACGCCCAGATCCGGCCCGGCGCGGTGGGCATCGTCGATGCCGAATCGGGCGATTTCCGTCTGGTCCGCGAGCAGTTGCCCGCCGTCGAGCTGCAGCACACCGCGACTTCCAGCTCCTGGCAGCTGATGTCCGAGCGCGTCTCGCGCACCGAGGCCAGCGTCGACGTGAGCGCCGAGGCCACCGATCCGGACTCGGGCATCAAGGGCGAGGCCGGGCTGGAGGTGAGCTGGTCGATGGCCAACAGCAATTCGATCGCCTCGGAGTTTTCGCTGCGTCAGGAGTCCTACCTGCGCGATCTCACCCTGCTCGAACGCAGCGTCGATTGGCTGGCCGAGCAGGCCGCCGCCGTCGGCTTCGGCGGCAACGGCCAGATCGCCCAGGGCTTCGGCGTGGTCACCAATGTGATCTTCGCCAACAGCGGCCTCAATGTCGGCTCGCAATCCAGCGATGCTTCTTTCTCGATCGCCGGCCGCGCCAGCGCGGTTCAGGAGATGTTGGGCGGCGCCAGCGGCAGGGGCTCGTTCAGTTCGATCCGCAAGGCCCGCGACGTCGACCGTCATCTGTGGCCGGACCAGGCCAACACCCGCCCGGTCGAGCCGGTGCCGATCGCGTACGCGTTCGCGTCCTTCGACGGCCGCCTGCTGATGCCGAACTGGATCGGCAAGCTCGGCGGCTTCCAGATCTTCTTCAACAACCGTCCGGGCAGCACCTACGTCACCCGCATCCTGCTGACCTACAACACGCCCCGGGGCCCGCGCCGCGAGCAATTCGAGATCAGCGGCGGCCTGTCTCGCACGGTCGGCGACATCCCGCTCGACGCCACCGACATCAACCTCGACGTGACCTTCGTGGGCATGATCAATTCCGACCGCTACCGCCGCCATTGGGCGCGTCCGCTGGGGCAGTGGCTGAGCGGCCAGCGCCACATCGAGATGTCGGGCCTGTGGCCCGGCGCCACCCATTTCTCGGTGCTCGAAGAGTGACCGCCGCCGCGGCCGTCACGACGGCCGCGGCCTTCTCCGCCAGATTCGCGCAAGGGCGCCGCGCGCCCGGAGCCACCCACATGCCTTACACCTACGTCAACGAAATCAGCGCCAAGAAGATCTCCAAGCTCTCCGATCCGGTCACCGCCGAGGCCCGGCTGCAGGCCATCGACACCCTGTGCACCGAGACCGAGCCGACCGAGGGCGATCAGGTCAACCAGTGGCTGCTGGTGCTGAAGCGCAACGGCATCGTCGCGCAGAAGTGGAAGAGCAGCCTCAACGGCATCGAGATCTACCCCGGCGGCAAGCGCAGCGAAGACCGCCTGGCGATCACGGTGGCCGACGGCACGGTGACCGCGGTCAACGCCTGGATCAGCGAACACTGAGCCAGGCACGGCCCGGCGCGACGCCGGGCCGCAGGGGCAGGGCCGGCCGCGTGCGCAGGTGTTGTCGCCGCCCGCGCGCGCGGGCGGCGCGGAATGCGCAGGCGGTCGCAGTCCGGCGATCGCGCGCGCGCACGGTCAAGTGCGCGCAATGTTCGGCCGCGAGCATGGCGGTGCCGGCACGCAGGGGAGCCGGCCTTCCCCCAAGCCCGAGGTTGTCCGCCATGACCCCGCATTGCACTAAGCTGGCCCGACTGTTCGGCGCCGTGTTGCTGGCCGCCGTCAGCGCCGCCGCCTGCGCCGAGATGCCCGCCGTGACCGACCGCTCGCCCGACCGCCACGCGCCCGATACCCGCGGCCTGATCGTGATCGGCCACCGCGGCGCCAGCGGCTACCGACCCGAGCACACGCTGGAGTCCTATCGCCTGGCGATCCGCATGGGCGCCGACTTCATCGAACCCGACCTGGTCGCGACCCGCGACGGCGTGCTGGTCGCGCGCCACGAGAACGAGATCTCCGGCACCACCGATGTCGCCGCGCATCCGGAGTTCGCCGCGCGCCGCACCACCAAGACCATCGACGGCGTCGCCGTGACCGGCTGGTTCACCGAGGACTTCACCCTCGCCGAACTCAAGACCCTGCGCGCCAAGGAGCGCATCCCGGCGATTCGTCCGGCCAATACGCGCTTCGACGGCATGTACCAGATCCCGACCTTCGCCGAGGTCGTGCGCCTGGCCCAGCGCGAGAGCCGCGGCGGCCGCCGCATCGGCATCTACCCGGAAACCAAGCACCCGACCTATTTCGCCCACGAAGGCCGCCGCCTCGACGGCACGCCGATCGCCACCTCGCTGGGCGCCAAGCTGGTCGAAACCCTAGTCGCCGAAGGTTTCACCGATCCGCGCCGGGTCTATATCCAGAGCTTCGAGGTCGAGAACCTGATCGAGCTCAAGACCCGGATCATGCCGCGCGCCGGCGTCGACCTGCCGCTGGTGCAGCTGTACGAGGACTTCCAGAGCCGCCGCCCCTACGACCTGGCCTTCCATGTCGCGCGCGGCGACGACCTGGGCGCGATCTACGGCGATCTCGATCGGCAGGTCGAAGGCGGGCTGGGCGCGGGCACGCGTTACGGCGACTTCGCCACCGAAGCGGCGCTGCGCTGGATGAAGGCGCACTACGCCAGCGGCGTCGGCCCGTCCAAGAGCAGCCTGCTGCCGCGCCTGGCGCTGGATCCGAAACTGGACGCCAACGGCGACGGCAAGGCCGAACTGGGCACGCGCAACACCGGCGTGGTCCATCCGATGCTGGCCTGGGCGCTGAAGGCCGGCCTGGTCGTGCATCCCTACACGGTGCGCGCCGAGGAAGCGTTCCTGAGCCTGGGCCCGAACGGCATCGCCCAGACCGCGCTGGCCGAAGCGGTGCAGCTCTACGGCCTGGGCGTGCAGGGCTTTTTCATCGACCAGCCCGACATCGGCGTCGCCGCCCGCGACATCTTCCTGGACCTGCATCGCCCGCTGCGCGAGCGGTGAGGGCGGCGGTTTCGCGTATCGGTGCTTGCGCCGCACCGTACCCGACGCGGTCGCGGCAGACGCCGCTCCTACCCCGGGGCAGGGGCGGCTGCGCGTGTTTGCGGGCTTTCTGTGGGAGCGGCGTGAGCCGCGATCGCGTCATGCGCACCATTGCGCGGGTGGCCGTGGTTGCGCGATCGCGGCTTACGCCGCTCCCACAGGAGGCGAAAGGGCAGACCATTGGCGCGAGGCGCGAGTAAAGCCTTACGCCGCCAGCGCGATATCCAAGGCCGCCGCGCAATCGGCTTCGATCTTCAAGGTCGCGATGTCGTCGGCGCGGGTCACGCCGCGGTTGAGCAGGGCCAGCGGCAGGCCGGCCTCGCGCGCGGCGCGCGCGAAGCGGTAGCCGGAATACACCATCAGCGAAGAGCCCACGACCAACATCGCGTCGGAAGCCTGCAGGGCCTCGTGGGCGGCGGCGACGCGGGGGCGCGGCACGTTCTCGCCGAAGAACACCACGTCGGGCTTGAGCAGACCGGTGCAGACCTTGCAGCGCGGCGGCACGAAATCCTCGAAGCGCACGCCTTCCAGGTCGGCGTCTCCGTCGGGCGCGCTGCGCGCGCTCAACGAGGTCCACTCGGGATTGTCCGCCGCCAGCTCGTCCTGCACCGCCGCGCGCGGCCGGCGCGCGCCGCAATCCAGGCAGACCGTCTCGTCGAGGCGGCCGTGCAGGTCGATCACCTCGGTGCTGCCGGCGCGCTGATGCAGGCCGTCGACGTTCTGGGTCAGCAGCCGCGACAGACCGCCGCGCGCCTGCCAGCGCGCCAGCGCGGCATGGCCCGGGTTCGGCCGCGCGCGCGCGAAGCCGGGCCAGCCCACGAAGCTGCGCGCCCAATAACGCGCCCGCGTCGCCGGCTCGCCGACGAAGGCCTGATAGGTGACCGGCGGCTTGCGCTGCCATTGCCCGTCCTCGCCGCGGTAGTGCGGGATGCCCGAGCCGGTGCTGACGCCGGCGCCGGTGAGCACGAACACGCGCCGGTGCCGGTCCAGCCAATCGCGCAGGGTTTCCGCGGCGGTGTGCGGGTCGTGGCGATCGGCGTCGGGCAGGGCGGTCATGCCGCCCATTCTAGAGCGCGGGGTGGGGCTACTACGCCGTGGCGAAAAGCGAATCTGCCCCAAGCCCTCTTTTCCAAAGCGGGGGGGCGCTCCGTAGGGCGGCCGCATGGGCGGACGCTTCGCGCATCGCCTTTTAGCCTCCCCCTTCGAAAGGGGGGGGGATTTGCTCCCCAGCCCATCCGCAGTCCCAAAAAAAAAGCCGCCCGGATCGCTCCGGGCGGCTGTGGTGCGAAACCGAATTACTCCTTGGAGCCGGTCTTGACCTCGCCGCCGGCGGCCGGCGCGGTCAGGCCGCGACGCTCCAGCAGCGGCTGGATCTGCGGCTCGTGGCCGGAGAAGTCGCGGAACAGCTGCAGCGCGTCCTTGCTGCCGCCCTGCGACAGCAGGGTGGCGCGGAAGCGGTCGCCGTTCTCGCGGCTCAGGCCGCCGTGCTCCTTGATCCACTTCACCGTGTTGGCGTCCAGCACTTCCGACCAGATGTAGGCGTAGTAGCCGGCCGCGTAGCCGCCCATGATGTGGCTGAAGTACGGGGTCTTGTAGCGCGGCGGGACCGGTGCGTAGCTGACGCCGTCCTTCTGCAGCGCCGCCGCTTCGAAGCCCATCACGTCCTTGGCCGCCGGGACCTGGTCCGGGCTGCCGATCTGGTGCCAGTTCTGGTCCAGCATCGCCGCGCCGAGGTACTCGGTGGTGGTGAAGCCCTGGTTGAACTTGGACGCGGCCAGCACCTTGTCCAGCAGCGCCTGCGGCATCGGTTCGCCGGTCTGGTAGTGCTTGGCGTAGTTGGCCAGGATCGACGGCCAGTCGGCCCACATTTCGTTGACCTGCGAGGGGAACTCGACGAAGTCGCGCGGCACGTTGGTGCCGGAGAAGTAGGGGTACTTCACGTTCGAGAACATGCCGTGCAGGGCATGGCCGAACTCGTGGAACATGGTGGTGACCTCGTCCCAGGTCATCAGGGTCGGCTTGCCGGCCGGCGGCTTGGGAATGTTGAGGTGGTTGGCCACCACCGGCAGCGTGCCGTACAGCTGCGACTGGTCGACGTAGGAGTTCATCCAGGCGCCGCCGCGCTTGCTGTCGCGGGCGTACATGTCGGCGATGAAGATCGCCAGCTGCTTGCCGTCGGCGTCGAACACGTCGTACACGGCGGTATCGGGGTGGTACAGCGGCAGGTCGGTGCGGCGCTTGAACTTCAGGCCGTAGAGCTGGCCGGCGGCGTAGAACACGCCGTTCTCCAGCACGTTGTTCATCTCGAAGTAGGGCTTGAGCTGCGCCTCGTCGAAGGCGTACTTCTCCTGGCGCACCTTCTCGGCGTAGTAGGCCCAGTCCCAGGGCTCGAGCTTGAACGAGGGCTGGCCCTTGGCGGCCTGCTCCTTGTCGATCATGGCCTGCAGGTCGGCGGCTTCGCGCTTGGCGTTGGCGACCGCGGCCGGGGCGAGCTGGCCGAGCATGTCGTTGACCGCCTGCGGGGTCTTGGCGGTTTCGTCCTCGAGCACGAACGCGGCGTAGTTCGGGTAGCCCATCATCTTCGCGCGCTCGGCGCGCAGCTTGACGACCTTGGCGACGATGGCGGTGTTGTCGAACTCGTTGCCGCGGCTGCCGCGCGCGACCGAGGCGCGGTAAAGCTTCTCGCGCAGGGCGCGGTTGTCGAGGTCGGTTTCCGGCGGCTGGCCGGTGGTGTTGAGCAGGGTCAGCACGTACTTGCCGTCGAGCTTGCGCGACTTGGCCGCTTCGGCCGCGGCGGCGATGCGCTCGTCGGACAGGCCGGCCAGCTCTTCCTTGGTGTCGACGGTGATCGCCGAGGCGTTGACCTCGCCCAGCACGTTCTGGCTGAACTTGGTGGCCAGGCCGGCGAGCTCGGCGTTCATGGCCTTGAGCTTGGCCTTGTCGGCCTCGGACAGGTTGGCGCCGCCGCGCACGAAGTCGGTGTAGTAGCGCTCGATCAGGCGCACGCCCTGGGCGTCGAGGCCCAGCGAATCGCGGGTTTCGTACAGCTTCTTGACGCGCGCGAACAGCTTGGGGTTCAGCGCGATCGCGTCGCGGTGCGCCGACAGCTTGGGCGCGTATTCCGCCTGCAGCTTCTCGCGGGTCGGGTTGGTGTCGGTGCCGACCAGGTTGAAGAAGGCCGAGGTGGCGCGGCCGAGGATGCGGCCGGATTGCTCCAGCGCGATGATGGTGTTGTCGAAGGTCGGTGCGTCGGCGTTGTTGGCGATCGCCTCGACTTCCTTGATCTGGTCGGCCATGCCGCGATCGAAGGCCGGCGCGAAGTCGCTGTCCTTGATCTTGTCGAACTGCGGGTACTGCAGCGGCAGCGGGCTCTCGGCATAGAACGGATTGGCGGTTTGCGCGCTCACGGCGGTGTCGGCCTTCTTGGCGGGGGGCGCGGCATACGTGGGGGCGGTTACGCTCAATGCCACGGCCAGCGCCAGGGCGAGGGGGTGCTTCATCGGACGGACCTCGTCGAAAGGAACCCCGAAGCCTACCGGATGGGGTCCGCCCGGACGTATGACTAAAGGCATGGTTGCCGCGGACCGGCCGCTGCGGCAAGCCCGGAACCTGCCTGAACCGGCGCCGCGGCACATGCGTGCCGGCGACCCTGGCTTACACTGCCGCCACGCACAGGTCGGGGCAGGGCGCATGGGACAGCGCGGGGCGCAGGGACTAGGCACGCGGAGGCGGGCATGAGCGCGCCAACGCTGCGCGCGCCGACGCCAGCGGCGCAGGTCGCCGCCGACCGCGTCCAAGGCCCGCTGCGCCACTCCTGCTGCGACAACGTGTCCGCCATGCACGCGCATCTGCGCGCGGCCGGCGACATCGGCCATCCCCACTGCTGCCCGAAAGACCAATTCCGCATCGCCGACCCCGACGGCTACGTCCGCACGGCCGCCCATACCTGAGCGCGGGCGCGGTCGCATCCGCGGCCGCGCGCGCGTCCTTCATCCACCTCCCCGAGACGAGCGAAACGACGATGACCCCTGTGCTTACGACGTCCGCGATCCCCCTTTCGATTCGTCCGCGCCGCGCCCTGGGCCGGCTCGCCCTGGGCCTGTGCCTGAGCGCCTGCCTGGCGAGCAGCGCGCTGGCCGCCGAGACCACCCGTTACCTGGCCCTGGTCGACGGCGGCAAGCAGGCCGGCCACCAGACCGTGACCCGCGCCGACGACGGCACCGTCAACGTCGATTTCATCTTCAAGGACAACGGCCGCGGCCCTGAGCTCAAGGAGACCTACACCCTGGCCGCCGACGGCACCTACAAGACCTATGCGGTCAAGGGCAGTTCGACCTTCGGCGCGCCGGTGGACGAAAGCTTCTCGATCGCCGACGGCAAGGCCCAATGGAAGTCCACCTCCGACCAGGGCCAGCAGGCCGCCGCGCCCGGCGCGTTGTATTCGCCGCTGGGCGGCACGCCGGCCGGTTTCAGCATCGCCCTGGCCGCGCTGAGCAAGCGCAGCGACGGCAAGCTGCCGCTGATCCCCAGCGGCACCCTGACCGTGCGCAAGGTCGGCGAGGCCGAGGTGAGCCGCGACGGCAAGAAGCAGAAGGTGCAGCTGGTCGCGATGACCGGCGTCGGCCTCACTCCGACCTTCGCCTGGGCCACCCAGGGCGAGAACCCGCGCCTGTTCGCCTACATCTTTCCGGGCTTCCTGCAGCTGATCGAGGAAGGCTGGCAGGGCAATGCCGACGCCCTGGAAACCCAGCAGAAGGCGGCCGAGGGCGAGGCCCTGGTCGATCTGCGCAAGCGCCTGGGCCACCCCATCGCCGGCAGCACCCTGATCCGCAACGCGCGCGTGTTCGACAGCGAGCACGCCAAGCTCGGCCCGGTCTCCGACGTGCTGCTGCGCGACGGCCGCATCGTCTCGGTCGAGGCCGGCGGCGCCACCAAGGTCAAGGCCGACCGCAGCATCGACGCCGGCGGCAAGGTGCTGCTGCCGGGCCTGTTCGACATGCACGGCCATGTCGGCCGCTGGGACGGCGGCCTCAACCTGGCCGCCGGCGTCACCACCGTGCGCGACATGGGCAACGACAACGCCACCCTGCAGCAGATCCTGGGCGAGATCGGCGAGGGCAAGCTGATGTCGCCCGACGTGGTGGCGGCCGGCTTCATCGAGGGCGAAAGCAACTTTTCGGCGCGCAACGGCTTCGTGATCAAGGACCTGGACGGCGCCAAGAAGGCGGTGGACTGGTACGCCGAGCACGGCTATCCGCAGGTCAAGATCTACAACTCCTTCCCCAAGGATCTGCTGCGCGACACCGCCGCCTACGCGCATGGCAAGGGCATGCGCGTGAGCGGCCACGTGCCGGCCTTCATGCGCGCCCAGGACGTGGTCGAGCAGGGCTACGACGAGATCCAGCACATCAACCAGGTGATGCTGAACTTCTTCGTCGACGACAAGACCGACACCCGCACCCTGACCCGGTTCTACCTGGTCGCCGACAAGACCGCCGCGCTGGATTTCGACTCCAAGCCGGTGCAGGACTTCATCGCGCTGCTGGCCAAGAAGCAGATCGTGGTCGATCCGACCCTGACCACCTTCGATTTCCTGCGCCAGCGCCCGGGCGAGTTGTCGCAGGCCTATGCCGCGGTCGCCGAGCACCTGCCGCCGGACCTGCAGCGCGGCCTGCGCGTGGCCGAAATGAACATCCCCGACGATGCCACCGCCGCGCGCTACAACCAGTCCTACGGCAAGCTGGTCGAGTTCGTCGGCCGCCTGTACAAGGCCGGCGTGCCGATAGTGGCCGGCACCGACGCGATCCCGGGTTTCACCCTGCAGCGCGAGCTCGAGCTGTACGTGCAGGCCGGCATGACGCCGTCGCAGGCGCTGCAGATCGCGACCTGGAACGGCGCCAAGTACTCGCGCACCCTGGACGATCGCGGCTCGATCGCGCCGGGCAAGCGCGCCGACCTGATCCTGATCGACGGCGACCCCACCGCCGACATCGCCGACATCCGCAAGGTCGCGCTGGTGCTCAAGGGCGAGGTCGCCTACTACCCCAGCGAGATCAACGAAGCGCTGGGCATCAAGCCGTTCGCGGCGCCGGTGAAGATCGGCTCGGCGCAGTAGGCGCGAAACCGGATCGGCCGCGACCGGCAAGGATCGCGGTCGCCCAGTGCGATTCGCCTTCCGGCTCGGCACACCCAAGGTGTTGGCTGTCTGTGGGAGCGGCGTGCGCCGCGACCGCGCACGCTCAGCTACCTGCGCCGGCTGTCGCGCCTGCGCGATCGCAACTCACGTCGCTCCCGCAGGAAGCCGCATCGGTGCATGGGCCTCGGGTAGGAGCGGCGCAAGCCGCGACCGCGCCACCGCATACGCGGCGAAAGCGCCGCTTCAGGTCGTTCCCACAGAAAGCAGGAGCGATGCTCTTGCCCTGAGTAGGAGCGGCGTGAGCCGCGACCGCGCCACCGCATTCGCGGCGAAAGCACCGCTTCAGGCCGCTCCCACAGGAAGCAGGAGCGATGCTCTTGCCCTGAGCAGGAGCGGCGCAAGCCGCGACCGCGCCACCGCATCCGCGGCGAAAGCGCCGCCGAGGCCAGCGCCACGAAGCCCCTCGGATTGGCGTCGCCGCTCGAGTTTTCGCGGTCGCGGCTTGCGCCGCTCCTACCCGGATCATCGTGGCTGTGGCAGCCTGCCTGGAGTAACCCCCTATAAATTCCATATATTTCAATCGATTAAAGTACATATCGAGAGCGAAGACTCATCCGGTATGTGACTTTCATATGCCTAAACCGCATACCTTTGAGTACTGACTCTTTTAATGATTTGGTAACATTCACCGGACAGAGAGCCGCCACCGGCGCGGGCAGGTCCGCGCCACGGCCGTCAGGGGACGGTCGGACCGACGTCAGTCGTCCCGTCGCCGAGCCGCATGCCAGGCGCATGCGTTGCCCGGCTTCTTACGAACCCAGGTCGCCCGTTCCGGGTGGCCGCTTTCATCGAGAACCCCCCGCCATGCGTCAGCACGTCCGTGCTCCCCGCAGCCATGCCCTGGCCATCGCCGTCGCGATCAGCCTGACTTCCGCCGCCGCTTTCGCGCAGGACGCGCCCGCCGCCGCCGCCGAGACGGCGCCCGCCGCCGAATCCGAGGCCAAGACCCTGGATGCGCTGATGGTCACCGCGCAGCGCCGCGTCGAGCGCGCCAAGGACGTGCCGATGGCGCTCACCACCGTCGACGCCGAGAAGCTGCACGTGCTCGGTTCCGGCGGCGGCGACATCCGCTTCCTGTCCGGCCGCCTGCCCAGCCTGAACATCGAGTCCTCGTTCGGCCGCGCCTTCCCGCGCTTCTACATCCGCGGCCTGGGCAACACCGACTTCGACCTCAACGCCTCGCAGCCGGTCTCGCTGGTGTACGACGACATCGTGCTGGAGAACCCGCTGCTGAAGGGCTTCCCGGTGTTCGACATGGAGAACGTGGAGCTGCTGCGCGGCCCGCAGGGCACGCTGTTCGGCCGCAACACCCCGGCCGGCGTGGTCAAGTTCGAATCGGCCAAGCCGACCCGCGAGCTGGAAGGCTACGGCCAGATCGCCTACGGCAGCCACGGCACCACCAACGTCGAAGGCGCGATCAGTGGCCCGCTGGGCCCGAACTGGTCGGCGCGCGCCTCGGTGCTGTACCAGCGCCGCGACGAGTGGGTGACCAACACCAACCCCAACGCCCGCACCAATCCCAAGCTGGAAGGCTACGACGAGTCGGCCGCGCGCCTGCAGCTGCAATACGACGGCAGCGAGACCTTCCACGCCCTGTTCAACCTGCACGCGCGCCACCTCAACGGCACCGCGCGCCTGTTCCGCGCCAACATCTTCAAGCCGGGCAGCAACGACCTGGTCGCCGGTTTCGACGACGACAAGATCGCCATCGACGGCCGCAACTTCCAGCAGCTCGACACCTTCGGCGCCAGCGCGCGCCTGAGCTGGGATTTCGGCAACGACCTGACCCTGTACTCGATCACCGGCTACGAGTCGGCCGATTCGCTCAGCCGCGGCGACATCGACGGCGGCGTGGGCGCGGCTTTCCTGCCGACCGGCAGCTATCCGGGCGTGATTCCGTTCACCGCCGAATCCGCCGACGGTCTGCCCGACCATCGCCAGTGGACCCAGGAGTTCCGCCTGGAGTCGAACTACAGCGGCCCGCTGAACTGGCAGGCCGGCCTGTTCTACTTCGACGAAGACATCACCGTCGACAGCTTCAACTACGACACCCTGGGCGGCGGTGTGCAGGCCGGTTGGGCGCAGCAGAAGCAGCGCAACAAGGCCTGGGCGGCCTACAGCTCGCTCGATTACGCCGTCACCGACAAGCTGACCCTGCGCGGCGGCCTGCGCTACACCCAGGACAAGAAGGACTTCACCGCCAGCGTGCTGCAGAGCGCGCCGTTCGGCGCGCCGGTGTCGGGCCCGTTCCCGGTCCACACCGACGTCGACGACGTCAGCTGGGACGCCAGCGCGGTCTACCAGGTCACCCCCGACGTCAACCTGTACGCCCGCGTCGCCAAGGGCTTCCGCGCGCCGTCGATCCAGGGCCGCCTGCTGTTCCAGGTGCCGCCGTCGCCGTCGGTGGCCGACGCCGAGAAGGTCATTTCCTACGAAGCCGGCGTCAAGGCCGACCTGTGGGACAAGCGCGCACGCCTGGGTTTCGCGGTGTTCCATTACAACGTCGACAACCAGCAGCTCAATGCCGTCGGCGGCGCCGCCAACCAGACCATCCTGCTCAACGCCGACAAGACCGTGGGCCAGGGCTTCGAGCTGGACTTCGACGCCTACGTCACCGACCACCTGATGATCACCCTCGGCGCCAGCTACAACGACACCGAGATCAAGGACGCCAACCTGGCCGTCGCCCCCTGCGGCAGCGGCATGTGCACGGTCACCGATCCGGTGGCCGGCGGCGTCGCCTTCATCGACGGCAACCCGCTGCCGCAGGCCCCGAAGTGGGTCTACAACCTGACCGCGCGCTACTCGCTGCCGGTCGGCGACGGCGGCGAATTCTTCGTCTACACCGACTGGGCCTATCGCAGCGAAGTGAACTTCTTCCTCTACGAGGCCAAGGAGTTCCGCGGCAAGGCCTTGGTCGAAGGCGGCCTGCGCGTGGGCTACGGCTGGGACGACGGCAAGTACGAAGTCTCGCTGTACGGCCGCAACATCCTCGACAAGGTGCAGGCGGTCGGCGCGATCGACTTCAACAACCTGACCGGTTTCGTCAACGAGCCGCGCATCGTGGGCGTGGAGTTCAAGGCCGGCTTCTGATCCAGGCCCGCTCGGTTGCAACGCGAACGGCCCGCCCAGTGCGGGCCGTTCGTTTTTGTGGCCTGGCGCGGGCAGGGCAGCGACGTTGCCGCGGCCTTGACCGTCGGCCCGCTAGGCTGGCGCCCGTGCGAAGCGCTATCGTGCGTCCAGCCCCCTCGGAGCCCGTCCCATGACCACCGCCTACGACTTCACCGCCACCGATATCGACGGCCAGCCGCGCTCGCTGGACGAGTACCGCGGCAAGGTCCTGCTGATCGTCAACGTCGCCTCGCAATGCGGCTTCACCCCGCAGTACACCGGCCTGGAGCAGTTGCAGCGCAAGTATTCGGCGCAGGGCTTCGAAGTGCTGGGTTTCCCCTGCGATCAGTTCGGCCACCAGGAGCCGGGCAACGAAGCCGAGATCAAGGAATTCTGCTCGCTGACCTACGACGTCAGCTTCCCGCTGTACGCCAAGGTCGACGTCAACGGCGATCAGGCGCATCCGCTGTGGAAGTGGCTCAAGGACGAGAAGGGCGGCTTCCTCGGCATCGACGCGATCAAGTGGAACTTCAGCAAGTTCCTAGTCGGCCGCGACGGCAAGGTCATCAAGCGCTACGCACCGACCGACAAGCCCGAGTCGATCGCGTCGGATATCGAAAAAGCCCTGACTGCGGCCTGAGCCCGCCTGGTCTGACCGGTTTGGGTAGGAGCGGCGCGAGCCGCGACCGCGCCGCCACCAGCCTCTGCGCCTCAGCCCAGCCCAGCTGAGTCCGGCTTGGCTCTCTGTGGGAGCGGCGTAAGCCGCGATCGCGAAACTCCGATGCGACGCAGGTGCCGCCGAGCAGGCGGCGCACTCGTTTGGAGCGGCGCGGAGGTTCGCGGCGACGAGATCGCGGCTTACGCCGCTCCCACAGGAAGCGGCGTAAGCCGAGGTTCTCCATGCGAGGCACTGCGGAGGCGCGCCCCTCAGGCCGCGTCGTTCGCCGCCTGCAATCCGGTCGCCTCGATCGCGCGCGTGCGCGGCCGGGTACGGGCCTTGAGCCCGAAGCAGGGCCGCAGCAGCGGCACCCGCCGGATGATCGCGTGCAGCCCCCAGCAGCCCAGCACCGTGCCGGCCACCACGATCGCCGGCTCGCTGACCGGACCCAGGTGCAACGGCAGGATCCAGTAGGCGATCAGCACGATCAGGCTCTGGTGCAGCACGTACCAGGGATAGACCGCCTCGTTGGCCCAGGGCAGCCAGCGGAACGGGCGGTTGAGCAGGGCATGGCCCCAGCCCAGGATCGCCGAGATCGCGAACCAGATGTACAGGTTGCGCAGCAGCCAGACGCTGTTCTGCAGCAGGTCCGGGATGTCGTCCGGCAACGTCAGCGCCAGAGTCAGGTAGAAGCCGAACAAGCCCAGGGCCAGGCCCAGGGTCCACTTGCGCAGCCGCACCAGCTCGTTCCACAGCCCGCTGTCGTTGCCCAGCCAATAGCCGTAGAGGAACACGCTGAAATAGATCGCGTGGCGGTACCAGTCGTGGATCAGGTCGCCGGTTTCCTCGAAGTGCGGCTGCAGCAGCATGGTCGCCACGGCCAGCGGCAGCGCCGGCAGGATCACCAGCTTCCAGCCGCGCAGCCCGGCCACCATCGCGTGCAGGCGCCGGCCCAGGCCGTTGCGGAACAAGGGCAGCAGAGCGGCCAGGGCGATGGTGTAGACCCACAGATAAACCAGGTACCACAGATGGTTCCAGGTGAAGCCGTACTCCCAGCCGTCGAAGGCCTCCTTGGGCCAGGGCTGGAACTGGTAGTAACGCAGCAGGAAGTCGACGAAGCCCGGCTCGACCAGGCCGTTGGCCACGCCCTGGGCGTAGGGCTGGATCGGCACCACCACCAGGCAGCCGAAGGTCAGCGGCAGCAACAGACGCCAGCTGCGCTGGACCACGAAGCGTCCCAGCGAGGTGCCGCGCAACAGGAAATGCACCGACAGGCCCGAGATCAGGAAGATCAGGTCCATGCGCCAGCGGTTCATGAACAGCATCGGGATCTGCAGCGGCTCGGACAGGTGCGTGCTTTTCAGATGCCAGTCCCATTCGGCCACGTACAGCATGGCGCAGTGGTAGAGGATCAACAGGGCGAAGGCGATCGCGCGCAGGGCGTCGATATCGTGGCGGCGTTGCATGGTCGGTCCGCGGCAGTGGTTGGAGCGCACAGACTTGCCGCAGCGAGCCTGTGGCACAGCGCCCAGGTGACCGGTGGTGGGCCGGCAGGGACGAATCGCGGGCTTCGGGGACGGCCGGTTGCCGCGGACGCGCCCGCGCAGGCGAGAATGCGGGCATGAACTACGAACCGACCGCGGCCAGGACGGCCGACGCCGACACCGCCATCCCGCCGGCCCAGCCGGTCGCCCCGCCCAGCGCCTGGGACCGTTACCAGCCCTGGCGGCGCACCGCCGAGGTCGCCAGTTGGGTGCTGCTGTTCTCGGCCAATGCGGTCGGCGGCACCCTGACCACGATCATCGACATCCATCGGGCCGGGCTGGACATCCCCGACTGGGCGCCGGCGATCTGGGAGTCGACCAGTTGCCTGGTCGCGCTGTGCCTGGTGCCGGCCCTGGTCTGGTACACCCGCCGCGTTCCGTTCCACATCGACAGTTGGCGGCGCGCCCTGGCCCTGCACCTGCTCGGCAGCGTGGTCTGGTCGGTACTGCACGTGACCCTGATGGTGGGCCTGCGCAAGCTGGTCTACGCCGGCCTGGGCGAGTCCTACGACTTCGGCTCCTGGAGCATGGCCCTGGTCTACGAGTACCTGAAGGACGTGCGCTCCTACGCCTACATGGTCCTGTGGATCGAGGCCTATCGCCTGCTGATGCGACGCTGGCAGGGCGAGGCCAGCCTGCTGGCGCCGCCCGACGACCTGCCCGAACCGGCCACGCCCGAGCGACCCGAGCGTTTCTTGGTGCGCAAGCTGGGCAAGGAGTTCCTGATTGCGGCCGGCGAGGTCGAGTGGCTGCAGGCCTCGTCCAACTACGTGAACCTGCACCTGCGCGGGCGCGACTACCCGCTGCGCACCACCATGGCCACGATCGAGGCCCAGCTCGACCCGGCGCGCTTCGTGCGCGTGCACCGCTCGTATATGGTCAACCTGGATTGCGTGGGCGAGATCGAGCCGCTGGAAAGCGGCGATGCGCGCATCACCATGCGCGACGGCACCCGGATCCCGTGCAGCCGGCGTTACCGCGGCGCCTTGCGGCAGGAACGCCGCGCGGCCTGAGCCGCGCTAGTCGCGCGCGCTCGGCGCCGCCGGCGGCAGCAGGGCGTGCAGCTCGCGCACCAGGCGTTCGACCTTCTCCGGCGTGTAGCCCGACTGCACGTGCGCGATCCGGCCATCGCCGCCGATCAGGAAGGCGTTGGGCACCGCACGCACGCGGTAATAGCGCGCGACCGTGCCCGGATCGCGGATGAAGGTGAGATCGAGCGTCGGATTGCGCTGCAGGAAGGCGTCGTAGGCGCGCTGCGATTCGGCGTGGTTGATCGCGACGATTTCCAGGCGCCGACGGCCGACCGCGGTCTGCAGCGTCGACAACAGCGGCAGCTCGCGCCGGCACTGCTCGCACCAGCCGGCCCAGAACACCACCAGCACGGCCTTGCCGCGGTACTGGCTGACCCGGATCGAACGGCCGTCGCGGTCCAGGCCCAGCCAATCGGGCGGAAGCTCGCCGACTTTCGGCGCCTGCGCCTGCATGCTGGCTTTCGCGCGGTCGCCGTCGCCGTCGCCGGCCGCGGCCGGCAGCGCGATGCAGCACGACAGCGCGAGCAGAAGCGCCGGCAGCCACCCTCGCGCGGCCGGCAGCGGCGAGGGCGGGCGCGCGCTCATTTCTCTACGAACGCGCGCTCGTAGACGTACTGGCCCGGGGTGCCGATGCGCGGCGCCGCGCTGAAGCCGCGGCCGTCCAGCAGCTCGCGGAAGTCGGCCAGCATCTGCGGGCTGCCGCAGATCATGGCGCGGTCGTGCTGCGCGTCCAGCGGCTCGATGCCCAGCTGTTCCATCATGCGGCCGCTGGCCATCATCTCGGTCAGGCGCCCGCGCTGGTCGCGGCCGGCGAAGTCGAAGGCCTCGCGACTCACCGCCGGGTAGTAGCGCAGCTTGGCGGCGATCTGCTCGCCCAGGAACTCGTGCTTGGGCAGCTCGTTGACGATGTAGTCGCGGTAGGCCAGGTCCTGCGCGCAACGCACGCCGTGGCACAGGATCACGCGCTCGAAGCGTTCGTAGGTCTCCGGGTCCTTGATCACCGACAGCCACGGCGCGAAGCCGGTGCCGGTGCCCAGCAGGTACAGGTTGCGGCCCGGATGCAGGTCGTGGATCAGCAGGGTGCCGGTGGGCTTGCGCCCGATCAGCACCGGGTCGCCGGGCCGGATTTCCTTCAGGCGCGAGGTCAGCGGGCCGTTGGGCACCTTGATGCTGAAGAACTCCAGCTGCTCCTCCCAGTTCGCGCTGGCGATGGAATACGCGCGCAGCAAGGGCTTGGACGAACCGTCCGCCTGCGGCAACTGCAGCCCGATCATCACGAACTGGCCGTTGTCGAAGCGAAATCCGTCGTCGCGGGTGGTGGTGAAGCTGAAGTAGTCGTCGGTCCAGTGACGGACGTCCAGCACCGTCTCGGTGCCAAAAGCGGAAGACATGCGGGGCAGGGGAATGGAGCCGGGAGCGCATTGTAGCCGATTGATGAGATTGACTCTCATCTGAAGCCGAGGCGAGGCGCCGGCCTGGATCGCGACCCCGCTTCGCGCCCGCTGTCAACGGGTTTCCCCTGCCGCCCGGCGTTGCGACAATCGGCTCAGCCCGCAACCAGCGGGGGCCAGAACGATTGGACGCATGCAAGACACGAATTCGAAGTCCGCACCGCAGATCGCCGAACAGATCGCCCGCACCATCGCCGCCGAGATCGGCGCGCAACCCGCCCAGGCCCGCTCCGCCATCGCCCTGCTGGACGAAGGCGCGACCGTGCCGTTCATCGCGCGCTACCGCAAGGAAGTCACCGGCGGCCTGGACGATACCCAGTTGCGCGATCTGGAAAGCCGGCTGCGCTACCTGCGCGAGCTGGAGGACCGCCGCGCCGCGGTGCTGGACAGCATCGCCGAACAGGGCAAGCTCACCGACGCGCTGCGCGCCGATATCGAAGCCGCCGACAGCAAGGCGCGCCTGGAAGATCTGTACCTGCCGTACAAGCCCAAGCGCCGCACCAAGGCGCAGATCGCGCGCGAGGCCGGCCTGGAGCCGCTCGCCGACGGCCTGCTCGCCGACCCGAGCCTGCAGCCTGAGGTCTTCGCCGCCGCTTTCGTCAGCGAGGAGAAACAGGTCGCCGACGTCAAGGCCGCGCTCGAGGGCGCGCGCGCGATCCTGATGGAGCGCTGGGGCGAGGACGCCGCGCTGGTCGGCGAACTGCGCACCTGGCTGCACCAGACCGGCGTGATCCGCGCGCGCGTGGTCGAGGGCAAGGAGAACGAAGGCGCCAAGTACCGCGACTATTTCGATCACGCCGAAGCCCTGGCCAAGATTCCTTCGCATCGCCTGCTGGCGCTGTTCCGCGCCCGCCGCGAGGAAGTGCTGTACCTGGACCTGGAGCCCACCGCCGATCCGGCCGCCGGCCACGCCTACGGCGAAGGCCGGGTCGCGCTGCACGCCGGCGTCGCCGATCGCGGCCGCGCCGCCGACCGTTGGCTGCTCGACGCCTGCCGCATGACCTGGCGCGCCAAGCTGCACCTGCACCTGCTGCTGGACCTGTTCGGCCAGGCGCGCGAGAAGGCCGAGGCCGAGGCCATCGACGTGTTCGGCGACAACCTCAAGGATCTGCTGCTGGCCGCGCCGGCCGGCCCGCGCGCCGTGCTCGGCCTGGACCCGGGCCTGCGCACCGGCGTCAAGGTCGCGGTGGTCGACGCCACCGGCAAGCTGGTCGCCACCGACACCATCTACCCGCACGAGCCGCGCAAGCAGTGGGACCAGTCGCTGCACACCCTGCGCGCGCTGTGCGCCAAGCATGGCGTGGAACTGATCTCGATCGGCAACGGCACCGCTTCGCGCGAGACCGACAAGCTGGCCGGCGATCTGATCAAGCTCGCGCCCGATTTGAAGCTGACCAAGATCGTGGTCAGCGAGGCCGGCGCCTCGGTGTACTCGGCCTCGGAATTCGCGGCCAAGGAATTCCCGGGCCTGGACGTGAGCCTGCGCGGCGCGGTCTCGATCGCGCGGCGCCTGCAGGATCCGCTGGCCGAGCTGGTCAAGATCGAGCCCAAGGCGATCGGCGTCGGCCAGTACCAGCACGACGTCGACCAGTACCGCCTCGCGCGCGCGCTGGACGCGCGCGTCGAGGACTGCGTGAACGCGGTCGGCGTCTACGTCAACACCGCCTCCGCGGCGCTGCTTGCGCGCGTGTCCGGCCTGTCCAGCACGGTCGCGGAGAACATCGTGCGCCACCGCGACGAGAACGGCCCCTTCGCCTCGCGCAAGGCCCTGTTGAAAGTGCCGCGCCTGGGCGAGAAGACCTTCGAGCAGTGCGCCGGCTTCCTGCGCATCGTCGACGGCGAGGAGCCGCTGGACGCCTCGGCGGTGCACCCGGAGGCCTATCCGGTGGTCGAACGCATCGTCAAGCAGTGCGGCCGCGAGGTGAAGCAGCTGCTGGGCGATCCGCAGTTCGTGCGCGGGCTCAAGGCCGAGCAGTACACCGACGACAAGTTCGGCCTGCCGACGGTGCGCGACATCCTCAAGGAAATGGAAAAACCCGGCCGCGATCCGCGCCCGGAGTTCAAGGCCGCGCGCTTCGCCGACGGCGTCGAGGACCTCAAGGACCTCAAGGTCGGCATGATCCTGGAGGGCGTGATCAGCAACGTCGCCGCGTTCGGCGCCTTCGTCGACATCGGCGTGCACCAGGATGGCCTGATCCACATTTCGGCGCTGTCGGACAAGTACATCAAGGACCCGCGCGAGGCCGTCAAGGCCGGCGACGTGGTCAAGGTGCGGGTGCTGGAAGTCGACATCGCGCGCAAGCGCATCGCGCTCACCCGGCGTCTCGACGACGCGGTGCCGGCGCCGCGTCCGCCGGGCGGCGGCGACCGTCCCGGCGCGGATCGCGGCGGCGGGCGCGGCGGCGATGCCGGCCGCGGCGGGCGTCGCGACCAGGTCGCACGCGGCGGTTCGTTCGCGCCGGCGGGCAAGGGCAATGCGCCGATGGGCGGGGCCCTGGCTGACGCTTTCGCGCGCGCCAAGCAGAAGAACTGACCGTAGCGAAGGCGTCCGGCTTGGCCGGGCGCCTTCGACCTGGCTCTAGGGTGGAACGGCCTGCGGCCGGGCGGGCTGGGGAATTGGCTGTTGCCCTTGCTCTGCGGGGGTACCACGAAGGTCAACGGCTTCCGCCCGCTGCGCGTGCGGGTCACTTTCTCTTGCTTTGGCTCCCTCCTTTGGAAAAGGGTGAAGCCGTGCGTTTACGAACCGTAGGTTCGTGCGCGGCTGAACGCCAGCAGGCTATGCCTGCTGGCCGGGCGGGTTGGGGAGGATTTGCTGTTGCCCTTGCTTTGCATGGTTGGCACGAAGGTCAACGGCTTCCGCCCGCTGCGCGTGCGGGTCACTTTCTCTTGCTAGCCCAAGAGAAAGTAACCAAAGAGAAGGGCTAGCGGGACCAAATCTCTCCTGCGAGTGCTTGGCTTGCGCCGGGATTTTTCGAATGGACGTCCCTGTCCATTCGAAAAACGGCGCGCGTCCTGCGCGCCGCCCTTCGGGTCTACGGTTGTTCGCGTGGGTGCGGGGCTATGGATTCCAATGCCGGGGCAACGGCAACGGCAACGGCAACGGCAACGGCAACCGCAACCGCAACCGCAACCGCAACCGCAACAACCGCAATGGCAACGGCAACGGCTACGTCGGTCGTAGGATGTGGTGAGCCCTAGGCGAACCGCATCGTCGCGGGGCTACGCAGCGCCGCGACGGTGGGGGCGCCGGCGCGCTCTCGGGCCGAATCCGGCGGCCGCGTTGCCGTCGATAAGTACTCCGACGCGGCGATGTGCGCGAGCGCACCCGGCGGCCAGCTCATCGCCGGGTCCGCGCTCACTGTTTGCGCGGCGGATCCAGGCGCAGCAGCTTGCCGTCCTTCTCGTCGGTCAGCACGTAGACCTTGCCGTCCGCGCTCACCCGCACGTCGCGGATGCGCAGGCCCAGGGTCGACAGCAGGCGTTCTTCGCCGGCGATGCGGTCGCCGTCCAGGCTGAGGCGGATCAGGTTGCCGTCGGCCAGCGCGCCCAGGAACAGGCTGTCGTTCCACGACGATTCCGGCCGGCCTGTGTAGAAGGCCATGCCCGACAGGCCGGGCGACTTCTCCCAGACGTGGTACGGCGATTCCATGCCGGGCTTGCTCTTGCCTTCGGCTTCGGCGATCGGCATGCCGCTGTAATCGATGCCGTTGGTGATGATGGGCCAGCCGTAGTTCTTGCCGGGCTCGGGCAGGTTGATCTCGTCGCCGCCGCGCGGGCCGTGCTCGGCTTCCCACAGCTTGCCGCTGCGCGGGTCCAGCGCCAACGACTGCATGTTGCGGTGGCCGTAGCTCCAGATCTCGGCGCGCGCGTCGCTGCGGTCGGCATAGGGATTGTCGGTCGGCACGCTGCCGTCCAGGTTCAGGCGCACCAGCTTGCCCTGCAGCATCTTCAGGTCCTGCGAGGCCATGCGCTCCTGGCGCTCGCCTTGGGTGATGAAGACGTGGCCGTGCCCGTCGAAGGCGATGCGCGAACCGAAATGGTTCGGCCCGGTCAGCTTGGGCTGCTGGCGGTAGATCACCTCGACCTCGCTCAGGCCCGATTCGCCGAGCTTCGCCAACGCCACCGCGGTGCCGGCGCTGCCCTCGGGACCGGGCTCGGCATAGCTGAGGTAGAGGCGCCGGCTGCTGGCGAAGTCCGGCGCCAGCACCACGTCGAGCAGGCCGCCCTGGCCCTCGGCCCAGACTTGCGGGACGTTGGCCAGCGGCGCCGACATCGCGCCGTCGGCGCCGACCCGGCGCAGGCGCCCCGGGCGTTCGGTGACCAGGAAACCGCCGTCGGGCAGCAGCGCCACGCTCCAGGGATGCTCCAGGCCGTGGGCGATTTCGGTGACTTGCATCGGCCCGCGTTCGCTGGGCAGTTGCTGGCCCTTCTGCTGAGCCGGCGCGGGCCGCGCGGCGGCGCTGTTCTGGGCCGGGCTCTTGTCGCAGGCGATCAGGGCGCAAGCCAGGACCAGAGCGAGAGGGATGCTGCGGGAACGAAGAACCATGCGGGAAGTCTCCTTAGCGGTAACCGGCGGCCTGCAATTCGAACAGTTCGGCGTAGCGCCCGCCTTGTGCGAGCAGCTCGATGTGGGTGCCGCTGGCCTCGAGTCGGCCCTCGGCCAGCACCAGGATACGATCGGCCATGCGCACGCTGCTGAAGCGGTGCGAGATCAGCACCGCGGTGCGGTCGTCCGACAGTTCCTTGAAGCGTTGGAACACTTCGAACTCCGAGCGCGCATCCAGGGCCGCGGTCGGCTCGTCGAGGATCATGACCTGGGCGTCGCGCATGTAGGCGCGCGCGATCGCGATCTTCTGCCATTGCCCGCCGGAAAGGTCGACGCCGGTCTTGAAGCGGCGCCCGATCTGCTGGTCGTAACCCTGCGGCAGCGATTCGATGACCTGGTCGGCGAGCGCGCGCCGGGCCGCGTTGCGGATGCGTTCCTGGTCGTACATGGCGTCGATCTGGCCGACCCCGATGTTCTCGCCGGCGGTGAGGTGGTAGCGCACGAAATCCTGGAAGATCACCCCGATGTTGGCGCGCAATCCGTCCAGGTCGTACTCGCGCAGGTCGCGTCCGTCGAGCAGGATGCGGCCCTCGTCGGGGTCGTACAGGCGCGCCAGCAGCTTGACCAGGGTGGTCTTGCCGGCGCCGTTCTCGCCGACCAGGGCCAGCACCTCGCCCGCGCGCAGTTCGAAGTTCAGCCCGCGCAGCGCCCAGCGCTCGGCGTCGGGATAGCGGAAACCGACGTTCTCGAACGCGAAGCCGCGCGCGATCGGCCGCGGCACCGGCAGCGGATTCGCGGGCGAGACGATTTCCGGTTCGATCTCGAAGAACGAGAACAGATCGTCGAGGTACAGGGCCTGTCCGGCCACCTGCGAGAACCCGACCAGCAGGCCTTCCAGCAATTGGCGCAGGCGCCGGAAGCTGCCGGCCAGGAAGGTCAGGTCGCCGATGCTGAAATCGCCCTTGACCGTGCGCCAGGCGATATAGGCGTAGGCGACGTAGTAGCCCAGCGTGCCCAGGGCCGCCAGCAAGGTGCCCCAGAACGCGCGCCTCCGCGCCAGCGAGCGGTTGGCCTTGAAGAACTTGTCCGCCAGCTCGCGGTACTTGGCGATCAGGTAGCGATGGAGGTTGAAGATCTTCACCTCCTTGGCGGTCTCGACGCTGGCGCCCATCTGGCGCACGTATTCGAGCTGGCGGCGTTCCGGCGTCCAGGCGAAATTGAGCGAATAGCCCAGGGCGTTGAAATGCGCCTCGCCGACGAAGGCCGGGACCAGCGCCACCGCCAGCAGCAGGATCAGCCACGGCGCGTACACCAGCAGGCCGATCGCGAAGCTGATCACCGTGATCGCGTCCTGGACCTGGCCGAACAGCTGGCTCATCAGGTTCATGCGGCCCATGGTCTGGCGGCGCGCGCGGTCCAGCTTGTCCTGCAGGTCGGGGTCTTCGAAGTCTTCCAGGTCCAGCGTCGCCGCGTGCTCCATCAGGCGCACGCTGGTGGCGTTGGTGAACAGTTCCGACAGCAGCGAATCGCCGTAGCTGACCAGGCGGCCGAGCAGGTCCGAGCCGATCGCCAGGCCGAACTCCAAGGCCAGCAGGCCGAGCAAGGTGCTCAGCTGGCCGCCGCTCAGCGCCGCGTTCACCGATTCGAACTCGACCCCGGCCGCGACCAGGCGCACGGCCTCGTCGATGATGAGCTTGCCGACGTACAGGGTCGCGACCGGCAGGAACGCGCGCACCAGGCGCAGACCCAGGGTGATCAGGGTCAGGGCGGGGCTGGTCTGCCAGATCTGGCGCAGGAACGGCGGCAGATTGCGCAGCGCGTCGAAACGCTCGCGCAGGCTGGGCTTGCCGGACGAGCGGCCGGCGTTGCGGCCGGAAGCGGGCGGGACGGCGTCGGCGGGTGAGGGCATGGCCGGATTGTGCCTGGGCCGGGCTAGCGGATCGTGAAAGCGGCGCGGCTCATAGCCGCATGCCCAGCCAGATCACCGCTTCGGTCGACGCCGCGACCACCGCGTCGACGAGACGGGTCAGCGCATCGTCGCGGCCGACGCGCGCGGCGGCGACGTCGCGGTGCTCGAGCTCGTCCTGCACGATCGAGGCCACCGCCGCATGCGCCTGCGGGTCGCAACGCGCCAGATGCGCGAGCTGCTCCTGCAGATGGCGATTGACCACGGTTTCGACCGAGCGCGTGCAGGCCATGACCGCGCGCTCGCCGAGCAGGGCGGTGATCAGGCCCAGGGCGTAACCGCCCGCGCCGCACAGCAGGAAGCTGCGGCAGCGCCGTACGCCGCGCGCCGCCAGCGCCTCGCCGAAGACGGCCAGGTGGCGGCGCTCGTGACTCAGGAAGTCCTGCAACAGCGCGACGGAAGGACGGCGCAGCCAGCGCCCGATCAGGATCTGGGCGCGGTAGATCTGGATCGCCCCGAATTCGCCGGCGTGATCCACGCGCAGGTAGCGCAGGGCCAGCGACCGCGCCGGGATCGACGCGGGCAGTGCGGGATCGAGGCTGTGCGTCATCGCGTGGGCATCGGGGCGGGCGTGGGCGCAGCATAGCCGCGCCGGCGGCGTCGCTACCAACGCCGTCGTGCCCGCGCGACCGCGGATCAAGCGGCCGCGCGCTGCCGAACGCAGGCCAGCGCGATCGCGGTCAGCCGCTGCGCCAGCTGCGCCGGCGCCGACAGCATGGCCAGGTGGCCGGTGTCGAGCTCATGCACCTGCGGCTGCGACAGCCGCGCGATCATCGCGTCCTGGCGCGCCGGCGCCAGGCTGCGGTCTTGCCGCAGGCGCAGATAGGTCGAGGCCGCGAACGCCGGTTGCGCACGCACGGGCGTGAGGTAGAGGCCGGGGAACTCGGCGGCGTAGCGCGACACCACCCGCGCCGCGGTCGCGGCGTCGAGGTCGTGGCACAGCTCCCTGCGGATCATCGCCGCGCCCGGTTTGAGGCCGTCGCGATGGAGCCGGAACAACAGCCGCAGCAGCGTGCGTTCGACCCTGCCCAGCGCGTCGACGAAGGCGCCGCCCGGCGGCGGTACCGCCGCCGCCAGGTAGACGCAGTGCCGCAGCCGCGCGCCCAGCCGCGCCGCGAGTTCCGGCACCAGCACGCCGGCCAACGAATGCGCGACGATCACCACGTCGTCGATGCCGCGCCCATCGAGTTCGGCGACCAGAGCCCGCGCGCATTGCGACGGGGTCGCATCGGCCTGGCGACAGGGGATGTCCAGCGCGACCGCCGGCACCGCCAGGCGTTCGATCACGGCGTCCCAGACCCAGGCGCCGACGCCGGCGCCGTGCAGCAGGACGAGGGTGGGGGTGGGCATGGCTTGGTTCCTGTGCACGCGTGGAAGAGCGCGCAGGCTAGGCGGCGCGGCTGACAGCTTCTGTCAGCAGCGGCGCCTCCGGGGCCGGAGCGAGGGCCCACGATCGTGTGGCTCGGCGCGCTCCCCGGCATCGGCGCGGTGCGGCTGGGGCGGCAAGCCTTGGTCGAAGCGGATCGTTTCGGCCGCGCCCATCGCGAGCAGTCCGGCCCCGACTGGTAGAGACGCAGCGCCTCAGGCCCACAGCCGCAGCGGCCACAGCCCCCAGGCCGCGAGTACCAGCGTCCATTGCAGAATCGCCAGCATCGCCGCCGCATCCAGCTTCGCCGCCGCGCCCGCCGGTCGCAGGCGCAGGTAGCGCCACAGCCCGAACAACAGCGCCGCCGGCAGTGCGCAAGTGACCGCGGCGAGCACGCCGCTGGCCCAGGTGAGATCGCCCAGTCGCAGGAACGATTGGCGATAGAACAAGGGCAACGGCAGCAGCAGGGCCAGCGTCGCCAGCCAGGGCGCGAAGGCCGGATCGCGCACGCGCAAGCGGCGTAGCGCCGCGCGCGCGCTGCCGCCCAGCAGCAACCACAGCAGGCCCGCGGCGCCCGCGGCGAGGCTGGTCCACAGCGCCAGCAGTTTCCACAGGGCAATGCGCTGGTAGCTCTGCAGCCCGGTCGCGATCACCTGCGCGCCGTCGGCGGCGGTCAACAGCGCATGCGAGGCGACCAGCCTATCCTCGGCGCGGAACAGCGCGCCGCCCAACGGAGTCAATACGGTCGGCTTGCCCTGGAACGGGATCAGGCGCAGCGCTGCGCCCTCGCGCCGCAGGCGCGCGAAACCCAGGGTCGTGTCCAGCCACGCGAACGCGGCGAAGCGGTTGGGCGAGGGCACGTAGAAGCCTTCCCAGTCCCGCAGCGACAGGGAACTCGGCCGCGTCGGCGCGGGGGCCGCGGCCGGCAGGGCCAGGGCCTGGATCAGGCGACGGTCCAGCGCACCGTAGTCGGCCGTTTCGCTGTCGGCGTTGACCGAGAGGAAGAACGCGCGCTGCTGCTGCGGGAACAGGCAGAGCATCGCGCGGTAGCCGATCGTGCTGCCGCCGTGGCAGCGGCCGACCGCGCCATGGCGATCGCGCGTGATCAGGCCCAGCGCGTAGCCGACGTTCAAGCCGGCGTCGGCGGCCTCGGTGCGGTGCGGGCGGCCCATGCCGCGCAGCAGGGTCGGGTCGATGTAGGGCCGGCCGTCGATGCGGCCGTCGCTCATCAGGAAACGCGCCAAGCGCGCCATGTCGGTGGAGGTGGTGGCGAACTGGCCGGCCGGGCGCAGGTACGTCGGCACGATCGCATGCGCGCTGCCGTGCTCGAAATGGCCCATCGCCAGGTGCGGGTCGGCGCTGGCGCCTACCTGGCTGACGTAGGCGAAGCTGCTGTCGCGCATGCCCAGCGCCTGCAGCAGCTCGCGGTCGAGGTAAGTCTCGTAACGCTCGCCGACCACCGCTTCGATCGCCATGCCGAGCAGGGTGTAGCCGGTGTTGGAATAGGAGGTGCGTGTGCCGGGCCGGCTGCGCACGCGCACGCGGCCGCCGTCGTCGGCGAAGGCCTGCGCCAGCGGCGTGTCCGGCCCGGGCCGGGTGCTGAACACCTGGCTGAAGCGGGCGTCGTCGAGGCCGGCGCTGTGGTCCAGCAGATGGCGCAGGCGCACCGGATCGCTCTCCGCCCAGGGGTTGTCGAAGACGATGCCGGGCAGCAGCTCGGCCACCGGCTGATCCAGGCGCAGGCGGCCTTGGCTGACCAGGCGCAGCGTGCCGGTGGCCAGCAGCGTCTTGGCGATCGAGCCGACCAGGACCTTGTCGTCGGGCCGCAGGGGCAGGCCGCTGCGCGCGTCCTTGAGGCCGGCCGCGCCGACCCGCACGCCCGCGACCGGATCGGACAGGGACCAGGTCGCGCCGGTCAGGCCTTGCTGCCGCAGCGTTGCCGCCAGATCGGCGTCCAGCTCCGCGGCCACGGTGCCCGCCATCGGCAGCATCAGCAGGCCGAGCAGCCAAGCCCGCCACGCGCGTGGCGACGATGCCGTCGTTGTCCTGGTCATTGCGCGCCTGCGTGCCGGGGGGAGCGCGAGTGTGCGTCATCGTGCGCGGCCGGCCGCGTGGCCAAGGTCATGCGGACTTCGGGCAGGGGCGCAGCGATACCGGTTCCGCCCCCAGGATCAAGGGCTTATGCGCCGCGATCCGCGGCATCCCAGGCGCGCGCACGGCCGCGCCGCGCACGGCGGGTAGAATGGGGATCCCCACCGCCAGCCCGCAGCCCGCCGTGACCGCCAGCCCGTCCTCCGCCGCTTCCAGCGGCCCGGTCGTCATCCGTCAAGACGACCTGATCCAATCCATCGCCGATGGCCTGCAGTACATCAGCTACTACCATCCGGTCGACTACATCAAGAACCTCGCCGCCGCCTACGAGCGCGAGGAGAGCGTCGCGGCCAAGGACGCGATCGCGCAGATCCTGATCAATTCGCGCATGTGCGCCGAAGGCCACCGCCCGATCTGCCAGGACACCGGCATCGTCACCGTGTTCCTGGAGATCGGCATGGACGTGCGCTGGGACGGCGCGACCATGGGCGTGGAGGACATGGTCAACGAAGGCGTGCGCCGCGCCTACAACCATCCCGACAACAAGCTGCGCGCCAGCGTGCTGGCCGATCCGGCCGGCAAGCGCAGCAACACCCGCGACAACACCCCGGCCGTGGTCAACGTCAAGGTCGTGCCCGGCAACACCGTCGACGTGATCGTCGCGGCCAAGGGCGGCGGCTCGGAGGCCAAGTCCAAGTTCGCCATGCTCAACCCCTCCGATTCCATCGTCGATTGGGTGCTCAAGACCGTGCCGACCATGGGCGCGGGCTGGTGCCCGCCGGGCATGCTCGGCATCGGCATCGGCGGCACCGCCGAGAAGGCGATGCTGCTGGCCAAGGAATCGCTGATGGAGCCGATCGACATCACGCAGCTGCAGGCGCGCGGCGCCAGCAACCGAGCCGAGGAGCTGCGCCTGGAGCTGTACGAGAAGGTCAACGCGCTGGGCATCGGCGCCCAGGGCCTGGGCGGCCTGACCACGGTGCTGGACATCAAGGTCAAGGATTACCCGACCCACGCCGCCAACCTGCCGGTGGCGATGATCCCGAACTGCGCGGCCACCCGCCACGCGCATTTCACCCTCGACGGCAGCGGCCCGGTGATGCTGGACCCGCCGTCGCTGGAGGATTGGCCGAAGCTGACCTACGACGCCTCCAAGGGTCGCCGCGTCGATCTCGACACGGTCACCCCGGAAGAGGTCGCCAGCTGGAAGCCCGGCGAAGTGCTGCTGCTCAACGGCAAGCTGCTGACCGGCCGCGACGCCGCCCACAAGCGCATGGTCGACATGCTCAACAAGGGCGAAGCGCTGCCGGTCGACTTCAAGGGCCGCTTCATCTATTACGTCGGCCCGGTCGATCCGGTGCGCGACGAAGTGGTCGGCCCGGCCGGCCCGACCACCGCCACGCGCATGGACAAGTTCACCGAGCAGGTGCTGGCGCAGACCGGCTTGCTCGGCATGGTCGGCAAGGCCGAGCGCGGCCCGGTCGCGATCGAGGCCATCAAGAAGCACCGCTCGGTGTATCTGATGGCGGTCGGCGGCGCGGCCTACCTGGTGTCGAAGGCGATCAAGGCCTCGCGCGTGGTCGGTTTCGCCGACCTGGGCATGGAGGCGATCTACGAGTTCACCGTGCAGGACATGCCGGTGACGGTGGCGGTCGACAGCGCCGGCGAGTCGGTGCATCAGACCGGCCCGAAACAATGGCAGGCGCGGATCGGCAAGATCCCGGTGGTGGTCGAACCGGCCTGATTGGCCCAATCGCCGTCCTCCGACGCCCGGCTCACGCCGGGCGTTGCGCTTCAAGCCTTCTGTGGGAACGGTTTACGCCGCGATCGCGAAGCCGCAAGCCCAAGCGCGACCCGGTCATCGAGGCATCCGACTGCTTGGCGGCGCTTGCGTGGGGTCGGCGATAACGCGATCGCGGCCTACGCCGCTCCTACAGACAGCGGCGCGCCGCTACAACTGCCGCGCCAGCTCCGCCAGCATCTGCTGGGTCTCGGCCTTGGCCAGGTACTCCTTGGCCATGAACTCCAGCGCGATCAGGTTGGTCGAGCTGGTGTCGTCCAGATCGTCCAGGCCGATATGCAGGTGCTCCTGCATGCGGAAGTAGCCCTCGCCGACCAGCTGGCGGGCGATGTAGTCGACCGAGTCGGTGTTGCCGTCGAACAGCACGTCGATGATGGGCACCGCCCATTCCAGCGCGCCCCATGCGCGCGCCGACGACAGCGGAATGCTGCGGGTGCGCTCGCCGGTGCCCACCGACAGCACGACCAGGTCGCGGCTGTTGTCGACCTGGGCGTCCTTGCGCAAGGCCTCGGCGATCGCGCAGGCGGTGGGGTTGTTGGCGACCACGCCGCCGTCGATCAGGGCGCAGTCGCGGCCCTCGATCCGCATCGCGTGCGCGGGGAAATAGGTCGGCGCCGCCGCCGAGGCGCGGCAGACCTCCCACAGCGGCAGGTCGCGGTGCTTGGCGTTGAAACTCTTGAACATCACCGGCGTGCGCGACACGGTGTCGTAGGCGGTGATCAGCAGCGGCACCCGGACCTCGCCCAGCGTGGTCTCGCCGAACACGGTCTTGAGCACCTGCTCCAGGCCCTCGCCGTCGTACTTGGGCGCCGACATGCCGGCTGCGAGCACCGCGCCGGCGCGCGTCCACAGGCGTTCGGCGATGCCGGGGAAGATGCTGTGGCGGTGATCGCGGTAGAGATCGGCCATCTTGGCCGGCGCCAGGCCGATCGCCAGGCCCGAGGCGACGATGGCGCCGGTGGAGCTGCCCGCCAGCAGATCGAAGGCCCGCGGCAAACCGGGCTTGCCGGCCTGGGCCAGGGCCTGCTCGACGCCGCCCAGCCACAGACAGCTGACCAGGCCGCGGATGCCGCCGCCGTCCAGCGACAGAATGCGGCGCATTTTCATGGGAAGTCTCGCGCTTGCATGGGGTAGGGCGAGCCTACCCCAGCACGGTCGCGCGGTTTGCGAACGCGCGGCCCGCGCGAATGCGGTTTCGTGCGCTCAGTACCATTCCAGCAGCGACACGCCCAGGCCGATGTAGGTCGCGCGGTGGTTGTAGTCGATCATGCTCTCGCCGTAGCCGTCGAAGATCTGCAGGCGGCCGCGCAGCGAATTGTGGATCGGAAACGCCCAGTCGAACTGGACCGCGCCGTGCGAACGATCGCCGCCGCGCAGCGAATGCCGCGCCATCAGGCTGAACTCGTGGCCGCCGCGGCGGTGGACCAGGGTCAGGTCGCCACGGCCGATGTAATCCTCGATGTCCGGATTGTCGTCGTCGTTGCCGTCGGAGACGCGCCACCACGGCCGCAGCGTCAGCGCCCAGTTCTCGCGGTCCAGGCCGATGTTGGCGACCACGCGGTTCCAACTGCGCGAGAAAGGATCGGCGCGGCCGTTGGACTGGTGGTTGAGGCCGATCGCCGCCATGCGCCCGTTCCAGCCGCCGATGCGGTAGTTGTTGCGGAACACCAGCAGCACTTCGGGTTCGTAATTGGTCTCGCGGAAGGGGCGCGAGTTGTCGCCGTTGTAGACCTGCCAATGCGAACTCTGGGTGTAGCCCATCCAGATGTCGCCGTTGTCGCCGAACAGGTTCTCCACCGCCTTGGTCTTGAAGCTGAGCTGGAACTTGGCCTCCACGCTGGTCAGCGACTGCGGCGTGGCGACCTGATTGCGCGGATTGGGCGAGTAGGGCAGTTCGTTGACGTTGCTGGTCCAGAACGCCGGCAGCAGGTAGACCGGCTTGTAGGCGCGGAAGTTGAACACGCCCAGCTTGGAGTCCTTGGCCAGCTCCCAGCGGCTGTCGAGCAGGCCGCCCTTGCCGGCGTTGGCGATCGCGCTGTCCAGCGGCGCCTCGTTCGGATACAGATCGTTGCGGCGCGCGTGCTCGGATGCCGACGCGTCCGGCGGCGCGCGGCCCTCGATCTGGTCGGCCAGCTCCAGATTGCGCTGGATCGCCTTGGCTTCCTTGGCCGCCACGTCGGCGGCGCGGGTGTCCGGGGCCTGCCGGTTCAGCGCCTTGTCGTAGCAGGCCAGGCGGTCGGCATCGCCCGAGATCGCGGTGCAGGCCTCGGGCGTGGCCGGGGCCGGCGCCTGTTGCGCGGATGCGGCCCAGGGCAGCGCCGCCGCCAGCGCCAGCAGCAGCGGGTGGGCGCAGGCGCGGGATCGGGCGGGGCGGCGGGCGGTTGAATTCATTGCGGGCATCCATGGTCGAAGCGGTTACGCAGACAGTGTGTCTTCCACTGCCTGCGGTTTCCAGCTTCGATGCGGTTCGTCATTTAGTATCGACGCTCGCCGCGGGCGAAACTCGCGACTAAATAAACGCCTAGAAAATCCAGGCCGCGACGAACAGCGCCACCATCGCGAAGGCCAGCCCGAGTTTCAGCACCGTGCCGACCAGGATGCCGACCCAGGTGCCGACCCCGACCTTGGTCGCCTGGCCGAGCTGACGGCTGTGGATCAACTCGCCGCCCAGGGCGCCGACGAAGGGGCCGGCGAACAGGCCGATCGGCCCGAAGAACAGGCCGGCGAAGGTACCGGCCATGGCCCCGATCAGGGCCAGCTTGCTGGCGCCTACGCGCTTGGCGCCCATCGCGGTGGCCAGGAAATCCACCCCCAGCGAGACCAGGGTCAGCAGCCCCAGCACGGTCAGCATCAGCCAGCCGACCTGCTGGAAACCGCCGGCCCAGGCGGCCAGCAGCATGCCGGCGAAAACCAGCGGCAAACCCGGCAGCGCCGGCAGTACCGTACCGGCGATTCCGACCAGGATCAGCAGCCCGGCCAGCACGTAATAAACAGTGGTGAAATCCATCCAGAACCCCCGTCCGGACAGGCTGTCCGGGCTGTTTGCATTTTGCCCCATAGCGGGGTAAGTTGCGGGCGCTGTGTTTGCCAAGGGTCACCGTGAATCGTGGCCCGATGCGGTTGATCCTCGATCCGCTACATCGTTGCACCTCGCTTCCTCCTTGCAACCAGCACGCAGCGCGAGCTGCGGTTAAACAACCAACGTTTCAAGGAGCAAGTAAAAATGTCGAACCGTGAATTCGGTACCGTCAAGTGGTTCAACGATGCCAAGGGCTTCGGCTTCATCAGCCGCGAGAACGGCGAGGACGTGTTCGTGCACTTCCGCGCGATCCAGTCCCAGGGCTTCAAGAGCCTGAAGGAAGGCCAGAAGGTCTCCTTCACCGTCGTGCAGGGCCAGAAGGGTCTGCAGGCCGACGCCGTCGAACCGCTGTAAGGCAACACCCCTGATCGAAGCGTCGCCCGCAAGGCGGCGCTCAGGACCTGAAAAACCCGGCGCGAGCCGGGTTTTTCTTTTTCCGAGATTTATTTTCGGCGCGTGCGCGCCGCCGAAGCCCGCGTCTGCGATTTTGTTTTGGGAAACTTGCGATTTCGAAACATAAAGAAAGCGGCCCGTCGCAACGGGCCGCTTTCCGGTATCGCCGCGCCGATCAGTTCTGGAACGGGGTGTTCTCGGCGAAGTACTCGTGGTTATCGGCATTATCCAAAGCGTTGGTCGGATTGCTGATCGCGAGATTCTTGGCGCCGGTCTGGCCGTAGACGTGATCGTCGGTGCCGGCGACCGCGTTGAAGTGGCTCATCTCGTGGATCAGGGTGCCGGCCTTGGAGTCGGTGCCGGTCAGCGGCGCGTTCCAGAACGCCCTGCAGACGTAGATCTCGTACGGCCGGTTCGGATACACGTAGGCGTAGGCGCTGCTGGTGCAGCCGCAGTTGATGGTGATCTGGCCGCTGTTCTGGTCCATCGCCGCGTCGATCGAGACGAAGTGCTGGCGCGCGGTGCTGTAGCGCGACGAGGTATAGGCGCCGAACCAGGTGGTGTAGCGCGCGCCGACGGTGCCGCCGTTGAGGTAGCCCTTGGCGTTCTCGGAGTAGTTGCGCGCCGCGGTCACGGCCTGGCCGGCGGTGTTGATGCGGGTGCTGGTGCAGCCGACGTAGTTGACGCCGTTGACCACCTGGGTCGGACCGACCGGCTTGGCCGCCGCGCTCACGCGCTGCGACGCGTCGAGCTTGGCGCCGCCGTCCAGCCACAGGCGCAGCGGCGCGCTGCGCGCGCTCATCGGCAGGCCGTTGGCCTGGTTGAGCAGCTTGCGGTCGTCGGTGGAGGCGAACTGCAGCGGGGCGTTGTAGGTGACGGTGTAGTCGCCGGCCTGCGACAGGTCGTAGGCCGAGGCCAGGTCGACCACCACGCGGTAGGTCTCGCCCGGACGCAGGATCGCGAAGTCGGCCGCCTGCGGCGCGCCGCGCTTGATCATCGGGCCCTGATAGTCGAGCTTGACGCCGTCGACGCTGACTTCGAACAGATTGGCGTCCAGCACTTCGGTCGGCAGCTGCCACTTCGGCAGGCGCACGGTGCGGCGGCTGGTGTTGGTCACCGCGATCTCGACCGCGCCCTGCAGCGCGTCGGCGCTGAGCGCGTTGGCGCCGCCGTCGAAGGCCTGGATGCTGACGCGCAGCGGATTGGTCGGGGCGGCGGGGCCGGCGGCGGTGGCCGCGGCGATGGCGCCGGCCAGAACGGCGGCGCCGGAAACGACGTGCAGTAGCTTCATGCGGCTGGTCTCCATGTCTTCGTCTAGGCGAGGCCCGCGGGGGCGGACCTGCCGACACTAATCCTCCCCGCGCGGTTTACGCGGCGTCGGCCGTCGCGATGTCCGCCTGGTTGTGTGATTGCGGTTGCAGTGTGCGAATCCGCCCGCGGATGTTGCTGCGCAGCATGGCGCGGCCGGCATCGGCGCAAAAAAAAGCGGCCCGCCGTAGCGGGCCGCTTCCGTATCGCCGGCTCGGGGCTCAGCGCACCCAGGCGCGGCCGTTGTAGACGCGCACGTAGCTGCCTTCGCGGATGCCGCCCAGATCGTTCTGGGTGACCACCGTGGTGCGGCCGTCGTCCATGCGCACGTAGACGTTGAAGCGGCCGTTGTCGACGCGGTTCTGGATCGCGTTGCCGGCGATCGCGCCGCCGACCGCGCCGGCCACCGCGGCGACGTTCTGGTTGCCCTTGCTGCCGCCGGTGTGGGACGAGATTTCATGGCCGGCCACCGCGCCGACGATGCCGCCCAGGACGGCGCCGGTCTTGCTGGGCGCGGAGCCGCCGGCCAGCTGCTCGATCCGGGTCACGGTGCCGCAGTCGTAGCAGTTGGCCGGGGCGTTGCCGTAGCTCGGCTGCGGATTGCCGTAGCCGGAGGAATAGCCCGGTCCCGTGGCGCAACCGGCCAGGGCCAGGGTCGCGGCCGCGGCGATGCCGAGCAGGCGTAGATTCTGGATGTTCATTCGGATCTCCTGCGGATGGAGGGGCGAGTGGCGAACCTCGCCACGCGCCCACCAAGCTAGGCGGCCCTGCGTGAACAGCCGATCAACCGTTCCTGTGCCTCGACGTGGTGTTCAGCTCGCGGCGGGACTCGCGTCTGGCCTCAGCCCTTGAAGTCCTGGTGGCAGGCGCCGCAGGCGTCCTGGACCTGCTTGTTCATCGCGCCGACGCCGGCGCAATTGAGCGGCGGACTGGCGAGCGCACCGTCCAGGGCGGCGCGGAACTTGCTGGCGTGCGCGCCGAAACGGGCATCGTCCTTGAGGTCGGGGAAGGCCCATTCCAGATCGTCGGCGGTGGTGCGCAGCGCCTTGACGTGGGGCAGGGTGTCGGTGGCCGCGCAGCGGTTCTCCTTGACCCGGCTGTCGAGCTGCTGGAGGTGCCAGGCCTGCACGTGCATCAGGCTGTCCGGGAACGGATCCTGCCGCGCCTGCCAAGCCCGCATCAGCATCACCGTGCCGATCGCGCCCATGACCAGGCCGATCAGGAACAGGAACAGGTATTTCCTGCCGTTGCCCTTACGCGGGGCGGCGACGCTGTTGGGCTGGGTATCGTTCATTGCCTGGCCTCCATCCAAGATGGCCGAACCTTAACACGCAGCGTTGCGCGTTCCGCCACCGGCTCGGGCGCGACGCGCCCGTACAATGCGCGCATGAGCGAAAACACCCTGGCGCCCGCATGGCGGGAACGCTTCGCCGGCATCGACCGGCTGTACGGCATCGGCACCGTCGCCCGTCTGTCCGCCTGCCGCGTCGCCGTGGTCGGCATGGGCGGCGTGGGCTCCTGGGCGGTCGAGGCCCTGGCGCGCAGCGGCGTCGGCCATCTGTGCCTGATCGACGCGGACGATTTGTGCCTTTCGAACACCAACCGGCAGCTGCCGGCGCTGGACGGCCACTACGGCCGGGCCAAGGTCGAGGTCATGGCCGAGCGCTGCCGCGCGATCAATCCCGAGATCGGCCTGGAGGTGGTGCAAAGCTTCCTGACCCCCTCCAACCTGGATCAGTTGCTGGACCGCGACTACGACCTGGTGCTGGACGCCTGCGACAGTTTCCGCAGCAAGGTCGAGCTGATCGCCTGGTGCCGGCGACGCAAGCGGCCGGTGATCGCGGTCGGTTCGGCCGGCGGCCGCACCGATCCGACCCTGGTGCGCGTGCGCGATCTGTCGCGCACCGAGCACGACGCGATGCTGGCGCTGATCCGCAAGAAGCTGCGCGGCGAGTTCAACTTCCCCAAGAATCCGGACCGCTACTTCGGCGTCTCGGCGATCTATTCGCTGGAGAACGTCAAATACCCGCAGGCCGACGGCACCGTTTGCGGCCTGCGCCCCAAGCTGGACGCGGATGCGGCGTTGAAGCTGGACTGCGGCGCCGGCCTGGGCGCGGCCACCCACATCACCGGCGCGTTCGCGTTCGCGGCGGTGGGCAAGGCCTTGGAGATCCTGCTCAAGCCGAAAGCCGCGGCGGCCTGAGCGCCGAGGGGTAGGAGCGGCATAAGCCGCGACCGCGTAATCGCACACGCCGACGTTGCCGTGGCAATGCGAGATCTTCGGGTCTTGCGCCGTTGTTGTTTTGGCGCGGTCGCGGCTTGCGCCGCTCCTACACCGAAGCGGGGGCTAGGACGGCAGTCGGAACAGACGCTCGGCGTTCGCGCTGGTCGCCGCCGCGAGCGCCTCCGGCGCGATGCCGCGCAAGCCGGCGATGGTGTCGCGCACGGTCGCCAGCCGCGCCGGCTCGTTGCGCTGGCCGCGAATGCCGGCGTCGGGTTGGTCGGGCGCGTCGGTTTCCAGCAGCAGGTGCTCGATCGGCATGCTCGCGGCCAGGCCGCGCAGGCGGTTCGCGCGTTCGTAGGTGACCGGCCCGCCCAGGCCGAGCAGGAAGCCGGCCTTCCACAACTGCCGTGCCTGTTCCTCGCTGCCCGAATAGCTGTGCACCACGCCGCGCAGCGGCCCGCAGCGGCGGATCGCCGCGATCACCGCGTCCACCGCGCGCCGCGCATGCACGATCACCGGCAGGTCGAAGTCGCGCGCCAGGCGCAGTTGGCCGTCGAAGTAGCGCGCCTGCGCCTCGTGGTCCAGATCTTCGACGAAGTAGTCCAGGCCGCATTCGCCGACCGCGAGCGGGCGCTCGCGCTCGATCCAGTCGCCCAGCTCGCGCAGATGCTCGGGCCGGTGCGAGGCCAGGTACATCGGATGCAGCCCGTAGGCCGGATACAGGCCCGGCGCCTGCGCGCAGACCTCGCGCAGCCTGGGCCAGCCGGCGGCGTCGACCGCGGGCACCACCTGGCGGGTCACGCCGGCGGCGCGCGCGCGCGCGATCACCTGCGCGCGGTCGGGATCGAACTCGGCCGCGTCCAGGTGGCTGTGGCTGTCGACCAGCGCCGCCACGGTTCAGCGCGAGGGCGGGGCGGGCGGCTCCAGCGGCGGCGGGGCCTTGCGGTTCTTCCAGTTCGCCAGCAGCAGCGTGCTGAGGCCGAGCAGGATTTCGTCGACGAACGGGATCGGATCCAGCATGAAGAAGTCGAGCAGGAACAGCGTCGCCGTCAGGACGAACAGCCGCGGGTAGCTCAGGCGTCCGAGGAAGCCCATCAGGGGAGCAAGCAGGGGGTTGGCCATGTCGATACCGGGTTGTGACGCGCGTTGCAACACGCTAACACGTGCCCGCGAAGGGTTCATGCGGGGGACAGTTTTGCGGATTTCAATAGGTGCTTGTTCAGGTTTCCGGTGGTGCAATGGCGTCGTCCACACCCGCGGCTCGTCCGCACAACCCGGTTTCACCGCAGGAGGCTCACGATGAACAAGAACATGTTGGCTGTAGCGCTGGCTTCGCTGCTCGTAGGCGGCGTCGCCGTCGCCGCGTTCCAGAGCTTCCGCGGCAACGGCTCGGCCACGCCGGCCACCGCGCTGACCGGCGCGGATGCTGCCGTCGGCGCCGAAGGCGATATCGCCCCCAACGGCGCGATCGCGACCACCGCCAAGCCGGAGGTCGAGTACGCCGACGTCCTCAACGTCAAGCCGATCAACGAGAAGGAAAAGCTGTACGCCACGGTGATCGGCACCGACCCGGTGCGCGAGACCAGCACCGCCTCGACCCCGCGCGAAGTCTGCGAGGACGTGGTCGTGCAGGAGCGTCTGCCCGAGCGCGACGGCAACGTCGGCGGCACGGTCGCCGGCGCTCTGATCGGCGGCCTGGTCGGCAACCAGATCGGCGGCGGCAACGGCAAGAAGGCCGCGACCGTGGCCGGCGCCGCCGCCGGCGGCTATATCGGCAACCGCGTCGACCGCAACCACGTCGGCGGCAAGGTCGTGAACCGCACCGAGCGCCAGTGCCGCACCGTGTCGGAGACCTCGCAGTCCACCCGCGTGATCGCCTACAACGTGACCTACCGCAATCCCGACGGCACCACCGGCACCATGCGCACCGAGAGCAAGCCGGGCAGCCGCATCGCCCTGGGCAGCGAGGACAAGGTGGTCGGTTACGACGTGACCTACCGCTACCAGGGTCAGAACCAGACCATCCGCATGGACGAGCGCCCGGGCCAGCAGCTGCCGGTGATCGACGGCAAGGTCGTGACCCAGACCGCCTCGGCCGAAGCGGGCAGCGAACGCGGCTGAGTGCGCGCGCGGGCACGGCCCGCGGCCACCCAACGCAAACCGACGGGGCCGGATATCCGGCCCCGTTCTTATTGGGGCTTCGCATCGGCGCGGAGCGTGCGTGCGCGCGCCTGAGAACGCTTACATGCGTGCTTGGCCGCGCGCAGCGCGGCTTTACCTCGGACCGGGCGCGGCCAGTACAATGGCGGTCTTTCCGTTCCTACGGTCTTCCGAGCGCGCCATGGCCCTGCATCCCTACGATCTGTACGACGTCCGTTCCCTGCTCACCGAAGAGGAGCGCGCCGTCCAGGACACCGTGGCCCGCTTCACCGACGAGCGCGTGATCCCGATCATCGGCGACGCCTTCGACCAGGGCCGTTTTCCCAAGGAACTGGTGCCCGAGATCGCCGACCTCGGCCTGCTGGGCTCTTCGCTGCCCGAGCAATACGGCTGCGCCGGCCTCAACGCGGTCAGCTACGGCCTGATCTGCCAGGAACTCGAACGCGGCGACAGCGGCATCCGCAGCTTCGTCAGCGTGCAGTCCTCGCTGTGCATGTACCCCATCTACGCCTACGGCAGCGAAGAGCAGCGCCAGCGCTGGCTGCCGGGCATGGCCAAGGGCCAGATCATCGGCTGTTTCGGCCTGACCGAGCCGCACGGCGGTTCCGACCCGGCCAACATGAAGACCAACGCCAAGAAGGACGGCGGCGACTGGGTCCTCAACGGCTCCAAGATGTGGATCACCAACGGCAACCTGGCCGACATCGCCATCGTCTGGGCGCAGACCGAGGACGGCATCCAGGGCTTCGTGGTCGAGAAGGGCATGCCCGGTTTCGCCGCGCAGGAAATCAAACACAAGATGAGCCTGCGCGCGTCGGTGACCTCGTCGCTGTTCTTCGACAACGTGCGCGTGCCCGAAGCCAACCGCCTGCCCAACGTGAAAGGCCTCAAGGGCCCGCTGGGCTGCCTGACGCAGGCCCGCTACGGCATCACCTGGGGCCCGATCGGCGCGGCCATCGCCTGCCTGGACGAAGCGCTGAACTACAGCAAGGAGCGCATCCTGTTCGACCGTCCGGTCGCGGCGACCCAGTCGGCGCAGATCAAGATGGCCGAGATGGCGCGCCGCATCACCCTGGCGCAGCTGCTGGTCGTGCAGCTCGGCCGTCTGAAGGATGCCGGCAACATGCAGCCGACCCAGGTGAGCCTGGCGAAGTGGAACAACTGCCGCATGGCCATCGACATCGCGCGCGAATGCCGCGACCTGCTCGGCGGCGCCGGCATCACCACCGAGCACGCGGCGATCCGCCATGCGCTGAACCTGGAGTCGGTGATCACCTATGAAGGCACCGAGACCATCCACCAGCTGGTGGTCGGTCGCGAGCTGACGGGCATCAACGCGTTCTAAGGCGTCCGGGCGACACCAGCTTTTGCCTTCTCCCGCCAGCGGGAGAAGGTGGCCCGCAGGGCCGGATGAGGGCGCGCCATTGCGACGGCGACGCAAGTCGCAACGCTCGTGGCCCTCACCCCAACCCCTCTCCCGCGTGCGGGAGAGGGGCCGACACCGCCAGCGATGTCACGCTCAGCAGGAGAGCCGATCCGTGATGACCATCCCCGATATCCAGCTGGAAACGCCGCGCCTGCTGCTGCGTCCGCCGCGCCTGGACGACTTCGAGGATTGGGCGGCCTTCATGGCCGCCGACGGCGACTACCTGCGCTACATCGGCGGGCCGCAGCCGCGTTCGCCGGCCTGGCGTTCGCTGATGTCGGTGATCGGCTCCTGGGCCGCGATGGGCTACGGTTTCTTCTCGGTGTTCGAAAAATCCTCCGGGCGCTGGATCGGCCGGCTCGGCCCCTGGCAGCCCGAAGGCTGGCCGGGTCCGGAGGTGGGTTGGGGCATCGTCGAAAGCCAGGGCGGCAAGGGCTACGCGAGCGAGGGCGCGGCCGCGGCCATGGACTGGGCCTTCGAGCACCTGGGCTGGAGCGAGGTGATCCACAGCATCGACACCGGCAACCTCGGCTCCAAGGGCGTGGCCGCCAAGCTGGGTTCGCGCTACCTGCGCCAGGACCGCCTGCCGGCGCCGTTCGACGACAAGGACATCGAGATCTGGGGCCAGAGCCGCGAGCAATGGCGCGCGCGCCGGCGCGAAGGAGCGGGCGCATGAACACCGTCTACGGTTTCTCGCCCTCGGGCAACTGCCACAAGCTGCGCGTGCTGCTGGAGCAACTGGGCCAGGACTACCGCTGGGTCGAGGTCGACAGCAGCCGCGGCCAGACCCGCACGCCGCAGTTCCTGGCCCTGAATCCCAACGGCAAGGTGCCGGTGCTGCAGCGCGACGACGGCAGCACCCTGGCCGAATCCAACGCCATCCTGTACTACCTGGCCGAGGGCACGCCCTTCCTGTCCGACGACCGCTGGCGGCGCGCGCAGACCCTGAGCTGGATGAATTTCGAGCAGTACAGCCACGAGCCCTACGTCGCCGTGGCGCGCTTCATCGCCGGCTGGACGCCGCTGGATTCGCCGCGCCGCGCCGAGCTGCCGATGCTGCGCGAGCGCGGCCATCGCGCGCTGGCGGTGATGGAGCAGCACCTGCAGGCGCAGGACTGGTTCAGCGCCGGCGCCTACGGCATCGCCGACATCGCGCTGTACGCCTACACCGACGTCGCCGGCCACGGCGGCATCGCGCTGGACCCGTACCCGGCGCTGCGCGCCTGGCTGGCGCGGGTGCGCGCCACGCCGGGTTTCGTGCCCATGCCCGAACCCGACGCGATCGCCGCCGAACGCATCGCCCAGACCCGATCCACCCCCTGATTCCAACCGATTAGCCGACCCGTGACGGGCGGCGGAGTGTCCGATGTCCGCGCAACCGCAGTCTTCGATCTTCAGCAGCGTCCCCCGCTTCAACACCGTGCCCGATCCGATTCCGGCGCGCATGAAGGGCCTCAACCGGGCCGAGATCTGCGACCTCAACTTCGTCGAGTTCGTCAAAGCCTGGAACGGCCGCGCCGACGCGCGCCCGGCCGCGCACGAGGCGGTGCTGGACGGCAGCGCGCTGGACGCGCAGGGCTTCCGCGAACTGTTCGAATCGCAGCTGATCAGCCGCCACCTGGACCTGATGGCGCGCGTGCTGCGCGTGCAGAACAAGGTTTTCTACACCATCGGCTCCAGCGGTCACGAAGGCAACGCGATGGTCGCGCGCCTGACCCGCCATACCGATCCGGCCTTCCTGCACTACCGCAGCGGCGGCTTCATGGCCGAGCGCTTCCGCAAGCTGCCGGGCATGGACCCGGTGATGGACTCGGCGCTGTCGTTCGCGGCCAGCAAGGACGATCCGGCTTCCGGCGGGCGCCACAAGGTCTGGGGCAGCAAGCCCTTGTGGGTATTGCCGCAGACTTCGACCATCGCCTCGCACCTGCCCAAGGCGCTGGGCACCGCGGTGGCGATCGAAACCGGCCGTCGCCTCGGTCATGCGCTGCCGATCCCCGACGACAGCATCGCGATCTGCTCTTTCGGCGACGCCTCGGCCAACCACGCCACCGCCCAGACCGCGTTCAACGCCGCCGCCTGGACCGCTTACCAGAAGCTGCCGGCGCCGGTGCTGTTCGTGTGCGAGGACAACGGCATCGGCATCTCGGTGAAGACTCCGGGCGGCTGGATCGGCAACCGCTTCCGCAACATGGACGGCCTGGACTACTTCGCCGCCGACGGCCTCGACCTGGCCAGCGGCTACGCCGACGTGCTGCGCGCGGTCGAGCATTGCCGGCGCACGCGCCGTCCGACCTTCCTGCACCTGCGCACTACCCGCATCATGGGCCACGCCGGCACCGACTTCGAGATCGAATGGCGTTCGGTCGAGGAGCTGTGCGCGGTGGAAGCCGGCGATCCGCTGCTGCGTTCGGCCGCGATCGCGCTGGAATCGGGCCTGATGTCGCGCGAGGAGGTGCTCGAACTCTACGAAGCCACGCGCAAGCGCTGCTTCGCCGGCGCCGAGGAGGCCGACCGCCGGCCCAAGCTCGACCGGCTCGCCGACGTGGTCGCGCCGCTGGCGCCGTATTCGCCCGAGGCGGTGGCCAAGGAAGCCGCGCGCGCCGACTACGCGCAGCGCCGCCTGGAGGTGTTCGGCGGCGAAGCCAAGCTGCCGGAGAACCAGCCGCCGCGGCATCTGGCGATCCAGATCAACAACGCCCTGCACGACATCTTCGCCAAGTACCCCGAGACCCTGCTGTTCGGCGAGGACGTGGCCCAGAAGGGCGGCGTCTACACTGTCACCAAGGGTCTGCAGAAGGCCTTCGGCCCGCGCCGGGTGTTCAACACCCTGCTCGACGAAACCATGATCCTGGGCATGGCCCAGGGCTTCGCCAACGTCGGCCTGCTGCCGATTCCGGAAATCCAGTACCTGGCGTACTTCCACAACGCCTGCGACCAGATCCGCGGCGAAGCGGCCTCGTTGCAGTTCTTCAGCAACGACCAGTACCGCAACCCGATGGTGGTGCGCATCGCCGGCCTGGGTTACCAGCGCGGCTTCGGCGGCCACTTCCACAACGACAACTCGATCACCGCGCTGCGCGACATTCCCGGTCTGGTGGTCGGCTGCCCCTCGCGCGGCGACGATGCCGCGACCATGCTGCGCACCCTGACCGCGCTGGCCAAGGTCGACGGCCGCGTGGCGGTGTTCCTGGAACCGATCGCGCTGTACATGGGCAAGGACCTGTACGAGCCCGGCGACGGCGCCTGGCTGACCACCTACCCGCAGCCCGACGAGGCGATGACCCTGGGCGAGGGCCGGGTCTACTTGCCTGGCGACGGCAGCGACGGCGACGAGCTGGTGATCTTCAGTTACGGCAACGGCGTGCCGATGAGCCTGCGCGCCGCGCGCGCGATCGAGGCCAAGCACGGCTGGAAAACCCGCGTGGTCGACCTGCGCTGGCTGGTGCCGCTCAACGACGCCTACATCGTCGAGCAGGCGCGCCAGGCCAAGCGCATCATCGTGGTCGACGAAGGCCGCCGCAGCGCCGGCGTGGGCGAGGGCGTGATCACCGCGATCGCCGAGGGCGGCTACGGCGCGCGCCCGTTCCGGCGCGTGGTCGGCGTCGACACCTACACCCCGCTGGCCGGCGCGGCCTTCCTGGTGATCCCCGGCGAAGAGGACATCGTCGCCGCGGCCGATGCGCTGGCCGCGGGCTGAGCTTGCGCGGGCGGGGCGGTTCGCTGCCCCCGCCTGCGCCGAAGCTTAGGGGTAGGAGCGGCGTAAGCCGCGACCGCGCTGCTACGCATGGCGGCGCCGCGATCCATCAGTCTGCGGTCGCGGCTTACGCCGCTCCTACAACGGTAGGCAGGTCCGCGGCGTCGAGGCTCAGCGCGCCAAGCCGTCCAGCAAGGCGATCTCGGCCACCGCATGACCGTCCAGGCTGAGTCCGCCCTCGGCCCGCTCCAAGGGCGCGACCGCCAGGGCCAGATGACGTTGGCCTTCGCTGGCGCTGGCCGCGACCGTGCCCAGTACCGTCTGATGCGAGCGCAGTTCGGCGCCGACCACGACCGCGTGCGGCGACTCGATCAGCGCCAGCCCGCGCTTGGCCTTGCCCAGGAAATGGGTGCGCGCGACGATTTCCTGCCCCGGGTAGCAGCCCTTCTTGACGCTGAAAGCGCGCAGGCGCTCCAAGGACAGCTGCTGCGGGGTCCATAGATCGAGCTGGGACGGGTCCAGCCGGGGCAGGCCGTGGCGCAGGTCGTCCAGGGCCCAGCGCGCGGCCAGGCCGGGGTCTTCCGCGCCCGCGGCCTGCGCGGGCACGATGCGCAGCGCGCGCGCGCCGCCGTCGCCGCTGTAGTCCAGTTCCACGCCCGTAACCTCGTCGCCGGCCAGGACCGCGCCCGCGGCGGCCTGCGGCGCGCCGTAACGGCCTGCGGCGCGCAGATCGTCGCGCACGACGATGCTCGTCTTGCTGCGGAACAGGAAGCGTTTCAGCGCAGTGGCGACCGATTCCGGGTCGGCATCGGGCAGGAGCAGCCAGATCCGCTCATCGGCCAGACGCAGCAAAGCCATCAGCGCCACGACCCGTCCTTTGGGCGTCAGCCAGCCGCTCCAGTGCCACTGGCCGGGGGCCAAGGCGTTGACATCGTTCATGAACTGCGCCTGCGCGAACGCCGCCGCGTCGCGGCCGGAAAGCTCGATCACGCGGTGGCCGGGCAGGGCGGATGCCTGTCCGGACGTAGCCTGCGGGTTGTCATGCATGGGGGCGGGACTTAAGATTTAACGCTGTGATGATAGGCGAAACCACTCCGGAAGCAGTGCCCGACCCCCAGGTCGAGGCCCCGACGACTTCCGTTCCGGCCACGGGCAGCGATGCGCCACCGGGTAAGGAGTACGGCGGCCGCGACGGTCCCGACCCGACCCGCTACGGCGATTGGGAAAAGAACGGCCGCTGCATCGACTTCTAGCTACGTCTTCACCGTTTCGTCTACACCGCCACCCACCATCCTTCCTGCCACGCGGCGCCGCCGCCCAGCCGAGACAGCCATCGCTCATGGCGAACCGCGAACGCCCCCTGTCACCGCATCTGCAGGTTTATGCCTGGCAGATCCAGATGGTGACCTCGATCGTGCACCGGACCACCGGTATCATCCTTGCCGTCGGCGCTCTGCTGATCGCCTGGGGCCTGGTCGCCCTGGCGGCCGGGCCCCAGGCCTGGGCCCAATTCACCGCCTGCGCGCGCTCGCCGCTGGGCTTCCTGGTCCTGTTCGGCTGGACCTGGGCCTTCGCCTACCACCTGCTCAACGGCATCCGCCATCTGGTCCAGGACGCCGGCTACGCCTATCGCGTGGCGACCTTCGTGCGCAACGGCTGGATCAGCGTGATCGGCAGCCTGGTGCTGACCGCCGTGATCTGGCTGGTCGCGATGCTGCAGCGGGGTGGCGCATGAACACCCGCGGCAAGCTGCGCAACCCGCTCAAGACCGCGCGCGGCCTGGGCTCGGCGAAGGACGGCACCCACCACTTCGTGGTCCAGCGCGTGACCGCGATCGCGCTGATCTTCCTGGCCGTCTACGTGGTCGGCCTGGTGATCTCCTGGATCGGCGACGACTATGCCGCGGTGCGCGCCTCGGTCGCCCATCCCTGCAACGCGGTGCTGCTGGTGGCCTTCCTGGTCGCGATGTTCTGGCACGCCAAGCTCGGCCTGCAGGTGATCATCGAGGACTACGTGCATACCCCGTGGCTGGCGATCGCCTCCCAGCTCACTGTCGTTTTCGTCTGCGTCCTCGCTGCGCTCGCTAGCGTGCTCGCCGTTATCCGCATCGCGCTGGGAGCCTGACCGTGGCCGCCGCTTACAAGATCCAGGAACACAAGTTCGACATGATCGTGGTCGGCGCCGGCGGCGCCGGCCTGCGCGCCACCTTCGGCCTGGCCCAGAAGGGCCTGAAGACCGCCTGCATCACCAAGGTGTTCCCGACCCGCTCGCACACCGTCGCCGCCCAGGGCGGCATCTCGGCCGCGCTGGCCAACATGGGCGAGGACGACTGGCGCTACCACTTCTTCGATACCGTCAAGGGTTCGGACTGGCTGGGCGACCAGGACGCGATCGAGTACATGTGCAAGGAGGCCATCCCGGCCATCATCGAGCTCGAGCACCAGGGCGTGCCGTTCTCGCGCACCGAAGAGGGCAAGATCTACCAGCGCCCGTTCGGCGGCATGACCACCAAGTACGGCGAAGGCCCGCCGGCGCAGCGCACCTGCGCCGCCGCCGACCGCACCGGCCACGCCATCCTGCACACCCTGTACCAGCAGTCGCTGGCGCACGACGCGCAGTTCTTCATCGAGTATTTCGCGCTCGACCTGATCATGGACGCCGACGGCGCCTGCCGCGGCGTGCTCGCCCTGGACATGGCCGAGGGCACGCTGCACCTGTTCCGCGCCCAGGGCACGGTGCTGGCGACCGGCGGCTACGGCCGCGCCTATTTCTCCGCGACCTCGGCCCATACCTGCACCGGCGACGGCGGCGGCATGGCCCTGCGCGCCGGCCTGGGCCTGCAGGACATGGAGTTCGTGCAGTTCCACCCGACCGGCATCTACGGCGCCGGCTGCCTGATCACCGAGGGCGTGCGAGGCGAGGGCGGCATCCTGCGCAACAGCAACGGCGAGCGCTTCATGGAGCGCTACGCGCCCAGCGTGAAGGACCTGGCGCCGCGCGACATGGTCAGCCGTTCGATGACCATCGAGATCCGCGAAGGCCGCGGCGTCGGCGAGCACAAGGACCACATCCTGCTCGACCTGACCCACCTGGGCCCGGAAGTGATCCACGAGAAGCTGCCGGGCATCGCCGAGTCGGCGCGCATCTTCGCCAACGTCGATGTCGAGAAGGAGCCGATCCCGGTCATCCCGACCGTGCACTACAACATGGGCGGCATCCCGACCAACTACCACGGCGAAGTGGTGCAGCTGAAGAACGGCAACCCCGATTCGGTGGTGCCGGGCCTGTATGCGATCGGCGAAGCCGCCTGCGTGTCGGTGCACGGCGCCAACCGCCTGGGCTCGAACTCGCTGCTCGACCTGGTGGTGTTCGGCCGCGCGGTCGCCAACCGCTGCGCCGAGACGATCAAGCCCGACGCGCCGCAGCCGCGCCTGGCGGCCGACGCCTGCGACGAGGCGCTGGCGCGCCTGGACAAGCTGCGCAACGCCAACGGCGGCACCTCGACCGCGGTCATCCGCGATCGCATGCAGCGCACCATGCAGGCCGACGCCGCGGTGTTCCGCACCGGCGAGACGCTCAGCGAAGGCGTGCGCAAGATCCGCGAGATCCACGCTTCGTTCGCCGACGTCAAGGTCAGCGACCGCTCGCTGATCTGGAACTCGGACCTGATCGAGACCTACGAGCTGTCCAACCTGCTCGGCCAGGCCCTGGCGACCATCGTCTCGGCCGAGAACCGCACCGAGTCGCGCGGCGCGCATGCGCGCGAAGACTTCCCGACGCGCAACGACGAGCAGTGGCAGAAGCACACCCTGTGCTATGTCGACGAGAGCGGCAAGACCAGCATCGATTACCGCCCGGTGCACAACTACACGCTCACCGACGACGTCGCCTACGTCCCGCCCAAGGAGCGTAAGTACTGATCGGCCCACACGGCGCGCGCCGCAACGCGCGCCGGCACCGCAACCGACCCCAGTACCGACGCTAGCCGAGAGATTGCCAGCATGGCCGAATTCGCCCTACCCAAGAACTCGCAGATCCAGAAGGGCCGCCATTGGGCGACGCCGGGCGCCAAGCAGCCGCGCACCTTCAAGGTCTACCGCTGGAACCCCGACGACGGCATGAACCCGCGCGTGGACACCTACGAGGTGGACCTGGCGAGCTGCGGTCCGATGGTTCTGGACGCCTTGATCAAGATCAAGAACGAGATCGACCCGACCCTGACCTTCCGCCGCTCCTGCCGCGAAGGCATCTGCGGTTCCTGCGCGATGAACATCGACGGCACCAACACCCTGGCCTGCACGCGCGCGATCGCCGACTGCGGCAAGGCCGAAGTGCCGATCTACCCGCTGCCGCACATGGACGTGGTCAAGGACCTGGTTCCGGACCTGACCCACTTCTACGCCCAGTACGCCTCGATCAAGCCCTGGCTGCGCACCCAGAGCGCGACCCCGTCCGACCGCGAACGCCTGCAGTCGCCGGAAGACCGCAAGAAGCTCGACGGCCTGTACGAATGCATCCTGTGCGCCTGCTGCTCGACCAGCTGCCCCAGCTACTGGTGGAACGGCGACCGCTACCTCGGCCCGGCGATCCTGCTGCAGGCCTACCGCTGGATCGTCGATTCGCGCGACGAGGACACCGGCGCGCGCCTGGACGACCTCGAGGATCCGTTCAAGCTCTACCGCTGCCACACCATCATGAACTGCGCGCGCACCTGCCCGAAGGGCCTGAACCCGGCGCAGGCGATCGGCGAGATCAAGAAGCTGATGCTGGCGCGCCGCGTCTGAACGCGGCGCCTTCGGCGCGATAAGCGGCGTTACTGCCGTTCGCGCCGCCTGGCCCCTGCTCCCGCCTGCGCGAGGGCAGGGGCGAGGGCAGCGCGGTCCCGGCTACCATCCGCATCTGGCCCGACACCGACAGGCGAGCGATGGACCCCAAGCTGTTGTTCCTTCCCGCCGTCGCGATGGCGGGCCTGACCTGTCTGGTCTGGATCCGCCTGTACGTGGTCCGCATCGGCCAGATGCGCCGCGAGCGCATCCATCCGCAGGCGGTGGCGACTTCGGCCCAGGCCAGCGCCAAACTCACCCAGAGCGCCGCCGCCGACAATTTCCGCAACCTGTTCGAGCTGCCGGTGCTGTTCTATCTGGCGCTGACCGTGGCGGCGCTGAGCCAGCTCGGCGATGGCGTCGTCCTGGGCCTGGCCTGGGCCTTCGTCGCCCTGCGCGTCGCGCATAGCGCGATCCACTGCGGCTACAACCGGGTCATGCACCGCTTCGCGGTCTACGTCGCCGGCGCCCTCGTGCTGTGGGCCCTGTGGGCGTATCTGGCGATCGCGCTGGTGCGCGCATGAACTTCGTCGCCCGCAGCGCGGTGGTGTCGATGCTGGCGGCGGCGGTCTGGATGCCGCCGGTGCGGGCAGGCGCGGCGCCGGCATCGCCCTCGGCCGAGCAGTTGAGGGTGGCGCGCGACTACGTGGTGAGCGCGCGCTTCGTCGAGATGCTGGACGGCATGGTCAACTCCATGGCCGCCCATCCCAACGGCGGGGACAGCGCGGACGATCTGGCCATGAAACGCCGGATCGTGCGCGACCTGTCGCGCGAGGTCATCGCCGACTCGCTGGCGCGCTCGCTCGCGGCCGACACCCCGGCCGAGGTGCTGAAGGCCGGTCTCGCCCACGCCAACAGCGACATCGGCCGCGTCGAGTTCGGCTGCCTGTCGCGCTGGCCACCGCCGGCCGAGGGCTATCAGGCTTGCCTCGAAGCCGGCGCGAGCAAAACCCAGATCGTGCGCATGGCCGCACACGGCGAAAGCGAATCCGGCTGGCCCCTGGTCGACAAGTTGCTCAAGGGCGATGCCATCGTCACCGCCTTGAACGCCGCCACGTCCGAACTGGCAGGACGCGACCCCGAAATCGCCGCGCAATTGGCCGACTACTGCAAGCGCGAGCCGGGTGAGGGCATGTGCGGCTATCGCGAGCAGGCAGCGGCTGCGATGGATGCGGATGCCGCCGCCGCGCCGGCCCAAGGGACCCCGAACCATGACTGACGACGTCGAACTGCGTCGCCTGCGCTGGCGCAGCCGGCGCGGCATGCGCGAGCTGGACCAATTGTTCGGCCGCTACCTCGACCGCGCCTGGGCGCAGGATTCCGAGGCCCAACGCGGCGTTTTCCTACGCCTGCTGGATTGCGAGGACGATAAGCTCTGGCGCTGGTTCATGGGTTACGACGCTTGCCCCGATGCCGAACTCGACGCGCTCATCCAACGCATCCGCGCCATGCCGGCTTGAGTGGCGGCCCTCGCGCATGCTCGCCTGCGCGCTGGTCCTGATCGGTCTGCTCGCCGCCGTTTCGGTGCTGGCCAGCGAATGCCCCTGGCCCTGGTCGCCGGCGCTGGCCGCGGGCGCCGCGCTCTACGGCGCCTGGCTGGCGCGGCGGGAGCTGCGCGCCTCGCCGCAGGCGCTGGTGGTCGCGGCCGACGCGGTCAGCCTGGACGGCGTGCCGCTGGACCAGCCGGTCCTGCAATGGCGCGGCCCGCTGGCCTGGCTGCGCTATCGCGACGCCGCCGGCCGGCTCCGGCACCGGTTCTGGTGGCCCGACATCCTGGATGCCGCCGGCCGTCGTGAACTGCGGCTGGCTTGGCCGGTCCAAGCGCCTACGCCCGATTCGCTTTCGATGGCACCATAGCCGGATATGTTCAAACCCATTCCTGTCGCCATCGGCCTGCGCTATCTGCGCGCCAAGCGCCGCAACGGCTTCATCTCCTTCATCTCGCTGGCCTCGATCGCGGGCATCGCCCTGGGCGTGACCGCCCTGATCACCACCCTGGCGGTGATGAGCGGCTTCCAGCGCGAAATCCGCGACCGCATGCTGCAGATGGCCGCTCACGCCACCGTCAGCGCCTACGGCGAGCCGCTCACCGACTGGCAACGCGCGGTCGACGCCGCCGTCGCCGACAAGCGCGTGGCCGGCGCCGCGCCCTACATCGAGAAGGAAACCCTGCTCTCGGGCTCGCGCAACCAGCCCGCGATGGTGCGCGGCGTGTTGCCGGCCGAGGAGGGCAAGGTCTCGGTGCTGGCCGAGAAGATGGTCCAGGGCAAGCTCGATTCGCTCACCCCCGGCAGCTACAACATCGTGCTCGGCAAGGAGCTGGCGCTGTGGCTGGGCGTCGGGGTCGGCGACAGCGTGGTCATGATGACCTCCGACTTCCGCAGCACGCCGATGGGCGCCTTGCCGCAGCTCAAGCGCTTCACCGTCAGCGGCATCTTCGAGGCCGGCTACAACGAATTCGACAAAGGCCTGGCGGTGGTCAACCTGCGCGACATCCAGCGCGTGCTGCGCATGGGCGACGGCGTCACCGGCGTGCGCCTGAGGCTGCACGACATGGACCTGGCCTGGGACGTCGCGCGCGACCTGGCGATCGGCCTGGGCGGCCCGTACAACGTCAGCGACTGGACCAGCGACAACGCCAACATGTTCCGCGCCCTGAAGATGGAAAAGACCATCATGGCGATCCTGCTGTCGCTGATCATCGCGATGGGCGCGTTCAACCTGGTGTCCTCGCAGGTGATGCTGGTCACCGACAAGCAGGCCGACATCGCGATCCTGCGCACCCTGGGCCTGACCCCGCGCGGGGTGATGCAGGTCTTCGTGGTTCAGGGCACCCTGATCGGCGTGATCGGCACCGTGCTGGGCGTGATCGGCGGCATCGTGCTGACCCTCAACCTCGAGCACATCCTCAAGGCCATCGAGCGGGTGCTGAGCGTGCAGTTGCTGCCCGAGGACGTCTACTACATCACCGGCCTGCCCACCGATCTGCAGACCGGCGACGTGATCGCGATCGCCGCGGTCGCGCTGGCGATGGCCTTCGTCGCCACCATCTATCCCGCCTGGCGCGCCGCGCGCACGGCGCCGGCGGAGGCGCTGCGCTATGAGTAATCCGCAAGCCGTGCCCGTCGCAGACGCGGTGATCCGCTGCTCCGGCCTGGCCATGACCTACGCCGAAGGCAAGCTGCGCACGCCGGTGTTCGACGGCCTGGACCTGGCCGTTGAGCGCGGCGAGACCGTCGCCATCCTCGGCGCGTCCGGCGCCGGCAAGAGCACCTTGCTGCACCTGCTCGGCGGCCTCGACACCCCGACCGCGGGCGAGGTCTTCGTCGCCGGCCAGCGCATGAACGCCTTGTCCGACGCCGCCCGCGGCGCGTTGCGCAACCGCGCGCTGGGCTTCGTCTACCAGTTCCATCACCTGCTGCCCGAGTTCACCGCGCTGGAGAACGTGATGCTGCCGGTGCTGCTGGCCGGCGCCGCCGTGCCCGACGCCCGCCAGCGCGCCAAGGCGCTGCTGGAGTCGGTGGGCCTGGGCCATCGCCTGGAACACAAGCCCGGCGAACTGTCCGGCGGCGAACGCCAACGCGCCGCGGTCGCGCGCGCCCTGGTCAACAAACCCGCCTGCGTGCTCGGCGACGAACCCACCGGCAACCTCGACGAAAAGACCGCCGCGACCGTATTCGAACTGATGCTGGCGCTGAACCGCGAGCAGGGCACCAGCCTGGTGCTGGTCACCCACGACCGCCGCCTCGCGCGTCGCCTGGATCGCGTGTTGGAGCTGCACGAAGGCAAGCTGCGGCAGTTGGCGGCCAGCGAGGTCTGATTCCGGCCGGTCCGCCGCAACGCGGCGCGGTTGCGCGAATGTCCGGCGTCGCCACGCGGCGTCGCGACATCGGCACGGTCTAAGCGTCGCCGCGTGCGGCGGCCCGAGTGTCCGGCAAGGCCGTGGCGTCAGGCCGCCGTGTCCTGCTTGCGCTCCAAGGCGTTCATCACCGCGCCGGCGCCAACGAAGGCCAGCAGGCCGGCCAACACCAGCTCCCAGGTATCGCTGGCCCCGATGCCGTCGCGCAGAAAGGCGGCCGCGCCGCCCAGGCAGAACAGAAACAGGACGATGTCGGCCCAGGGAATGGGTTTTCTTCCGTGGCCCGGCCGCTCGCCGTAGACCTGGTCCATCCGCCGCCCGACCGCCGCCCGAACCCGTTGCGTGCGCTCGTCGGCCTCCCCGAACAGCTGATTGGATTTCTCGAGGATCTCCAGGTCGAGCCTGATCTTGTCGCGACGCGACTTGGTCCGTATCTGATACAGCCAGGCGAACGCGCCGCCCAGCAAGGTCAGGGCCGTGAAGACGGCATCCAGTGGATTGTCGGACAAGAGACCCCCTCGACGATGCGGGCGTATGAATGGTTATCCCCGGCGACCGCCCCCTAATCGTAGCGCCGTGTCGCGCGGACCGGGCGCGGCGCCCGAACAAACGCGTCGGCGGCGCGAAACCTCAGTCGGCCTCCGCCGACAGTGCCTCGCGCACGACGGCCTGGAGTTCGGCGATGCTCAGTCCCTGAGCCAGGCTGTCCACGTCGTCCACGCCAGCCGCCCGATAGATCGCGTCGTCGTGTATGGCGATGCCGAGGTCTTCTTCCACCGCCATGACGATCTCGAAGATGTCCAGGGCGTCGCCGCCGCCTCCGGGCTGCGCGGCGTACGGCCGTTCCACGCGCAAGCGCCGCGCCGGAACCGCCAGGACGGCGGCGGAGTGCCGCAGCACGACGGCATCGGCGCGCTGCTGCGGGCCGCTCGCGGCGGCATTCCGCTCCTGCGCGCGCGGCGCGCGGGCGGGATGAAACAGCAGGGCAGCGCTCAGCAGCACGGCGATGGTCGGGCTTCGCATGGAGTCAATCCAGACCGTGGCGGCGATTCGCGCGCCGGATTCGCCGATTCGATCCGCTGCGATCCGTGCGCCGGGCGTCCCGCCGGCGGTCAGTCATGCCGATGGACGAAACGCGCCAACATCCCGCGGCTTTGTTCGATGGACTGCAGCGGCGGCTCGGCGCCGCCGTTGACCGAACGCAGCGCCGCAAGATAGGCCGGTGATCCGATCTCGGGGCACCGCAGTACCGCGTCCATGAACTCTCGCGGCGGACGGTAGGCGTGCTCGTGGATGTAATGGACGATGCCGCCGGGGGCGAGGTAGACGGCGGCGGCGCCGGGCACCAGCAGGTTCTCCTGCGACCAGATCGGTCCCGGCGAAGGGCAGTCCAAGGCCAGGCAAAGCCCGCAGTGCATGCAGCCGCGGAAACGGTAGTGCGGATAGGCTGCATTGGTCTGCTCCAGCATCGCTTCGAGTTTGGCGACCAGCCCGCTGGCGGTGGGCCCCGTTTCGAAGGCATGGCCGTGCGCCAGCCAAGCCACCGCGCGCAGCGGAACCTGCCAGCTGTCCGCGCAATAGGGGCCGGGATGGTAACGGCAGATTTCGAGATCCTGTAGGTGCACGGCGCCTGCGTTCGAGACGGGGCGTCAGCTGGGGCTGCCGGGCGCCGCTGCGCGCTTCTGCCCGCGCTTGCGCGACTTGCGCGCTTTGTTGTGCTCGCGAAGGATTTCCACGCATTGGTCTGCCGTGGGTATCGTGTAGTCGGTCAGGATCGAATGCCAACCGCCGCAGCATTCGTCGGAGCATCCGCAGACGTAGAAGCGCACCGGGTGCTGCATCAGGCCCTCGCGCTTCCGTATCGAGTTGGTCCGCTCCCGGCTCTTGATGACGTCGGCGATCGCGGCGGGTTTCAGGAATTTTCCGCTCATGGGCGCAGTTCGGGGCTGGGGTCGGGAAACGTCGTGGATGCTTGAGTTTGGGCGGGTATCCGAGCCCGCCGCGGGCTCATATCTCGTAACGGTACTCGCAAGACAGCTTGATGTCGCGCACGTAGTCGTCGTAAGCGTAGGCCGCACCCGCGCTTTTGTGACGAGAGGGGCGCAGCGCGGTCAGCTTCGCGACGAAGCTGGCGCGGATTCCGTACGGCAGACGGGTGGCCTTCACCGTGGAGGGGAGGGCGTAGAGCGTGGTTTCGAAGCCGTCGGACCGGATCTGCAGGGCGAACACGCCCTCCGTCAGCGACTCGATGAGGGTGGTTTGCGAGCCCTCGTCGCTGAGCGTGTACCGGTGTTCGCGGCTGGAAACCACCAGGGACAGGACTTCCTCGCTCGCAGGAATCGTCCCGTCCAGTTGCATGCTGGAGCCCTGGGTCAGGGGCGTGCACTTCAGTTCGGCCGGAGCGGAGCCCGCATGGGCGTTGCCGGAGAAGGCGTAGGCCAACGAAAGTGCCAGAAGAGCGCCAAAACGCATCGTGTGTTTCCTGAGGTGGGGCCGAGCCCGCGACGTCGCGGGCGGAAGCGATGTTCGCACGGCGATGCCGGGCGAATCGAATGACGGCGCTCCGGCCGGCATCGTGCCGATACGGGAACCGTCGGCAGGTGCGTGTTCCCGCTACGACCCGCCTCGCAAGGCGCGCGCCGCGTCCTCCCAGTGCTCGCCGTCGAAGCCGTGCACCGGCAGCGATGCCAGGTCCACGCCTTCCAGGCAGCGGATGTTGACTACCCACACGCTCGGGTCCAGGCGCGGGCGCGAAAACGGAGAGATGCCGCAGTGCCGGCAGGAGTAGTGCTTCGCGGTCATGGTGTTGAACTGGTACAGGCTCAGCTCGGATTCGCCGCTGAGGATGCGCAGGCCGGCGTCGGAAGTGCCGTGCCAAAGCGCGCCCTTGCGGCGGCAGATCGAGCAGTTGCATTCGATCGCGTACTTGAGCTCGCCGGCGAGTTCGAAGCTCACGCGGCCGCAGTGGCATGAACCGCGGTAGGTCTGCTGCATGGTGTTCGCTCTCCTTGGCCGCTCGGGCCGCTGCGCCGGCTGGGTCGATCATAAACGGCCCCGGCAGACCTACCCGCAATTCGGACTATTCCTAGGCCGCGCCGGGGCGGCCGCCGATGGCCGGGCAGGTACGGCATTTCTAAGCTGGACGCACATGATCCAGCGGGCGAATGGGATGGCGACGGCGACCGTAGCGAACGCAACACCGGTGGCCGCGTTCGGCCCGGCCGCCGCCGTCGCCTGGTTGGCCGGCGCGGTGGCCAGCCTCGCGGCTCCCTCGCTGTTGCCGGTGCTGCTGTCGGTCCCGCTGCTCGCGATCGGCGCCCTGGTCTGGTTCCGCTACGGCGGCGTCGGGCGCCTGCTGGGCGTCGTCCTGCTGGGCTTCGCCTGGACCGGCTTGCATGCGGCCTACGCGCTGTCCCGGCAGTTGCCGCCGGAATGGGAGCGGCGGCCGGCGACGGTGTCCGGCCGCATCGTCGAACTGCCGGTGCACGAGGTCCGGCGCACGCGTTTCCTGTTTCGCGTCGACGACGCCGACGATCAGGTCGCGCCTTTGCGCGGCCGCCTGCTGCGCCTGTCCTGGTACAGCGAGGACCGCGGCGAGCGGGCCGCGCTGCGCGCCGGTCAGCGCTGGCGCTGGAAGCTGCGGGTGCGCGCGCCGCGCGGGCTGCGCAACCCGGGCGCGCCCGATGCCGAGAAGTACGCGCTGATGCAGGGCCTGAGCGCCAACGGCTATCTGGTCGCGGCAGGGCAGTCGCAGTTGCTGGCGCCTGCCACCGGGCTGGAGGCGCTGCGCGAGCGCCTGTCCGACCGCATTCGCGATGCGGTCGCCGCGCCGTCGTCGCGCTACGTGCGCGCGCTCGCGCTGGGCGACACGCGCGCCCTGGACGAAGGCGACTGGGAGGTCCTGCGCGCGAACGGGCTCACCCATCTGATCGCGATCTCCGGCTTCCACGTTGGCCTGGTCGCTGGTTTCTTCGCCTTGCTCGCGCGCGGCGCCTGGCGCTTGTGGCCGGCCCTGGCCCGGCGCTGGCCGCGGCCGGTGGCCGCGGCACTGGCGGCCGCGCTGGGCGCCTTGCTGTACGCCGCGTTGGCGGGTTTCGCCCTGCCGACCGTGCGTACCTTGCTGATGATCGCGGTGGTCGCCGGCGTGCGTATGTCGCGGCGGCCGTTCCAGGGCGCGACAGCGCTGGCCCTGGCGGCGATCGCGGTCCTGTGCGCCGACCCGCTGGCGGTGCTGGGCGCAGGATTCTGGCTCAGCTTCCTGGGCGTGGCCTGGCTGCTGTGGTGCCTGCCGCGCAGCGGGCCGCGGCCTTCGTTGCTGCGCGATTTCCTGTCGGCGCAGGGCGTGGCGACCCTGGGCCTGCTGCCGGCCTGCGTGGCGCTGTTCGGACAGGCCTCGCTGGCGGGCCCCTTCGCCAATCTGCTGGCGGTGCCGTGGTGGAGCCTGGTGGTGGTGCCGCTGGCCCTGCTCGGCACCGGCCTGGACCTGCTGTGGACGGGCCTGGGCGAGGGCGCCTGGCGCCTGGCGGCGTTCTGCTTCGATCTGAGCTGGCCCCTGTTCCTGCGTCTGGCCGACAGCGGCCTGGCCCTGTGGTGGCTGCCGGAGGCGCGCTGGTTCGCCCTGCCGCTGGCACTGCTGGGCGCGTTCTGGCTGCTGCTGCCGCGCGGCGTGCCCGGCAAGCCGCTGGCCTTGCTGCTGTGGCTGCCGCTGCTGTGGCCGGACCGGCGCCTGCCGCAGGCCGGCGAAGCCGAGCTGACCGTGATCGACGTCGGCCAGGGTTTGTCGGTGCATGTGCGCACCGCGCGCCACGAGCTGCTCTACGACTTCGGGCCGGCGGTCGTCGACGGCTTCGATGCCGGCGAGCGCGCGGTGGTGCCGACCTTGCGTGCGCTGGGCGTGCGCGCGCTCGACCGGCTGGTGCTCAGCCATGCCGACAACGATCACGCCGGCGGCCTGGAGGCGGTCGCGCGGGTGTTCCCCAGCGGCGACCGGCGCGCACCCGAAGGCTCGGGTATCGCGGCGGCGCGGCCCTGCGTCGCCGGTCAGGCCTGGAGCTGGGACGGGGTGCGTTTCCGCTTCCTGCATCCGCCAGCGTATTTCCCTTATCTGCGCAACGAGTCCAGCTGCGTACTGCGGATCGAAACCGCGCACGGTGCGGTGCTGCTGACCGGCGACATCGGTCAGATCGTCGAGCGCGATTTGGTCCGGCGGGATCGCGAGCAGGGGCGCCGCGACCTGCGCGCCGACGTGGTCCTAGTCGCCCACCACGGCAGCCGGGGCTCGTCGGATCCGGCCTTCGTGGCCGCCACCGGCGCCCGCCACGCCCTGATTTCCAGCGGTTACGGCAACCGCTACGGCCACCCCAAGCCGCAGGTGCTGGCGCGCTGGCGCGCGGCCGGCGCCACCACCTGGGACACCAGCGGCGGCGGGGCGCTGCGGCTGCGGCTGGCGGCCGCGGGGCTGGAGCTGGAAACGCGACGCCAGGCACATCCGAGGCTGTGGGACGCGGCCAAGCGGGTGGAGGCCGCGCCGCCTGGGCTATCCTATCGGCCAGATTGACGCGGCCGAATGGGCCGGAGGTTCGCGAGTGCTGGAACTGATCAAGGCCGGCGGTTGGCCGATGATCCCGCTGTTGCTGCTGTCGGCCGTCGCGCTGGCGATCATCATCGAGCGGTTGTGGACGTTGCGGCGCAAGGCCGTGCTGCCGCCCGAACTGGGCAAGGAAGTCCGTGCCTGGGCCGGTCGCGGCAAGCTGGACCCGGCGCATATCGAGTCCCTGCGCGCGACCTCGCCGCTGGGGGCCCTGCTGGCCGCTGCGCTGGACGTGCGCGGCCGCCCGCGCGACGAGATCCGCGAGCGCATCGAGGATGTCGGCCGCCACCTGGTCCACCGCATGGAGCGCTACCTCAACACCCTGGGCACGATCTCGGCCGCCGGCCCGCTGCTGGGCCTGTTCGGCACCGTGGTCGGCATGATCCAGATGTTCCTGGGCATCCTCGACCACGGCATCGGCGACGTGAACCAGTTGGCCGGCGGCATCGGCAAGGCGCTGGTGTGCACCGCGGCCGGCATGATCGTGGCGATCCCGGCCCTGATCGCGCACCGCTGGTTCCGCGGCCGCATCGCCGAATACATCGTGGCGATGGAGCACGAGGCGATCCAGCTGCTGGACACCCTGGACACCCGCACCCCGGCGCGTCCGGCCGTCGCCACGCCGGCGCCGCCGGTGCAGCAACAGGCCGTGGGCTGAGGCTGGGCCGGCATGCGCATACGCGACCACCGCGCCGACGACGAACCGGAGATCAACCTGGTCCCGTTGATCGACGTGATCCTGGTGCTGATCATCTTCTTCGTGGTCACCGCCACCTTCGACGCGCGCTCGGTGCTCAAGCTGGAGCTGCCGCGCGCCAGCGGCGAGCCGGTCAGCGACGCGTCCAAGGCGCTGATCGTGCTGGTCAACGCCGACGGCCGCTATTTCGTCGACGACCGTGAAGTGCTGCGCGACGACCTGGAATCGCTGAAGACCACCATCGCCGAGGTCGCCGGCAGCGACCGCGACCGCCAGGTGATGCTGCGCGCCGACGCGCGCACGCCCTATCAGGCGGTGGTGACGGTGTACGACGCCCTGGGCCAGCTCGGCTTCCGCCGCATCATGAGCGCGACCGCGCCGCCGGCCGGCGCCGGCGCCGCGCCCAGCGAGGGCAAGCGGTGACGGCCCAGGTCTCGCCCTGGCAGACCTACCGCCGCCTGCTCGGCTTCGCCCGTCCCTACGGCGGGCTGTTGTGGCTGGCCCTGATCGGCATGCTGGTGGAGGCCGCCGCGGCCGGCATCTTCACCACCCTGATGACGCCGATCATCAACCTGACCTTCATCGAGAAGGAAAAGCAGCTCAGCACCCTGTTGCCGCTGGCGATCGTCGGCCTGTTCCTGCTGCGCGGCGTGGCCGGCTACGTCACCGACTACCACATGGCCAAGGCCGGCCGCAGCATCGCCCGCGACCTGCGCGTGAACGTGCTGGGCAAGTATCTGCGCCTGCCGGGCCTGCGCTTCGACACCGAGCCGGTGCCGTCGATGCTGGTGCGGCTGGGCTCGGACAGCGACCAGGTCGCGCAGGCCGCGGTCGACGCGATGAAGGTGATGCTGCAGCAGAGCTTCCAGGCCCTGGCGCTGCTGGGCGCGATGCTGTTCGCGAGCTGGCAGGTGACCCTGGCGGTGCTGTTGATGGCGCCGCCGCTGGCGTTCGTGATGGACAAGATCGGTCGCCGCTACCGCCGCATCAGCCATCGCATCCAGGAGAGCGCGGGCGCGCTGCTGCAGTCGGCCGACCAGGCCCTGGGCAACCACCAGGAGGTCAAGGTCTACGGCGCCCAGGACGTCGAGCTGGCGCGCTACGGCGCGATCGCCGACAACCACCTCAAGCTGAGCATGAAGGTCGAGTCCACGCGCTCCATCGCCTCGGCGATGGTCCAGCTGATGGGCGCGGTCGGCCTGGCGCTGCTGCTGTTCGTGGCCGGTCGCGAAGCGCTGGCCGGGCGCCTGGACGCGGGCAAGTTCGTGACCCTGATGACCTCGATGATCGCGATCATCCCGGCCCTGCGCCAGCTCACCAACGTGCAGAACATGCTGCAGCGGGGCGTGGCCTCGGCCGAGCGCCTGTTCTCGGTGCTGGACGCCGACGACGAGCCCGACAAGGGCAGCCGTCCGCTGGCGCGCGCGCGCGGCGAGCTGGAGTTCCGCGATGTGGTCGCGCGCTATCCGGGCCAGAAGGACCCGGCGCTGGCCGACATCAGTTTCAGCGCCAAGCCCGGCACGGTCACCGCCATCGTCGGCCGCTCCGGCAGCGGCAAGTCGACCCTGATCAAGCTGATCCCGCGCTTCTACGAGCCCGAATCCGGCCAGATCCTGCTCGACGGCCATCCGCTGCAGGACTACCGGCTGTCCGACCTGCGTCGCCAGATCGCCCTGGTCGGCCAGCAGGTGATGCTGTTCGACGGCACCGTCGCGGCCAACGTCGCCTACGGCGAGTTGCAGGAAGCGGCGCCGGAAGGCCTGGAGCGCGCGGTGCGCGGCGCCAACGCCATGGAGTTCGTGGAACGCCTGCCCGAGGGCGTGCAGACCCACATCGGCGCCAAGGGCGGCAAGCTGTCCGGCGGCCAGCGCCAGCGCCTGGCGATCGCGCGCGCGATGCTCAAGGACGCGCCCATCCTGATCCTGGACGAGGCCACCGCCGCGCTGGACACCGAATCCGAGCGCCTGGTGCAGGACGCGCTGGATCGTCTGATGCCCGATCGCACCACCCTGGTGATCGCGCATCGGCTTTCGACCATCGAGCATGCCGACCAGGTGCTGGTGCTGGACCAGGGCCGCATCGTCGAGCGCGGCAGCCATGCGCAGTTGCTGGAGCAGGGCGGTCTGTACGCGCACCTGCACCGCATGCAGTTCCGCGAGGCCGAGTAGGGCATGGCCGGCGGTTCCCACGAACGCCGCGCCCGCCTGCCGGCGTATTGGTACGGCGACGCTCCGATACCGATCGGCGCGCGCCTGCTGTCGGCGCTGTACGGCAGCGTCAGCGGCCTGCGCCGCGCCCTGTACCTGAAGGGCTGGTTGCGCCGCCGCCATCCCGGCGTGCCGGTGGTGGTGGTCGGCAACATCACCGCCGGCGGCGCCGGCAAGACCCCGATGACGATCGCCCTGGTCGAGCGCTTGCGCGCCGAGGGCTGGAAGCCCGGCGTCGCCAGCCGCGGCTACGGCCGCGAGCGTTCGGCGCCGCCGATGTGGGTCGAGGGCACTACCGACCCGGCCCTGGGCGGCGACGAGCCGGTGCTGATCGCCGCGCGCACCGGCGTCAAACTGCGGGTGGACCGCGACCGCTACGCCGCCGCGCGCGCGCTGGCGCAGGCCGGCTGCGACGTGGTCGTCTGCGACGACGGCCTGCAGCACTACCGCTTGGCGCGCGACATCGAGATCGAAGTCGTCGACGGCCGCCGCCGTTACGGCAACGCCCAACTGCTGCCCGCCGGCCCCTTGCGCGAGCTGCCCGAGCGCGCCGCGCGTTGCGACTTCCGGGTCGTCAACGGCGGCGAGACCGGCTTCGGCGAATGGCCGATGCGCCTGATCGCCGATCAGGTCCAGCCGCTGCTGGGCGGGCGCGGGCGCAAGCTCAGCGCCTATTCCGGCCAGCGCGTGCACGCGGTCGCCGGCATCGGCGATCCGGAACGCTACTTCGCCATGCTGCGCGGCTTCGGCATCGCCGTGGTCCCGCACGCCTTCCCCGATCACCATCGTTACAGCGCCGCCGATTTCGAGTTCGGCAGCCAGCTGCCGGTGCTGATGACCGAAAAGGACGCGGTCAAACTGGCCGGCGAGGGCGAGGGCTCGTTCGTCACCGAACAGTTCTTCAGCGTGCCGGTGCGCACCGAATTGCCCGAGGCGTTCTGGGTCTCGCTGCTGGCCAAGCTGGCGGCGCTGAAGGGGCGCTAGGCGCGTCGGCCGTGCGGACCGGCGCGAGGCGGGGCACGAATCCGCAGCGCCCGCCGTAAGATGCGGGCAGCGCCGCGGCCCATTCCGCGCCGCCAGCCTTCGACCACCGCGGCCCGTCCGCGCACCGGAATCCCCATGTCCCAGGACTTCGTCGTCGCCATCCCCGCCCGTTACGCCGCCACCCGCCTGCCCGGCAAACCGTTGCGCCTGCTCGGCGGCGAACCGCTGGTGCTGCACGTCGCACGGCGCGCGCTCGCGGCCGGCGCGCGCGAGGTCTGGGTGGCGGCCGACGACGAACGCATCGCGCAGGCGCTGCGCGACAGCGGCGTGCGCGTGGCCATGACCTCGACCGAGCACGCCTCCGGCACCGACCGCCTGGCCGAATGCGCGCGCATCGCCGGCTGGTCCGACGACACCGTGGTGGTGAACCTGCAGGGCGACGAACCGTTCGCGCCGGCCGCGGGCGTGCGCGCCTGCGCGCAGGCCCTGGCCGCCAGCGGCGCCGAGATGTCGACCCTGGCCGCGCCGGTCACCGAGGTCGAGACCCTACTGGATCCCAACGCGGTCAAGCTGGTACGCGCGGCCAGCGGCGACGCGCTCTATTTCAGCCGCGCGCCGATCCCGTGGCCGCGCGACGCGTTCGCGCGCGATCGCGGCCGCATGCCCGAGGACGGCGAGTGGCTGCGCCACATCGGCATCTACGGCTACCGCGCCGGCTTCCTGCAGCGTTTCGCGGCGATGCCGGCGGGGCGGCTGGAGCGGATCGAATCGCTGGAACAACTGCGCGTGCTCGAAGCCGGCCACCGCATCGCGGTCGCGCTCACGCCCGAGCCGTTCCCGCCCGGGGTCGATACCCCGGAGGACCTCGCGCGCGCCGAATCGCTGCTGGCCGCGGGCGCCTGAGCCGTGCGCCTGCTGGTGGTCTGCCTGGGCAATATCTGCCGCTCGCCGGTGGCCGAGGGCGTGCTGCGCGCGCGCATCGCCGCCTCGACCCTGGCCGGCCAGATCGAACTGGATTCGGCCGGCACCGGCGATTGGCACGTGGGCCAGCCGCCGGACCGGCGCGCGATCGCCAACGCCGCCGAACACGGCATCGACATCTCCAGCCTGCGCGCGCGCCAGCTCGCCGCCGCCGACTACCGCGACTTCGACTGGCTGCTGTGCGCCGACCGCGCCAACCTGCGCGACGTGCAGGCACGCGCGCCGCGCGATGCGCGCGCGCAGGCGGCGCTGCTGCTGGATTGGACCGGGGTGGACAGCCAGGGCGAGGTGCCCGATCCCTATACCGGCGGCCCGGCCCAGTTCGAACACGTATTCGAACTGCTCGACCGCGCCGCCGACGGCGCGATCGCGCGCCTGCGCCGGGAATTGGGCCTGCGCGGGCGCTGAGACGCATCTGCTTCTGCCTGGCCGGGGAAAGGCCGGTCCGCCGCTTCGCTTGCGGGCGGCGCCGAAGCCCGATGAAGGCGCTCTTGCCGTTCCCCCGTTGCGGACGGGGCCGGGGATTTGCGCCCGCGGTCCGCAAACCCCATTCCAGCGCCGCCATCTTGCCTTCACGCATAATCGGCCCTATCCAGTAGCCGATGTACGCGAACGTGACCGCCCGCCGCCTGCCTGCCGCTCCGCCCGCCACGCGTCCCGACGGGGCGTGCGCGGTCCTGTATCCGCGCGGCCGGCCCGCGCCGGAGCGCAGCGCATGAGCGCGGCGCCGCCGCCGTTCGACGGCAAGTCCTTCGTCAAGAAGCTCAGCACCGCGCCCGGCGTCTACCGCATGATCGGCGCCGACGACGGCGTGCTCTACGTGGGCAAGGCCGGCGCGCTGCGGAACCGCGTCTCCAGCTACTTCAACGCCACCCCGAAGTCGGCCCGGATCATGTCCATGCTCGCCCAGACCGCGCGCATGGAGGTCACCGTCACCCGCACCGAGGCCGAGGCGCTGATCCTGGAGAACCAGCTGATCAAGTCGCTCAAGCCGCGCTACAACGTGCTGCTGCGCGACGACAAGAGCTACCCCTACGTGCTGATGACCCAGGAGGCCTGGCCGCGCATCGCCATGCACCGCGGTCCGCGCGCGATCCCGGGGCGCTACTTCGGCCCCTACGCCAGCGTCGGCGCGGTGCGCGACAGCCTCAACCTGATGCACAAGCTGTTCCGCCTGCGCAGTTGCGAGGACAGCGTGTTCCGCAACCGCTCGCGGCCCTGCCTGCAGCACCAGATCGGCCGCTGCAGCGCGCCCTGCGTGGGCCTGGTCGCGGCGCGCGACTACGCCGAGAGCGTGCGCCGCGCCGGCCTGCTGCTGGACGGCCGCAGCGACGAGCTCACCGACGAACTCGGCCGCGCCATGGAGGCCGCCAGCGCGCGCCTGGACTTCGAGGAGGCCGCGCGCATGCGCGATCTGGTCACCTCGATCCGCACCCTGCAGGCGCGCCAGTACGTCGACGGCCGCGCCGCCGACCTGGACGTGCTGGCCGTGGCGATGCAGGGTGTGGCCGCCTGCGTGCTGCTGCTGGCTTTCCGCGACGGCCGCAACCTGGGCACGCGCGCCTTCTATCCCAAGACCAACGGCAGCGACAACGCCGAAGAAGTGCTGGCCGCGTTCGTGTCGCAGTACTACGCCGAGCAGACCCCGCCGCGCGAGATCGTGCTGGACCGCGACATCCCCGACCGCGAGCTGCTGGAGCAGGCGCTGTCGGCCGCGGGCGAGCGCAAGGTCCAGATCCGCAGCAGCGTGCGCGGCGAACGCGCCGGCTACCTCGACCTGGCGCGCCGCAACGCCGAGCTGTCGCTGGCCGCCGAGCGCACCAGCCACGCCGCCCAGCACGCCCGCGCCGAAGCCCTGCGCGAGATGCTGGGCATGGCGGCGATCCCGAACCGCATCGAATGCTTCGACATCAGCCACACCATGGGCGAGGCCACCGTGGCCTCCTGCGTGGTGTTCGACGCCGAGGGCCCGGTGCGCGGCCAGTACCGGCGCTACAACATCGCCGGCATCGTCGAGGGCGACGACTACGCGGCCATGAACCAGGCCATCGAACGCCGCTTCCGGCGCGCGGTCGAGGAGAACGGGGTGATGCCGGACGTGCTGCTGATCGACGGCGGCGCGGGGCAGGTGGCGCAGGCGCGCGCGGCCCTGGACGAGCTCGGCGTGGAGGCGGTGATCCTGGTCGGCGTGGCCAAGGGCCCGGCGCGCCGCCCGGGCGACGAGGAGTTGCTGCTGCCGGACGGGCGGGTACTGCATCCCGGGGCGGAGTCGCCGGCCCTGCAGCTGGTCCAGCAGGTCCGCGACGAGGCCCACCGGTTCGCCATCACCGGCCACCGCGGCCGCCGCCAGAAGGCCCGCAACACCAGCCGGCTGGAGGACATCCCGGGCATCGGCCCGCGCCGGCGCGCCAGCCTGCTGCGCCATTTCGGCGGCCTGGGTGGCTTGAAAGCGGCCGGAGTCGAGGAAATTTCGCGGGTCGAGGGCGTTAATGCCGCCCTGGCCGAGCGCATCTATGCGACCCTGCACGGGCTGGAGGCGCCGGATCCCGGCGCCCCGGCCAAGGCCAACCCGAAAGCGGCCAACGGCGGCACGCGGAGCGAAGGATGAAGTTGACGATACCCACCATGCTCACCCTGGCGCGGATCGTGCTGATCCCGGTACTGGTGGTGGTGTTCTACCTGCCGTTCCAGTGGACGAACTTCGCCGCGGCCTTCATTTTCGCGTTCGCGTCGGTCACCGACTGGCTCGACGGCTGGATCGCGCGCCGCTACAACCAGTACTCGGCCTTCGGCGCCTTCCTCGATCCGGTCGCCGACAAGCTCATGGTGGCGGTGGCGCTGCTGCTGATCGTGCAGAAGCATCCGACGGTGTGGATGACGCTGTGGGCGGCGGTGATCGTCGGCCGCGAAATCGCGGTGTCCGCGCTGCGCGAATGGATGGCCGAACTGGGTCAGCGCGCGGCGGTGAAAGTGGCCACGATCGGCAAGATCAAGACCATCGTGCAGATGGTCGCGCTGGTATGCCTTTTGTATCAAGAACCTGTATTCGGTTTGCCGATCTTCCGCATCGGCGAATGGCTGCTGGCCGGTGCCGCGTTGCTGACTTTGTGGTCGGGGCTAGCGTATTTGCGCGCGGCATGGCCTATAATGCGCGAAGACGCGAAGGGGCCCTCGGGCTGATCGCGGCAGCGGCCTCATCGGGGGCCGATGCACCGGGGCTGAAGCCCGGGTTCGGGGGCAGCAAGGAAAACGAAATTGGGTGTTGACAGTTTTGTTTCCATGCCTAAAATGTTGGTTCCTCTGCGGGAATAGCTCAGTTGGTAGAGCACTACCTTGCCAAGGTAGATGTCGCGAGTTCGAGTCTCGTTTCCCGCTCCAAATTCGAGGAGTCATCCTCAGGAACAAAGCCCCGCATGCGGGGTTTTGTTTTTTCGGCGGTAGCCCACTGCGACGTGGGCAATCGCCATCGCAAGCGGTATGCTTGCGGGCAGTCCACCGGCCGGGTGGCAGAGTGGTTATGCAGCGGACTGCAAATCCGCGTACGCCGGTTCAATTCCGACCTCGGCCTCCAATTATCGGACCCTGCATGCAGGGTCCGGCTTTATCGGAACTCCGAAGCCCCGCGCAAGCGGGGCTTTCTTTTTTGCGCGCTCGCCCCAGCCCGTCGCGCGGCCCGGACTTTCCTCGCGGCCGGTGGCGTGTCGTAAGCTATCGCCGCAGTCGCGACCCAGGCCCGGGTGGCGAAATCGGTAGACGCATCGGACTTAAAATCCGCCGGCCGCGAGGCCATGCCGGTTCGAGTCCGGCCCCGGGCACCACATGGCGCTGCGCGCGCCGGATCTTAGCGCCGGCCGTCTTCGCCCGCAGCGCGCGCGCTCATGCGCCGCTCGAAGACGTTCAACAGGGCCAGCACCAGCAAGGTCAGCACGGTCGCCGCCAACGCCAGTGCGTGGTAACCGAATCCGCAGGCCACCCCGATCACCGCCACCATCAGCAGCGAAGCGGCGGTGGTGATGCCGGCGACGGGCTCGCCGCGGCGGTGCGAGAAGATGGTGCCGGCGCCGATGAAGGCCACGCCCGCGATCACCGCCTCGACCAGGCGCAGCGGATCGGTATTGATCCTTCCGGGCGGTTCCAGGCGCATCTCGATCAGGCTGAGCTGGCCGATGCCGATCAGCAGGGCGGACGCGCCCGCGACCAGCATGTGGGTGCGGAAGCCGGCGGGGCGGTTCTTCATTTCCCGCTCCAGGCCGATCAGGCCGCCCAGCGCCATGGCGTAGCCGGTGTCCACGATCACCCACAGCTGATCGATCCAGTCCACGCTAGCGGCGATCCGTCGGCTGCATGTCGCTGCGCTCGCGCATGGCTCAGGCCAGGGTCCTGATCCTGCTTTCGCGCGCCCATTGCCGCAGCTTCGCGGCCGCCACGAAGCCGTGAGTATTGGCGGCCTCCACTACGCCCTCGTCGGGCTCGACGCCGGCGGCGTCCAGCACGAGCCGGCCACCGCGATCGGCCGCGATCGCTTTGAGATGGCCGTAGGCGTCGCGGACGAAATCCACCGCGGCCGCCTCCCTGGCCAGGCGCTGGCCGGCCTTGTCCGTCAGCACCAGCGCGACCGCGTCGAACACCAGCGAGGGCGTGCCGGCCAGCTGGCCGTCGGCCGCGAGGACCTTGCCGTCGCTCAATTTGGCGCCGCCGATCCGCGACGCGACGATCTTCACTCGCGCCCCGGCCGCTTCGGCGGCCTTGCGCAGGGCGCGTACCGCAGCCGCGTCGGAGCCCTCGTCGATCAGCAGGCCGACGCAGCGGCCCTGCAGCGTGGGTTTCATCTTGCCGATGATCTGCAGCGGCGGCGACAGCGGCAGGTCCTGCGCGGCGACCGCGGCCGGCGGCACCGGCGGCAGCGTCGCCAGGCCCAGGCCCTCGGCGACGCGCCGGGCCAGCGCGCTGTCGATGTGGCGCAAATGCCCGACCACGGCCTCGCGCACGTGCGCAGTTCCGACCTTGGACAGTTCGAACACCAGCGCCGAGGCCAGGTGCGCCTGTTCGTATTCGCTCTGGCTGCGATAAAACAAGCGCGCCTGGCTGTAATGGTCGGCGAAACTCTCCGGCCGCAACCGGCCCTTGGCGCCGTCGTCGCCGGCGACGGCGGCGCTGCGGAAGCCGGCCGGGGTCTCGCGCGGCGACTGCGGATCCAGCGAGCTGGGTTCGTAGTTCACCCGGCCGCGCGGCACCCGCATCTGCATGTGGCCGTCGCGCTGGAGATTGGCGAACGGGCACTTGGGCGCGTTGATCGGCAGCTGATGGAAGTTCGGCGAGCCCAGCCGCGACAGCTGGGTGTCCAGATACGAGAACAATCGCCCCTGCAGCAGCGGATCGTTGGAGAAGTCGATGCCCGGCGGGACGTGCGAGGGGCAGAACGCGACCTGTTCGGTTTCGGCGAAGAAATTGTCCGGCCAGCGGTCCAGCACCATGCGGCCGATCACGGTCAACGGCACCAGCTCCTCGGGGATCAGCTTGGTCGCGTCGAGATGGTCGAACGGGAACGCGTCGGCCTGTTCCTGGGTGAACAATTGCACCGCCAGTTCCCATTCCGGGTAGTCGCCGTTCTCGATCGCCTCGAACAGGTCGCGGCGGTGGAAGTCGGGGTCGGCGCCGGCCAGCTTGACCGCCTCGTCCCATAGCGTGGACTGCAGCCCCAGTTTCGGCCGCCAATGGAATTTGACGAAGGTGGACGCGCCCTTGGCGTTGATCAGGCGGAAGCTGTGCACGCCGAAGCCTTCGATCATGCGCAGGGAACGCGGAAGGGTGCGGTCGGACATCGCCCACATGATCATGTGCATGGCTTCGGGCGTCAGCGAAATGAAATCCCAGAACGTGTCGTGGGCGCTGCCCGCCTGCGGATAGCCGCGGTCGGGCTCCATCTTCACCGAGTGGACCACGTCCGGAAACTTCATCGCGTCCTGGATGAAGAACACCGGGATGTTGTTGCCCACCAGGTCCCAGTTGCCCTGCTGGGTGTAGAACTTGACCGCGAAGCCGCGCACGTCGCGCGGCGTGTCGATCGAGCCCGCTCCGCCGGCGACGGTGGAGAAGCGGCAGAACACCGGCGTGCGCTCGCCGACCTCGCTCAGGATGCGCGCCGTGGTGTAGCGGCCCAGGGATTTAGTGAGCTCGAAATAGCCGTGCGCTGCGGAGCCGCGCGCATGCACGATGCGCTCCGGAATGCGCTCGTGGTCGAAGTGGGTGATCTTCTCGCGCAGGATGAAATCCTCGAGCAAGCCCGGCCCGTGCGGCGTGGCGTGCAGCGAGTTCTGATTGTCCGACAGGGGCAGGCCCTGATTGGTGGTCAGCGCGGGATGCTTGCCGCCGGCGGCTTGGTGGAGTTCGTCGCCGGATCCGCGGCTGTCGCGCGCAGGAGCGGAGCGTTGCTGGGGTCGCGCCTTGGCTTGGGCAGTGGGGGCCTTCTTGCTCGCCATGAGGGGGCTCCTGGCTGGTCGCTGGGCGGCGCTGGCCGCGCCGGTTCCGCGATCGTGCAACGGTGGCGGTGAACATACCGTCGTGTTCCGCCGCAGGCGCTTTCACGCACGCCTTACGCTCGGATCCGCGACGGCGCTACAGCTGCGACTTGAGCGGCAGCACGAACTTCTCGAACACGCGCTCCGTCCACGGGCGTCGGCGCCAGTCCTGCAGGGTGTAGCGGCGCGAATCGCGCAGGTCCGCCTCGAACACCGCGGTCATGTCGGCGGCGAAGGCGCGGTCGTACACGTTGAGGCTGGCCTCGTCGTTGAGGCGGAACGAGCGGATGTCGAAATTGGTCGATCCCACCGAGACCAGCTCGCGGTCCACGATCAGCATCTTGACGTGCATCATGGTCGGTTCGTATTCGTAGAACTCGATGCCGGCGCGGATCAGGTCCTCCCACTGCGCTTTCGAGGCCAGGCGCACGGTGTCCGAATCGGTGTGTTCGCCCGGCACCAGAATGCGTATGCGCACGCCGCGGCGGCGCGCATCCAGCAGGGCCCGCCGCACCAGTTCGTCGGGGACGAAATACGCGGCGGCCAGGTCGATGCTGCGCTCGGAGGCCGCGATCGCCAGCAGCACCATCAGATGCATGCTGTCGCTGCCGCCGGCCGGCGAGCTGATGAACAATTGCGCCGGCATGTCGCCTGCGTCGCTCAGGGGCGGATAGAAGGCCGCCCCGTGCAGGACCACGCCGGTGGATTTGACCCAGTTGTCGTTGAAGCCGGCCTGCAACTGCGCGACCACCGGGCCCTCGATGCGGAAATGCGATTCGCGCCAGTGCTCGGGATCCTGGGCGTGCCCCAGCCACTGGTCGGCGATGCCGACCCCGCCGGTGAAGCCGATCCTGCCGTCGACGATCAGCAGCTTGCGATGGGTGCGGTTGTTGACCCGGTCCAGGTTGTACCAGGCCAGCGGACGGTACTGGCGTATGCGTACGCCGGCCCGCTTCATCTCCTCGATCTGGGCCTGGTCCATCTTGGCGCTGCCCAACCAGTCGACCGTGAGGTGGACGGGAATGCCGGCACGCGCGCGTTCCGACAGGGCCTGGCTGAAGGCGTGGCCGATGTCGCCCGACCAATAGATGTAGGTTTCGAAGGCGATGCTGCGCTGCGCTGCGCGGATCGCCTGCAGCATGGCGGGAAAGATCTCGTCGCCGTTCTGCAGGGCTACCACCCGGTTGCCTTCCAGCACCGAGGGCCCGAGCAGCGTCCCCATCTCGCGCCGGAATTGCGCCGAGCTCACGGAATGGCGGTGCGGCAGGGCCTGCGCGAGCTGCTTCTCCGGGCCGGCGAGATTGAGCGCGATCACGCTGGCCGCCGCCGTGAGCAGGATCGCCGCCAGCACCGTCCAGATCACGCGACTGCGGGGCCAACGGGCGGGCATGGCGGCTCCGGCCGGGAGATCGCCTTAATGTGCGCGCGCCGCCTCAAGGCGACGTGAAAGCGCCTAGGCCGCGACCAGTTCGCGCCGGGTGATCCAGGCCGCGCGCCGAGTATCGACCTGGAACGACACGCGCAGCAGGTCCAGGCTGCGCCGTTTGCGCGCGGGCGATTCGGCGGCCACACAGTCGGTGGGCACGTACAGCGAATAGCCGCGCATGTGGGCGGCCAGCGCGGTCGCCAGCACGCAGCTGTCGGCCGCGATCCCGGTCAGGATCAGCCTGCGCACGCCCAGGTCGGCGAGCAGGCGCTCCAGCGGCGTGCCATGGAACGCCGAATGCTGCGGCTTGAGCACGAAGTAGTCGTCGGGCTGCGGCTGCAGCAGGCGCGCCAGCGCGGCCCCGCGCGAACCTTCCTGGGCGCAGGCCGCGACGACCTGGCGGAAGTCCGAGCGCCATTGGCCGTAGTTGTCGTTCGCGTAGATCACCGGCAGGCCCAGGGCCGACACCCGCGACTTGAGCAGGGCGATGCGTCGGGCGCAGGGCAGGGCGGAGCGCAGCAAGGCCGCGCCGCCCGCGAAATCCAGTGCGTTGATCATGTCGATCACGACCAGCGCGCTGGGCGCTTCGTGGCGTCGGCGCTGCGGCGCGGCCCGGGCGCGCCCCGCCGCGCTCATGCTATCGACTCGATCTGGAAGGGACGGTCGAGCCGGTGCGGCCGCTCCAGCGAGACCGCCGCCAGCGGCCCGAACTCGCGCATGGCGCTCAGGCGCAAGTCGTTCAAGGCGGGCAGCTCGCCGACGACCAGGGCCGACATCAGCAGGGCCGGATCGTCGGCATGCGGCGTGACCCAGCCGGCGATGCCGGTGATCGGTTCTTCCTCGCCGATGTCCCAGAAACATCCCGTGACCGTGTGCAGCTTGCGATAGCGCAGGCCGCTGGCGCGCAGGCGGGGCTGGTCCGTGTCGTAGTGCGAGGAGCCGATCAACAGCACGGTCCGCGCGGCCGCGGCGCTGGTGAGATAGTCGGCCCAGCAGTTCAGGGGCACGTTCGCGATCGGCCCGTAGGCATGCAGGGCCAGGAAGGATCGCAGGCAATGTTCGACCACTTGCGCGGCGCCGCGGCGATCGAGCAGGGCCGCGGCCGCCAGCAGCGCCTCGCGTTCGTAAGGCGGTGGGCAGCGCTGCCACACGGCCTGGCGGAAGCAGGCGCTGACCTCGGCCAATACGTCCACCTGCAGGGAGGCGAGGGCGTCCAAGGCCGGAATCTCGCACGGCCTCTGCGCGGGCCTGGCCTGACGCGCTTCCAGGCCCGCCAGCAGGAGCAGTTCCGGTACCGGCGAGTAATAACCGCGACAGGCCAGTTGCAGGGCGGCGTCTATGGACATCGGCATGCGCATTGGGCGTGTGGGCTTTCAATACGCCCCGCCAGGTCAAGCGCGCGTCATGCCCGGCCCACCGCGTTGACCCGTCCGTCACCGACGTGAACGTTAAGGTCGAGGCGGAACCCGAATCCCGGCGCTAGGACGCGCGCTTGCTGGCGCGACGCTTGCTCGCCTTGGCGGCCTTCTTGGCGGGCGCCGCTTTCTTCGCGGCCGGCGTGCGTTTCTTGGTCTTCAGGCTCTGCTCCAGCAAGGCCATGAAATCGACCACGTTGGTCGCGGCGTCTTCGTGCTCGACCGGCTCGTCGGCGATCTTGGTGATCTTGCCCTTGGACTTGACGCGCTTTTGGATGATCGCGGACAGGCGCTTGCGGAACTCGTCGTGGTAGGCGTCGGGCTTCCACTTCGAGGTCATGGACTCGATCAGCTGTTTGGCCATGGTCAGTTCTTTGGGCGCGATGCGGTAGCGGCCGCTGGCCGCGTGCGGCAGCGTGTACTCCTCGGGGTCGACCAGTTCCTGCGGGTAGCGCAGCAGCATCAGGACCAGGGCGTCGTCTTCAGGAATCACCGCGCACAGGTATTCGCGCGTGCGGATCACCACCCGCGCCACGCCGACCTTGCCGGTTTCCTTGAGGGTCTCGCGTAGCAGCACATAGCCCTTCTCGGCTTTTTTGCCGGGCACCAGCACGTAGGGTTTTTCGTAGAAGCGGGTGCCGATCTCGTCGGCGTCCACGAAGGCTTCGACGTCGATGGACTCGTGGGTCTCGGGCGCGGCGGCGGCGATGTCTTCCTTCTCGATCACCACGTAGCTGCCCTTGTCGTACTCGAAGGCCTTGACGATGTCCTTCCAGGGCACTTCCTCGCCGGTGTCGGCGTTCACGCGTTCGAAGCGGATCGGCTTCTTGTCGCGCGAGTCGAGCATGCGGAAGCTCAGGTCGGTGCGGCGTTCGCCGGGCATCAGCGAGACCGGGACGTTGAGCAAGCCGAACGACAGGGTGCCGGTCCAGATGGGGCGTGCCATGGCCTGATCCTCGCGTGGGAGCGCAGTGACTGAGCAAAGACCATACGACCGCGGCCGTTAAAGCCGTTTGACGCGGCTGAAGGCGGGCCCAATGCGAGCGATCGGGCGCGCTGCCCGCGTGGAACCGGCGTGTTCAGGTCCGTATCCGTAGGCGCGTCCGCGATTCGATGGCGACGGTTCGCACTCAGGTCGCAGGCTCGAGCGGGAGCAACGGCGCCCGGCCCATGCGCAGGGACAGCAAGCCCTTGAGCTGCTCGAGATCGGCGCTCTCATAGGCGTAGGCGGTGAGGTTTTGGGGGCCGTGGTAGTACTCGTAACGATGGCCGTCCTGGCTGCGGCGGATGCTGCCGACCCGCCGGCCGTCGCAGTACACGTCGACGGCACTCGCGCTAGGTCCACTGCGAAACGTGATGTGCATGGTCTCCTCCTGGAAACGAACCGAGAGCGGATGGTGCGTATCGCGGCGTGGAGAGCGCGTCAGAGTCGCGCTGCGGATTCAGCCCGTTAAGCATGAAATCGTGAACCGTTAATGTTCGTGCCGGCGTGAGGTTAAAGAGAAATTATTCACGCCCGATCGATGCGCGCACCGATAAAAATCCGGGAGCCGATACGGTTTGCGACGAACGATCAGGAGTCCGAATCATGAGCAGCAAGACCTCCAAGGCCGCGCGCGAGACCGCGCAGCGGCAACGCAGGATCCAGGCGCGAATGGACGACAAGGATCGCGAAGCGCCCGCCAAGCCCAACGCCGGACCCAAGGCCGTGCAGGCCGGCGCGCGCGAGCAGCCGCGCAATCCGATGCCGGCCCAGCACCTGCGCAAGCCCGGCAACGAGCATGAGCTGGCGTTGCAACCGCGCTTCCTGGCGCCCGACTACCGCGGCAGCGCCAAGTTGGAAGGGCAGGTGGCGCTGATCACCGGCGGCGATTCGGGCATCGGACGCGCGGTAGCGGTGCTGTTCGCGCGCGAGGGCGCGGACGTGGCCATCGTTTACCTGGACGAACACGAGGACGCGGCCGAGACCCGGCGCTATGTCGAGCAGGAAGGGCGCCGCTGCCTGGCCCTGGCCGGCGACGTGCGGGATTCGGCGTTCTGCGAGCAGGCGGTGGAGCGCACCCTCGCGGCCTACGGCCGGCTCGACGTGCTGGTCAACAACGCGGCCTTCCAATTGCACAGCGAACGCCTGGAAGACCTCGGCGACGACCATCTGCAGGAGACCCTGCAGACCAATATCGCCGGCTATTTCCACATGGCGCGCGCGGCCCTGCCGCACCTCGAACGCGGCGCCTCGATCATCAACAGCGGCTCGCAGACCGGCTTGTTCGGCAGCAAGGCGCTGCTGGACTATTCGGCCACCAAGGGCGCGATCCACGCTTTCACCAAGGCCCTGGCCAGCAACCTGCTGGAGCGCGGCATCCGCGTCAATGCGGTCGCGCCGGGCCCGGTGTGGACGCCGCTGAATCCCGCCGACCGGCCGGCGCAGGAGGTCGCCGAGTTCGGCCAGGACAGCGACATGGGCCGCCCGGCGCAGCCGGAGGAAATATCGCCGGCCTACGTGTTCCTGGCCTCGCCGGTGTGTTCGTCCTATGTCAACGGCATCGTACTGCCGGTGATGGGCGGGCCGCACGGCTAGAACCTCGCCCTTGCGTAGCGGCGCCCGCGCGGATGTTCGGCGTCGGGCCGACGACGGAACGGCGGGGCCTGAGCCCCGCCGTCCAGATCGAGCTTCGGAACTTATTGCTTGGTCGGAACATTGACCTTGTCGATGCCGTGGATGATGCCGTTGCTGGAACCGATGTCGGCCGTGGTGACCAAGGCACCGTCGATGCTGAGCTGGTCGTCGACCATCTTGATCGGAGCGGACTGACCGTTGACGGTCTTGGCCTTTTCCCATTTGCCGATATCGGCCACCGGCCGGCGGCCGCTGACGACGTGGTAGTTCAGCAGCGAGACCAGCTCCTGCTTGTTCTCGGGCTTGAACAGGTTCTCCAGTTCGCCGGCCGGCAGCTTTTCGAAGGCCGCGTCGGTGGGCGCGAACAGGGTGAACGGACCGACGCCGCGCAGGGTGTCGCTCATGCCGGCACGGTCCAGGGCCTGGCCGAAGGTCTTGAACGAACCGTTGGCGGCGGCGGTGTCGACCAAGTTCTGGCTGTTGGGAGTGCTGTTGTTGGTGTTCATGCGATGAATGCCTTTGAGTGCGATCCGCAAGCGAGCCGAATCGGGAACGGCCGTGGCCGCGACTCCCGCGTGGCGGGAGAGAAAGGCTCAGTGCGGGTAAGGGAGGAGGCGTGCAGCGCGGCTGAGTGGCCGTTACGACCTTGCGTCGTAGTGCCTGCGCAGCATGCGCTCGGTGCCGTTACCTATTCGTGATTCGAGCGCCATCGCCGCACCCGCATTCGTCCGCTGCGCTCGCGACGAGACAGGCTGGGCCTGCCGTTGCGGCGCCCTCGACCGTCGGTCCGAAAGTCCAACGGCCGCAGGCGGTTGGTGCTAGCTTGAGGGTGCCTTCAAGGGCTGCGGCACAACATGTGCTACGGGATCTTGTCCGCTCCAGCGAGACGATCTCATGAATCCGGTCAAGCGTCACCGTGTCGTCCGCCTCGCCGTTGTGTCTGCGCGCGAGTCCGACTCGTATTCCCGTCCTGCCATCGAATCGGCGGAGAACGAAGGCTGGCCCACGCAATGCTTAGGCGTTCAGCTCGCGCGGCTCCTGCGCGCGCCGACGACGCCACGCCCGCACTCGGGTCGGCGATTGCCGCGCAGCGAGCCGGCGCCATGCTGACGAGCAGCGGCCAGACCCTGTCCGCCCTGGTTTGCTTCGTCTCGGCCATGGCGCTGGAAAGCGCGGTCTGGTTGCGTTTCAGACGCCGCCTGCAGCGGCGACATCCCAAGCAATGGGCGCATGCCGCACAGCCGCCGCAATGGCAGGACCGGACCCTGTTCAGCGCGCGCGAGACCATGCTCTACCTGAAAGACTATGCCTTCGTGTCCAGTCAGGACGCGAACGGCATCCGCTACTGCGCGCGCCATCGCGCGACGATGCTGGCGGTCTATTGGATCACCGCTGTGGCCGGCGTCGCCTTGCTGGTCAGCGTGGCGACGACCGGATGGTAGGGCGGGCGATGCAAGGGGACGGCGACAGGACCAGCAATGGGCGGCTGTTCGAGCGCTACCGTGGCGTGCGCTACGAAATCGGCATCGCCGGACATCGCGGCGGCCTTTTCGACCCCAAGGCCTGGGTGGACGGTTGCGAGTTCAGGATCGTCGGCGCGCGTGGCGGTTCCTATGCGCTGGCCCTGGCCGACATCCGCGGCCGGGTGGAGCGGCAGATCGGGCGGATGCTGGGTGGACTGGAATGCGCGGACCAAGCCCTGTAAACCGGATACTGGCGATGCGGCGATCCATGCCCCCGTCCTCCGTCATCGCGGCCAGGAGAGGCTAGTCATGTTTCAGAAGAACGACGGCGAGTTCCAGTTCGCCTACGCCGGCTACGGGTCCTCGCGCGGCGACAAGCTGGCGCCGACGGTCGAGGTCGGCGATCAGGTCATCTTGCGCGTCGACGCCGGCGACGAACTCGATCACCAGTTGATCGTGCGCGTGCGCACCGCGGCGCCGGGACAGGACTATATGGGCGCCGTCGAGGGCTTCGAGGAACTGTCCGAACGCGTGGCCGGTTTCCCGCGCGGGCAGATGGTCCGCTTCGCCCACGACGAGATCCATTTCTGCGACAAGTCGGGCATGCGCACGCCGGATCGCGGCCCCGGCCGGCGCGAAGCGGTGTAGGCGGCGCGGCCGGCGCCCGCGCGGGATCACTCCGACCGGGTCGTCGCCAGCCGCAGGAAAGCCTCGTGCTGGTAGCGGCTCATGCGCAGTTGCTGGCCGGTGTCCATGGTGACCACGTGGTGGCCGTTGAACCAGGGGTGGATGGCCCGGACCCGGCGCAGGTTGACGATCGCCGAGCGGTGGACGCGGGCGAAGTGGCGCGGGTCCAGGCGCGCGGCGAGCGCGGCCATGGTCTCGCGCAGTTCGTGCACGCGATCGGCCAGGTGGATCTGCACGATGTTGCGGCTGGCCTTGATCCAGACGATGTCCTCCACCGGGATGAAGACCAAGTGCTCGTCCACGCGCACCGGGATGCGCTCCAGATAGTCGTCGCGGCGGCGCAGGGCTTCCAGCGCCTGCAGGATCTGCGCCGAGGGCAGGGCGCCGGCCGGCGACAGGCGCGCCTTCGCGCGTTGCAGGGTGGCGGCGAAGCGTTCGCGGCTGAAGGGCTTGACCAGGTAGTCGACCGCGTTGGCCTCGAAGGCGCGCACGGCGTATTGCTCGTAGGCGGTGACGAAGACCGTCGCCGGCATGCGCTCGGCGCCGATCGTGGCGACCACGTCCAGGCCGGTCATCGCCGGCATCTGGATGTCCAGGAACACCAGGTCGGGCCGCTGGCCGCGGATCGCGACCACCGCCGAGGCGCCGTCGCCGCATTCGCCCAGCAGTTCGATCTGCGGATCGTCGCGCAGCAGGCGCACGATCGCGTGGCGCGCGATCGGCTCGTCGTCGATCACCAGCGCGGTCAGACTCATGCGGCGACGTGCTCCGGCGCCTCGTCGGCTTCTTCGATCTCGCGGTGGGGCAGGCGGATGCGGCAGGCCACGCCGCTGGGCCAGATCATGTCCAGGCGCAGTTCGGCGCCGCTGCCGTAGAGCTCCTTGAGGCGCAGGCGGGTGTTGGACAGGCCGATGCCGTGTCCCAGCGGATCGCCGCCTTCCTCCAGCGTGCTGTTGCGGTTGCGCACGTCGATGCACAGCTGGCCGTCCTCTCGCCGTGCCTCGATCTCGATGCAGTCGTCGCCCACGCGCCGGCCGATGCCGTGGCGGATCGCGTTCTCGACGATGGGCTGCAGGAGCAGGCTGGGCACGGCGCAGTCGAGGGCGTCGGGGGCGACGTAGATGCGCGTGCTCAGACGGTCCTTGAAGCGCATGCGCTGGATGCCGAGATACAGGTCGAGCAGGGCCAGCTCGCGGCGCAGGCTGATCTCCTGGCCGTCGTAGTCCTCCAGGAAGGCGCGCAGCAGCTCGCTCAGGCGCAGCAGCATGTCCTCGGCCGAGAGCTTGTCCTCGTCCAGCAGGGTCACGATCGCGTGCAGGGTGTTGAACAGGAAGTGCGGTTGCAACTGGGTCTTGAGCACCTGCAGACGCGACTGCGCCAGTTCGGTGGCGAGCCGGCTGGCTTCGAGTTCGCGACGCGCCTGCTCGGCGCGGAAGTGCAGGGTCTGCTGGATCGCCAGCAGGAAGCCGTAGGTGAGCACGCCGGTGGCGAAGTGCTTGCTCACGAACTGCCAGAACTGCTCGGAGAAGCTGCTGGACTCGGTCAGGCTGGACACCAGCGCGCCGATGATCATGGCCAGCAGGGTCGTGCCCAGGCCCGCGGCGAACTGCCTGCCCAGCGAGCGCAGGTCCAGCGGGATGGCGATCGGGTAGCGCGCGCCCAGGCGGAACACCAGCGGCGCCAGCGCCGCCCAGGTGTACCACTGGATCATCGACCAGCGCAGGTAGTCGGAGGCGGCCCAGGTGCCGCCGCCGCCGATCGCGTCGTGCAGGAAGCCCTGCACCGCGAACGCCACGACCACCACCGTCCACAGCGCCAGGTAGCGGGACAGGCCAATTTCGGTGCTGCCGAGGCGGACGTTCATCGTGGGCCGGAAGGCGGGGAGTGTCCGCATCCTAGGCGCAGCGCGGGCCGGCTGGAAGCGTCGCAGGCGCCGACTACGATTCGCCCTCGCGCTGCGACGATTCGTCCCGGATCGCTTTCGCGGCGGGCTAGGGACTGCCTTGATGGACGCGCCGACCGCCGCGCATGCGCGCGGGCCGCGGCATCCTCCATCCAGCCGGAGCCCCGCCATGCAGATCCGTTTCGCCGTCGTCGCCGTCCCCTTGTGCGTCGCCGCCATCGGCGCCGCGAACGCCCATGCCCGCGGCCGCTATCTGGAGCTGATCAACCGCGCCCACGACAGCGTGGTCGCGGTGGCGGTCGCCGACGCCGGCCGGTCCGAGTTCCGCGCCGCGGTCATCGGCGAGCCGCTGCGCGGCGGCGGCGCTTCGACCACCATCGAGCTGGACGGCGACGCCTGCCTGCGCGATTTGCGGGTCGCGTTCGGCGACGGCCGCAGCCAGCTCTATCGCGAGGTCGACGTCTGCCGCCGGCAACGTCTGCAGTTGCGTCCCTTTCCACACGAGCGCGAGGCGGCTGCGACGGCGCGCTAGCGGCGCGGTTTGCACGGGCCTAGATCATCAGGCCCGTGGTCAATAGCGCCGAGCGGGCGACGCGTGCGTTCAACAAGCGTTTGAGCTCGTCCAGGCTGCTGTTGCTGTAGGCGTAGGCGAAGTCGTTGACGGCGCCGTGGTAGTACTCGAAGCGCGCCTGATCGGCGCTGCGGCGTATCCAGCCGATATGCACGCCGTCGTAGCGCACCTCGATATGCCAACCCTTGTCCGTAACGATTTCCAGGTAGCCCAGCTCCATGCATCCCCCGCACTATCGTGGCGACGGCGGCACCTTGCCTGTGCCTACATGAACGTAACGGGTCTCGCGCGCGCAGCGCGTGGGATCGGTATGGGTTTGTGAAAGCGACGTCATCGCGGCCGCGATCGCGAACGACCGATGCTCAGTGCCGGTTCAACAATCCACCGGCCTTCGCACGGAGCACGAGCCGATCGGCCGCCGCGGGAGCGGCCAGTCGATCGTCAACGGCGGCGGCGAAGCCACGCTGCCGTTCGGCGGGGGCGGGCTATCCGTCTACGGACGCGACAACGGCCACATCGGCCTGTCGGTTAATACCGGGATCGAGACCGTGCGCCCGGGGCTGCTGGGGCGGCTCAGGCCGCCGAGCGGGCCAGCCGCGCGCGCTTGGCCGGCGGGCGGCTGGGCAGGGCGTGGCGCAGGATCCGCCACACCACCTGGCCGAACTGGCGCGGCAGCGAGCCGGTGTTGTAGTGCTGGCCGTAGCGCGCGCAGATCGCGCGCACGTCCACCGCCATCGCGGCGTAGCGGTGGGCCGGGATGTCGGGGAAGAAGTGGTGTTCGATCTGGTGGCTGAGGTTGCCGGTCATCAGGTCCATCAGCCTGCCGCCGGTGAGGTTGGACGAGCCGCGCAGTTGGCGCAGGTACCAATGCCCGCGCGATTCGCCGGCCACCGATTCCTTGGAGAAGGTTTCGGCGTCGGCGGTGAAGTGGCCGCAGAAGATCACCGTGTAGGTCCACAGGTTGCGCAGCACGTTCGCGACCACGTTGCCCAGCAGCACCGGCAGGAAGAACGGGCCGGCCAGCAGCGGGAAGAACAGGTAGTCCTTGAGCACCTGGCGCGCCATCTTGCGGCCGACCGGGCGGAAGTGCCGGCGCAGCTGCGCGGTGCTGGTCTTGCCGATCCACCAACGGCCCAGGCGCAGGTCCTGGATCGCCACGCCCCATTCGAACAGCAGGGCGAAGATCACCGCGACGAGGGGCTGGAACAGGTAGTATGGCTTCCAGCGCTGCTCAGGGAACAGACGCAGCAGGCCGTAGCCGATGTCGTCGTCCATGCCGCGCACGTTGGTCCAGGTGTGGTGCTGATAGTTGTGGGTCTTGCGCCAGTTGTCGCTGGTGCCGGCGATGTCCCATTCGTAGGTCTTGCCGTCCAGGTGCGGGTCGCGCATCCAGTCGTACTGGCCGTGCATGACGTTGTGGCCCAGCTCCATGTTCTCCAGGATCTTGGACAGGGCCAGCAGCAGCACGCCCAGGATGCAGGCCGGCCACAGCAGCGCGGGCAGGAAGGCGCCGCCGATCGCGCCGACCATCAGCAGCAGGCGTCCGCCCAGGCCGGTGTAGCGCACCGCCTTGACGATGGCGCGGATGTAGTCGGCATCGCGCTGGCCGAGCTGGGCGGCGGTGCGCGCGCGCACGCCGTCGAGTTCGACGCCGAAGCGTTCGAGTTCGTCCTGGCTCAGCACGCGATTGCGGGAGGTCGTGGTCATGGCGGGGTCACAGATCGAGGACGAGGTCGCTGGTGGCGGTGTTCACGCACAGGCGCAGCGCGGAGACCGGTTCGTGCTGGACGTCGCCGGTGTGCAGATGACGGGTGCTGCCCGAGCGCTTGCCGCAGGCGCAGGTGTTGCAGATACCCATGCGGCAGCCGGAGGCGGGCTTGAGGCCTTGCGCTTCCAGCGCGCTCAGCAGGGACTGCCCGCGCGCGACGGTGAAGCTGCGCGCGCTCGCGGCCAGGGTGATTTCGACGGTGCCTTCGGTCTGCTGCGTGCGCGGCGGCGGGCTGAAAGCCTCGGCCTGGAACGAGCGCGCACGACCGGCGAGCAGGGCGCGCGCCCGGTCGACGAAGCCGCCGGGGCCGCAGGCGTAGACCTCGCGCCGGTCCAGATCGGCCAAGGTCGCCAGCTGCGCGGCATCGATGCGGCCCACGCCCTCGTCGGCCGCCTGCGCGGCCTCGCCGGTGAGCAGGAAGCGCAGCTGGAACTGCGGATGGGCGGCCGCGTAGCCGCGCAGTTCGTCGACGAAGCACAGTTGCTCGCGCTTGCGCGCCCAGTACAGCAGGCTCAGCGGCGCGGGCATGCCGCGCGCGGCCAGGGCGCGCGCGAAGGCGATCATCGGGGTGATGCCGCTGCCGGCGGCCAGCAACAGGCGCGCCACCGGCGCGGCCTCGTCCAGCTGCATGTCGCCGAAGGCAGGGCCCAGGTCGAGCACGTCGCCGACCCGCGCCCGTTCGCACAGGTAACGGCTGAGCTTCCCACCCTCGACCGCCTTCACCGTGATCGAGATGCGACGGTCGCGGCCGGGCAGGCCGGTCGGGCTGTAGCTGCGGGTGACGCGGCTGCCGTCGATCTCGGCGCTGAGGTTGAGGTGCTGGCCGGGCCGGCAGCCGCCCCAGTGGCGGTTGGGGCGCAGGACCAGGGTCACGGCGTCGGCGGATTCGGCGCGACGCTCGACGATGCGCGCCAGCGGGCGTTCCCAGGACCAGGTCGGGTGCAGGCGCGAGGCCCAGAAATCGAACACGCCCGGCGACAGCCAGGGCCGCGCGAGGCGCCTGAACGGGCTTTCGGGCTTGGCGGGGCTGCGGGCAGGGGCGGGGCGGGGACGAGCGCTCATGGACGCCACTATACACGTGAGAGCACAAGTGTATAGACACCTGTATATTAACGGCCGTCGCTATGATGCAGGCCCGATCCCGTCCATGCTCGTCTCCGTGACCCAACCCCCCGTAGTTGCCGACGACGATTCGACCTCCGCGCGCAAGGCCGCGATTTCGCGCGACGACCTGCTGGCGGCGGCGCTGCGCCTGATCGGGCCGCACCGCAGCGTGTCCAGCCTGAGCCTGCGCGAGGTCGCGCGCGAGGCCGGGATCGCGCCCAACAGCTTCTACCGCCAGTTCCGCGACATCGACGAGCTGGCGGTGGCCCTGATCGACCTGGCCGGCCAGTCGCTGCGCAAGATCGTCGGCGCGGCGCGCCGGCGCGCGGCCACCAGCCACAGCATCGTGCGCGACTCGGTCACCGCCTTCATGGAGCAGGTGCGCGCCGACGACAAACTGCTGCACGTGCTGCTGCGCGAAGGCACGGTGGGCTCTGACGCGTTCAAGCAGGCGGTGGACCGCGAGCTGACCTTCTTCGAGGAAGAGCTGCGCATCGACCTGGTGCGTCTGTCGGCGGCCGACGGCGTGACCCTGCTGGAGCCGGCCCTGGTCGCCAAGGCGATCACCCGGCTGGTGTTCGCGGTCGGCGCCACCGCCATGGACCTGCCGCCGCACAAGGACGCCGAGCTTATCCAGCAGCTCACCCAAATGGTGCGCATGATCCTGGCCGGCGCGCAGGCGATGGCGCGCGAGTAGGCCCGTCGCGGACACCGTAGGGTGCGGTGACGACCGCAGCGCGCCGTCTCGCTTCGGGCGAGTGGCTGGGCGAACGATGCGGTTCGCTGCGCTCACCACATCCTACGGCCAGCGTTTCGGACACCGTAGGGTGCGGTGATAACCGCCGTGTCGCCGTCTCGCTTCGAGCGAGTGGCTACACGAACGATGCGGTTCGCTGCGCTCACCACATCCTACGGCCAGCATTTCGGATGCCGTAGGGTGCGGTGATAACCGCACCGTCGCCGTCTCGCTTCGAGCGAGTGGCTGCGCGAACGATGCGGTTCGCTGCGCTCACCACATCCTACGTTTCAGTCCCTGTCCGACCCACCGCCCGCGGTCGCGGCAAGTAAGGAACCTGGCCCTGCCGAATCGTGCCTCGTCCGCTCATACCGAGCGCCATGGACCGCACGGACCGCGAGCCACGCTCAGTCCGCGCATGGCCAATCGAAACCGACACCGAGCCAGGCGCCGCCGCGCGGGCTGGGCGCCACGACGACCCGTGCGTCAGCGCAGGCCGCCGACCGCGACCAGGCGCGGACGCGCCGCGGAGCCTGCCGCCATGACTTCGAAATGCCGCACCTGGGTGCCCATAGCGAGCTGGCCGGAGGGGGCATAGACCTGCACGCGCACGTCGACGCGGTGGGCCTTGGCATGCTCGACCGCGTCGTGGTGCGCGGCCGCGCCGGCGGCCTGCAGATCGCGGTGCTGCGCGATCGTGGCCGGACTGCAGATCAGGCTGCCGTGGTTGTGCTGTTCGCGGAGTTCGACTCGGTACGGCATGGCGGGTCCGGTAGGCGAGGGCGGGGGCGTGGGCGCGGGGCGTCCGCGGCCGGGCTTGGTCCCGGCCCGGATCCGCGATGACGGCCAGTCCACTTTGCGCCTTCGCCGGGGGCCGGACAGTCGGTGCTGGCCTGAACCGCGTGTAGGAAAAATCCGAATCGACCGCTCGTTGCGCCGGCGCTCGTCGCGCCGCCGCGGCACGCCGGTGCTGCGAGCGGACCCCGTGGGCGCCGATAACGGCGCTTGCCGATGACGGCCGTGCGCTCGCGCGCCTCGCGCCTGCGCGCTCGCGGCGCCCCCTATAATCGGCCGGCGCCTGGCCCTCGCGGGAACGGTGGCGTTCCCCCACACATCAGGGCAGGGCATGCAGGATCTGGCAAGCGCACGCATCGCGGTCATCGGCTTGGGCTACGTCGGGCTGCCGCTGGCGATCGAGCTGGGCAAGCGCTACGACACCCTGGGCTACGACATCGACGCCGCGCGCGTGGCCGCGCTGGTCGCGGGCGAGGACGGCAACGGCGAGACCGGCGCCGGCGAGATCGCGGCCGCCGCGCGCCTGCGCCTGAGCGCGGACCCCGAGGACCTGCGCGAGCGCGACGTGTACGTGGTCACCGTGCCGACGCCGGTGGACGAGCACAAGCGCCCGGACTTCGGCCCGCTGGTCGAGGCCAGCCGCCGCATCGGCGGGCTGATGCGGCCCGGCGCGACGGTGATCTACGAATCCACCGTATATCCGGGCGCGACCGAGGAGATCTGCGTGCCCGAGCTCGAGCGCGCCTCCGGCCTGCGCTACAACCGGGACTTCCACGTCGGCTATAGCCCGGAACGGATCAACCCCGGCGACCGCCAGCGCCGGCTGGTGGACATCCCCAAGGTGACCTCGGGTTCCACCCCGGAGGCGGCCGAGTTCGTCGACGCGCTGTACCGCAGCATCATCCTGGCTGGCACCCACAAGGCCTCCAGCCTGCGCGTGGCCGAGGCGGCCAAGGTGATCGAGAACACCCAGCGCGACGCCAACATCGCTCTGGTCAACGAGTTCGCACTGATCTTCCAGCGCCTGGGCATCGACACCACCGAGGTGCTGGAGGCGGCGGGCACCAAATGGAATTTCCTGCCGTTCCGCCCCGGCCTGGTCGGCGGCCATTGCATCGGCGTGGACCCCTACTACCTGATCCAGAAGGCGCAGGCCGCCGGCTACCACCCCGATATCCTGCACGCCTGCCGCCGCATCAACGACGCCATGGGCGAGCACGTCGCCGCCGACGTGATCAAGCGCATGATCCAGCGCGGCGCGACGGTCGCCGGTTCGCGCATCCTGATCCTGGGCCTGGCGTTCAAGGAGAACTGCGCCGACCTGCGCAACACCCGGGTGATCGAACTGGCGCAGCAGTTCGGTGAGTACCGCGCCCAGGTCGATATCCACGACCCCTGGGTCGACGCCGCGCATGCGCGCCGCGAGTACGGGGTCGAGGTGGTGGCGCAGCCCGAGCGCGGCGCCTACGACGCGGTCGTGCTGGCGGTGGCGCACGAGCAGTTCCGAGCCCTGGGCGCGGCCGGCGCGCGCGCCTACGGCCGCCCCGGCGCCTTGCTGTACGACATCAAGAGCGTCTACCCGCGCGACCAGGTCGACGCCCGGCTCTGACCGCTGCGGCCCGACCCGCGCGATGCGCGGCCGCGCTATGCTCGCCGCAGCCCGCGAACGACCCACCCGCCAATGCGCTATGCCGTCTACATCGCCAGTGTGATCCTGCTGCTCGCATCGGTGCTGATCGCCAGCCTGTGGCAACCGGACTGGTGGTGGGGCGCGCTCGCGTTCGGCGCGATCGCCGCGCTGGGCACCTGGGACCTGCTGCAGACGCGCAGCACCCTGCGCCGCAACTACCCGGTGCTCGCGCATTTCCGTTACGGCCTGGAATCGATCGGCCCGGAGATGCGCCAGTACTTCATCGAGGCCGACACCGCCGAGGTGCCGTACTCGCGCCAGCAGCGCGCCCTGGTCTACCAGCGCGCCAAGTCGGTCAACGACGTGCGCCCGTTCGGCACCCAGCAGGACGTGTACGGCCACGACTACGAGTGGATCAATCACTCGATGTCGCCCGCAGCGCACGTCGAGCACGATTTCCGCATCGCGATCGGCAGCGCCAGCACGCAGCCGTACTCGGCCAGCGTGTTCAACATCTCGGCGATGAGCTTCGGCTCGCTGTCGGCCAATGCGATCCGCGCGCTCAATCGCGGCGCCAAGCTCGGCGGTTTCTACCACGACACCGGCGAGGGCTCGATCTCGCCCTACCACCGCGAGAACGGCGGCGACCTGGTCTGGGAAATAGGCTCGGGCTATTTCGGCTGCCGCGACGGGCAGGGCCGCTTCGACCTGGCGCGCTTCGCCGCGGCGGCGGCCGATCCGCAGGTGAAGATGATCGAGATCAAGCTGTCGCAGGGCGCCAAGCCCGGCCACGGCGGGGTCCTGCCGGCGGCCAAGGTCAGCGCCGAGATCTCGGCCACGCGCGGCGTGCCGATGGGCCAGGACTGCGTCTCGCCGGCCAAGCACAGCGCCTTCGATTCGCCGCGCGGCCTGCTCGAGTTCGTCGCGCGCCTGCGCGAGGCCTCCGGCGGCAAGCCGACCGGCTTCAAGCTCGCCATCGGCCATCCCTGGGAATGGTTCGGCATCGCCAAGGCCATGTACGAGACCGGCCTGCTGCCGGATTTCATCGTCGTCGACGGCGCCGAGGGCGGCACCGGCGCGGCGCCGGCGGAGTTCATCGACCACGTCGGCGTGCCCATGCACGAGGCGCTGATGCTGGTCCACAACACCCTGGTGGGGCTGGAGTTGCGCGACCGCATCCGGATCGGCGCGGCCGGCCGCATCACCAGCGCCTTCGATATCGCGCGCACCCTGGCGATGGGCGCGGACTGGTGCAACGCCGCGCGCGGCTACATGTTCGCGCTGGGCTGCATCCAGGCCCAGAGCTGCCACACCGACCGCTGCCCGACCGGCGTGGCCACCCAGGACCCCAGCCGCTGGCGGCGCCTGGACGTGCCCGACAAGGCCACGCGCGTGTTCCATTTCCACGACAACACGCTCAAGGCGCTGCGCGACCTGCTGTGCGCGGCCGGTTTGTCGCATCCGGAACAGTTGGGGCCCGAGCACATCCTGCGCCGGGTGTCGGCGACCGAAGTGCGTTCGCTGGGCGCGCTGTACAACTTCCTCGCCCCGGGCGATCTGATCGGGCGCATTCCCGACCACGCCGTGTTCCAGAGCTACTGGGCCGGCGCGCGCAGCGACTCGTTCGCGGCGCCCGACAAAGTCGCCTCGCTGCGCGCCAGCAAATCGCTGTGACCCAACGCGACTTAAGGGTAGGAGCGGCGTGAGCCGCGACCTGCGAAACATGAGCGGCGTCGAACCCCCGATCCGGCATCGCCGTGGGGTAGGAGCGGCGTGAGCCGCGACCACTGCCCCCGCTTGCGACGAAGGTTTCGACGCCGTTCGCACTTCCGGGTCGCGGCTCACGCCGCTCCTACCCCAAAAGCGAAGCAGGGTCCAACGGCTAGATGGGCGCCAACCCTGCCCAGACGATCGCTCGATCAGCGTGCACCCGTTATGGAGGGGTTTGCAGTGCCCTCTGTGGGAGCGGCGTAAGCCGCGATCGAATCCGCGCACGCGAGGCAAGCATCAACCCGCGATGGAACTCATACGCGTCAGAGCAGTTCCAGCACCCGCTCGGGCGGCCGCCCGATCACCGCACGTCCGCCGTGCACGAACACCGGGCGTTCGATCAGCTGCGGATGCGCGGCCATCGCCGCGATCAGCGCGGCCTCGTCCAGGGCGGGATCGTCCAGGCCGAGCTCGGCGTAGGCGTCCTCGCCGCTGCGCAGCAGGGCGCGCGCGGGCAGGCCCAGCAGGCGCAGCAGGGCGCGCAGTTCGTCGGCGTCGGGCGCGCTGTCGAGGTAGGCGACGATGCGCGGCTCGATCCCGCGCGCCTGCAGCAGCTCCAGCGCGGCGCGCGACTTGGAGCAGCGCGGGTTGTGGTAGAGGCGGGTGTCGCTCATTGCGCGCTCCTGCGGGCCTTTGGGCGCCGGCCTGGACGGGGTTAAGCCGCCTGGCCCGGGTCGCGGGGGCCGGAGCTTGCTGGCCGCCGAGATCCCGGATTCCGCCGCCGGACCCCGGAAAAGACGAAGGCCGGCTTGCGCCGGCCTTCGTCCGTATCTGGTGGGCGGTACAAGTTTCGAACTTGTGACCCCTGCCGTGTGAAAGCAGTGCTCTACCGCTGAGCTAACCGCCCAAATACTTGGGCCGCAGATTGTAGGGGGCGGGCGCGGACTAGGCAAGCCTCGCCGGCGCCGCGCCCTTCAGTTTCATTCCAGCTGCGCGCGCGCGTAGGCCCCGTCCAGCGCCTCCATGGCGTCGATGGGCTTGAGTTTCGCGGCTTTTTCGTAGGCCGCCGCGGCGGCGTCCTCCTGCTTGTCGCCGTGCAGCAGCATCAGCACGTTGCCGTGCTCGATGTGGGCGATCGGCGAGTCCGGGGTCAGCTTGAGCGCGGTCTTGATGTGCTTGTCGGCCTCGGCGGCCTTGGCGCCGTAGGTGAGGCCGCCGATCATCGAGCCGACCTTGCCGATGATCTCGGCGTGGTACAGCGCCATCGCGGTGTGAGCCTCGGCGTGCTTGGGCGCGAGTTCCAGGGTGGTGTCGAGCGCGGCGCGGACCTTGCCGGCGATGCCGGCCTTGAGCGCCTTGGCGATGCTCAGGCCCTGGCTGTAGCGGCCCAGCGCGAAGGCGTGGCGGTAATGGCTGTTGGCCTCCTCGGGCAGGGCCTTGACCGCGGCCTCGGCGAGCTTGGCCGCGTGTTCGTAGCGCTTGAGCTTTTCGTCCTCGTCGTCGACCAGGTAGGTCGCATGGATGCCCAGCGCCTTGACCGCGACCGAGGCGCCGACCGGGCCCAGCGCTTCGCCGGCGTCGAAGGCGGCCTTGAAATCGCCGCGGTGGAAGGCGCGCCAGGCGTCCTGCAGGGCGGCGGCGAGCGCGTCGGCGTCCAGGCCCTTGGGCGCGGCCTTGCCGGCGGCGGCGATCAGCGCGGCCGCGCGCTTGGCGTCCGGATAGGCTTCGGTGTCGCCGGCGTGCAGCTTGGGCCAGGCTTTCTTGAGGGCGTCGCCGGCGTAGGCGTAGCCCTTGGCATCGTGCGGAAAAGCGGCCCAGGCGGATTTCGCGGCCATCTGCGGTCCTTGTCGACAGGTCGGGAGCGCAGCATCCCGCCAGCGGCGGTGTTCTGGCAAGGGCCGGTGCGGGCTAGTGTGATTGCTCCATGGCGCTTGGCCACAGTGGCGGTCGAGAAACCGGCCCTCCGGCCGGTCAGCGGAGCAGTCAGATGGCAACCGTCAAACGCAAGACCCGCGCGGCCAAGGAAACCACGCTGCGCCACCTGTGGCTGGCCGGGCTCGGCCTGGTCGCGATCGCACGTCGCGGCGGCTTCGACGCCGCCGGCCGCGCGGTCGAGCGCGCCGACGCGCTGCAGCGCCGCGCGCAGAAGCTGGTACGCCAGACGCGCGAGAACCTGCGCGCGCAGCTGGACAGCGTGCGCGGTCAGGTCGAACCGCGGGTGGTGAAGTTCAGCGCCGAGGTCGAGACCCGTCTGGCGCCGGTGCTGGACAAGCTGGGCCTCAAGCCCAAGGCCCAGCGCAAGACCCGCAAGCCGGCCGCCAAGGCCAAGAAGAAGCCGGCGCCGGTGCGGCGCGCGGTGCGCAAGCCGGCCAAGCGGGCGGCGCGCAAGGCCTGAGCCTGGCGCGGTCGCAAGCAAACAAGGGCGCCGATGGCGCCCTTGTCGTTTGCGCGAGGCGGTGCCGCGATCAGGGAATCGGGCAGCCGTAGTTGCGCAGGCAACGGTAGTAGGCCAGTTCGCAGGCGGTTTCGTCGCCGCCGTTGGCCAGGCACTGGCTGTACTGCGAGGCGCAGGTGTTCGGGCGGCAGACCGCCCAGGCGGCGCTGGAGCTGAGCATCAGCACGGCGGCGGCGAGCAGGACGGATTTGCGGCGAAAGACGTTCATGGGCACTCCTCTCCTTGGGGTGGTGCGGGTCTGGCCCGCGCCCGAACGCTAGCCCCCGCGGCGACGCGATTTCGCGCCCGATTGCGCGGTTTGCGTTGCTGCGCCACCGCAAGTCGCGCAGCGGTGAGGGCGACCGGGCCCTGGGGTAGGAGCGGCGTACGCCGCGACCGCGCCCTGGCGGCCATGACGAAAACCCGGTTGCGCGGATCAGTTTCGATAGCCGGCGAATCAGCCTGCGTCGGCGATCGGTATGACGTGGTCGCGGCTTACGCCGCTCCTACCCCAAAGCGGCGCAGCGGGCGGCTCAGTCCAGGTAGGCGCGGGTCAGCGAGTTCAGGTGCACACGCTCGGCGTCGCGCAGGAACGGCGCCATCAGCATCATCACCTGGACGATGCCGTCGCGGATCGCGGCGTGTTCGTCCTTGTCGCCGCGCGCGGACGCATAGTTGAGCCAGAAGGTGGCGATCACCAGCACGTTGGTGGCGGTGGCGGCCAGCTCGTCGCTGGAGGCGCGCATCACCCCGGCTTGGGACAGGCCGCGCATGACCGTATGCGCCTGTTCGTCGGCGCGCTTGAGGATGCGGGCGAAGCGCAGGCGCAGGCGGCGGTTGCGGCTGAGGATCTCGACCAGGTCGCGGTACAGGAAGCGGTAGTCCCAGATGCACTCGAACACCAGGTGCAGCTGCAGCCAGATGTCCTCCAGCCCGGGCAGGCGCCCCTGCGGCGCGGCGAGCGCGGCGTCCATGCGCTCCTCGTAGCGCGCGAACAGCTGCTCGATGATGTCGTCCTTGTTGCGGAAGTGGTAGTACAGGTTGCCGGGGCTGATCTCCAGCTCGTCGGCGATGTGGTTGGTGGTGACGTTGGGCTCGCCCTGGGCGTTGAACATGGTCAACGCGGCGTCGAGGATGCGCTGGCGGGTCTGTTTGGCCACGGGGTCAACCCGCCCTGGATCGTGACGCCGTCGGTCGGCGCGCCCCGCGCGGCATCAGTCGCGCAGCTTCTTCACGAGGTCGACGTACTTCTTCATCGCCTCGTCCTGGCCGGTGCCCTTGAGCTTGGCCCAGGCCTCGTACTTGGCGGTGCCGACGAAGTCGAAGAACCCCGGCTTGGCGCCGCTGACGTCGCCCTCGGCGCCTTGCTTGTAGAGCGCGTACAGGCGCAGCAGGGTGTCGTTGTCGGGGCGTTCGGACAGCGACTGCACATCCTTCGCGGCTTGCTCGAAACTGGACTTCAGATCGGACATGGTGTGGCCCTCCCGGCGACCAAGGTGATGCGGCATTACCGCACGCACCGGCGGGGTGGTCAATACGGAAGGGAATTGTCCGTGGGCGCCGGCTCTGGCAAGTTAGGCGCGTACCGCCGCCGCGCGGCCGACTTGGGGTCAAGGAGAGGGGCATGAGTTATTTCGTTACCGGCGCGACCGGGTTCATCGGCCGGTTCCTGGTCAGCAACCTGCTCAAGCGCAAGGGCACGATCCATGTGCTGGTGCGCAAGGATTCGCAGAAGAAGTTCGACGCCACGGCCAAGAAGATGGGCTGGGACCTCAAGCGGGTGATCCCGGTCCACGGCGACATGACCGCGGCCAAGTGCGGGCTGAGCGCGGCCCAACTGCGCGCGCTCAACGGCAAGATCAAGCATTTCTTCCACCTGGCGGCGATCTACGACCTCACCGCCAGCGCCCAGGCCCAGCGCGCGGCCAACATCGACGGCACCCAGCACGCGCTGGACCTGGCCGCGGCGATCGGCGCGGGCTGCTTCCACCACACCAGTTCGATCGCCGCCGCCGGCTTGTACCAGGGCGTGTTCCGCGAGGACATGTTCGACGAGGCCGAGGGCCTGGACGATCCCTACCTGCGCACCAAGCACGATTCCGAGGGCCTGGTCCGGGCCGAGAAGCGGGTCAAATGGCGCATCTACCGGCCCGGCATGGTGGTCGGCCACTCGCAGACCGGCGAGATGGACAAGATCGACGGGCCCTATTACTTCTTCACCTTCCTCAAGAAGCTGCGCGAGATGCTGCCGCCGTGGATGCCGACCCTGGGCATCGAGGGCGGGCGCATCAACATCATCCCGGTCGACTACGTGGTCGACGCGATGGACCACATCGCGCACAAGCCCAAGCTGGACGGTCACTGCTTCCATCTGACCGATCCGGAGCCGCAGCGCGTCGGCGAGGTGCTCAACACCTTCGCCCGCGCCGGCCACGCGCCGGAGATGACCATGCGCATCGACGCGCGCATGTTCGCCTTCGTGCCCTCGGGCATCCGCGGCGCGGTGAGCAACCTGCCGCCGGTCAAGCGCTTCATCGGCATGCTGCTGCGCGACTTCAAGATCCCCAAGGAGGTGATGAAGTTCATCACTTATCCGACCCGTTTCGACAACCGCGAGACCGAACGCGCGCTGCGCGGCAGCGGCATCAAGGTGCCGCAGCTGGAAGGCTACGCCTGGCGCCTGTGGGACTACTGGGAGCGCCACCTGGACCCGGATCTGTTCGTCGATCGCACCCTCAAGGGCAAGGTCCGCAACAAGGTCGTGGTGATCACCGGCGGCTCCTCGGGCATCGGCCTGGCGACCGCGGAGAAGGTGGCCGCGGCCGGCGCGATCACGGTGATCGTGGCGCGCGGCGAGGAGGAGTTGTTCAAGGCCCGCGACGCGATGAAGGCGGCCGGCGGCAAGGTCTTCGCCTATACCGCGGACCTGGCCGACATGGCCGACTGCGACCGCCTGGTCAAGCAGATCCTGGCCGAGCACGGCCATGTCGACATCCTGGTCAACAACGCCGGCCGTTCGATCCGGCGCTCGATCGAGCTCAGCTACGACCGTTTCCACGATTTCGAACGCACCATGCAGCTCAACTACTTCGGCAGCCTGCGCCTGATCATGGGCTTCATGCCGAAGATGACCGAGCGCCGCAAGGGCCACATCATCAACATCTCCTCGATCGGCGTGCTGGCCAATTCGCCGCGTTTCTCGGCCTACGTGGCCTCCAAGGCGGCGCTGGACGCGTTCAGCCGCTGCGCCCAGGGCGAGCTGTCTGGCAAGGGCATCAGCTTCACCACCATCAACATGCCGCTGGTGAAGACGCCGATGATCGCGCCGACCAAGATGTACGACAGCGTGCCGACCCTGACCCCGGACGAGGCCGGCGACCTGGTGGTCAAGGGCATCATCGAAAAGCCCAGCCGCATCGCGACCCGTCTGGGCATCTTCGCCTCGGTGGTGAACGCGCTGGCGCCCAAGGCCTACGAGGTGGTGATGAGCACGGCCTTCGAGCTGTTCCCGGACTCGGCCGCGGCCAAGGGCGACCGCAAGGGCCTGAAGGACGAGCACGCCAGCAACGAGCAGATCGCGTTCGCGGCCCTGATGCGCGGCGTGCACTGGTAAGCACGGCGATACGCTGCACGGAATCGGCCGCCGGGTGCGGCCGATTCTTTTTTGGGGTTGGCCAGGCCGGTGCGGGTGGAAACCCGGTGGGAATGGCTCGGTAGAGGCGGGTTCGGCAGGGGTGGGATCGGCGGAGGCGGATTCGGGCCCTGGCGAGGCGGGCGGGCGCGATGCGGTTCGCTGCGCTCACCACATCCTACGAAACCTATTCCCCCCCGCTGCGCTCACCACGTCCTGCGAAACCTGTCCCCCCATTTTCAAAGGGGGACTCGGAAAGGGTGGTGCGTTGTCAGTGCCGGCTCAGTAGGTCTTGCACTGCAGGAAGCGCACGCGCTGGCTGCTGCCCGGCGGCGGTTGCAGCTGCAGACGCGAGGAGCGCAGGAAGGTGTAGCGCTCCAGGATCGAGCAGATTTCCTTGACGTCGCTGTTCTCGTCCTCGCGCAGCCGGTACACCACCAGCGTCGAGGAGGTCGACCACAGCGCGCGCTCCACGTTCGGCAGCGACGAGATCATGCGCATCACTTCGGCGCGTTCGTACTGCTCGCGGTTGGGATCGGCCGGGGCGGGCGCGGTCAGCGGCGTTTCGGCATGCGCTACCGGCGGCGCGGCGGGGGCCGGGTTCGCCGCCAACGGCGTCGGCGCGGCTTCGGCATTGCGCGGCGGGTCCGGCAGCAGCAGGCCCGCCAGCGCGCCCAGCACGATCGCCGCGATCCAGCCCAACAGGGTCTCGCGCATCACGCGCTTGCGCGTGCTCGCGGTCAGGTCGTCGCGCAGGGATTGCGGCAGCAGCGGGCGCACCAGCGCCCATAGCGCGGGGCCGTCGTAGCGTTCCAGTTCGATGCCGCGCACTTCGGTGTCGGCGATCCGGCCCGGGGTCGCCAGCACACCGCCGCTGGCGCCGGCGAAGCGCACCGCATTGGCGAACTCGGCCACCACCGCGGCGCTGACCAGGTAGTCGGCATGGCCCTGTTTGCAGGCCAGCAGCCAGGGGCGGCCGTCGCGCTGCAGGCGCATTTCCTCGGACTGGCTGCCGCGTTCCAGGGTCTGTTCGACCGATTCGGGTTCGAAGCCGCGCGGCTGCAGGGCTTCCACGACCAGGCGCGAGAATTCGCGCCAGCGCATATTGGCCAGGGCCTCGATGCCGGCCCGGGTCTCGGAACGGCGACGGCGGTACAGCCACAGGTAGGCCGTGATCGCGCCGCCGGCCAGCACGGCGATCAGGAGCGCGGTCAGCAGCGAAACAGCATTGGACATGCAGGCCTCAGGCCGGATGTGGGGCGCAAAATATACGCCACTCGGCACCTGCAGCTGCAGCCCTGGCTCACGCTATGCGCGAATGGACAGACCGCGTACGCGGTTCGACGCCGGTTTCCACCCAAACGCGGGCGCCTGCGCGCGGCGGACAAAGAAAGCCCGCCAGTCCGAAACCGTAAGGGGAGGGGAGCATACGGAGCGACGGACTGGCGGGCTTAGCGGTTCGCGCGGCCGGTGTTGGGGCCGCGCGGATAGAGCGGGTACTGCGACCGGGCGGCGGAGCGCCCGGCGCCGGTGGATCAGGGCGAGACCGGCGACTTGGGCTTGGCGGTCGACTTGCGCGCGGCCTTGGTGGCGGCCTTCTTGGCGGCCGGCTTTTTGGCCGGCGCCTTGTTGGCGGCGCTGGCCTTCTTGGCCGCAGCGGGCTTGGCGGCCTTGGGCTTGCCGCCCTGGCGGCGCAGTTCGGCGGTCAGGGTGTCGACGCGCTGGCTGAGGCCGGCGAGGTCGTCGCGGCCCGGCACGCCCAGCTTGACCAGGGCGCGCTGCACGCGCTCTTCGAACACCTTCTCCAGGCGGTCCCAGGTGTCGGCGGCGCGTTCGCGCGCGTGACCGACCTTGGACTCGACCACGTCGCGCAGGGCGTCGGCCTGGCCGCCGGTGAACTTGCGCGCGGTCTGCTCCAGGTTCAGGCCTTCCTTGACCAGGCCTTCGAACAGCTTGGTGCCCTCGGCCTGGGCGCGGCCGAACGCGCCGACGCCGGCCAGCCAGATCTGCTGCGCGGATTCGCTCAAGGTCTTGGACAGGCGCTCGGCCTGCTCCTGGGCGCTGCTGCTGGCCTTGCCGGCCGTCGTCTTCTTAGCGTTCTTCTTGAACTTGGCCATATGCCCTCCAAGCGGGCGTGAATTCGATGTCACTGCACGATGGGCGCGCTGTCTAGAGCTTTCACACCATTGGACGGGACGCGCAGCCAAGGCCGACGGAATTCAGCGAAGCCAGGCACGGCCAGCCCGGAGGATGCGGTGACCCCAAGGCGAACCGCATCGTTGCGCCGCGCTGGTGCGGTTGCCACCGCAGCCTACGGTCCTGTCTGGAGTTTTCGCCCCAGTGGGGGGGCGAGGAGCGAGGAAATAGGAAGTAGGAAACAGGAACGAGTGGGGACCTTTGAGGACTGGTTACTCGTTACCTAGCTCTTACTTGGCCCTGGCGCGCTTACGCCGCCTCGCCACCAAATGGTCGACGTCGTCCAGCGCGCGGCGCAGGCGCGCGGTGGTCTCGGTGTCGCGCGAGGGCGGGGCGATGCCGTCCAGGACCGAGCGCTGGGGGTCGGCCAGGACCTCCTCGCGCAGGCGGATGCCGTGCGCGGCCAACACCGGGCTGAGGGCTTCGGCGCGCTGGCGCAGGTCGGCCAGGGTGTTGCGGTAGGCGATCTCGCAGATCCGGCGCCGCGCCGAGAAGCTGAAGGCGTTGGTGAAGAACAGTTCGCCGTCCTCGGCGTTGGGCTCGAACACCAACTGGTCGATATTGGGGTATTGCTGGGCGTAGCGCGCCAGGCCGACCTGCATGCGCGACTGCAGCAGGGTGCGGAAGGTCTGCGACAGCACCGCCGGCAGGCCGCCGGCGGCCAGGCTGTTGTCTTCGGCCACCGGCGCGCTGCCGTGGTTGTGGTTGAACGGGACCAGCGGGTTGATGCCGATCAGCAGGTCGATGCCCTGTTCCAGCACCAGCGAGGCGTGCATGGTGCGGCGCAGCGCGCCGTCGACGAAATGGCGGCCGCGGATGTTCACCGGCGGGTACAGGCCGGGCAGGGCGGCGCTGGCCTGGACCGCCTTGGAGATCGGCACGTCGTTCCAGTCGTCGCCGCCGAAACGCACCGCGTCGCCGCTGTCGATGTCGACCGCGACCACGTACAGGCGCGCGTCGAGCTCGCGGAAATCGTTGCTGCGCCCGCGCCGGGTGAAGACCTCGCGCAGGAAGCGCTCGACCTCGCCGTTGTCGAACAGGCCGTTCGGGATCAGGCCGCCGAAGCGGGTGATCAGGTCCGACCAGCGCGCCTCGCGCGGCGAGAACAGCAGCTCGCGCCACCACTGCGTGGCCAGGCGCGGGAAGCTGGCGGCGCGCTTCATGTATTCGAAGAAGGCCGGCCGCATGAAGGTCTCGGGCCGGAACTGGACGTCGTCGCTGTCGCCGGTGATGAAGATCCGGCACATCTCGGCGGTATCCATGCGGTTGGCCAGGCCCGCGGCCAGGAAGGCGCCGCTGCTGACGCCGACGTAGCAATCCAGGCGGGTCAGGTCCAGGCCTTCCAGGGCTTCGTCCAGCGCGCGCAGGGCGCCGAGTTCGTACATGCCGCCGATCGGACCGCCGCCGGCGATGGCCAGGCCGATCTTGGCCGGCGAGCCGGTGCTACGCGCCCGTTGCCGGGCGGAATGGAGTGACAGCATGAGGTGGACGGCGACCGTGCGTAGGAGTATCCCCCCGAGTGTAGCCGACCGCGGCGGGTGCGCCAGGCGCCACGACTTTGGTCGTAGCGATGGGGCGGTTGCGGGCGCCAGCCGCGGCCGCGATCATGCCGTCGATGTCCAGGACGACCGATCTTTCCGCCCGCCTGAGCGGCCTGCTGGCGCGCCATCAGGCCCTGCACGACCCGCGCCAGGAGTCGCGCAACGGCTTGCGCTGGCTGCCGGAGCTGCGCGCCTGGCAGGCCTGGCGGCTGGAGGCCAGCTTCGACCGCTTCCTGCGCGATCCGCGCCGGCGCCCGGCGGCGCAGTTCTTCCTCAGCGATGTCTACAACGACCACGATTTCAGCCGCCGCGACGCCGACATCGCGCGGGTGCTGCCGATGATGCAGCGCTTGCTGCCCGCCGCGCTGTTGAGCACGGTCGCCGACGCGATCGAGCTGGGCCTGCTGACCCATGCCTTCGACCTGCGCATGGCCGAGCGCCTGCAGGTGCTGGCGCCGCGACGCCGGCGCCTGGACGCGGCCCTGTACGCGCAGGCCTACCGCGACAGCGGCCTGCCGCGCCTGCGCGGGCACCAGATCGACCTGATCGCGCGGGTCGGCAACGGCCTGGGCCGGGCGGTGCGGATGCCGGGCGTGTCGACCCTGCTGAAACTGTCGCGCGGGCCGGCCAAGGCGGCCGGGCTGGCGGAGCTGCAGGGCTTCCTGGAACGCGGCTTCGCCGCCTTCGGCCAACTCGGCGATGTGCGCGAGTTCATCGCCGAGATCGAAAGCGACGAGCGCGAGGTCGCGCAGCGCTTGTTCGAGGGCGATCCGGATCCGTTTCCGGGCTTGGAGTAGGGCGTTCCGGGATTGGGGGCGCGACGGTTGCGTCGTGTTCCGTGCGGCAGCGGCACTTCGAGGCGCGGCGTGGTCCGGCACCGTGAGCGCGACGCCATTCCGGCCTAGACCTTGGCGACGCCAGCTGCGATTCATCATCTCCGGGACGTTGGCGACGCCACCTGCGATTCGTCATCCCCGCGCAGGCGGGGATCCAGTGGCTTCAGCGCGCGAATGGGCGGCCCGTTGGCGGCCAGGGCCGGTGGTCTATCGGGGTTCTAGGCAGATACGTCGCCCGCGGCAGGCCGATCAGGTCACTGGATCCCCGCCTGCGCGGGGATGACGGAACGAAACGACGCCGGTGGCCGTAGCCTTTCCCGATTCCCGATTCCCGATTCCCGATTCCCGATTCCCGATTCCCGATTCCCGATTCCCGATTCCCGAATCCCGCCTTACTTGAAGCGCTCGTCCAGCACCCGTCGGATCTCGCTCTCGATCGGGCCCTTGAGCGCGCCCAGCAGGAAACCCAGGCTTGCGGTCACGCGCAGTTGCTTGGGGCCGAGCGCGATCTTGCCGTCGACGCCGCTGCGGGCGAAGTTCAAGGTATCGCCGGACCAGTCGTATTCGATGCCGAAGCGCTCGGCCAGCTTTTCCGCCACCTCTTCGACGGCTTTGCGGGCCTTGGCCGGCGTCAGCGAATGATCGTGGCGAATATCGATGCTCGACATATAACGTTCCCTCCCAGGATCCGCCTATTGTGCGGGTGTGGCGCGTCGCATCCAAGAGCGTGCCGATGCGGCGCGCCGCTCGGTGTGCGTGATGGGCGCGCAGCATGCTAGATTTCCGCCGAGTGGAAAGCCTAAGACTGCGATATCCCAACCGCGAACATGCCGACCTGGCCCTGAGCCCGGGCGTGCATGCGATCGGCCGCGACGCCGACGGTCGCACTGCCCTGGTCCGCGACGGCGCGGACGCGGTCGCACAGGTGTGCGTGGACCGCCGCGGCGTCTGGCTGCAGGTGCGCGAAGGCGTGCGCGGCCTGCACGTCAACGGCCGCCCGGTGCGGCGCATGGCGATGCTGCGCGCCGGCGACGCGATCTTCCTGGACGGGGTCGAGCTGCTGCTGCTGGCTGGCGAACCCTTGCCGGCCCCGGCCGATTACGGTTTCGGCGAGGCGCCGGAGAGCCGGTTGGTGATCCGCGGCATCGCCGGCCCCCATCACGGCCGCTGTTATCCGCTGGACAAGCCGCGCACCATCGGCCGCGCCAGCGAATGCGACATCCGCATCGACGATGCCTCCTTCGCCGAGCGCCATGCGCGCCTGGAAGCGCACGCCGACGGCGTGGTGCTGCGCGACATGGGCTCGGTCGAGGGCAGCCTGGTCAACGGCCGGCCGGTGCGCAACGCCTTGTTGCGGCCGGGCGACCAGCTGGTGCTGGAATCCCAGCACCGCTTCGTGATCGAGGCGCCCAGCCGCGGCGGTGGCGGCGAGTCGGTACCGACGCCGCACCTAGTCGAGTTCGAGGCCGACGAGCGCACGCGCCCGGCGCCGAGCCTGCCGTCGTCGGTGCGCCGCATGCCCTGGCTGTTGCTGGCGGCGGCGCTGCTGGCGGCCGCGCTCAGCCTGCTGTTGTTGTACGGCGTGAGCTGAGCGCGCGCAGCTTCTTCCAGCCGCGCCAGCCCAGCAGGGCGGCCAGGATCGTCGCGTACAGCAGCGGTTCGCGGATGTCGGACTTCACCAGCCACCAGAAGTGCAGCACCGCCAGCACGGCGATCGCGTAGATCAATTGGTGCAGCCGGCCCCAGAGCCGGCCGAGCCGGCGCATCGCCGCCTGGGTCGAGGTCAGCGCCAGCGGCACCAGCAGCAGCCAGGCCAGGAAACCGACCGTGATGTAGGGCCGCTTGAGGATCTCCTCGAAGATCTGGGTCCAGTAGCCGCGCAGGTCCAGGACCAGGTAGGCGGCGAAGTGCAGGCAGGCATAGAAGAAGGCGTACAGGCCGAGCAGGCGGCGGAAGCGGATCAGCACGGGCTGGCCGCTGAGCTGGCGCAGCGGCGTGATCGCCAGGGTCAGCAGCAACAGGCGCAGCGCCCACAGGCCCAGGCGGTGCTCGATCTCGGCCACCGGGTCGGCGCCGAGGCCGCCGCTGCCGGTCAGGAATTCGGCGCGGATCTGCCAGGCCAGGATCGCCGCCGGGGTCAGCGCGAGCAGGTGGACCAGGGCCTTGGCCGCGATCATGCCCTTGGACGCGGGGCGACGCGGTGCCGGCCGCGCGCGCGCGGCCGTGGTGCGGTCGTTCATGCGCTCAGAACCACTGCTTGAGGTTCATGCCAGCGTACATCGACGCGACCTGCTCGCCGTAGCCGTTGAACAGCCGGGTCGGGATGCGTTCGGCGAACAGCTTGCTGGCGGTGCCGGCGATGCGGCGTTCGCTCTTCTGGGTCCAGCGCGGATGGTCGACGTTGGGGTTCACGTTGGAGAAGAAACCGTACTCGCTGGACTGGGCGTCGTTCCAGCTGGTGAACGGCATTTTCTCGACGAAGGTGATCGCGACGATCGACTTGATGCTCTTGAAGCCGTATTTCCACGGCACCACCAGCCGCAGCGGGGCGCCGTTCTGCTGCGGCAACGGCTTGCCGTACAGGCCGGTGGCCAGCAGGGTCAGCGGGTGCATGGCCTCGTCGATGCGCAGGCCCTCGCGGTAGGGCCAGTCCAGCGCGGGGTAGGCCAGGCCGGGCATCTGCTTGCGGTCGGCCAGGGTGGTGAAGGCCACGTACTTGGCTTTGGATGTGGGCTGGAAGCGCTTGAGCACCTCGCCCAGCGGAACCCCCAGCCAGGGGATCACCATCGACCAGCCTTCCACGCAGCGCAGGCGGTAGATGCGCTCCTGCGGGCTCAGGCCCTTGATCAGATCGTCCAGGCCCAGCGCGCCGGGTTTGGCGCAGGCGCCGCCCACCGCGACCGTCCAGGGACGGGTGCGCAGGGTCTTGGGCGCTTTGCCCGGGTCGGCCTTGCCGGTGCCGAACTCGTAATAGTTGTTGTAGCTGCTGATGTCTTCGTAGCGGGTCAGGGTTTCGTCGGTGCGGAAGCCCGAGGCCGCCTGTGCGGGCGTGATCGCGGTCTTGGGCGCAGGCGGCGGCTCGGCGTCGGCGCAGCCGGCCAGGCCCAGCGCGGGCGCGGCCGCGAACGCGGCCAGCAGGCGCCGGCGCTCGCGGTAGACCGCCTCGTCGGTGATCTCGCGGGCGGGGAGGGTGAAGGCGTCGCGCAATGACATCGGGGGAACTCCTGCTTGAGACGGGCACGGTGTGGACAGGTCGCGGGGCCGTCCAGGCGCATACGGTGGGTTTATCACCATAGAGGCAGCCGAAGGGGCAAAAGTTGCGCGGGTAACCAAGGCGCGCGCAAGTGTTGCACTGCGGCATACTTGGGCTCCAACCCCCACTCCCACGGAGCACCCGATGTCCCGCGCGTTCAACTTCAGTGCCGGCCCCGCGACCTTGCCCGAAGCCGTCCTCCTGCAGGCCCAGGCCGAAATGCTGGACTGGCATGGCGTCGGCGCCTCGATCGTGGAGCTGAGCCATCGCGGGCCGGAGTTCCTCCAGGTCGCCCAGGAAGCCGAAGCCGACCTGCGCACGCTGATGTCGATTCCCGAGGACTATGCGGTGCTGTTCCTGCAGGGCGGCGCGACCACCCAGCAGGCCCTGATCGCGCTCAACTTCGCCGCGCCCGGCCAGACCGTGGATTACGCGGTGACCGGCCATTGGGGCAAGACCGCGCTCAAGCAGGTCAAGCCCTACGTCGACGCCAAGGTGATCGCCAGCGGCGAGGCCGGCGGCTACCGCGACATCCCGGCCTACGCCGACTGGCAGTTCTCCAAGGACGCCGCCTACGTCCACTACACCGCCAACGAAACCATCCATGGCGTCGAGTTCCGCGACATTCCGCAGACCGGCGAGGTGCCGCTGATCGGCGACTTCAGCTCCAGCATCGTGTCCGAGCCCCTGGACGTGTCCAAGTTCGGCGTGATCTACGCCGGCGCGCAGAAGAACCTGGGCCCGGTCGGCGTCAGCGTGGTGATCGTGCGCCGCGACCTGCTCGAACGCGCCGGCCAGCCGCGCGCGGAGATCCTGGACTACCGCGCCCACGTCAAGGGCGAGTCCATGCTCAACACCCCGCCGACCTGGAACTGGTACCTGGCCGGCCTGGTGTTCAAGTGGATGATCGCGCAGGGCGGCGTGGCCGAGTTCGCGCAGCGCAACGCGCGCAAGTCGGCGCTGCTGTACCAGACCATCGACAACTCCGGCGGCTTCTACCGCAACGAGGTCGCGCCCGCCGCGCGCTCGCGCATGAACGTGCCGTTCTTCCTCAAGGACGAGGCGCTGGACAAGCCGTTCCTGAAGGAAGCCGAGGCCGCCGGCCTGATCTCGCTCAAGGGCCACCGCGCCCTGGGCGGCATGCGCGCCTCGATCTACAACGCGATGCCGGAAGAGGGCGTGCAGGCGCTGGCCTCCTTCATGCGAGATTTCCAGAAGAGGAATGGGTGAGCCACCGCGCTTAGCCGATGCCCTATCGGCATCGGCTGCGGTGGCGAACGCACGGCCATGGATGGCCGGGCCGGACGGTCCCCGGGCGAGCCGGTCTGGCCATGGACGGCAGCCTTGAACTCCAGCTTGCGTCGTAGGTTTTCGTAAGCTCTCAAATATCTTCGCTACCTCAGCACCACCTCCGGCCGCCCCCCGGACCCACGAGACGAACATGGCAAAGAAACCCACCAAGCCCGCGGCGCCGAAGCCGAAGCAGGCCGCCGCCAAGCCGAGCAAGGCCGCGAAGAGCAAGCCCGCCACCGCGGCCCCCGAACTCCCCCCGCTCGACCTGGCCGTGCTGCGCACCCGCATCGACGGCATCGACCAGCACATCCAGCAGCTGATCGCCGAGCGCGCCCAGTTCGCCAACCAGGTCGGCAAGGCCAAGGGCAAACTGGCCGCGGCGGTGGACTATTACCGTCCCGAGCGCGAGGCCCAGGTGCTGCGCCGCGTGGTCGACCGCAACGACGGCCCGCTCAACGACGAAGTGCTGGTGCGGCTGTTCCGCGAAATCATGTCGGCCTGCCTGGCCCAGCAGGAGCCGCTCAAGATCGGCTTCCTCGGCCCGGAGGGCACGCACTCGCAGCAGGCGGTGTTCAAGCATTTCGGCCATTCGATCCATGGCCTGCCGCTGGCCAGCATCGAGGAGGTGTTTCAGGAAGTCGAAGCCGGCAACGCCGACTTCGGCGTGGTGCCGGTGGAGAACTCCACCCAGGGCACGATCCAGTCCACCCTGGACATGTTCCTGACCTCGAAGCTGAAGATCTCCGGCGAAGTCGAGCTGCGCGTGCACCAGCACCTGCTCTCGCGCAGCGGCCGGATCGAGGACATCGAACGCGTCTACTCGCATCCGCAGTCCTTCGCCCAGTGCAAGGCCTGGCTGCGCCAGTACCTGCCCAAGGCCGAGAAGATCGCCGTGGCCAGCAACGCCGAAGCCGCGCGCCGCGCGCGCAACGCCGACGACGCGGCCGCGATCGCCGGCGCCAGCGCCGGCAACGTCTACGGCCTGAAGAACGTCGCCGGCCCGATCGAGGACCGCCCCGACAACACCACCCGCTTCCTGGTGATCGGACGCGAGCTGTTCACGCCCTCGGGCAACGACCGCACCTCGCTGCTGATCTTCATCAAGGACCAGCCCGGCGCGCTGTACAACGTACTGTCGCCGTTCGCCAAGCGCGGCCTGAGCATGAACCGCATCGAGTCGCGTCCGGGCCATACCGGCCGCTGGCAGTACGCCTTCTTCGTCGACATCGGCGGCCACGTCCAGGAACCGGCGATGCGCGAAGCGCTGGAGGAGCTGGAAGAGCTGGCCCACGAAGTGAAGGTGCTGGGCTCCTACCCGGTCGCGATCGCGTGAGCGCGGCGCCGTCCTTGCCGGCGGCGACGCCGGCCTTCGACGAGGCCTGGTTCGCCGCGCGCGCGCAAGCGGGCGTGCAGCGCCTGCGCGCCTACGACCCGGGCCACGACCTGGTCGCGTTGCGGCGCCGGTTCGGCGCGCAGCAACTGGTCGAGCTGGGGTCCAACGAGAATCCCTATGGCCCGTCGCCGCGCGCGCGCGCGGCGGCGCTGGCGCAGCTGGATCAACTGCATCGTTATCCCGACCCGCTCGGCGCCGATCTTAAGCGCGCGCTGGCCGCCAAACACGGCGTCGCCACCGCGCAGATCCTGCTCGGCAACGGTTCGCACGAACTGCTGATGCAGCTGGCGCAGGTCTTCGCCGGGCCGGGGACCGAGGTGGTGTTCTCGCGTTACGGCTTCGCGGTGTTCGCGCTCGCCACTCAGGCCGCCGGTGCGGACATGCGCATCGTCGAGGCGCTGCCGCGCAGCGCGGCGATGCCGGCCGGCCACGATCTGGACGCGATCGCCGACGCGATCGGGCCGCGGACTCGGCTGGTCTACCTGGCCAATCCCAACAATCCCACCGGCACCTGGTTCGGTCGCGCGGCCCTGCAGGCCTTCCTGGCGCGCGTGCCGGCCGACATCCTGGTGGTGATGGACGAGGCCTACGCCGAGATGGTCGACCGCGCCGAGGCCGGCGATTTCGCCAGCGCGGTCGAACTGCTGGACGCGCATCCGAACCTGATCGTCACCCGCACCTTCAGCAAGGCCTACGGCCTGGCCGGATTGCGCGTGGGCTATCTGCTGGCGGCACCGGGCCTGGTCGCGGTGATGGAGCGCCTGCGCGAGAGCTTCAACGTCAACGGCCCGGCGCTGGCCGCCTGCGAGGCCGCGCTGGCCGACGAGGCCTACCTGGCCTCGGCCTGCGCGCGCAATGCCCAGCAGCGCGCCGCGCTCGCCGCCGCCTTGCGCGAACGCGGCCTGCGGGTGTTTCCCTCGCAGACCAATTTCGTCCTGGTCGAGTTCGGCGCCGACACCACGCGCATCGAGTCCGAGCTGATCGCGCGCGGCGTGGTGCTGCGGCCGATGGGCGGCTACGGCCTGGGCGACTGCCTGCGCATCACCGTCGGCGACGCCGACGAGAATCGTCGCTTGCTGGCCGCGCTGGACGCGGTGCGCGCATGAGCGCGGACCAGGCCTGGATCGCCGCGCCCGGCGCGCCGCTGCACGGCAGCCTGCGCGTTCCCGGCGACAAATCGGTATCGCATCGCGCGGTCATGCTCGGCGCCCTGGCCGAAGGCACCACCCGCGTCACCGGCTTCCTGGAAGGCGAGGACACCCGCGCCACCGCGCGCGTGTTCGAGCGCCTGGGCGTGCGCATCGAAACGCCCAGCGCCAGCGAACGCATCGTCCACGGCGTCGGCTTGCACGGCCTGCGCGCCAGCGCGCAGGCCCTGGACTGCGGCAACGCCGGCACCGGCATGCGCCTGCTCGCGGGCGTACTGGCGGGGCAGGGTTTCGATTCGGTGCTGATCGGCGACGAGTCGCTGTCCAAGCGTCCGATGCGGCGCGTGACCGAACCGCTGGCGGCGATGGGCGCGCGCATCGACAGCCAGGACGGCGGCCTGCCGCCGCTGCGCATCCATGGCGGCCGCCGCCTGCAGGGCATCGACTACACCCTGCCGGTGGCCAGCGCGCAGGTGAAGTCCGCGCTGCTGCTGGCCGGCCTGTACGCGCAGGGCGAGACCGTGGTGCGCGAGCCGCACCCGACCCGCGACTACACCGAACGCATGCTGGCCGCGTTCGGCTGGCCGATCGAGTTCTCGCCCGGCTATGCGCGCCTGAGCGGCGGCCACGCGCTGCGCGCGACGCAGGTCGCGGTGCCGGCGGATTTCTCCTCGGCCGCGTTCTTCCTGGTCGCGGCCAGCGTGGTGCCGGGCTCCGAACTGCTGCTGGAGGCAGTGGGCATGAACCCGCGCCGCACCGGCCTGCTCGCGGCGCTGCGCCTGATGGGCGCCGACATCCGGCAGGAGCGCGTGCGCGAAGAAGGCGGCGAGCCGGTCGCCGATCTGCGCGTGCGCTACGCACCGCTGCAAGGCATCGACGTGCCCGAGGCGCTGGTGCCGGACATGATCGACGAATTTCCGGCCCTGTTCGTGGCCGCGGCCTGCGCGCAAGGGCGCAGCCGCATTTCCGGCGCGGCCGAATTGCGGGTCAAGGAATCGGACCGGATCGCGACCATGGCACAAGGCTTGCGCATTCTTGGTGCGAAAATCGACGAGACCCCGGACGGCGCGATCATCGACGGCGGCGCCTTGCACGGCGGCGCGGTCGACAGCCACGGCGATCACCGGATCGCGATGAGCTTCGCGGTCGCGGCGCAGTGCGCCAGCGGCGAGGTGCGCATCCATGATGTGGAGAATGTGGCCACTTCGTTTCCGGGTTTCGACACGCTGGCGCGCGGTTGCGGTTTCGAACTGCGTACGGCGTTTGGTTTGCAGACAGGCAAGGACGCGCGGTTTCGCTAGACTTCGTCGACTGAGCGAATCGCGCCGCAGCCGGTGCGCGAGCAGCCGATGTACGGACAAGGATGTGCGAACAGGGAGGTAACGGCCGTCGTCCGCCCCCGCGGCATGGCGGCCATCACGTGGTTCGCGCCAGGCCCGGCGCGATTTGCGAGAGGACGTAGGCGATGCAGCAACTCCGATGCGGCTTGACGACGCCGGCGACGCAAGCGTGCGCGCCGCCGTCGCAAGGCCTGGCGAACCTGGCGAAGACCGCGCATGGCTGAGGACGCGCTGGCCATGAATTCGCTGTCGCGCGCGCCGCGCGGCGCCGGCCTGGGCTGGTACTCCGAGGCCGCCGCCGATCTGCCGCCCTGGCTGCGCCGGGCCGCCTTGTTCGCGCTCGCCTACCAGGCCTTCTTCGCCCTGACCGATATCGGCCTGTATCTGCGCCCGGAGCTCGGCGCGGGCCTGCTGTTGTTGCTGATGTGCTGCGCCGGCGCCAGGCCCTGGCGCGAACTGGCCGCGCAACCGGCGGTGCGCGCGCTGATCGTGCTGATCGTGTTCGTGCTCGTCCAGGCGGTGTACGCGGCCTGGAGCGTGGCGCCCGCGATACCGCTGTCGGCGCAGTTGTCGACCGCGGGCAAACTGGTGCGCCTGGCCTTGTTCACCTGCGTGACCGGTTGGTGGTTGTCGCTGATGCCGCGCGCGATTCCACGACTGGTCGCGCTGATGGGTGCGGGCCTGTTGCTGTCGGCCCTGATCTATCTGCCCTGGAGCCAGGGCGAGGCCTTGTGGGCCGGTCGTCTGCGCCCCGACCTGGGCATAGCCGAGAACCTGAGCGGGCAGCTCGCCGCGATCGGCGGCTGGCTGGCGCTGTGCCTGTCGATGGCGCTATGGGCGCAGCGGCGCGAACGCGGGCGGCGCCTGGCGCTGGCCGTGGGCTTGCTGGCCTACGTCGGTTGTTTCTGCCTGCTGCTGTTCTCGCAATCGCGCGGCGCCTGGCTGGCGTTCGCGGCGGTGATCCCGCCGGCGGTGCTGGCCTACGCCTGGTACCAGTATCGCGGCCGCGCCGGCCTGGGCGTGCTGGTGCCGGCGATCGTGGCGGCGCTGGTGTCGGGCCTGCTGCTGTTCGCCGCGCGCGATCTGATCAGCCTGCGCTTCGCCGGCTCCGAGACCGTGGTCAGCGAGGCCCAGCAGGCCGCCAGCGCGGGCACGGTCGCCAGCGAGCCCGTACCGGCCACGGCCGGGCCCGCCAAGGCCACAGGCCCGGCGCCCGCGGTGATCGCGGCCCAGCACACCCAGCTCAACAACAAGGCCGTGAGCGTGCGCATGGCCCTGTACAAGCTGGGCACGGAGAAGTGGCTGGAGCGCCCGCTGCTGGGCTGGGGCTTGCGCACCACGCCGTCGCTGATCGCCGAGAGCCGGCGCGACATGGCCGGCCAGCATCACATGCATTTCCACAACACTTATCTGGACGCGCTGGTCGGATTGGGCGCGCTGGGCACGCTGCTGCTGGGGGTCGCGTTCGCGCTGCTGCTGCGCGAGGCGCTGCTGGCGTGGCGGCGCGGGCTGATGCCCTTGGCCGGGTTCTGGGCCTTGGCCGGCAGCGTCGGCATCGTGCTGGTGGCGAACAACTTCGATTCGCTGCTGTGGCGCTTCGAGTACGGGCGCGCGCCGCTGGAGTTCCTGTTCGGCGCCTGCCTGGCCTGGGGCCTGATCCGTCGTCGCGGCGCTACGGGGCCGGGGCGCGGCTGAATTCGAAAGGCGGTCCGCGATCGCCGGCGTGCCCCCTGCGGTTTGGTCCGCATCGCTCCGGCCGCCCAGCGGCGGCCGGAGCCCGCTCTCCCCCGATAACGCGGTCCTGCGGCTCAGGACCTAGGCCCAGGCGTTCAGGCCTGCGGCTTGAACGCGATCGGCACTTCCACCTCCGCCGGCACCGGCTTGCCGTTGCGCGTGGCCGGTTCGAAGCGCCAGCGGCGCACCGCCTCCTGGGCGGCGCGGTCGAGCTCGCGCGAGCTGCTGCGGCGGACGAAATCGATCTCGCCCGGCACGCCGTCGGCGCCCACGCTCACCCGCAACAGCACGTCGCCGCCTTCGCCGCGACGCAGCGCGGTGGCCGGGTACTCGGGTTCGGGGCTGCGGCTGGCGATGCGTTGCGGCGCGGTCTCGCGCGGCGCGCTGATCGTGGGTTTGCTCGGCTTGGGCTTGGCCGCGCTGGCGACCGGCTTGGTCGCGCCGCGGTCGCTCTCGGACGGAGTCGCGGGGCTGGTTTCGGTCGGCACCGGCGCGATCGGGGCATCCGGCGGCAGCGCTGCCGGCATCGGCGCGCGTTGGCTCAGCAGGTACCAGATCAGCAGGATCGCGGCCAGCAGCACCAGCAGCCACAGGCCGGTACGGTTGCGCGCAGGCTCGGCGGCGTCCGCGGTGGCCTGCGGTTGAGTGTCGCGATGGTCCAGCGTGTTGTCCGTCATGTCTCCCTCCTCGGGTCGTCCCCGGTGGTCCGGGTGGCGATCCGACTTTCCTCACGCCGGTGTTAGCGGCGAGTGAGGCGGAGGGGGCAGGGCGTTACCCGTTCAGCGGCTGGCATCGAATGTGATGGGGACCATCACGGTGCCGCTGACCGGCTGCCCATTGGCCAGCGCGGGGCGGAAACGCCAGCGCCGGACCGCGTCCTGGGCCGCGCGATCGAGGGTGCGCGAACCGCTGCTGGTGCCGACGCCGACGTCGGTCGGCACACCGTCGGCGCCGATCTGCACGCGCACGGTGACCGTGCCGCTCTCGCCGCGGCGCAGGGCCTGGGGCGGGTAGCGCGGCGCGGGGTTCTGGCCGGCGATCGGCTGGGGGTCGGAACTGGCGACCGCCGCCGGCGGCGGGGTCTGCGGGCGCGCCGCGACCGCGGCATCGGCCGGCGGCGGAGGCGGTGCGGTCTCGACCAGGCGCGGCTGATCGGCGCCCGCGGCCGGGGCGGACTGCGGCGCGGGGCCGACTCCGCTGCCTTCGTTGCCCGACATCGGCGCCGGCAGCGGCGCGTAGTTCGGGCCGGCCGCGGTCGGCGGGGCGACCTCGTCGGCGCGGTAGAAATCGTGATCGTCGCTGCGCGACCAGACCAGGGCGAACAGGATCAGGCCGAGCGCGAACGCGCCCAGTACCCACCACAGGGCCTTGCGCGAGGGGCGCCAGGCGGACAGATCCAGGACGGGACGGGACGGCGCGGGGGACGGTGTCGACATGCGGAATCCGGCGGGGACAGGGAGCGGGGCTAGCCGCATTCTGCCTCCAACCGGGTTAATCCGTCGGCAACCGGTCGCGGTTTGCGGCCACGATTGGCCCTGAGCGCGCTTAGCACGCGATAATCGCGCTCCGCTTCCCCACCGGTTCCGCCATGCTCGATCCTATTCTGCTGCGCCAGCAACCCGCCGAACTCGCCGCGCGTCTGCGCGATACCCGCGGCTACGTACTCGACGCGAGCGCGCTGGAGTCGCTGGAAAGCGAGCGCAAGCAGATCCAGATCCGCACCCAGGAGCTGCAGAACCTGCGCAACACCCGCTCCAAGGCGATCGGCCAGGCCAAGGCCAAGGGCGAGGACGTGGCCGCGCTGATGGCCGAGGTCGCCGGTTTCGGCGACGAGCTCAAGGCCAGCGAGCTGCGCCTGGACGAAATCCGCGGCCAGATCGAGGCGATCGCGCTGGGCATCCCGAACCTGCCGCACGAATCGGTGCCGGCCGGCCAGGACGAGACCGGCAACGTCGAGCAGCACCGCTGGGGCGTGCCGCAGGCGTTCAATTTCACGATCAAGGATCATGTCGAACTGGGCGCGCGCAAGGGCTGGCTGGATGGCGACACCGCCGCCAAGCTGTCGGGCGCGCGCTTCACCGTGCTGCGCGGCCAGCTCGCGCGCCTGCACCGCGCGCTGGCGCAGTTCATGCTGGATCTGCACACCGACCAGCACGGCTACCAGGAAACCAACGTGCCGCTGCTGGTCAACGCCGATTCCATGCGCGGCACCGGCCAGCTGCCCAAGTTCGAGGACGACCTGTTCGCGACCGCGATCGGCGAGGGCGAGACCGCCAGCAAGCGCTACCTGATCCCGACCTCGGAAGTGCCGCTGACCAACATCGTGCGCGACGAGATCGTCGAGGACGCGGCGCTGCCGCTGCGCATGACCGCGCACTCGATGTGCTTCCGCGCCGAGGCCGGCAGCCACGGCCGCGACACCCGCGGCATGATCCGCCAGCACCAGTTCGAGAAGGTCGAGCTGGTCACCATCGCGCGCCCGCACGAAAGCTACGACGAGCACGAGCGCATGACCCGCTGCGCCGAGGTGGTGCTGGAAAAGCTCGGCCTGCCGTACCGCCGCATGCTGCTGTGCACCGGCGACATGGGCTTCTCGGCCACCAAGACCTACGACCTGGAAGTCTGGCTGCCCAGCCAGGACAACTACCGCGAGATCTCCTCCTGTTCGAACTGCGAGGCCTTCCAGGCCCGCCGCATGCAGGCGCGCTGGCGCAACCCGGCCACCGACAAGCCCGAGCCCGTGCACACCCTCAACGGCTCCGGCGTGGCGATCGGCCGCGCCCTGATCGCGGTGATGGAGAACTACCAGAACGCCGACGGCTCGATCACCGTGCCCGAGGTGCTGCGCCCGTACATGGGCGGGGCCGATCGCATCGAGTGATGCGGGGTTCCGCGATGGCGCCGCATGACGTGCCATCGTCTGATGCGGTTGTCACCGCATCCTACGTGCTGATGCGGTGCTTGCCGCCGCAGTGGGATGCGGTAAGCCGAAGGCGCACCGCATCGCGCGAATCGGAAGTACGGCGACGCCGGAGCGCGACGATGCGG
>NZ_JBAHWA010000001.1:161811-558351 GCF_036697405.1 Lysobacter sp. CCNWLW3
TTGTCACCGCATCCTACGTGCTGATGCTGTGCTTGCCGCCGCCGTAGGATGCGGTAAGCCGAAGGCGCACCGCATCGTGCGAATCGGGAGCACGGCGATGCCGGAGCGCGACGATGCGGTTGTCACCGCATCCTACGTGCTGATGCTGTGCTTGCCGCCGCCGTAGGATGCGGTAAGCCGAAGGCGCACCGCATCGCGCGAATCGGGAGTACGGCGACGCCGGAGCGCGACGATGCGGTTGTCACCGCATCCTACGTTAGGCCTTCGATCCTGCGTCCGGTCCTCGCGTCGCGACACGACGAAAGGTCGCGGCACGCGCCGCGTAGCTACGTTCTCGTCATTCCCGCGAAGGCGGGAATCCAGTGACTTAGACTCGCTCCGGGTTGCATGCGGGCGCAACGAAGCCGCATCAGTAAGAAGCCTGGGCCGGATTTCGAGCACTCGGCCACGCCTCTGTTACTCGGCGCCCATGGCTGAAGTCACTGGATTCCCGCCTACGCGGGAATGATGGCCATGAGGGTTCTGCCGTCCGGCACCCTTCATTCGCACCAATGCACATGCAACGGCGACCCACGCCCCGCCTCCAGCGCCGCCAGCACCGGATAGCGCTGCACGTCGCCGCTGCGCAGCGCGGCTTCGAACACCTCGCGCTTGCGTTCGCCCTGGATCAGCAGCAGCCGCGTCTGCACGCGCGCCAGGCCGGCCGGGGTCAGGCTGATCCGGCGCGGCCACTGCCGCGCGCCCGGGGCGTCCTGGGCGTCGACGGCGATGTAGGCCTGACGGCTCTCCAGCGCGCGGGGGAGATCGTGGCTGTTCGGGAACAGCGAGGCGGTGTGGCCGTCCTCGCCCATGCCCAGCACCGCGGCGCTGGCGCCGAGTTGGGCGTGGGCGTTGGCGGCGGCGACCGCGTCCTCGATCCGGCGCCCGGCCTGGGTCAGCGGTTCGAAGCGGGCGGCGGCGGCGTGATCGTGCAGCAGATGGGTGCGGACCATGCGCGCGTTGCTGTCGGGATCGTCCGGCAGCAACCAGCGTTCATCGACCAGGCCGATGTCGACCCGGCTCCAATCCAGCGGCGCCTTGGACAGCGCGCGGTACACCGGACCGGGCGTGCCGCCGCCGGACAGCAGCAGGCGCGCACGCGGACGCAGCGACAGGTCGCGGCGCAATTCCGCCGCGATCGCGACCGCACAAGCCCAGGTCCACACATCGCGGCCCCGATGCGCGTGCATCACGTAGGCGGTGGTTTCCGGCTCCGGAGGGCCGGCCGGCACGGGCGACGGATCGTCGAGCATCCACCGATCTTCGCACGATCCACCTCAGCGTGGCGTGTGCCTGGCCAAGGCCGCCGCACCCAGCAAACCGGGCTGCGGATGGGTGACCGCGAGCGTGGGGATGCGCGCCATCGCCGGCGAAAAACGGCCCTTGTGCTCGAAACGCTGGCGGAAACCGGAATGCTGCAGCCAGGGCATCAGGCGCGGCACCAGCCCGCCGGGCAGGAACACGCCGTCCCAGGCGCCCAGGGTCAGCACCAGGTCGCCGGCGGCGGCGCCGTACACGGCGCAGAACACGTCGATCGCGCGCAGGCAGCGCGCGTCGCCTTCACGCGCCATCGCGGTGATGTCGGCCGGCTGCAGCGGGCCCGGGTCCTCGCCGGCGATCTGGCTCAGCGCGCGGTGCAGGTTGACCAAGCCGCTGCCGCTGACCAGACGCTCGTTGGAGACCCGTCCGAACTCGCCCGACAGGCGCTGCAAGATCTCGATTTCCTCGGGCGTGCCGGGCGCGAAGCTGACGTGGCCGCCCTCGGTCTGCAAGGGGTAGTAACGGCCGTCGCGGCGGATCAGACCGCCGACGCCCAGCCCGGTGCCGGCACCGATCACCGCGTAGGTGCGGTCGCCTTCTTCGTCGGCGCCGCGCCAGGCGTTGCCGCCGATCGCGACCACGTCCTGCGCGCGCAAGAGCGACACCGCCATCGCCTGGGCGGCGAAATCGTTGACCAGTTGCAGGCGTTCCAGGCCCAGGGCCTGGCGCGTGCGCGCGGCCGAGATCACCCAGGGATGATTGGTGATGCGCGCCTCGTCGCCGTCGACGCGGCCGGCCACGGCGAATACGGCTTCGCCGGGGGTGGCGCCGATGCGGTCGAGGTAGTGGCGCGCGGCGTCGGCCAGGGACGGGAAGTCGGCGACCGCGAACACCTGCACGCTGTCCTCGTGCAGCGGCTGTTCGCGCTGCGGCGTGGCCAGGGCGAAGCGCGCATTGGTGCCGCCGATGTCGGCCAGCAGCGTTTCCGCGGCGGCCGCGCTCACGGCTGGCCTCCACGGCCCTGGCGCAGCGACGCCGGCAGGAAGTCCGCGGCCTCGCCCGGGCCCCAGGAGCCGGCCGGGTACTCGATCACCGGCTGGGCGGTGCCGCTCCAGGCGCGTTCGACGCTGTCGATCCATTGCCAGGCCGATTCGACCTCGTCGTCGCGCACGAACAGGGTCTGGTTGCCGCGCAGCGCGTCCACCAGCAGGCGTTCGTAGGCGATCCGGCGTTGCGGCGAATTCGACATCGACAGGTCCAGCGACATCGGCCGCAGTTCCAGCGCGCCCCATTCGGGCGCGGCCAGGCTGCCCATCAGCCCCAGCTCCACGGTTTCGTCCGGCTGCAGGCGCATGCGCAGGCGGTTGGGGCGTTCGCGTCCGCGCGCGGGGCGCTCGAACAGCCAATGCGAAACCGGCTTGAACGAGACCACGACCTCGGTCGCGCGCGCGGCCAGGCGCTTGCCGGTGACCAGCCGGAACGGCACCCCGGCCCAGCGCCAATTGTCGATATAGGTGCGCAGGGCGACGAAGGTTTCCACCGGCGACTCGTGGACGAAGCCCTTGACCGCGCGGCCCTCGACCACGCCGGCGCCGTAGCGGCCGCGCACGGTGTCGCGGGCGGCGTCGGCGGCGCTCATCGGGCGCAGCGCGCGCAGGGTCTTGCGCTTCTCCTCGCGGATGCTGTCGGCGTCCAGGTTGGACGGCGGTTCCATCGCGATCAGCGCCAGCAGCTGCAGCATGTGGTTCTGGACCATGTCGCGCAGGGCGCCGTAGCCGGCGTAGTACTCCTCGCGGCCGTCGACGCCGGCGGTCTCGGCGACCAGGATGTCGACCGATTCGATCCAGCGGTGCTGCCACACCGCTTCCAGCAGGGTGTTGCCCAGGCGCAGCGCCAGCAGGTTCTGCACCGCGGCCTTGCCCAGGTAATGGTCGATGCGGAAGATCCGCGACTCGTCCAGGCAGGCGCGCAGGGCGGCGTTGATCGCGCGCGCCGAGGCCAGGTCGCGGCCGATCGGTTTTTCCAGCACCAGGCGCGAGGGATCGGCGAGCACGCCGGCCGCGCCCAGGCCCTGCGCCACCGGCACGAACAGGTCCGGCGGCGTGGCCAGGTAGCTCACGCTGGGGCGGTCGGCGTAGCGCGACAGCGCGGCCGCGATCGCGGCGGTGTCGCGCAGGTCGACCGCGACGTAGGCGATGCAGCGCAGCAGGCCGTCCACCGACGCGGCATCGTCGGCGGCCTCGGCCGCCATGCGTTCGCGCAGCCAGGCGCGGAAGTCCTCGTCGCCCATCTCCTGCCGCCCGACCGCGATCAGGCGGAAGTCGGGCGGCAGCAGGCGGTCGCGCCACAGGTGGATCAGCGACGGAAACAGGTAGCGCTGGGCGAGATCACCCGTGGCGCCGAACAGCAACAGGGTGTCGTGCATGGCGCCGGCGCCTGGTTTGGTCGGGACCGTTGTGGTCGAAGTGCTTAAGGTAGCGGCTCGGACAGCGAACGGCCATGCGTGGCGATCACCTTCGAGTACCACTTGGCGCTGTCCTTGGGCGTGCGGTCCTGGGTCGCGTAGTTCACGTGGACCACGCCGAAGCGCTTGGAATAGCCCAGCGACCACTCCAGGTTGTCCAGCAGCGACCAGACCATGTAGCCGCGGATGTCGCAGCCGGCCTGGATCGCGTCGTGGATCGCGCTGATGTGCTTTTGCAGGTAGTCCATGCGCAGCGGGTCGCGCACGCGGCGCTCGCCGCTGGCGTCGGGCTCGGCCACCGGCGGATCGAAGAAGGCCGCGCCGTTCTCGGTCACGTACATCGGGATGTCGCCGTAGCGCTGCTTGAACCAGGTCAGGGTGTCGGTGAGGCCCTGCGGGAACACTTCCCAGCCGGTCTCGGTGTAGGTGCCCGAGGGCTGGCGCACCACGCCGGTGTTGAGCGGGTAGCTGACCGCGTCCTTGGTGACGCTGCGGGTGTAGTAGTTGATGCCGACGAAGTCGAGCTTCTGCTGGATCAGCGCGTAATCCTCGGCCGGCCATTCCGGCCAGGCCTCGCCGAAGATCTCGCGCAGTTCCGGCGGGTAGGAGCCGAGCAGGGCAGGGTCGAGGTACTGCTCGTTCATGTAGGCGTGGGCGCGCTTGACCGCGGCGGCGTCGGCGGCCGACTCGGTGGCGGCGTACTTGGGCTCGATGTTCACCACCAGGCCGATCTCGTGCCGGCCGATGGCGCGGTAGGCCTGGACCGCGGCGCCGTGCGCGCGCATCAGGTTGTGCGAGGCGATCGGGGCCTCGAAGCGGCTGCGGTGGCCGGGCGCGAGCGCGCCATGCAGGTAGCCGCCGTCGGTGATCACCCAGGGTTCGTTGAGGGTGACCCACTTCTTGACCCGGCCGTCGAGCGCGCGGTACAGCACGCTGCCGTATTCGGCGAACCAGTCGGCGCAGTCGCGGTTGAGCCAGCCGCCGCGGTCGTCGAGCGCGGCCGGCATGTCCCAGTGGTACAGGGTCAGCAGGGGCTCGATGCCGTTGGCCAGCAGTTCGTCGACCAGGCGCGAATAGAAGTCCAGGCCGGCCTGGTTCACCCGGCCGGTGCCCTCGGGCAGGATCCGCGACCAGGACACGCTGAAGCGGTAGGCCTGCAGGCCCAGGCGCTTCATCAGGGCGACGTCGTCCTTCCAGCGCCGATAGTGGTCGCAGGCGACGTCGCCGGTATCGCCGTTGAGGGTCATCCCCGGCGTATGGGCGAAGCGGGTCCAGATGCTGGGACCGGCGCCATCGGCGAGCGGGGAGCCCTCGATCTGGTGGGCGGCGGTGGCCGCACCCCACAGGAACCCCTCGGGAAAGACACGAACTTGGCTCATCGCTGTTTGGCCTCCGGTGCCATCAAACGCGCATGTAAACGGTTACATGGCAGAATAGCCCAGGGCGGCGACAATTGCATCGTCGCCGGGGCCACGATTGGGAGAATTCATGGCGAAGGTCACGCTTGAACGTCTGCGCAAGGTCTATCCGAACGGGTTCGTCGGCGTCGACGAGGCCAGTTTCGAGATCCGCGACGGCGAGCTGCTGGTGTTGGTCGGCCCCTCGGGCTGCGGCAAATCGACCCTGCTGCGGATGATCGCGGGCCTGGAGACGATCAGCAGCGGCGAGCTGCGCATAGGCGACCGCCGGGTCAACGAGGTCCCGCCCAAGGACCGCGACATCGCCATGGTGTTCCAGAGCTACGCCCTGTACCCGCACATGACCGTGGCCGAGAACCTGGGCTTCGGCCTCAAGCTGCGCGGCGCGTCCAAGGCCGAGATCGAGGCGCGCGTGAACGAGGCCGCGGCGACGCTGGAGCTGCAGTCGATGCTGCAACGCAAGCCGGCCGCGCTGTCCGGCGGCCAGCGCCAGCGCGTGGCCCTGGGCCGGGCGCTGGTGCGCCAGCCGCAGGTGTTCCTGCTCGACGAACCGCTGTCCAACCTGGACGCCAAGCTGCGCATGGGCATGCGGGTGGAGATCGCGCGCCTGCATCGCCAGCTCGGCACCACCATGGTCTACGTCACCCACGATCAGATCGAGGCCATGACCCTGGGCCAGCGCATCGTCGTGCTCAAGGACGGCAAGATCCAGCAGATCGACACGCCGATGGCGCTGTACCGGCATCCGGCCAATCTGTTCGTGGCGACTTTCCTGGGCAGCCCGAAGATGAACCTGCTGTGGGGCGAGGTGATCGAACGCGACGGCTTGCGGCTGCGCATCGCCGAAGGCGTGGAATTGCCGTTGCAACCCGACGAGGCCCTGCGCGAGAGCGTGCGCGGCTACCTCGGCCGCCGGCTCACCGTCGGCCTGCGCCCGGAGGACATGCACCTGGCCGAGGCCGCGCCCGAGCGCCTGTCGGCGCGGGTGGAAGTGGTGGAGCCGGTCGGCAACGAAGCCTTCCTCAATCTGGGCTGTGGCGGCTGCGACCTGGTGCTGCGCCTGCCGCCCTACGATCTGCCCGCGCCTGGCGACACCGTGCACCTGGGCTACGTGCCCGAGCGCATGCATTACTTCGATCCCGAGACCGAGCGCAGCCTGCGCGCGCCGGCGGCGGCCGGTTGATCGCGGCGCGTCCCCCCAGGAGTCGAACATGCGGATCGATCAGGCCACGGCCATCCGTGAAGGCGCGATGTTCTGCGTGCCGCTGGCCGCGGGCGCCGGCTACGGTTACGGCTACGTCGCCCTGGCCCGCACCGGCTGGGGCTATCTGTACGATGTGTACGACCGCATCGGTCAGGCCGAAACGCCGCCGGACGGCATCGAGGACGCGAGCCTGGCGGTGCGCAACCTGCTCGGCAGCGGCGGCGAGTTCCTCGCGGCGACTTACAACCCGCGGCCCTGGCGTTTGCTGGACCGGCAGGTGCGTGCGATCGCGCCGCTCGGCCCGGCGCTGTTCCAGGTCGGCAGCAAGATCCTGGACATGCGCGACGGGCGGCAGGTGATCGATGCGTCCATCGAACTCAAGGGCTTGCCGTACAAGGAATACCCGACCGACGACGAGCACTCCTACCTGGTCACCGCGCGGCTGTTGGGCTGCGACTACCGCTACGACCAGGAGCGCGGCGCCTACGAACTGCTGCGTTGAGCGCGCGCAGGCTCAGGCGGAGCCTTGCGCGGCCAGGGCCGCGTCGGCGCGCAGGGTCTGGCGCTTGAGGCCGACGATCGCGATCAGCAGCAGGGCCATCGGCGCCAGCGACAGGTAGAACGCGGTCTCGCCGCCGGCGCGCGCGAACAGCTGGCCGGTGATGAAGGAGCCGGTGGTCCCGCCCAGGGCCGAGAACACCACGATCAGGCCGGTCATCGCGGCGTGGCGCGACTTCGGCAAGGCGCTGAGTACCACCGAATTGATCGCCGGATAGATCGGCGCCATGAACAGGCCGATCAGCGGAAACACGTAGGCCGCGGCCGGAGCGCGGGTCCAGCTCGCGTTCGGGTCCGGGCGCATGCCCGCGGCCAGCGGCAGCGCCAGCAGCACCAGCGCGGCCATCGCCAGCACGCAGGCGATCAGCAGCCAATGCCAGGGTACGCGCCGCAGCAGCAGGCCGGCGCCGAGCCGGCCCAGCGCCAGCGAAACGGCGAAGATGCTCGCGGCCTGCACGCTCATGGTGGTGGGCAGGTGCAGGATCTCGCGGTTGAAGGTCGGCAGCCAGGTGCCGATGCTCTGTTCGATCAGCACGTACAGGAAGGCCGACGCCAGGAACACGCCGATCAACGGCTGCGCGACCAGGCGGAACATGTCGAAGAAGGCCTCGCCCGGCGCGTGGCCGTCGCGCGCGGCGGTTTCGTCCAGGCGGCTGACCGTCAGCAGCAGCGCGGTGGCCGCGGCGACCGCGGCGATCACCCAGTACACCCGCAGCCAGCGCGGGTCGGCCGGCGATTCGGGGTTGATGAAGCTGGCGAACAGCCAATAGCCGGCGAGCACCCCGACCATGAACCAGCCCTCGATGGTGCTGGTCAAACTGGCGTGCTGTTGCTTGCCGTCGGTGAGCAGGCCGATCGAGGAATACACCGAGACCTTGGCCAGCGCGAACGAGGCGCCGACCGTGGCGAACAGCAGCTTGGTCGCCCAGAACGCGTGCAGCAGCGGCATCAGCGCGCAGGCCGCGGCGACCAGGCTCAGGCCCAGGATCATCGCGCGCCGATAGCCCAGGCGCGGCAGCAGCGAGGCGGTGAGGAAGGACACGATCGCGATCGGAAGGTCCTTGAAGGCCTCCAGGAAACTGGCGTCGGCCTTGTTCACGCCGAAGCCCTGGATCGCCTGCAGGATCACGGTGCCGACGCTGTTGAGCAGCACCGCGAACACCATGTAGGTCAGGATCATCGCCAGGATCATGCGGCCGCGGTGGCTGCCGGTGGAGGTCATGCGCTGCTCCGGCGCGCTGCCCTGCGGGGCCGCGCGCTGTGGTTAAAAAGACCGTTCGCGACGGTCGCCGGTGCCGCCTGCGCCTTGGAGGGAGGGATGCGCAGGCGGCGGCTCCGGGATCGCGCCGCGAACGGGCTTCGAAAACCGCGCGCCGGTCGGCGCGAGGCGGTCGAAAGCGACGGAGTCAGCATCGCATGCCGCCGCGTCGCCGCCGCGTTCACCAGCGGTAGGCCGCCGACAGCTGGTAGGAACGTCCCGCGATCGGCCGGCCCAGGAACACCCCGCCAGTGGCCGCGCCGGGCACGCGCACGTTGCCTTCGGTCAGGCCCAGCTCGTCGGTCACGTTGCTGCCGCTGGCGGTGAACTCCCAGTGCTCGCCCACGTGCAGGTTCGCGCCCACGTCCAGCGTGTGGTACGAGGGCAGCTCCTGGGTGTTGGCCAGGTCGGCGTAGCGGTCGCCGATGTGCGAGTAGGTCGCGAACAGCTTGAGATCGCCGACCGGCAGGGTCCAGTAGTAGCTCGGGGTGATCCGGAACTGGGCCTTGGGCTGGCGCATCACCTGGTTGCCGGTGAACTCGCGGTAGTTCTCGTACTGGGCGTCCAGCCACACGCCGGTGGCGCGCAGCTCGAAACCGCCGAAGGGACGGATCGCGCCCTCGACTTCGACGCCGTAGGCGCGCGAATCGCCGACCGTGGTGAAGTTGGTGCCGTCGTCGAGGAAGGCCTGGAACGGCGAATTGGTGAAACTGTTGTAGAACGCGGTCAGGTACAGGTCGTAGACCGAATTGCCGGCCTTGAAGCCGAGCTCGTACTGGTCGACCTCCTGCACCTTGGTGTTGCCGTCGCGCAGGCCGTCGAAGGTCGGCAGCTTGTAGCCGGAGTTGGCGCGCGCGAACAGGCTGGCGCTGTCGTTGAGCTTGAAGTTCAGGCCCAGGGTCCAGGAGAAATGCTTGTCGTCCTGGTCGATGCGGCGGGTGCTGGGCAGCGAGATCGAGGTGTTGTTGTCGTAGAGCGTGTTGGGATTGCCGTCCAGATCGACCGTGGCGGTGTTGTGGACGGTGCCGTCGACCTGCTGCCACTCGTAGCGGATGCCGCCGTCCAGGCGCAGGCGGTCGTTGATCTGCCATTCGTCGGCCAGGAACACCGCGGTGTTCTGGCCGTCGTAATCGCCGCGCAGCGAGAAGAACGAGGTGCCGACGAAGCCGTCGCGGGTGACCTGGCGGCCGTCGGCCAGGGTCACGTCGATGCGGCGCGCGTTGTTCTGCGCGGTCAGCAGCATATTGTTGCCCAGGTACCAGGTGTCCTTGGACGAATAGCGCGCGTAGTAGACGCCGGCGGTGAGGGTATTGCCCTCGAACAGGTCGCGGCTGAAACGCAGGTCGTTGGTGAAGGACTCGATTTCCTTGTCGACCACCCAGAAACCGGCGGTCAGCACCTGCTGGTTCGGATCGACCGCGCCGCCGCCGTTGGTGTAGGTGGCGGTGCCGGGGCTGCCGAAGGAGGCGATGTAGCTGCTGATGGTCTGCGGGCTGGCGCCGGTGAACAGGCCGTTGGTGGGCGCGCTGCCGCTGACGTAGTTGACCCGGTCGCTGATGGTCCAGTCGCCGAGGTAGAAGTCCATCGAGGCGCCGAACACGTCCAGGTTGATGCCGCGGCCGTCGGCCAGATCGCGGCTGACGGTCTCGCCGTTGGCGCCGGTGGGGATGGTCACGCGGCGGAAGTCGTTGCCCAGCAGGGTGCCGGACTGCGCGTCCAGGCCCGGGAAGCTGGACAGGTCCTTGCCGTTGTTGCGCGAGAGCAGCGGGATCGGGGTGAAGAAGGCGTTCTTGTCGTCGGTGTGGCGCGCGTACAGGGTCACCTCGCCGCTGTCCCAGCTGCGGGTCAGGGTGGCGCTGAATTGGCCGCCCTTGTCGGCCGGGAACTGGGTGTCGCGCACGCCGTCGGTGACCCGGTAGAAGCCGCCGATGCTGTAGTACCAGCCTTCGCCGAGCTTGCCGCTGTTGAACACGTCGACCCGGCGCAGGTTGTCGCTGCCGGCGGTCACGCGCAGGCTGCCTTCGGTTTCTTCGCCGCCCTTTTTCTGGATGAAGTTGACCGTGGCGCCGGGCTGGCCGTTGGAGAAGATCGGGCTGGGACCGCCGCGCAGCACTTCCATGCGGTCGATGGTGTCGTCCATGCGGAACAGGGTGGAGTTCTCCAGGAACGACAGGGTCGGCGGCGGGAACAGCGGCGCGCCGTCCATCTGCACGGTCACGAACGGGGCGTCGCCCTCCGAGGGCATGCCGCGCACGAAGATGTTGGCGCCGGTGCTGCCGCCGGCCGATTCGGCCCAGATGCCGGGCACCACCTTGAGCGCGTCGGCGGTGCTCAGCGGCACCGCTTCCTGCAATTGCTCCAGCGAGGCGGTGGTGATGGAGAAGCTGGCGTCGCGCTTGCGCACGCCCTTGAAGCGGGCGGTACCGCTGACCACCACCGAGTCCAGGGTGGTGGCTTCGCTTTCGCCGGCGGGCGGCGCGTCCGTGGCCGGCGCGGCGTCCTGCGCGCGCACGAGGCCCGGGCTCAACGCGGCGGCGATGGCCATCGACAGGGCGTAACGGATCAGAGACTGCTGCTGCATGGTGTTCTCCCCACTCCTCAGAATGTCAGGTTGTGTACGTCGGTGCGCCGGCGGGCGGCGCGTCGATGCGGTGGATGTTCAGCGCGATACGAAGACGTCCAGGTCGAAGGCGGCGATCGCGGGCAGGTGGGCGTCCGCGCCCGGCAGCGCGGCCGGATCGCCGATGCCGACCGCGGGCATGCCGGCGGCGCGGATCGCGACGATGCCGGCGGCCGCGTCCTCGATGCCGATGCAGCGCTCGGGCGGCACCCCCAGCGCCTGCGCCACGCTCAGGAAAATGTCCGGGGCCGGCTTGGCGCGCGCGATGTGGGCGGCATCGGCGACGTAGTCGAAGCGGTCGGCGATGCCCAGCCGCGCCAGCAACGCGGCCGCGTTCTTGCTGGCCGAGGCCAGGCCGAGCTTGAGCCCGCGCGCGCGCGCCGCGTCCAGCAGTGCGGCCGCGCCGGGGTAGAGGTCCTGCGGCCCGACGCTTTCGATCGCGGCGCGGTAATAGCCGTTCTTGCGCGCGGCCAGTTCGCGCCGTTCGGCTTCGTCGTAGGGCCGGTCCGCGCGTTCCAGGATGATCGCCAGCGAGGCTTCGCGGTCGACGCCCTTCAGGCGCAGGTTGACGGTCTCGTCGAAGGGCACGCCGATCTCGTCGGCCAGGCGCTTCCAGGCCAAGTAATGGGTGTGCGCGGTGTCGGTGAGCACGCCGTCCAGGTCGAAGATCAAGGCCTGGGCCGGGCGCGGGAAAGCGGTTGGTGCCGCGCCCCGCGCGTGCGCGAGCGGCCGCTGCTGCGGTGTGCCCGCGCTCAGGCGCAGGCGCTGTCCGGCGTGCACGATCTCCAGCGGTTCGCCTTCGATCAGGCGGTACACGGCCTGGTCGCGTTCGATGCCGACGTGCAGCTCGCGGCCGCGCCAGCGCAGGCCGAAGCCGTAGCCGTTCCAGCGCGCGGGCAGGCCGGGGGCGAAATGCAGTTCGCCCTCGATCGCGCGCATGCCGGCGAAGCCCTGGGTGAGCGCCAGCCAGCTGCCCGCCATCGCCGCCATGTGCACGCCGTGGTCGGTGTTGCCGTGCAGATCGTCCAGGTCCACGCGCAGGCTGGCGTCGAAGTAGTGCAGGGCGCGGTCGGCATGCCCGACTTCGCTGGCGAGGATGCCGAACATCGACGCCGACAGGGTCGAGTCGTGGGTGGTCACCGCCTCGTAGTAATCGTAGCTGCGGCGCTTGCGCGCCAGCTCGATACCGGCGCCGGCCAGCACCAGCGCCATCACCACGTCGGCCTGCTTGCAGACCTGGTAGCGGTAGAGCGTGAGCGGGTGGTAATCCAGCAGCAGCGGACGGTGTTCGCCCTGGCGCGGCGGGAACGGCCAGCGCGGCTTGTCGAGGAATCCGTCGTCCTGCGCGTACACGCCCAGGCTTTCGTCGTAGGGCAGGTACATGGCCTCGGCCGCGCGCTGCCAGTCGGCGACCTCGTCCGCGTCCAGGCCCAGGCGCGCGTCCAGCGCGGCGGCCGCTTCCGGCCGCAGCGCATGCAGGCGCCGCCACACCGCGACCGCGCGCAGCAGGTGCTGCTGGGCCATGCGGTTGGTGTAGTAGTTGTTGTCGACCATGGCCGTGTACTCGTCCGGCCCGGTGACTTCGTGGATGCAGAACGCGCCGCCGCGGCGCGGGTTGTAGTGACCGATCTGCGGCCAGATGCGCGCGGTCTCGAACAGCATCTCGGCGCCGCCGTCGAACAGGAAACCGACGTCGTCGCTGGCGTCCAGGTACAGGCCGATCGCGTAGGCGATGGCGGCGTTGATGTGGTACGCGGCCGAGCCGGACGGGTAGTGGGCGGAGCATTCGCCGCCGGCGATGGTGCGCCAGGGGTAGAGCGCGCCGGCCGGGTGGTTCATCTCGCGCGCATGCGCGCGCGCCGCGGCGAGCATGCGGTGACGCGCCTGCAGCATCGCGCGCGCCACCTCCGGCGCGGTGTAGGCCATCACCGGCAGCACGAAGGCCTCGGTGTCCCAGAAGCAGTGGCCCTCGTAGCCTTCGCCGGTCAGGCCCTTGGCGGCGGTGCCGGACACGCCGTCGCGGCCGGCCGACTGCCACAGGTGGAACAGGTTGAAGCGCAGCGCGAGTTCGCTGTCCGGATCGCCGTCGATGGACAGCTCGGCGTCGCGCCAGAACCCGGCCATGGCGCCGGCCTGCAGCGCGGCCAGGGCTTGGTAGCCGGCGTCGACGGCCGCCGACAGCGCGGCATCCACGCGCGCGTCCAGGCCGGCGGCGTCGGCGGCGCTGGCGTAGGCGACGAATTTTTCCAGGGCGACGCCGGCGCCCGGCGTGAGCTGCGCTTCGTAGCGCTGGGCGACGCGCGCGTCGTCGGCCTCGGCGGCGACGAAATGCAGCGTGGCGGCGGCCGGCGGGAACCGATGGCGCTGGCCGCACAGGACCGCGCCGGTGCCGCGATGGGTGCGCTGGCCGTAACGGGCCTGCACGGCGTCGGCGCGCGCGCCGTGGGCGAGCAGGCCTTCGCTGCCGGACACGCCGATGCGCGGGTCGTCGCCCTGGGCCGCGGCCTGGTGGCCGCTTTCGATCGCCGAAACCAGCGCGATCGGACCGGTGTAGTCGACCGAAGTCGCGCGGTAGCGGATCGCGAGCAGGTCGCAGGCGCCCGGATGCACGTTCAGCGGCACCACCCGCTCGGCTTCGATCTCAAGGGTCGCGCCGTTCGCGCTGCGCAGACGCATGCGGCGGCGCAGGGCGCCGGTGTGCAGGTCGAGCTCGCGTTCGAAGGCGAGCACCTGGGCGGTATCCGGGTCCAGACGCTCGTCGCCCAGCCAGATTTCGATGCGCTTGCCGTCGGCGACCGGGACGCGGGTGTCGGTGCTCAGGGCGAAGCCGCGGAAGCGCTCGTGGTAGTGGATCGGGTTCTGTTCGTAGACCGCGGCCAGGTAGCTGCCATCGCCGTCGCCGCGGCCTTCCTCGAAACCGCCGCGCACGCCGAGCGAGCCGTTGGCGAGCGCGAACAGGCTGGCGTCGCGCCGCCGGCGCTCGGGTTCGTAGCGGTCCTGGCGCAGGCGCCAGGCGCGTTCGGCGTCTTCGGCGTCTAGGTCGGAGAGAGCGGGGGAATTCTGATCGGTCACGCGTCGCTGGCCTGCTTGCTGGACCGCCGGTCGGCGGCTGGAGGCGGACGCTAGAGGTGCATTGTTATCGATGTCAAGTTATCGATAACAAATCGTCGCGAAGGATCGGCGGGCGGCGCCGGACGGCCGCGGATTCAGCTACCCGGTCTGCGCAGCAATATGGGACAAGCAGTTGATTTAAAGCGGATTGGCATCTGCCGGATCGTCGCTGCCCGGCACCGTAAGCGCGGTGTCGACGGCGACCGCCGCCACCGCCATCGCGCTGCGCCGCAGCACGCCGCTGCGCCGCGGGCCGGCCGGTTCAGGTCACCCGCACCACCAGGTTGGTGGCGAGGATCTCGGACTGCGCGGGCTGGCCTTCGATCAGGGCCAGGATCTTGCGCGCCAGCAGCACGCCGGCGTCGGTGAAGTTCTGATGCACCGAGGTCAGCGGCGGCAGATAGGTCGCGCCCAGGGGCGTGTCGTCGTAGCCGATCACCGACACGTCCTCCGGCACGCGCCGGCCGCGCTCGATCAGGGCCCGGATCGCGCCGATCGCCAGCAGGTCGCTGGCCGCGAACAGAGCGTCGAACTGCGGATGCTGGTCGAGCAGGGTGTGCACCGCGGTCGCGCCCGCGCTCACGGTCAAGCCGGACACCGGCGGCATGAGCGGGCTCAGATCGTGGCGGGCGAGGGCGCGGCTGTAACCGTCCAGACGCTCGGCGAACTCGCCGTGGGCGGGGTCGCCCAGGAATACCGGCCGGCGCCGGCCCAGGGCGATGAAGCGTTCGGCCGCGAGCGCGCCGCCGCGCTGGTTGTCGCTGCCCACCACCACCTGCGACTCGTGCCGGCTGACCGCGCCCCAGACCACCATCGGCCGGCCCCAGCGCTGGACCTGGTGCATGGCGTCTTCGTGCGCGCCCTGGCCGAGCAGGATCACGCCGTCGGCGGCCTGCACGCTGGGCAGCGCGCCGCCCTGCAGCGAGGTCAGCAGCACCGCGTAGCCGGACGAGGTCAGCTCCTGGCTGATGCCGCCGAGCAGGTCCAGGGGATACGGCCCGGACATCTGGCGCTCGATGGTCGGGGTCATCTCCACCACCACCGCCACGGTCATGCTGCGGCGCAGGCGCAGATTGCGCGCCGAGATGTTGAACATGTAGCCCTGGCTCTCGGCCAGGGCCTTGATCTGGGCGCGGGTCTCGGGGTTCACCAGCGGGCTGTCGCGCAGCGCGCGCGAGACCGTGATCGCCGAGACCCCGGCCAGCTTGGCCAGGTCGGCCATGGTCGGGCTGTCGCCGGGTTCTTTCTTGCGGCGTTGGGCGCGGGGTCGGCTCATCGGCCTGGCTACCTTGCGTTGCGGACGGTCGCGGACCGCGTCCGGGTCCGTGCGTCATCAATAGCATGACCGCCGTTGCGGTTCGCAGTCCCCGGCGGCGGCGGAAGCCTGTGCCGATCCGGGCCGCCGCGGCGCCGGCGACGGCCCCGGCGAGGCCGGCCCGGGCCCGTTATACTCACGAGGCTGTGCGGCGTTTTCACCGCATATCGTCTATAGTAATCAGTAATTTAGACGAACAACTTCATCTTCCTTGGTATCTACGGCGGCGCCCTCGCGGGCGCGCCAGAGGCAACCCCGCCGCATGCGTCTGTCCACGATCAAGCTCTCCGGTTTCAAGTCCTTCGTCGATCCGACCACGTTGCACCTGCCCACCAACATGACCGGCGTGGTCGGTCCCAACGGCTGCGGCAAGTCCAATATCATCGACGCGGTGCGCTGGGTGATGGGCGAGAGCTCGGCCAGCCGGCTGCGCGGCGACTCGCTGACCGACGTGATCTTCGCCGGCTCCTCGGCGCGCAAGCCGGTGTCGCAGGCGATGGTCGAGCTGATCTTCGACAACTCCGACCACACCATCACCGGCGAATTCGCGGCCTTCAACGAGATCTCGGTCAAGCGCACCGTCAGCCGCGACGGCACCAGCCAGTACTACCTCAACGGCGGCAAGTGCCGCCGCCGCGACATCACGGATCTGTTCCTGGGCACCGGCCTGGGGCCGCGCAGCTACTCGATCATCGAGCAGGGCATGATCAGCCAGATCATCGAGGCCAAGCCCGAGGAGCTGCGCGTTTATCTCGAGGAAGCCGCCGGCATCTCCAAGTACAAGGAGCGCCGCAAGGAGACCGAGACCCGCATCCGCCACACCCGCGAAAACCTCGACCGCCTCAACGACCTGCGCGAGGAAGTCGGCAAGCAGCTCGAGCACCTGCGCCGCCAGGCCCGCCAGGCCGAGCAGTATCAGGCGATCCAGGCCGAGCGCCGGGTCAAGGACGCCGAATGGAAGGCGCTGGAGCATCGCGCCCTGGACCAGAAGCTGCAGTCGCAGCGCGAGAAGCTGTCGCAGCAGGAAACCCGCCTGCAGCAGCTGATCGCCGAGCAGCGCGAGGCCGAGCGCGAGCTGGAGACCGGACGCGTGCGCCGCGAGGAGGCCGCCGAGGCGCTCAACAAGGCCCAGGCCGCCAGCTACGAAGTCGGCGGCGCCCTGGCCCGCATCGAGCAGCAGATCCAGCACCAGCGCGAGATGACCACCCGCCTGCAGCGCGCGCGCGACGAAGCCGCCGCGCAGCTGGCCGAACTCGGCAGCCACATGGGCAGCGACCAGGAACGCCTGGACGCGCTGCGCGCCGCGGTCGAGGACGCCGAGCCGCGCCTGGAAGCCCTGCGCGACAACGACGAGGCGCGCCAGGAAGCCCTGCGCGACGCCGAGACCAAGCTCAACGACTGGCAGCAGCGCTGGGACGCGCACAGTCGCGCCCAGTCCGAGGCCGCGCGCGCGGCCGAGGTCGAGCGCACCCGCATCGAGGGCCTGGACCGCCAGAGCCTGGACGCCGAACGCCGCCGCGAGCTGCTGTCCAACGAACGCACCGGCCTGGACCTGGGCGCCCTGGCCGCGGCCTTCGAACAAATCCAGAGCCAGCACGACGTCCAGAAGGAGTCGCTGGAAGGCCTGACCCACGAGCTGGAAACCCGCAAGGGCAGCGTCACCGAACTGCAGGAGCAGCAGCGCGGCACCCAGTCCGAACTGGCCGAAGTGCGCAAGCAGGCCCAGGCCGCGCGCGGCCGCCTGTCCTCGCTGGAAACCCTGCAGCACGCCGCGCTGGGCCAGGAGCAGGGCGCGGCGGTGAACTGGCTCAAGTCGCGCGGGCTGGACAGCGCCGCGCGCGTGGGCGAACGCCTGGACGTCGATGCGGGCTGGGAGAACGCGGTCGAAAGCGCGCTCGGCCAGCTCATCGAGGGCGTGCTGGTCGAGGCGCCCGAATCCCTGGTCGACGCCATCGGCGAACTCGCCGACGGCCGCCTCAGCCTGGTCTCGCCCGAGGCCGACGACAGCGCCTACGCGCCGACCTCGCTGGCCGCCAAGGTGCGCGGACCGCGCGCGATCCGGCGCCTGCTCGCGCGCCTGCACACCGCCGAGGACTTGGCCGCGGCGCGTGCGCTGCTGCCCTCGCTGGGCGAAGGCGATTCGGTCATCACCCGCAGCGGCGAGCGCCTCGGCGCCGGCTGGGTGCGGGTGCTGCGCTCCGGCGCCGCCCAGCAGGGCGCGCTGCTGCGCGAGCGCGAGATCCAGACCCTGCGCGGCGAGATCGAGACCCTGCTCAACCGCGAGCGCGAACTCGAATCGCTGCTGGTGCAGTTGCGCGACCGCACCCTGGCCGCCGAGCAGCAGCGCGAAGACGCCCAGCGCGGCCTGTACATGGCCCACCGCGGCGTGTCCGAACTGGCCGGCCAGCTGCAGAGCCAGCAGGGCCGCCTGGACAGCGCGCGCGGCCGCATCGAGAAGATCGAGGCCGAGCTGGAACAACTGATCCTCACCCTCGACGGCAGCCGCGAGCAGGCCCGCGACGCGCGTGCGCGCCAGGAAGCCGCGGTCGAGCGCATGGGCGAACTCGAGGACGCGCGCCTGGCCCTGGAGGCCGAACGCCGCAGCCTGGGCGAGGCGCGCGACGCCGCGCGCAACGCCGCGCGCGAATCGCGCGACATGGCGCATGCGCTGGCCCTGACCCTGGAAGCCCAGCGCACCCAGATCGTCGGCCTGTCGCAGGCCCTGGACCGCATGGGCGGCCAGCGCGGCCAGCTCGACAACCGCCTGGGCGAACTCGCCGCGCAGCTGGCCGAGGGCGACCAGCCGGTGCAATCGCTGGAAACCCAGCGCCAGGTCGCGCTGGAACAGCGCGTGCTGGCCGAACAGACCTTGACCAGCGCGCGCAGCCACCTCGACGGTATCGACAACGACCTGCGCCGCTTCGAGCAGACCCGCCATCAGCGCGACGAGCAGGCCCTGCAGCAGCGCGAGGCCATCGGCCAGCGCCGCCTCGAACAGCAGGCCCTGGTGCTCAAGGCCGAGACCCTGTCGGCGGCGATCGCCGAGGCCGGCTTCGTGCTCGAGGACGTGGTCAACACCCTCACCGACGACATGCAGCCGCAGGTCTGGGAGCGCACCGTCGCCGAGCTCGATGGCAAGCTGCGCCGCCTGGAACCGGTCAACCTGGCCGCGATCGCCGAACACGCCGAGGCCGCGACCCGCAAGGATTACCTGGACGCGCAGTACACCGACCTCACCACCGCGCTGGAAACCCTGGAAGACGCGATCCGCAAGATCGACCGCGAGACCCGCGGCCGCTTCAAGGACACCTTCGACCGGGTCAATTCCGGCGTGCAGGAACTGTATCCGCGCCTGTTCGGCGGCGGCCACGCCTACCTCGAACTCACCGGCGAAGATCTGCTCGACACCGGCGTGGCGATCATGGCCCGCCCGCCCGGCAAGCGCGTGTCCAACATCTCGCTGCTGTCCGGCGGCGAGAAGGCGATGACCGCGGTGGCCCTGGTGTTCGCGATCTTCCGCCTCAACCCGGCGCCGTTCTGTCTGCTCGACGAGGTCGACGCGCCGCTGGACGAAGCCAACGTCGGCCGCTTCACGGCGATGGTCAGCGAGATGAGCGAACAGGTACAGTTCCTGTTCGTGAGCCACAACAAGGCGACCATGGAAGCCGCGCAGCAGCTGTCGGGCGTGACCATGCGCGAACCGGGCGTGAGCCGTCTGGTCTCGGTGGACCTGGCCGAGGCGACGCGTCTTGCGGGCGCGGCCTGAACTGCTCCGGGAATCGGGAATTGGGAATCGAGAATGGTTTTAAAGCATTCTTCTCCGTTCTCACGTTGTTTTAATTCGATCATTCGGAATCTGGAATAGGAAGCAGGGAGTCGACAGCGACGCAACGCTTTGACGATTCCCCATTCCCCATTCCCCATTCCCGCTTTACAAAGGAGCAATCGATGTCCGAAGTGACCCTGCTGCGGATCGGCATCCTGATCGCCGGCTTGATCCTGATCGGCGCGATCGTGTTTTTCGGTCGCCCGCGCAAGCCCGGGCAGGGCAAGCGGCTGCCGCGCGAGAGCGGCGCCGACGCGCACAAGGGCGACAGCGGTCGTCGCGAACCCACCCTGGGCGAACTGATCGAAGGCGACGCCGGGGCCGCCGCGGCCGGCGAAAGCACCCGCCAGGCCGAACTGGAACTGTTCGAGCGCACCCTCGAGGGCGGCGCCGCCAGCAGCGAGCTCGGCCGCCGCGCCACCGAGGAATTCGACAAGATCGTCACCCTCTACCTAGCCGCGCGCGCCGGCGCCAAGCTGCACGGCCCCGACATCGTGGTCGCGGCCGAAAAGGCCGGCCTGGTCTACGGCCACATGGGCGTGTTCCACCGCCTGGTCGAAGGCCACCCCGAGCGCGGCCCGGTGTTCAGCGTCGCCAATATCATGAAGCCCGGCAGCTTCGACATGGCCCAGATCCAGACCCTGGAAACCCCGGCGATCGCGTTCTTCCTGACCCTGCCGGCGCCGGTGCCCGCGCTCGACGCCTGGGAAACCATGCTGCCGACCGCGCAACGCATGGCCGAACTGCTGGACGGCGTGGTCCTGGACGAACAGCGCAACGCGCTCGGCCGCCAGCGCATCGCCCACCTGCGCGACGAGCTGCGCGCCTACGACCGCCAGCGCGAAGCGCCGCCGCTGACGCGGCCCACGCGCTGGTAAGGGACGCCGCGCGCTAGCTCGGAAGGGCGACGTCGCGGCTCAAAAGCAAATCCCCCTCAATCCCCCTCTTCAAAGGGGGAAGACAATCGACTTCGCAAGGCCGGCGGCATCGCTGCGACAAGGCCGGCAATATCAGCTGCGACGAAGAGCGCGGCCGCCGTCGCCCGTTGCCCGTTGCTGTTCCCCCCTTTGGAAAAGGGGGGCAGGGGGGATTCGCTCCACCCCACGCAAACTCACCTACCCAGCATCCCCAGATTCGCTCAAACCGGTCAAAATGCACCGATAGCGCTGCAACCGCAGCGCCCTGGATCGCCCGCGATGACCGACTCCGCCAAAGCCGCGCAACGCGCCGCCGCCCTGCGCCAGCAGCTCGAAGACGCCAACTACCGCTATCACGTGCTCGACGACCCCAGCATTCCGGACGCCGAGTACGACCGCCTGCTGCGCGAGCTGGACCAGCTCGAAGCCGCGCACCCCGAACTGCTCAGCCCGGATTCGCCGACCCAGCGCGTCGGCAACGCGCCGTCCTCGGCCTTCGCCGAGGTCCGCCACGCGATCCCGATGCTGTCGCTGGGCAACGCCTTCAGCGACGAGGAAGTGGCCGATTTCGAACGCCGCATCGAAGAGCGCCTGGAGCGCAGCTCGCCCAGTTTCTCGGTCGAGCCCAAGCTCGACGGCCTGGCGATCAGCCTGCGCTACGAGCACGGCCGCTTCGTCCAGGGCGCGACCCGCGGCGACGGCGCCACCGGCGAGGACGTCACCGCCAACCTGCGCACCGTCAAGGCGATCCCGCTGCAACTGCGCGGCAAGGGCTGGCCGGAGGTATTGGAAGTGCGCGGCGAGGTCTACATGCCGCTGGCCGCGTTCAAGGCCTACAACGAGCGCGCGCTCAAGGACGGCGGCAAGGTCCTGGCCAATCCGCGCAACGGCGCGGCCGGTTCGCTGCGCCAGCTCGATCCGCGCGTCACCGCGCAGCGTCCGCTGGCGTTCTACGCCTACGCGGTCGGCGTCGTCGAAGGCTATGAACTGCCGGCCACCCATTCGGCCACGCTCAAGCAACTGCGCGAGTGGGGCTTCCCGGTCAGCGCCGAAAGCGACGTGGTCGCCGGCACCCAGGGCCTGCTCGGCTACTACCGCCGCATCGGCGAAAAGCGCGACAGCCTGCCGTTCGACATCGACGGCGTGGTCTACAAGCTCGACGACTACGCCGGGCAGCGCGAGATGGGTTTCGTCTCGCGCGCGCCGCGCTGGGCGATCGCGCACAAGTTTCCGGCGCAGGAGCAGGCGACCACGGTCGAATCGATCGAGATCAACGTCGGCCGCACCGGCGCGGTGACGCCGTGGGCGCTGATGGCGCCGGTGCAGGTGGGCGGCGTGGTCGTGACCCGCGCCACCCTGCACAACGCCGATCAGGTCGCGCGCCTGGACGTGCGCAACGGCGACACCGTGATCGTCCGCCGCGCCGGCGACGTGATCCCCGAGGTGGTGCGGGTGGTGATCGAACAGCGCCCGCCCGGCACCCGGCCCTGGGCCATGCCCGAGACCTGCCCGCAGTGCGGTTCGGAGCTGGTGCGCGAGGAAGGCGAGGTGGTCTGGCGCTGCTCCGGCGAGCTGATCTGTCCGGCCCAGCGCAAGGAGGCGATCATCCATTTCGCCTCGCGCCGGGCCATGGACATCGAGGGCCTGGGCGAGCGCTATGTCGAGGTGCTGTCGGACCTGGGATACGTGCAGTCGGTGGCCGACCTGTATCGGCTCGGCCTGGACGACTTGCTGGAGATGAAGCGCCGCGCCGACGAGCGCGACGGCACCACGCCCGAAACGGTCAAGGCCGGCAAGGTCGCGACCAAGTGGGCCGACAACCTGATCGAAGCCATCGACCGCAGCCGCGCGACCACGCTGGAACGCTTCCTGTTCGCGCTCGGCATCCAGCACGTCGGCGAGAGCACGGCCAAGGCCCTGTCGGTGTGGTTCGGCGACCTCGAGTTGATCCGGCGCCTGCCGTGGCCGCTGTTCAAGCGCGTGCCAGACATCGGCGGCGAAGTCGCGCGTTCGCTCGGCCATTTCCTGGATCAGCCCGGCAACCAGCAGGCGATCGACGACCTGCTCGCGCGCGGCGTGACCATCACCGACACCCATGAGCCTTCGCCCAAGCTCGGCCCGGATCTGAATCTGGCGACCCTGCTGGTCGATATGGAAATCCCCAAGGTCACCCGCATCCGCGCCGAACAGCTGGCCGCCGCGTTCGCCGACGCGGCCAAGCTGGCGGCCGCGCCCGAGCACGCCTACGTCACCGCCGGTCTGCCCGCCGACAGCGCGCAGGCGTTCGCCCTGTGGCGCGACGACGCCGACAACGCGGCCCTGCTGCAACGCGTGGGCGCGGCACTGGCGCAATTGCAGGCGCGCCTGCCCGATGCGGCCGCGGCGGCCGCGGCCGCCGGCCCGCTGGACGGCCAGACCGCGGTGCTCACCGGCAGCCTCAGCGCCTTGTCGCGCGACCAGGCCAAGGACCACCTGGAAGCGCTGGGCGCCAAGGTCGCCGGCAGCGTGTCCAAGAAGACCAGCTTCGTGGTCGCCGGCGAGGCCGCCGGTTCCAAGCTCGACAAGGCCCAGGAGCTGGGCGTGCCGATCTGGGACGAGGCGCAGCTGCTCGCTTTCCTGGCCGAACACGGCCGCTGGCCGACGTGAGCGGCGCCTACGAACGCGACTGGCGGCCGTCGGCGAGCTTCGAGGCGCTGCGCCTGCGCGCCGCGCTCAATGCGCGCATCCGCGCGTTCTTCGCCGAGCGCGGCGTGACCGAAGTCGAGACCCCGGTATTGTCGGTGGCCGGCAATACCGATCCCAACATCGCCTCGTTCTCGCTGCAGTTCGGCGGCCGCACCGACGGTGCGCCGCGCACGCGCTGGCTGCGCACCTCGCCGGAGTACCCGCTCAAGCGCCTGCTCGCGGCCGGTTTCGGCGATTGCTACGAGCTCGGCCGCGTGTTCCGCGACGGCGAGGCCGGCGGCCGTCACAACCCCGAATTCAGCATGCTCGAGTGGTACCGGCTCGGTTACGACCATCACGACCTGATCGCCGAGGCGGCCGAACTGATCCAGGCCGCGCTGGCCCTGGTCGGGCGCGAGGCGGGGCTGGAGCGCGTGGCCTATCGCGAGCTGTACCGCCAGCGCCTGGGCCTGGATCCGCTCACCGCCGGCGAGGCCGAACTGCGCGCGGCCCTGGGCGATGTGCGGATCGATCCCGAAGGCCTGCTTCGCGACGACTGGCTGGACCTGTTGATGACGCATCGCCTGCAGCCGGGCTTCGCCTCCGACCGCCTGCTCGCGATCTACGACTATCCGGCCTCACAGTGCGCGCTCGCGCGCGTGCGCGCCGGCGAACCGCCGCTGGCCGAACGTTTCGAGCTCTATCTGGGGCCGCTGGAACTGGCCAACGGCTATCACGAACTCGCCGACCCCGACGAACAGGGCGCGCGCTTCGGGCGCGACCTGGCGCTGCGCGCGCAACGCGGCGCGCCGGCGCCGCCGCGCGACGAGGCCCTGCTGGCCGGACTGGCCGCGGGCCTGCCGGACTGCGCCGGCGTCGCGCTGGGCGTGGATCGATTGCTGATGGCGATGCTGAACGTTCCCCGCATCGCCGACACCCTGGCCTTCGATTTCGCGCGCGCATGACAAGCCTGAACGCAAAGCGCCGGCGCGCGCAGTTGCAGGATCTTTTGATTGACCATTCAGGAGCGCGGGGTAGAGTGATCGCGTATCGCACGGGGGAGGTCGCAATGCGCACACGTTATGCCGCGGCACTGTCGCTGGCGCTGGTCCTGGCGGCCTGCGCGGGCAGCGCCATGGCCCAGGCCGGCGGCGAGCGGCTGTACGGCGACCGCGTATTGCGTTGCGAATCCGACGGCGAAACCCCGCGCCAGTGCCCGGCCGATACCAGCGGCGGCGTGCGCCTGGCGCGGCGCCTGTCCGACAGCGACTGCGTCGAGGGCAAGAGCTGGGGCGTCAACCGCAGCGGCGTCTGGGTCGCGCGCGGCTGCAGCGCCGACTTCGTGCTCGGCCAGGGCGGCAGCGGCCGCGACAGCCGCAGCGGCGACCGCGTGCTGCGCTGCGAATCCAAGGGCGGGCGCTGGAACCACTGCCGCGCCGACAGCGCCAACGGCATCCAGTTGGTGCGCCAATTGTCCAAGCGTCCCTGCATCCGCGATCAGAACTGGGGCGTCGATGCCCAAGGCCTGTGGGTCTCCGGCGGCTGTCGCGGCGAATTCCAGCTGCTGTCCGGCGGCGCGCCCGAGCCGGTCGCCAGCGCGCCGCGCGGCAAGCTGGTGCTGTGCGAGTCGATCAAGAGCCAGGCCCAGCGCTGCGCGGTCCAGACCGGCGCCGGCGTGCGCATGCACAAGCAGCTCTCGCGCTCGCAATGCGTGGAAGGGCGCAGCTGGGGCTTCGACGGCAACGGCATCTGGGTCGAGGACGGCTGCCGCGCCGAGTTCGAAGTCGATACGCCGCGCGGCGGCTGAGACATCGCGGCGGCGCCGTGGTCGCCTGCCATCGCCCGGGGCGACCGTCGAGCCTCTCGCACGGCATACTTGCGCCCAGCGCGCCCTGGTCCGGCCGCGGCCCCCGGGTATCGTTAAGCGGCAGATAAACGCATCCCGATCGGGTCCGGCGCAGCGCCGAAATCTTGAACTTGCGTTAAGCGGACGTGGATAGAGTTGCAGCCAACTGACAAAGGAGTGACGGACATGTTCGTACGCATCGTTTCCTGTTTCGCCCTGGCGCTGGGTTTCAGCGCGACCGCACAGGCGGCGCCGCAATACGATTCCGGTTACTACGGCGGCGGCCAGCAGACCATCCGCTGCGAGTCCGACGACGGCCGCAACCGCCAGTGCTACGCCGACACCCGCGGCGGCGTGCGCCTGGTCCGTCAGCTCTCCAAGTCGCAGTGCATCCAGGGCAGCACCTGGGGCTACAACCGCGACACCATCTGGGTCAGCAACGGTTGCCGCGCCGAGTTCGAGCTGGGCCGCGGCGACGGCGGCTGGAACGGCGGTGGCGGTTGGAATGGCGGCGGCAACAACGGCGACACCGTGCGCTGCGAATCCGACGACGGCCGTTACCGCACCTGCGCCATCGGCGGCAATCGCGCGCGCCTGGTCCGCCAGCTCTCCAAGTCGCCCTGCGTGGAAGGCCAGAGCTGGGGCTCGCAGCGCGGCAGCGTGTGGGTCAGCAATGGCTGCCGCGGCGAGTTCAGCAGCGGTCGCGGCGGTGGCGGTTGGAACGGCGGCGGCTGGAACGGCGGCAACAACCAGTGGCGCACCGTGGTCTGCGAATCCAACGACGGCCGCCAGGGCCGCATGCGCCGCTGCAACACCAGCATCCGCGACGGCGCGCGCCTGATCCGGCAGATGTCCAAGGGCGCCTGCATCGAAGGCCAGACCTGGGGCTGGGATCCGAACGGCATCTGGGTGCAGATGGGCTGCCGCGGCGAGTTCAGCGTGCGCTGATCGCGTCCGCCGGACGGCCGACCGAGACGGGCTCCGCGGCGACGCGGGGCCCGTTTTCGTTATGGCGCTTACGCGCCGGCCGCCGGGCTGTCGCGAGCCCGAAACCAGGCGCCGGCGCCGCTGCGATAAACTTGGGCCATGAACGATATCGATTTCGACCGCTACGACCGCATCCGCCCGATCCGTTGGACCGGCGACGCCCTGGAGCTGCTGGATCAGCGCCGCCTGCCGTTCCATGTCGAGTATGTGCGTTGCCAGGACAGCGACGCGGTCGCGGCCGCGATCCACGCCCTGACCGTGCGCGGCGCGCCCGCGATCGGCATCGCCGCGGCCTGGGGCACGGTCCTGGCCGCGCGCGATGTCCAGGCCGACGACGGCGCCGCCGCCTTGGCCGCGCTGGAGCCGGCGATGCAGCGCCTCAACGCCGCGCGCCCGACCGCGGTCAATCTGGCCTGGGCGCTGGCGCGCATGCGCCGCAGTCTGAGCGGTGCGGGCGCCGATTGGCGCGAACTGCTGGCGCGCGAGGCCCAGGCGATCGCCGACGAGGACCTGGCCGCCAACCGCCGCATGGGCGCGCTGGGCGCGGCCCTGATCGTGCCCGGCAGCGGCGTGCTCACCCATTGCAACACCGGCTCGCTGGCCACCGCCGGCTTCGGCACCGCGCTGGGCGTGATTCGCGCAGGCGTCGCCCAGGGCCGCATCGATCAGGTCTATGCCGGCGAGACCCGGCCCTGGCTGCAGGGCGCGCGCCTGACCGTGTGGGAACTCCAGCAGGACGGCATCGCGCCGACTCTGATCGCCGACGCCGCCGCCTCGCATCTGATGAAGAGCGGCCGCGTGCAGTGGGTGATCGTGGGCGCCGATCGCATCTGCGCCAACGGCGACACCGCCAACAAGATCGGCACCTATCAGCTGGCGATCGCCGCGCGCCATCACGGGGTCAAGTTCATGGTCGCCGCGCCGTCCTCGACGGTCGACATGGCCACCGCCTCGGGCGAGGCGATCGAGATCGAGGAGCGCGACCCGGCCGAGTTGTTCGCGGTCGGCGGGGTGCGCACCGCGGCCGAACTGGTGGGGGCCTGGAACCCGGTTTTCGACGTCACCCCGCACGATCTGATCGACGCCATCGTCACCGAGCGCGGCGTGATCGAGCGCCCCGACGCGCAGGCGATGCGGGCCGCGTTCGGGGCCTGATCGCGGCGCCTCGCGCGCGGCCTCGCCAAAGCCTGGAAAAGCACTCGCAAGTGCTTGTTTCTGCGTGGGAATCGGGCTGCCGTCCGACCCCGTTTCGTGCTATCATTTCCTGTCCTTTTGATGCCGCCCCGAGCGAGCCGCAAAACAGGCCCGCACGGGCAGGTTTTCGGCGCCGTCCAGGGCGCCTAGCAAAACCGCTCAGCACGGAACCCTGATGGCCGAACTCGCCAAGGAAATCATCCAGATCAATCTCGAAGACGAGATGCGCCGCAGCTATCTCGATTACGCCATGAGCGTGATCGTGGGGCGCGCGCTCCCCGACGTCCGCGATGGTCTCAAGCCGGTGCACCGTCGCGTCCTGTACGCGATGAGCGAACTCGGCGCGCACAGCAACAAGCCCCACTTCAAGTCGGCGCGTATCGTCGGCGACGTGATCGGTAAGTACCACCCGCACGGCGATCAGTCGGTTTACGACACGCTGGTGCGCATGGCCCAGCCGTTCTCGCTGCGCTACCTGCTGGTCGACGGCCAGGGCAACTTCGGTTCGGTCGACGGCGACTCCGCCGCCGCGATGCGTTACACCGAATCGCGCATGGCCAAGCTCACCCACGAGCTGATGGCGGACATCGACAAGGAAACCGTCGACTTCCAGCCCAACTACGACGAAAAGGAACTCGAACCCACGGTCATGCCGACCCGGGTGCCGAACCTGCTCGTCAACGGCTCGGCCGGTATCGCCGTGGGCATGGCGACCAACATCCCGCCGCACAACCTGTCGGAAGTGATCAACGCGACCATCGCCCTGATCAACGAGCCGGAGTTGGACGTCGACGGGCTGATGGAATACATCCCCGGCCCGGACTTCCCGACCGCGGGCATCATCAACGGCACCGCCGGCATCATCGCCGCCTACCGCACCGGCCGCGGCCGCGTGCGCATGCGCGCGCGCGCCGAGATCGAGGTCAACGAGGACACCGGCCGCGAGGCGATCGCGGTCACCGAGATCCCGTACCAGGTCAACAAGGCGCGGCTGATCGAAAAGATCGCCGAGCTGGTCAAGGAGAAGAAGCTCGAGGGCATCAGCGAGCTGCGCGACGAGTCCGACAAGGACGGCATGCGCATCTTCATCGAGGTCAAGCGCGGCGAATCCGCCGAAGTGGTGCTCAACAACCTCTATCAGCAGACCCAGATGGAGTCGGTGTTCGGCATCAACATGGTGGCGCTGGTCGACGGCCGCCCGCAGTTGCTGAACCTCAAGCAGATCATCGAGGCCTTCATCCGTCACCGCCGCGAAGTGGTGACCCGCCGCACCATCTTCGATCTGCGCAAGGCGCGCCAGCGCGCGCACATCCTGGAAGGCCTGACGGTCGCGCTGGCCAACATCGACGAGATGATCGAGCTGATCAAGACCTCGGCGAATCCGAACGAGGCGCGCGAGCGCATGCTGGCCAAGACCTGGGAACCGGGCCTGGTCGGCGCGCTGCTGGCCGCCGCCGGCGCCGAGGCCTCGCGTCCGGACGATCTGCCCGCGGGCTGCGGTTTCGCCGACGGCCGCTATCAGCTCACCGAGGCCCAGGCCAGCCAGATCCTGGAAATGCGCCTGCACCGCCTGACCGGGCTGGAGCAGGAGAAGCTCACCGACGAATACAAGCTGCTGCTGGAGACCATCCGCGGCCTGATCGAGATCCTCGAGAATCCCGACGTGCTGCTGGAAGTGATCCGCACCGAGCTGCTCAACCTGAAGGAAGAGTTCGGCGATGCGCGCCGCAGCGAAATCCGCGCCAGCGAAGAGGATCTGGACATCCTCGACCTGATCGCGCCGGAAGACGTGGTGGTCACCCTGTCGCATTCGGGCTACGCCAAGCGCCAGCCGGTCAGCGCTTACCGCGCCCAGAAGCGCGGCGGCAAGGGCCGCAACGCGGCCGCGACCAAGGACGAGGACTTCATCGACAAGCTGTGGCTGGTCAACACCCACGACACCTTGTTGACCTTCACCAGTTCCGGCCGCGTGTTCTGGCTGCCGGTGCACCAGTTGCCGGAGGCCGGCCCGAACGCGCGCGGCCGCCCGATCATCAACTGGCTGGCGCTGGAAGCCGGCGAGCAGGTCCAGGCCGTGCTGCCGGTGCGCGAATACGACGACCAGCACTTCGTGTTCTTCGCCACCCGCAAGGGCATGGTCAAGAAGACCCCGCTGACCGAGTTCGCCTACCGCCTGGCGCGCGGCAAGATCGCGATCAACCTCGACGAAGGCGATGCCCTGGTCGACGTGGCCCTGACCGACGGCCAGCGCGAGGTCATGCTGTTCGCGAGCAACGGCAAGGCCGTGCGCTTCGCCGAGAGCGGCCGCGAGGACGAGGCCGAGACCGGCGACGAGTCGGCCGAGGCCGAGGGCGCCGAAGACGGCGTCGAGGCCGAAGCGGCGGGCGAGGGCGAAGGCGCCGACAAGTCCAAGCGCGGCAAGGGCGGCGTGCGTTCCACCGGCCGCAACAGCCGCGGCGTGCGCGGCATCAAGCTGGCCGCGGGCGAGGCGGTGGTCAGCATGATCGTGATCGACGGCGACGGCGACATCCTGACCGCCAGCCAGCGCGGTTACGGCAAGCGCACCCCGGTCGACGAGTACCCGTGCAAGGGTCGCGGCACCCAGGGCGTGATCGCGCTCAAGACCACCGACCGCAACGGTGCGCTGGTCGGCGCGATCCAGCTCAGCGATCACCACGAAGTGCTGATGATCTCCGACGGCGGCACCCTGGTGCGCACGCGCGCGGCGGAAATCTCCCAGGTCGGCCGCAACACCCAGGGCGTGACCCTGATGCGCCTGGCCGAGGACGAGACCCTGCAGACCATCGAGCGTGTCGACGCCTCCCTGGAGGACGAGGCGGAGGACGCCGGCGACAGCGGCCAAACCTCGCTGCCGGCCGCGGACGCAGGAGAGACCACGGGCGACGTGCCCAGCCCGCAAAGCTGATTCGCATTCGTCCAGCCGTCTCGGAAACGCCGCCTTCGGGCGGCGTTTCCGTTTCCGGCGCTCGCGACGGTGTTCTTCCGGAGCTGATGCCGGGCAGGTCGCGGCGTCGATCTGCGTGGCGCCTGGAGCCCCGCAAGTTCGCGCACGATCAGCATGGCCCGGCGCTTGCCCATCCGGTCGAGCGCATGCGCCCGTGCATGCTAGGGTCCGGCCTGGACGTCTCGCCGACGCTCTGCGCCCGCAGCGACGCCGATCGCGGTTGCGCTGTGGCCCGCGTGGCGGCGATTGGCCGGCGCGGCGATGCGCGCGGGGCGGCGATGACGGATGTCACTACCCAGGATCGCGAAGCTGGCCTAGATTCGCCCGGCGCGATCGGCGCGCCGTGGGGCGTCGCAGCAATCGTCAACAGCGAAGGAGAGGACATGAGCAAGCTGATCGTCGATGTCAGTCTTTCGCTGGACGGCTGCATGGCCGGCCCTGAGGTCGGCGTCGACCGGCCGATGGGCGAGGGCGGCGAGCGCTTGCATCAATGGATGTTCGATGAGCCCGACGAAGGCGATGCCGCCCTCGCGCGGGAATCGAGCGCGGCGGTCGGCGCGGTGGTGCTGGGGCGGCGCACTTTCGACGTCGGCATCGGTCCCTGGGGCGACACGCCGTTTCCGGCGCCGAGTTTCGTCGTCACCCATCGGCCGCGCGCGCCGATGGCGATGGCGAGCGGGCGTTTCGAATTCGTCGGCGACGTCGCTGGGGCGCTCGAACGCGCGCGCGCCGCGGCCGACGGCGGCTGCGTGATGGCGATGGGCGGCGAGGTTTCGCGGCAGTTGTTGCGCGCCGGGCAGGTCGACGAACTCTGGCTGCACCTGGTTCCGGTAGTGCTGGGCCGGGGGCTGCGCCTGTTCGACGGCGCCGACACCCTGCTGGAGCTTTGTCCTTATGCGGTGCAGGCCTCGCCGCGCGTCACCCATCTCAAGTACCGCCTGCGTCGCGGCGAAGCGGGCGGCGATTGAAGCCCCTGCGCCTGCGCCCAGTCGTACGCACCGCGACCCACCCGAAGGAACCTCGATGAGCCTGTCCGAAAAGATTCCCCTCGAAACGGCCGGCGCGGTCGCCGCGCACCCGCCGCGCAACCGCTGGATCGCGCTGGCGGTGCTGTGCATGGGCGCCTTGATGATCGTGCTCGACAGCACCATCGTCAACGTGGCGCTGCCCTCGATCCGTACCGATCTGCGTTTTTCCGAAGCCTCGCTGGCCTGGGTGGTCAACGCCTATCTGCTGACGTTCGGCGGCTTCCTGCTGTTGGGCGGGCGCCTGGGCGATCTGTTCGGGCAGCGGCGTTTGTTCCTGATCGGCATCGCGGTCTTCACTTTGGCCTCGCTGGCCTGCGGCATGGCCGGCTCGCAGGCCTTCCTGATCGCCGCGCGCGGCTTGCAGGGCCTGGGCGGCGCGGTGGTCACCTCGGTGGCGCTGTCGTTGATCATGAACCTGTTCACCGAGCCCGGCGACCGTGCCAAGGCGATGGGCGTCTACAGCTTCGTCTGCGCCGGCGGCGGCAGCGTCGGCGTGCTGCTCGGCGGCGTGCTCACCGATACGCTGCACTGGCACTGGATCTTCCTGGTCAACGTGCCGATCGGGATCGCGGTGATCGCGGCGACGCTGCGCCTGCTGCCGCGATCCAGGCCCGCCAGCGGCGACCAGCCCCTGGACTTGGCGGGCGCCATCGCCGTGACTTCTTCGTTGCTGCTGGCGGTGTACGCGATCGTCAACGGCAACGAGGCCGGTTGGCTGAGCGTGCGTACCCTGGGCATGCTGATCGGGGCGGCGCTGCTGATGGCCGCGTTCCTTGCGATCGAGGCGCGCGTGCGCGCTCCGCTGATGCCGCTGGGGCTGTTCAAGCTGCGCAACGTCGCCACCGCCAACGCGGTCGGCGTGCTGTGGGCGGCGGCGATGTTCGCCTGGTTCTTCCTGTCGGCCTTGTACATGCAGCAGGTATTGGGCTACACGCCGATGCAGGTCGGCTTGGCGTTCCTGCCCTCGAACCTGATCATGGCCGCGTTCTCGCTGGGCCTGTCGGCCAAGATCGTGATGCGCTACGGCCTGCGCCTGCCGCTCGCGTTCGGCCTGGGACTGGCCGCGATCGGCCTGGCCTTGTTCGCGCGCGCGCCGGTCGACGGGCGCTTCGTCGGCGACGTGCTGCCCGGCATGCTGTTGCTCGGCCTGGGCGCGGGCGTGGCCTTCAATCCGGTCCTGCTGGCGGCGATGAGCGATGTCGCGCCGGAAGAATCCGGCCTCGCCTCGGGCATGGTCAACACCTCCTTCATGATGGGCGGCGCCCTGGGCCTGGCGATCCTGGCCAGCTTGGCGGTGTGGCGCAGCGGCGAATGGCTGGCCGGCGGCGCCAGTCAGGCGGTCGCGCTCAATGCCGGCTACCAGGCCGCGTTCGTGGTGGCGGCCTGTTTCGCGGCCTTGGCCGCGCTGCTGGGCGGCTTGCTGCTGCGCACGCCGAAGCAGGCCTCGGCCGACAGCGCCGTAGCGCACTAGCCGGGTCGTCGCGACGCGGCTGCGCAGCGAGAAAAAACCCCGGCCGAAGCCGGGGTTTTTCGTTTGCGTTCGCTGTGGCCGGGCCGTCACCTGGCCCGGATCGGGCGATCAGAACGTGATGCTCCACGAGTCGATGCGGCCGGTGTCCAGCGCCGCATTGTCGTTGACGCGCAGCTTCCAGGTACCGTTCAGCGCTTCGCTGGTCAGGTTCTTGGTGAAGGTGCCGGTCACGTTGTCGGCGCTGCCGCCGCTGCGGTTGTGGATGTTGTACAAGGTGCCGTCCGGCGCGACCAGATCGACCTTCAGATCACCCTTGTAGGTGTGGATGATGTTGACGGTGATCGAGGCGTTGCTGGGGCCGTTGCCGGTGCGGCCGGAAACCGGGATCGGGCTTTCGACCGTGCTGTTGTCGGCGATCGGATAGTCGGTGCCGTTGCTGTAGGTCTGGGTGCCGCCGGTGCCGCCGACCGTGACCGAGGAGGTCTTGGTGTTGGTGGCGCCGTCGTCGTCGGTGACCGTCAGCGTGACCGTGTAGGTGCCGGCCGTGGCGTAGGTCTTGCTCGGATTGGTCGCGGTGGACGTGGTGCCGTCGCCGAAGTTCCAGCTGCGCGAGGCGATCGTGCCGTCGCTGTCGGTGGAGGTGTCGGTGAAGGCCACGCTCAGGCCGCTGACCGCGGCGCTGAAGTTAGCCACCGGGGCCGCGTTGCCGCCGCCCGGGCAGTCGACGCCCACCAGCGCGAAGGCCGCACTTACGTCGGCGACGTTGTAGCCCAGATCGGTGGCCGCGGTCTCGACGCCGCAGGAGCCCTGGATGAAGTTGGTGCTCGCGGTCCAGTACAACTGGTTGGCGCGGGCGAAGGCCTTGAACGCCTTCTGCGTATCCCAGCCGGAGGTGGTCGCCAGCTTCCAGAAGGCCTTGTTGTACACGCCGGACGAGTAATGCACGTCCATGCCGCTGGTGTAGTTCGAGGCATGGCCGATCGAGCTGCCGTCCTGAGGCGGATTGGCCATGTAGCGCAGGGCGCCGCTGGCCTTGAAGATCTGCGCGCCGACCAGGAAGTCGTTCGTGCCGTTCATGTAGTACTCGGCGGCTTCGCCGGCCATGTCGGAGAACGCTTCGTTGATGCCGCCGGACTGGCCGGAGTAGGTCAGGTTCGAGTTCTGCTCGGTGAAGCCGTGCGAGACCTCGTGCGCGGACACGTCCAGGCTGACCAGCGGGTAGAAGGTCGAGCCGCCGTCGCCGAAGGTCATCGCCGAGCCGTCCCAGAACGCGTTCTGGTAGCTGTTGCTGTAGTGCACGCGCATGGTCAGCTGGAAGCTCAGCGGCGGCACGCCCACGTAGGCGCCGTACATGTCGTAGACGACCTTGCCGAAGTAGTGCGCATCGTTGAGCGGCGAGTAGGCGCCGTTGATGGTCTTCACGGTGTTGCGCGGGCAGGTGTAGGAGAACGCCGTGCTGCCGCTGGTGCCGTGATTGAGGTTGACCGTCTTCACGTTAGCGTTGTTCATGGTGCAGGTGGTGCCGCTCTGCGCCACGTCGAGATAACCGAAGTTGGTGCCGTACTCGTACTGGCCCGTCTTCTGGTTGCCGCCGGGGCCGGTGCCGTTGGCATGCGCCAGCGCGTCCCACTGCTTGAGCACGCGGCCGCTGCCGGCGTCGACGATCACGAACGGACGCGTCGGCGAACCGCCCTGGGCGGTGTCGGCGAAGTAGGACACGACATAGGCCAGATGGGCGCGGCCGCCGTCGTCGACGTAGATGACCTGCTCGGTCTTCTCGCCGCGCGTGGCCAGCAGGCCCTGGCGGTTGCCCAAGCCGGCGCGCTTGCCGATGCTCAGCGCCTGCGACTTGGCCAGCTTGGGCGTGACGCTGGGCAGGTCGGCGTCGAGGCCGCCGATCATCTGGCCGAACAAGGTGCGCACGTTACCGTTGGCGTCTTCGCTGACCACGACCTGCTCGCCGAAGATCGGCACGCCGCGATAGCTCTGCTGATAGCGGTAGTGGCGGGCGCCGTCGCGGTCGGCCTTGATCGCGACGGCCTTGAGCGTGGACTGCGTGTCCAGCGCGAGCAGTTCGGCGTGGCGCGCGCCGGCATCGGCGCTGGCGCCGACGCTGGCCGTGGCCGCGCGGTACTGCTGGTTGAGCTGGTTGACGTTGCGCTGGTGCAGATCGACGCGTTGCGCCGCATCGGCCGCGCCCGCGGCCAGGACCAGGGCGGCCGCGGCCGCGAGTGCGTGCAGTTTCGGTACGGAATGACGATTCACTGGTGGTACCCCCGAAGCTAGTGTTGTTGGTCGGGCCGCGGTTGCGGCCAGCTCACTGCAGGTGGTGCATCCGCCCCCTGTCACCAACACGCCCTTGCCCTGCGCACCGTTTACGTCCTTGTGCGTGCGGTAGGTCGTGGGTCTATCGGATGCCGGCGCGATGTCCTTCGCGGCGGCGGAGGGACGCTAGGCCTGGCTGCAAATCGGGGTCAAAGGAGTGGAACTAAGTCACATTCGTTAAGGAAGAAAAGCGTACTGATGCGGTGCACGGCACTTGCATCTGAAACCGTTTTTTTGCCGGCTTTGGCGCGTGAATCTTCATTTCACGAGACCGAAATGGTTTTGTAATAATGTTTTAAATGTTATGGTGCGTTGCACAAAGATAATGCGCGACTAGCGGTAGGGGTGCGGATGGATAAATCCGTTGCGAATCTTATTCAGGCAAATCAATGGCTTTCATGAGACAAGCCCGGCGATGAGGGTGTCTCCATTATTTTCGGTTAGATAATCAAGCGGTGAATGTGACCCAATTCCGCGCATAAGCGTGGGCGCTATTCCAGTTGTCGGAGGGCGGGCGGTCGCTTTCGGTTCTGAGCAAAAAGAATCTCCGGCCGAAACCGGGTTCAGGGGCGAATCCAGGCCGGGCAGGCCACCTCGTCCCGGATCGTCGGACGCCGCCCGCCCGGCGTCGGCCATGCTTTGCTTCCAATTGCGCTGGGCTCTCCCCCAGACCGTCAAGGCGATCTCTCCGCCAGGGTTGGCCTGCCGCCGGGACCGATCTGGCATGCCGTCGCCGCCATCGCTAACCTGCCGGCATGCCCGATGTCGCAGCCTCGATCGATACGCCGGAGACCGAAGCCTGGCTTGGGGTGCCGCAGCGCGGGCGGAGTCGCTCGCTGCTTCGCTCCGCGGCCTCCGGGCGCCGCGATCGGCGCCAGGACTGATGGACGAAGACGACATCGGCTCCGCAGGCGGCCCACGCGACGGCGCGCACGACGGCGCGCACCGGAGCTGCGCCGACCCCAGCCGGCGCCAAGCCCTGCAAGCCTTGGCCGCTTGTGTCGCATTGGGGGCGTCCGGCTGCGCCCGCGAATCGCCGGATCGCGACGAACGCTGGCTGCACGACATCAGCGGCATCGACGAGACCCGGGTAGGCCGCGTGCTCAAGCCGGCCTCGGTCGGCGCGGTCGTGGCCGCGTTGCAGCGCCACCCCGGCGCGGTCTCGATCGGCGGCGCGCGTTGCAGCATGGGCGGCCAGACCGTCGCGGACGGATCGCTGCACCTGGACATGCGCGGCTTGAACCGCCTGGTGGCGCTGGACCCGGTGCGCCGCCGCGTGCGCGTGCAGACCGGCATGCGCTGGCGCGACCTGCAGGAGCTGATCGATCCGCACGATCTGGCGGTTTCGATCATGCAAAGCTACAGCAGCTTCAGCATCGGCGGCTCGATCTCGGTCAATTGCCACGGCCGTTACGTCGGCAGGGGCAGCCTGATCCACAGTCTGCGTGCGCTGCAGTTGGTCGACGGCGACGGTCAGGTACGCGAACTCAGCCGCGAGCGCGATCCGCAGCTGTTCCGTGCCGCGGTCGGCGGCTACGGCGGTCTGGGCGTGATCACCGAGGCCGAGTTCGATCTGAGCGCCAATCGGCGCATCGCGCGACGCGCCGAGCGGGTGGGCCTGGACGAATACCCGGCCTGGTTCGCCGAGCGCGTGCTCGCCGATCCGGCCAGCGTGCTGCACAACGCCGATCTGCTGCCGCCCAGCTTCGACGCGCCGGTCGCGGTGACCTGGAGCCGCTGCGAGGAACCGCTGACCGTCGGCGAGCGGCTGATCGCGCGCGACGGCGATTACCGCCGCGATCGCAAACTGATCTGGAGCGTCTCCGAGCTGCCCGGCGGCCCTTGGCTGCGCGAGCAGTATTCGGTCGAACGGATGCTGCGCGAACGCGAGGTCGTCTGGCGCAATCGCGAGGCCAGTCTGGACATCGCGTCGCTGGAGCCGAGCACGCGCCGTTACTCGACCTATCTGCTGCAGGAGTACTTCGTGCCGGTGCCGGCCTTCGCCAGCTTCGCGCGGGCGATGAGACGGATACTGCGCGACTTCGAGGCGCACGCGCTGAACGTGTCGATCCGGCACGCTCCGGCGGACCGGCAATCGCTGCTGAGCTGGTCGCCGACCGAGGTGTTTTCGTTTGTGCTCTACCACAAGCAACGCGGCGGCGGGCGCGCCGACGAGGTCGCGGGGCAGTGGACGCGGCGGTTGATCGACCTGGCCCTGGATCACGGCGGGCGCCACTACCTGCCGTACCGCTTGCATGCGACGCGCGAGCAGTTCCTGCGCGCCTATCCGGCCGCGCCGGCGTTCGCGGCGCTCAAGCGCGGCATCGATCCGCGCGGGCGCTTCCGCAACCGGCTGTGGGACAAATACTTGCCGGAGTGACCGCGGCTGCGGCGGGCCGCTTGGCGATTTGCGGCCAGAACCGCCCGCCACAAAAAACCCCGGCCGTAGCCGGGGTTTCGAGGCGGATCGCGGGCCGGTGCGCGAACGCCCGGCCGCGGCGCATCAGAAGGTGATGCTCCAGGTGTCGATGTAGCCCACGTCCTGGCCGGCACGGTCGGCCGCACGCAGCTTCCAGGTGCCGTTGAGCGGCTCGCTCGACAGGTTCTTGGTGAAGGTGCCGCTGACGTTGTCGCCGCTGGTGCCGGTGCGGTTGTGGATGTTGTAGACCGAGCCGTCCGGGGCGACCAGGTCCACGATCAGGTCGCCCTTGTAGGGATGGACGATGTTGACCGAGATCGAGGCGTTGGTCGGGGCGTTGCCGGTGCGGCCGGACACCGCGATCGAGCTGCTCACGCCGGTGGCGTTGTTGTCGGGAATGCTGACGTCGGTGCCGTTGGTGTAGGTCTGCACGCCGCTGCTGCCGACCGTGACCGAGGCGGTCTTGCTGTGGGTGGCGCCGTCGTCGTCGGTGACGGTCAGGGTGACGGTGTAGGTGCCGGCCGTCGCATAGGTCTTGCTGGGGTTGGTGGCGGTGGAGCTGGTGCCGTCGCCGAAGTTCCAGCTGCGCGAGACGATGCTGCCGTCGCTGTCGGTCGACGAGTCGGTGAACGTCGCCGTCAGGCCGCTGGCCGAGGAACTGAAGTTGGCCACCGGCGCGACGTTGGCGCCCGGGTCGGCGCGGAACGCCGCCATCGCCGCCTTGGTCTGCACCAGCACGCGCTGGTTGTGGCTGAGATTGGTGGTGCCCATCGCCACGCCGTTATAGGTGACGTCCGGATTCGACCAGTAGTTCAGGCGGGTGCAGGCGGTGCCGCTGCACTGGTAGGCCATGATCGTGCGCCAGCGCGCGCCCGAGGCGGGCGCGTACTGGTAGCCGTGACCGTAGGCGTAGGGCGTGCTGGTCGGGTCGTTGGTCGGGTCGTGGCGCGCCGACAGCAGGTGGCCGATCTCGTGGGCGAAGCTGTAGTAGCCGGTCGCGCAATCCCAGTACACGGTGGCGAAGGCGCTGGCGGCGTTGGAGCCGATCGAGCTGGCGCGGCCGCAATTGCTGCTGTCGTCGATGACCAGCACGTTGACGTCGGCGGCGTTGGCGTCGCGGCTGGCGTGGACGTCGTCCATGTAGCCGTCGCTGGTGCCGGCGAAGCGCTGCACGTCGGTGGCGTGACCGTCGCCGACCGAGCTGTACTGCACCGTGCGGTAGTTGGCCAGGACCATGTTGATGCCGACGTTGGAGTTGATGTAGCCCTGGTTGCTCTCGGCCACGGCCAGTTCGATCAGCGCTTCCATATCGCCGCCGTAAGCGGTGACGGCCTGGTTGGTGGCGACCACCTGGACGCGGATGGTGGCGGTGGCGCCGGGGTCGATCGCGGCCGCGCCGACCAGGCCGCCGCTGCTGCGGCTGGCCTGTGCGGCGGCGGCGCGCATGTCGATCTGCGGCAGGCCGGCTTCGTTGTAGTCGGCTGCGTGGTCCGGCGGCAGGCGGCTTTCGTCGACCTCGATCACCGCGTTGCTGCCGTCGGGCAGGGACTGGATGCGGTAGAGCGTGCCGTCGACGCGCACATTGCCGGTGATGCGGTTGCCGTGGCGGACCAGGGCCACCGAGTTGCGTTCGTCGACGCGCACTTCGCGCGTGCCGCGCAGGGCGGAGGCGCCGCGCGAATCGCGCAGGCGGCCCAGCCAGACGGTGTTGCCGCGCTCGGTCTGATGGGCGTTGTCGAGCACGGCGTTGACCAGGCGCGAGCCCAGGCGCAGTTCGATCTCGCGGTTCTGCGCGCTGACCACCGAGGCATCGGCGCGCTCGATGCGCAGGCTGCGGGTGGGGGCGGCTTGCGACAGCTGATGCGCGGTGGCGAGCGCGGCGCGTTGCGGTGCCGGCGCTTGTCCGACGAACAGCGGCTTGGCCGCGAACGCCGGTGCGCTGGCGATGGAAAGAAGCAGTGCGGCCTGGGCCAGGCGCGCTGCGGGCTTACGGGTGGTCATCGGGTTCTCTCTCCCTGGTCGGCCGCTGGAGCGGCCGTGTCGATGGCGATCCCTGGCGCGGCGTGCGGGCTGCCGGTGCGCAGGTTCATGGCGAACGGTGTGGATCCGTTCTTTTTCCAACCTAGCCAAGGAGCTGCCTGGGGTGAGTGGGGGAAACCGGCTGCGGCGGCACCCGCAGTGTGATTGGGGTCATGCATTGGCACTTGGGTTGCGCCAGCTGCGTTGGTCGCTCAGCGATTTGAAACAATGTTTCAGGCTTGCAAACGACGGCGATGGCGGGCGCTCGATCCGGTCGCCGCCGGCATTCGGCAACGCCAGCCAAACGATCGCGATGCGCGGCCTGCAAATCGTCCTCATGGCGAGCTTCGGCGCGCTCTATACTCGTCGCAACCCTAGGGGAGACGACATGGATAGCGTGGTGGGTGGTGTTGCATTTCAGTTCCGGCGCGTCGCGCGCACGGCCGCGGCTTTGGCCCTGGCGCTGCTGCTGGTCGGCGGTCCCGCCGCCTGCAAGCGCGACACCACCGGGCAGCTGCCCGAGGTCAGCGGCGAGGCGATCAAGGCCAAGCGCGAAACGGTGACCGGTTTCGGCCTGGTCGCGGCTTATCCCGATCAGAAAGCCGACGAACAACTCTCGATCGCCCTGGAATTCAGCCAGCCGCTGGTCGGCAGCCAGGCCTTCGACGAGCTGATCGCGGTCGCCGACAAGAACGGCGCCGTGGTCAAGGGCAGCTGGGTGCTGGACGAGGGCGGCAAGGTCCTGCGCTTCCCGCACGTGGAGGCCAGCAAGGATTACGTGGTCACGATCAAGGGCGGGCTCACCGCCGCCGACGGCGACCGCATCGGCAAGGCCGTGACCCGCAACGTCTATACCGGCCCGCTGGACCCGGTGGTCGGCTTCGCCTCGCAGGGCAGCGTGCTGCCGGCGCGCGAGAGCCGCGGCCTGCCGGTGGTGTCGATCAACGTCGCCGAAGTCGACGTCGAGTTCATGCGCATCAAGGACAAGGAACTGCCCAAGTTCTTCGCCGAGTACCAGCGCGGCGGCCGCCGCGGCAGCTGGGAACTGGAGCGCGACTGGGACGACAAGACGCCGCTGTCCAAGCTGGCCGAGCCGGTCTACGTCAATCGCTTCGTGCTCGGCGGCAAGCCCAACGAGCGCGTGCTGACCTATCTGCCGCTGCAGGACATCGAGGAACTGCAGAAGCCCGGCCTGTACTTCGCGGTGATGAAGCGCGCCGGTCAGTTCAAGGACGAGTTCGAGACCGCCTTCTTCACCGTCAGCGACCTCGGCCTGCACGCGCGCGCCTACAAGGACAAGCTGTTCGTGCACACCGCCTCGCTGGAGAACGGCGAGGCGGTCGGCGGCGTGGAGCTCAAGGTGCTGGACGCCAACGGCGAGCCGGTGCTGAAGGGCGAGACCGACCGCAATGGCAACGTGATGCTGGCCTACAAGCTCGACGCCGGGCAGGTGCTGGTGGCCCAGCACGGCAGCGACGTGTCGATGCTGCCGTTCAACCAGCCGGCGCTGGACCTGTCCGAGTTCGCGGTGTCCGGCCGCGAGCAGGCCTGGTTCGACGTGTTCGCCTGGTCCGGTCGCGACCTGTACCGCCCCGGCGAGACCGTGCGCCTGTCGGCGCTGCTGCGCGACCAGGACGGCAAGCCGGTCGCGCTCAAGGGCAAGGCCCTGCAGCCGGTGTTCCTGCGCTACGTCCAGCCCGACGGCAAGACCTTCCTGGAAACGCGGCTGCAGCCCGACACCCAGGGCTATGTGCGCCACGCCCAGGTGATTCCGGCCGACGCCGCCACCGGCCGCTGGCGGGTCGAGTTCCGCACCGATCCGGCCAGCAAGGAAGCGGTGCAGGGCATGACCCTGCGCATCGAGGAATTCCTGCCCGAACGCCTCAAGCTCGATCTGAACGCCCAGCCCACGCTCAAGCCCGGCGAGCCGATCAAGCTGGCCGTCGACGGCGCCTATCTGTACGGCGCGCCGGCGGCCGGCAACCGCTTCACCGCCAAGCTCGCGGTGATGGTGGAGCAGCATCCGCTGGAGCAGCTGCCCGGTTACTTCTTCGGCGACCCGACCCTGACCCTGCCCAAGGAGGTCAAGGACGTGGTCGACACCACGCTGGACGCCCAGGGCAAGCTGCAGCAGAACGTGGCGCTGCCCAGCGAGGCCAAGCCGGTCAGTCCGATCGCCGCCATCCTCACCGGCAGCGTCTACGAAAGCGGCGGCCGCAGCGTCAACCGCAGCCTCAAGCGCGTGTTGTGGCCGGCCGACGCGCTGGTCGGCGTGCGTCCGCTGTTCGACGACAAGGAAGGCACCGATTCCAACGGCAACGCCGGCTTCGAGCTGACCCGCGTCGGCGCCGACGGCAAGCCGCGTCCGGCGCGCGGGCTGCGCGTGACCCTGGTGCGCGAACACCGCGACTACCATTGGAACTACGACGCCGACAGCGGCTGGGACTACGACTTCAACCGCCGCTACGAAGACGTGCAGACCCGCAACGTCGACCTCGGCGCCTCGCCGCTGCGCCTGGACTTCCCGGTGGAGTGGGGCGAGTACCGCCTCGACGTCTACGACCCGGCCACCCAGCTGACCTCGCGTTATCCGTTCAAGGCCGGCTGGAGCTGGGACGACCAGAACCGCGGCCTCGACGCGCGTCCCGACAAGGTCAAGATCGCGCTGGACAAGACCGCCTACAAGGCCGGCGACACGCTCAAGGTCACCCTGACCCCGCCGCACGCGGGCAAGGGCCTGTTGATGGTCGAGAGCGACCGCATGCTGTACGTGCAGGCGATCGAGGTGAAGGCCGGCAGCAGCTTCGAGATTCCGGTCACCAACGACTGGGACCGCCACGACGTCTACGTCACCGCGCTGGTGTTCCGCGGCGGCAGCGCGCCCAGCAAGATCACTCCCGCGCGCGCGGTCGGCATCGCCCACGTGCCGATGGACCGGCGCGAGCGCACGGTCGCGGTCGGGCTCAACGTACCCAAGCTGATGCGGCCCGAGCAGGACCTGCCGGTCACCGTGAGCGCGCCGCAGCTGGCCGGGCAGGAAGCCTACGTGACCGTGTCCGCGGTCGACGTCGGCATCCTCAACATCACCCGTTTCCCGGTGCCCGACGCGGCCGCGCATTTCTTCGCCCAGCGGCGCTTGGGCGTGGACGCCTACGACGTCTACGGACGCGTGATCGAGAGTTTCGAGGGCGGCACCGCCAAGATCCGCTTCGGCGGCGACGCCGCGCTGGAGGCCTTGCCGCAGGCGCGGCGTCCGACCGCCAAGGTGCAGACGGTGGACCTGTTCGCCGGGCCGGTGCGCCTGGACGCCAAGGGCAACGCCTTGATCAAGCTGGCGGTGCCGGACTTCAACGGCACCCTGCGGGTGTCGGCGCTGGTGTACTCCGGCGGCAGGTACGGCAAGCGCGATCGCGAAACCATCGTGCGCGCACCGGTGCTGGCCGAAGCCAGCACGCCGCGCGTGCTGGCGCCGGGCGACCGCAGCAACGTCACCCTCGACGTGCAGAACTTCACCGGCAAGCCCGGCGAGTTCGAGGTCAAGGTAGAAGGCATCGGCCCGCTGTCGCTGAGCGACGGCAATCGCAAGGCCAGCCTGGGCGTGGAAGCCAAGACCACCTACACCTTCCCGATCGTCGCCCGCGAGGGCTACACGGTCGCGCAGGTGCGCGTGCGGGTGGAGGGCAACGGCTACAAGGTCGACCGGCGTTACGAGGTGCCGGTGCGTCCGGCCTGGCCGCAGGTGCTGCGTGCGCGCACCCAGGTGCTGGACGACAACGCCGGCGTGCGTCTGGGCGCGGATTTCGCCGAAGGCCTGATGCCCGGCTCGGTCAATGCGCGCATGACGGTCAGCGCACTGCCGCCGATTCCGTTCGCCAGCGCCTTGCAAGGCGCGCTGGAGTATCCCTACGGCTGCGCCGAGCAGACCACCAGCAAGGGCTATGCCGCGCTCGAACTGGACGAGGCGACGGCGAAGATGCTCGGGGTCAAGGGCCTGGACGCCAAGCAGCGGCGCGCGCGCATGGAAGGCGCGTTCGGCCGCCTGGCGGCGATGCAGATCGGCTCGGGCCACTACTCGATGTGGGGCGACGGCGACTACGTCAATCAGGCGATCACGCCCTACGTGGTCGAGTTCCTGCTCGACGCGCGCGACGCCGGCTTCGCGGTGCCCGAGACGATGCTGCAGAAGTCGCTGAAGGTGCTCAACGAGGACCTGCTGTCGGGCGGTGCCCAGTTCTTCGGCTACGACCGTCGCGAGCACCTCAAGTTCGCCTACCAGGCGCATGCGGGCTATGTGTTGGCGCGGGTCAACCGCGCTCCGCTGGGCACCTTGCGCGCGCTCTACGACAACGAGCGCAAGAACAGCGTGACCGGTCTGCCCCTGGTGCACCTGGGCCTGGCGCTGTCGATGCAGGGCGACAAGGCGCGCGGCAAGAAGGCGATCGCCGAAGGCTTCGCCAAGGACTCCAAGGACCGTCCGGAGTACCTGGGCGACTACGGCAGCCGCGTGCGCGACGACGCGCTGATGATCGCGCTGGTGCACGAACGCGGTTTCGCCACGCCGGCCTACGACGGCCGCGCGGTGCCGCTGGGTCTGGAACTGGACGTGCGCCGCAACCGCGGCTGGCTGTGGCTGAGCACGCAGGAGCAGGTCGCGCTGGCGCGCCTGGGCAAGGCCCTGATGGCCGACCAGGCCAAGACCGTGTCCGGCCAGTGGAAGGTCGGCGACGTCGCTTCCGACGCCGGCGCGGCCAAGATCGTCGGCCGTGTGTTCGACTACGACGCCTTGGCCGCGGGGGTGAGCTTCGCGCCGGTCGGGCAGCCGCCGTTGTACGCGAGCATGGAAGTCGCCGGCGTGCCGCGCCGCGCGCCGGATCCGGACAACTCGGTGATCGAGGTCAAGCGCAAGTACTACACGACCAAGGGCGAGGAGTGGGAAGGCGGCAGCCTGGAGGAGGGCGAGGCCCTGATCGTGCAGGTCAGCATCAAGGCCAGCCGCGCCATGCCCGACGCCTTGCTCACCGACCTGCTGCCGGCGGGCCTGGAGATCGAGAACTTCAACCTCGGCGACGCCAAGCAATGGGCCGGCGTGGTGGTGGACGGCATCGAGATCTCCGACCGCGACGACGCCGCCGAAGTGCGCCACGAGGAGTTCCGCGACGACCGCTACGTGGCCGCGCTCAAGCTCGACGTCGGCGATACCGCGCGGGTGTTCTACCTGGTGCGTGCGGTCACCCCGGGCACCTACACCGTGCCGCCGTCGCTGGTCGAGGACATGTACCGTCCCGATCTGCGCGGCGTCGGCAGGGCGGTGCCGGCGATGCTGACGGTGAGGCAGCCGGGCAAGTGAGGTAGCGCCGCGGGCTCGGATGCCGGGCTCGCGGCGGCCCTCACCCAACCCCTCTCCCGCAAGCGGGAGAGGGGCTAAGGCAGGCGAGGCGAGTGATGGCCCTCCCTCTCTCGCTTGTGGCGTCCGAAGGGCGTCCAAAGACGAGAAGGCGCGCAGGGCGGATAAGGGCAGCGAGCGCCGCGAGTTTCCATTCCCCAGTACTTCCAGTAGACGAAAGCCGGTACATCCAGTGAGCAGTACGGAACCTCCGGCGTCGGAGCGGCCCTCAGCCCAAGCTTCTCCCGCAAGCGGGAGAGGGGGCATGGGCGCGTGGCAGCGCTGGTGGCGCCGCGCGGGTGGAGCGAAATCGGATCCGGCAGCGGCCACGCCGCCGAAGCCGCGCCGCCTCGGCATGAAGCTGCTGCTGGCCACGTTGCTGTTCGCGACTTCGGCGATGCTGCTGGATCTTGCGTTTCCCCTGCCGCTGCCGCGCGACGGCCAGGCCGGCGCGGTGGTGGTCGCGGCCGACGGCACGCCGCTGCGCGCGTTCGCCGACCGTGGCGGGATCTGGCGTTACCCGGTCGGCATCGAACAGGTCTCGCCGCTGTACCTGCAGGCCCTGCTGAACTACGAGGACCGCTGGTTCTGGAAGCATCCGGGCGTGAATCCCTACGCCTTGCTGCGCGCGGGCGGGCAGTGGCTGGGCAGCGGGCGGGTGGTGTCCGGCGGTTCGACCCTGACCATGCAGGTCGCGCGCATCCTGGATCCGCATACGCGCACGCCCTGGGGCAAGCTCAAGCAGTTGTTGCGTGCGCTGCAACTGGAAGCGCATCTGTCCAAGCGCGAGATCCTCGTCCTGTACCTCAACCGCGCCCCGTTCGGCGGCACGGTCGAGGGCGTGGAGGCGGCCAGCTGGGCCTATCTGGGCAAGCCCTCGTCGCGGCTGTCGCATGCCGAGGCCGCCTTGCTGGCGGTGCTGCCGCAATCGCCTAGCCGGCTGCGTCCGGACCGCGAGCCCGAACGCGCGCGCGTCGCGCGCGACAAGGTGCTGGCACGCATGGCCGTCCTGGGCGTATGGTCGCGCGCCCTGGTCGCCGACGCGCGCATCGAGCCGGTGGTGGCGCGCTCGCTGCAGCCGCCGCAGCACGCGCCCTTGCTCGCCCAGCGCTTGCGCTACGCCCAGCCCAAGGCGGCACGGCTGCGCTCGACCATCGACATCGAACTGCAGCGCACGCTCGAAGACCGCGTCGCGGCCTATTTCTCCAACCTGCCCGAGCGCACCTCGGCGGCGCTGCTGGTGATCGACAACGCCAGCCTGGAAGCGCGCGCCTACGTCGGCTCGGCGACCTTCGCCGACAGCGCGCGGCTGGGCCATGTCGACATGGTCAAGGCCTGGCGCTCGCCGGGCTCGACCCTCAAACCCTTTCTGTACGGGCTGGCCCTGGACGACGGCCTGATCCATTCCGAAAGCCTGCTGGTGGACGCACCGCAGTCCTTCGGCGATTACCGGCCCGGCAATTTCGACGCCAACTTCAATGGGCCGGTCGGCGCGGCCGAAGCGCTGCGGCTGTCGCTCAACGTGCCGGCGGTGGATCTGCTGGACCGGGTCGGCCCCAGCCGCTTCTCGGCGCGGCTCGCGCACGCCGGCATCGAACTGCATTGGCCGCGCGGCGCGACGCCCAACTTGTCGATGATCCTGGGCGGCACCGGCGCGCGCCTGGAGGACCTGGTCGGCGCCTACGCCGCGCTCAATCGCGAAGGCCTGGCCGGACGCGTGCGTTACCAGCCCGATGCGCCCTTGCTGGAGCGGCGCCTGCTGTCGCCGGGTGCGGCCTGGATCGTGCGCGAAATCCTGGAAGCCAACCCGCGCCCGGGCAGCGTCGCCGACACCTTCGACACCTCGGGACGGCCGCGGGTGTCCTGGAAGACCGGCACCAGCTACGGCTTCCGCGACGCCTGGGCGCTGGGCAGCACGCGCCGCTACACGGTCGGGGTCTGGGTCGGCCGGCCGGACGGCACGCCCTTGCCCGGCCAATACGGCGCGGTTACCGCCTTGCCCTTGCTGTTCGAGGTGGTCGACAGCCTGCCGCGCCAACGCGGCGACGGCGCCCTGAAGCCGCCGCCGGCGAACGTGGCGCAGATCGAGGTGTGCTGGCCGCTGGGGCTGCCGCAGGACCCGCAGGCGCCGCAGCTGTGCCAGAAGAAATTGCAGGCCTGGACCCTGGACGGTTCGGTGCCGCCGACCTTCGCCGAACGCGATGCCCGGCTGTGGAACGCGGGCGTGGAGCGCTTCGAGGTCGATGCGCGCAGCGGCCTGCGCCTGTCCGCCGACTGCAGCGCGCCCCATGAGCGGCGCAGCGCCCAGATCGCGCGCTGGCCGGCCCTGGCTTCGCCCTGGTTGGCGGCGGAGACCCGCCGCGCTTCGCGCCTGCCGGCGCTGGCGCCGGACTGCGCGGCCGACGGCCGCGACGCCAGCGAGGAACTGCGCATCGAGGGCCTGGCCGACCAGGCGACCATCGCGCGCGCGCCCGGCAGCGTGCATGCGTTGCGGCTGTCCTTGCGCGCGATCGGCAGCGCGGCGCGCATCCGTTGGCTGCTGGACGGCCGTCTGATCGGCGAGACCGAGGGCGACACCGCGTTCGCTCACGATTTCGGCGAGCCCGGCGATCACCAGCTCACCGCGCTGGCCGACAGCGGCGCCTGGTCGCGGGTGAGGTTCCGGGTCTTGCGTTGAGGCGCCGGGAGCCGCGCTTCAGTCGTCGTTGCGCGCGTTGCGGCGGCGATGCTCGTCCAGCGACACCACCTTGCCGCGCTCGCTCTGCGCGCGCGGTTTGGGCTTGGCCGGCCTGGGCCGTTGCGCGCGCGTGCGCCAGCGCTGGCGCAGCCGGGGCAGCACGCGCCAGGCGCGCGCGCCGTCCAGCGGCGCCATCGGCAACAGGTTGAACGCCAGGATCAGCAGGTTGACCGGGCCCCAGACGACCACCAGCGCGGTCTGCAAGGAGCTCAGGGTACCGGGCGAGGAGGGCAGCAGGCCGATCAGCATCGCCAGCGCGAACAGCAGCGCCTGCGCGGCGACGCCGCCCCAGGCGATCGCGATGTCCTGGGCCGGCGTGCGCGCCATCTCGTGCACGCACTGGCCGTGCATGGGATAGATGCGCAGGCTGTCCACGTACAGCCGATGACGGCGTGCGACCCAGGCGTGGCCGGCTTCGTGGGCGACGATCAGCAGCAGGTAGGCGAGCATGCCGACCAGGGCTGCGAGCGGATTCCCGTTCAAGGACGAGGCCAGGATCAGCGCCGCCACCAAGGGCACGCTCCAGTGGAACACCACCGGCGCGCCGAGCAGGCGGAAGGGGACGAATTCGCGCGGCAGCCGCATGCGGACCCGGCGCCTCAGTCGCGTGCGCGCACGGCGGCGACCACGTCGCCGATCGAGTCCGCGCCCGGCGTATGGCGCGCGCCGGCGTAGCCGAGCAGGGCCATGATCAGGGCCACGCCCAGCACCGGCCAGAGCGTGCGCCGCAGCGCCGTGCGCAGCCAGTGCTGCGACTGGATGCCGCGCAGGCGGCGGTACAGGCCGCCGGCCAGGGCCAGGTCCAGGATCAGTTCGGCCATCAGGCTCGGCGCGATCCAGACCACCCAGCCCACGGTCAGCAGCAGGGCGCTCAGGGCCGCCGCGACCGCCAGCAATAGCAGGACGATCGCGCATCCGGCCTCGTCGGCGGCGCCGGACAGGGCATTGGGCAGTTCCAGTTTGGACAGGGCGCTGTCGGTCTCGGGTGCCGCGGGCCAGGATGCGTCGGGTTCGACTTCGTAGGAGGCCGACGCGCCGCCGCCGCCGCTGTGCCCGCCGCCGCCAGGGGCGTTGCCGCCACCTCCGCCGCCGGAGCCGCCGCCATCGGGCAGCAGGTCGAGCCAGTTGTGGGCGTCGCGCTCGAAGTACCGCGCCCATAGCCACAGCAAGGCCAGGAACACGGCGTAGGCCATGGCGACCGCGAGCGGGTAGCGCTGCCACATCGCGTCCATGCCGCCGCGCAACAGCAGGTAGGACGCCAGGAAACCGACGCCGCCGGTGATGGCGACGATCGTCGCCATCTGCAGGCGCGGCCAATGCGCACGCTCCAGGCGGGCGCGCATGCGGGCGATATGGACCAGGCGGCTCATGCGGCGAGTCTAGCAGCGGCCGCCGGAGCGGCTGCCGCAGCAACCGGGCGTGCCGCGCACCCCGCCGCCTGTACGTTTATCTGCCGGTCCAGCCGTCGAGCAGGTCCGCCAACTCGTCGGCGTGCTCCTCTTCCTGGGCCAGGATCTCTTCCATCATGCGCTTGGTGGTGGTGTCGCGCTGGCCCAGGTAGTCGATGATCGCTCGGTAGCTGTCGATGGCGATGCGCTCGGCGACCAGATCCTCCTTGACCATGTCGCGCAGATCGCTGCCTTCCACGTATTCGGCATGCGAGCGCTTGGACAGCACGTCGGGGTTCAGGTCCGGTTCGCCGCCGAGCTGCACGATGCGTTCGGCGATGCGATCGGCGTGCGCCTGCTCCTCGTTGGCGTGTTCGAGGAACTCGGCCTTGACCGCGTCGGCCATCAGGCCGCTGGCCATGAAGTAGTGGCGCTTGTAGCGCAGCACGCAGACGATCTCGGTCGCCAGCGCTTCGTTGAGCAGTTTGATCACGGTGCCGCGATCGGCGGTGTAGCTGCTGGTGATCGCGCCGTCCTGGATGTGCTGGCGGGCGCGGGCGCGGATGGCCTTGACGTCGGCGATCACGGCCGCTTCGGGCTTGCGGCCGACCTTGGCGGTCACCGCCGCTGCGGATTTGGCTGCGGGTTTGGCACTCATGTCGACCTCCTGGCGGTCGCTGGGGGCGAGTGCCCCCAACGATGCCCCGCGGCCGGTGACGGCGGCGTAGGCGCCGCCGCCGCGCGCGTTCAGACCAGCGACAGCATGTGTTCGGCGGAGGACACGCGGTATTCGCCCGGCGCTTCGATCTCCAGTTGCGAGACCACACCGTCCTCGGCGTAGAGCGCGAAACGCTTGGCGCGCGTGCCCATGCCGTAAGCGCTGGCGTCCAGTTCCAGGCCGAGCGCGCGGGTGAAATCGCCGTTGCCGTCGGCGAGCATCATCAGGCCTTCGGGCACCTGCTGGCTCTGGCCCCAGGCCTGCATCACGAAGGGGTCGTTGACCGCCATGCAGGCGACTTCGATGCCCTTGCTGCGGAATTCGTCGAAATGGGCGACGAAGCCGGGCAGGTGCTTCTCCGAGCAGGTGGGGGTGAACGCGCCGGGCACGGCGAACAGGACCACCTTGCGGCCGTCGAACAAGGCGTTGGTATCGACGGTCTCGACGCCTTCGCGGATGCGTTGCAGATTGACTTCGGGCAGGCGGTCGCCGACCTGGATGCTCATGGGACTATTCTCCGGTGGGGGTGGCAGTCTGGTCGGCGCGCGCGTAACGGCGCGTCAAGACCGTCGTACAGCGTGCATTGTGCGCGCAAGCATTGAAAAACGCAGGCGCAGCGGCCATGTCGGCCCGGTCTTCCCGTGCGGTCGCGCGCCGCCTAACCTGTGGGCCGGTGTCGGCCGCTCACCAGCGAGCTTGAGGGAGCCGCGATGCAGTTCAAGGATTACTACGAAACCCTGGGCGTGGAACCCAGCGCCGGCGAGGCCGAGATCAAGACCGCGTACCGGCGGCTGGCGCGCAAGTACCATCCGGACGTAAGCAAGGAGGCCGGCGCGGAGGAGAAGTTCAAGGCCGTCAACGAGGCCTACGAAGCGCTGCGCGATCCGCAAAAGCGCGGCGCCTACGACCAGTTGCGCGCGCGCGGCTACCGCCCCGGCGACGAGGTCCAGCCGCCGCCGGGCGGCTTCGGCGGCGGTTACGGCGGCGCCGATTTCGACGAGATCTTCGCCGGCGGGGGCGCCGGCGGCGGTTTCAGCGATTTCTTCGAAAGCCTGTTCGGCCGCGGCCGCGGCCCGGCCGGTTTCGGCGGCCCGGCCGGGCGCGCGCCGCCGCGCGGCGACTCCCGCGCCAAGCTGGCGGTGGCGCTGGAGACGGTCTACCAGGGCGATTCGGTGCGCATCTCGGTCAATGGGCGCACCTTGGAGGTGCGGATCCCCAAGGGCATCCAACCGGGGCAGATGATCCGGCTGGCCGGCCAGGGTACGCACGGCGATCTGTTGCTGGAAATCGAGTACGCCGCGCATCCGCATTTCGAAGTCGACGGCCGCAACGTGATCCACGTGCTGGCGCTGGCGCCGTGGGAGGCCGCGTTGGGCGCGACGATCAGCGTGCCGACCCTGGGCGGTCCGGTCGAACTGAAGATTCCGCCGAACTCGGAAGCCGGACGCAAGCTGCGCCTGCGCGGGCGCGGCCTGCCGGGCACCCCGCCGGGCGACCAGATCGTCGAGCTGGAGGTGCTGGCGCCGCGCGCCCACACCGAGGAGCAGCACGAGGCCTACGCGCGCATGCGCGACGCGTTCGGCGACGATTGGCGGCGGGGTTGAGTGCGATGCCGGCGCCGGCGCGGGCGACCGATTCACGTCGGGTGATGCGGTTCGCCTGCGGCTCACCGCATCCTACGTGGAGGTTTGCCGGCGGCGAGGTCGCGTCGTTGGCCGATAGGGCGCGCTCGCAACTCGCGCAGCTGACCGGAAACGCGACGCAACCGTAGGGTGTGGTGAGCCGAAGGCGAACCGCGCCGGCGCGGGCGTCCGATTCGTGTTGGGTGATGCGGTTCGCTTAGGGCTCACGGCATCCCTCGTAGAGGTTTGCCGGCCGCGGGGTTACGTCGCTGGCCGATAGGGCGCCATCGCGACTCACGTCGCTCTCACAGACATCCACGGCCCTATGCCGCTCGCACGGCCTGACGCTGCCGCGATGCCGCGGCAGGCGGGGCGGAGTGTGGGAGGGCGCGATCAGCCCGGCAGCAGCTGGGCGATGATCTCGGACAGATCGCTTTCGCTGAAGGGCTTGGTGATGTAGGCCTTGGCGCCCTGGCGCATGCCCCAGACCCGGTCGGTGTCCAGGTCCTTGGTGGTCACCAGCACGATCGGGATGTGCTTGGTGCTGGCCTCGCGACAGATCGAGCGCGTGGCCTGGAAGCCGTTGAGGTTCGGCATGACCACGTCCATCAGGATCAGGTCGGGGATTTCGCGCTTGGCGGCTTCGACGCCGGCGGCGCCGTCTTCGGCAGTCAAGGCCTCATGCCCCAGCTTCTCGACGATGCGGCGGATGCCCATCAGCTGAGACGGTGAGTCGTCGACGATCAGAATACGCGCCATGTGTTTCCCCCGGAATTGCCTCGATTGTAGCGATGCGCGCTGACGCCGCAATGCCAACTAGATCACGACCAGCGTGCGGCCCAGGGAACCCCCGGCCAGCATGCCCGGGAATACCTGGGGCAGGTCCGCCAGCCCCACTTCCCGGGTGCATATGCGGTCCAGGTGCGCGGGTTTCCAGTCGCTGCCCAGATGCCGCCAGACTTCGTCGCGTATCTGGCGCGCGGTGCCCGCCGAGGCCACCCCCAGCAGGGACACGCCGCGGATGATGAACGGCATCACCGTGGCGTCCAGCGCCGGGCTGGCGGCCAGGCCGGCGCTGGCGACGTTGCCGTAGGGCGCGGTCTGGGCCAGCAGGCTGGTCAGCATCGGCCCGCCGACGTTGTCTAGGCCGCCGCCGAAGCGCGCCGATTCCATCGGCCGGGCGGTGGCGAGCGCGTCGCGGCCCAGCACCTGGCTGGCGCCGATCGACTTCAGGTACTCGGCCTGCTCGGCCTTGCCGCTGATCGCGTGCACTTCGTAGCCGGCGCGGCTGAAGATGTCGATCGCCAGCGAGCCCACGCCGCCGCTGGCGCCGGTGACCGCCAGCGGGCCCAGTTCGGGCGTCTGGCGGTTGTCCTGCATGCGATGCAGGGCCAGGGCGGCGGTGAAGCCGGCGGTGCCCAGGATCATGCTCTCGCGCAGGCTCAGGCCGCCGGGCAGGGGGATCGCCCACTGCGCTTCCAGGCGCGCGTACTCGGCATAGCCGCCGTCGCGGGTTTCGCTCAGGCCGCAGCCGGTGACCAGCACCGCATCGCCTTCGCGGAATTTGCCGTCGGTGGAGGCGACCACATGCCCGGCCACGTCGATACCGCCGACCAGCGGGAAACGGCGCAGGATTTTGCCTTCGCCGGTGCCGGCCAGCGCGTCCTTGAAATTGATCGAGGAGTAGGCGGTCTTGATCACGATCTCGCCGGGCGAGAGCGCATCGAGGGTCACGCTTTCGATGCCGCTGCGGTAGCCGTCGGCGTCGTTGTGGATGCGGAAGGCGTTGAAGTCGCTGGGCATGGTCATGGCGCGATCTCTGCAGACAGAACGCGATGATAACCGAGCGCGATTGCGCGCCCGCTCATGGCCGGTGCGGCCGCTTCAACCGATCGGGCTGGAGGTCGGTGCGGCTTCGTGCTTGCGCTCGATGCCGTCGCTCCATTGCTTGAGCCTGCGGTAGTCGGGCTCGTCCGGGCCCAGCAGCCGGATGCGGCCCCGCTCGACCTTCCACAACTGCTCGTTCTGGGTGGTGAATACCACGATCGGCGTGCGGTACTGCAGGCTCATGAACACATGGAACATGGTCGGCGCGGCCGAGGTCAGGTGCGAGACGAACAGCGAATCGGGCTTGCGCGCCTGGTCCAGGGTCGTGTTCACGCAGCCGCGGGTCTGTTCGTAGCGATCGATCAGGCGTTCGCCCTGGGCGTCGATGCGGTACATCGCGTAACCGCCCAGCGGCACGGACTCGTCCAGCCATGGGGTCATCACGAACACCAGGATCTGGTCCTGGCCGTCCTCTTCGTATTCGAAGGCGACGGTATTGGGCGGCCGTTGGCTGCAATAGACCTGGTCCTGCTGACGGGCCAGATGCAGCGCCGCCATCAGCCGTTGCTCGCGCGGCTGCGCGGGCTGCGGCGGTTGCAGGCGGGTGGCGTCGCGCACACCGTGGGGGGCGAAGCCCAGGGTCGCCGATGCGAACGCGACCAACTGGCCGTCGACCTTACTGAAGTAGCGCACGTCGATGTCGTCGTCGCGCTCGAGGGTGAGCCAACCCGAGGGCTGGCCGGGCGCGTCCGGCAGGGCCTTGATCTTGACCAGCTCGTCGGTGGTCAGCCAGGCCGCCAGGTCGTGGCGGCGGATCGCGTTGCCGATGTACTCGGCGATGGCGACGTCGCGGCGGTACTTGTCGGGAATAGTGCAGGTCAGGCGGCGATCGTTCTCGCCGGCGTCGGCGGGCAGGTCGGCGAGTTCGGCGCAGTCGTAGGCCGATTTGGCCGCTTTTTCCCTGGCGCCGGCGGCGAGCGGCCAGACCAGCAAGGCCGCGAGCGCGGCGGTCGCGAACGGATTGCGCATCGGATGTTCCGGATTCTGTATTCCCCGACGCGATCCTAACGCAGCCCGGGGCGGATCCGGGCCGGCGTCGCGCGCGTCGTCGTCAGTGGGAATTGTCCGCCGGGCGGCACTGCCACGGCGGCGACAGGCGTGGATCGGCCGGGTTGCCGGGCGCTTCGAGTTCGGCGCTCCAATAGGTGGCGCAGCTGGCGCTGTCGATCAGCTCCACGGCTTCGCAGAACACGTCCGGCACCCAGCGCGCCGGCTTGCCGGCCGCGGCGACCGCCGGCAGCGCGCCCGGCTGCTTGCTGTCGCGCAGGCAGGCGACGCCGTTGTTCGAGACCGAGCGGGTGCCTTGGCGATCGGTGATGGCGATCGTCGTGGTCTGGCCGTCGGTGCCCCCGGCGCTGTAGACCGGTTCGAGTTCGGCGTAGCGCTGGGAGAAGATCAGATCGAACATCGCGCGGCGATGCGGGTAGGCCAGCGCATAGGCCCTGACCAGATCGCCGTCCTGGTTGCGCTCGGGATGCTGGCCGGTTCGATCGCGGCCGACGAACACCACGTTACCGCCGGGGCCGATATGCACTTCGTAGGGCGCGCACGAACCGGGGCAGCCGCTGCGCTTGAACACGACATGGGTATCGTCGCGGAACTCCGGCTCGACCGGCTCCGAGGGTTGGCACGCGCACAGGCTCAGCAGCAACGGCACCACGGTCGCGCGCATCGTCCGGTCTCTCCCTGAATCGGTGCAGCTCAGCGCAGCGCGTTGCGGCGTTTCTCGTCCATCCACTTGCTCGCCTCGGCGGGGCGATAGGCCTGCATCCAGGCCAGCATCGCGTCCATGTCGTCGCCGTGCCAGAGGTCGCGGCGCTGGTCGGGGTGCAGGAAGCGTTCGGCGACCATGCGGTCCAGCATCGCCATCAGCGGGGAGTAGAAGCCGTCGACGTCGAGGAAGGCGCAGGGCTTGTCGCCGATGCCGAGCTGGCGCCAGGTCAGCATCTCGAACATTTCGTCGAGGGTGCCGAAGCCGCCGGGCAAGGCCACGAAGGCGTCGGCGAGGTCGAACATGCGCGCCTTGCGCTCGTGCATGGAACCGACCACTTCGAGTTTGGTCAGCCCGCGATGGGCGACTTCCCAGTTGACCAGTTGCTCGGGGATCACGCCGATCGCTTCGCCGCCGGCTTCCAGCACCGCGTCGGCGACCACGCCCATCAGGCCGACGTTGCCGCCGCCGTAGACCAGGGCGATGCCGTCGCGGGCCATGCGCTGGCCCAGCGCCATCGCGCGTTCGGTGTAGATCGGCTGGGAGCCGGAGTTGGAGCCGCAGTAGACGCAGAGGCTTCGCATGGGATTCGGGAGTCGGGATTCGGGATTTGGTAAAAGCAAAACGCCAGGCGGGGGCCTGGCGTCTGCATGGGATCCGGAAAAGGGCGGGCCGCTGTTGCGAATCCCGAATCCCCAATCCCGAATCCCGGCCTCAGTTGGCCTTGTGGATCGCGCGCTTGTCGACCGCCATGGCCGCGTCGTGGATCGCTTCGGACAGGGTCGGGTGGGCGTGGCAGATGCGGGCCAGGTCGTCGGCGGAGCCGTTGAACTCCATGGTCAGCACGCCTTCGTGGACCAGCTCGGAGACGCCGACGCCGACCAGGTGCAGGCCGAGCACGCGGTCGCTCTCGGCGTGCGCGATCACCTTGACGAAGCCGGCCGGCTCGCCCATGGCCACGGCGCGGCCGATCGCCGCGAACGGGAAGCTGCCGGTCTTGTAGGGCACGCCTTCGGCCTTGAGCTGCTGCTCGGTCTTGCCGACCCAGGCGATTTCCGGCTCGGTGTAGATCACCCACGGCACGGTGTCGAGGTTGACGTGGCCCGGCAGGCCGGCGATCAGCTCGGCGACCGCGATGCCTTCCTCGAAGCCCTTGTGCGCCAGCATCGGGCCGCGCACGCAGTCGCCGACCGCCCACACGCCGTCGACGCCGGTGTGGCAATGCTCGTCGACCTCGATCTGGCCGCGCTCGTTGAGCTTGACCCCGGTGCCTTCGGCCAGCAGGCCCTTGGACGCGGCGCGGCGCCCCACGGCCACCAGCAGCTTGTCGACGACCAGTTCCTGGTCGGCCTTGCCGTCGTTGTAGGTCAGGTGCACGCCGTCCTTCTTGATCTCGGCCTTGCTGACCTTGGCGCCCAGCTTGATGTCCAGGCCCTGCTTCTTGAATTCCTTGGCCGCGGTCTTGGCGACCTCGGCATCGGCGGCGGCGAGGAAATCGGGCAGGGCTTCGAGGATGGTGACCTCCGAGCCCAGGCGCTTCCACACGCTGCCCAGTTCCAGGCCGATCACGCCGGCGCCGATCACGCCCAGGCGCTTGGGCACTTCGGTGAAGTCCAGCGCGCCGACGTTGTCGACGATCTTGTCGCCGTCGAACTTGGCGAACGGCAGTTCGATCGAATCCGAACCGGCGGCGATGATGACGTTGGTGCCCTTGAGCTCCACGATGCTGCCGTCGTGCTGCTTGACCTTGACCACGTTGCCCGGGTGCAGGGTGCCGAAGCCGTAGTACGGCGTGATCTTGTTGGCCTTGAACAGCATCGCGATGCCGCCGGTGAACTGCTTCACGATCTTGTCCTTGCGGCCGATCATGGTGGCGACGTCGATCTTGGCGTTGTCGGTGGTGATGCCGTGTTCGCCGAACAGGTGCTGCAGGTTCCAGAACTGGCGCGAGCTGTCGAGCAGGGCCTTGGACGGGATGCAGCCCACGCGCAGGCAGGTGCCGCCGAGGGCGGGCTTGCCGTCCTTGCCGAGCGCGGCGTCGATGCAGGCGGTCTTCAGACCGAGCTGGGCGGCGCGGATGGCGGCGTGGTAGCCGGCCGGACCGGCGCCGATGACGACTACGTCGAATTGTTCGCTCATTTCATTCGCTCACGGGATTCGGGATTGGGGATTCGGGATTCGTTCAAAGCGCGTCAACGCTGCGAATTCCGGATCCCGCGAAGGTTGCTGCGGAAGCTGCGGGAGCTCGGGACTGGAAAGGAATTCGCACGACGCTCTCGCCCCTGCGAATCCCGAATCCCCAATCCCGAATCCCGGCTGGGCATCACATACCCAGCAGCATGCGGTGCGGGTTCTCGAGCTGGTTCTTGATGTCGACCAGGAACAGCACCGCGTCCTTGCCGTCGATGATGCGGTGGTCGTAGGACAGCGCGATGTACATCATCGGCGCGGCGATCACGGCGCCGTTCTCGACGATCGCGCGTTCCTTGATCGCGTGCATGCCCAGGATGGCCGACTGCGGCGGGTTCACGATCGGGGTCGACATCAGCGAGCCGAAGGTGCCGCCGTTGGTGATGGTGAAGGTGCCGCCCTGCAGGTCTTCCAGCGCCAGCTTGCCGTCGCGGGCCTTCTTGGCGTAGTCGCCGATGGCCTTCTCGACGTCGGCGAAGCCCATGCGCTCGACGTTGCGCAGCACCGGCGTGACCAGGCCCTTGTCGGTGGACACGGCGATCGAGATGTCGGCGTAGCCGTGGTAGACGATGTCGTTGCCGTCGACCGAGGCGTTGACCACCGGGTGGCGCTGCAGCGCGTTGGCGGCGGCCTTGGCGAAGAAGCTCATGAAGCCCAGCTTGACGCCGTTGGCCTTCTCGAAGGACTCGCCCAGCTCCTTGCGCATGGCCATGACCTTGCCCAGGTTGACCTCGTTGAACGAGGTCAGCATCGCGATCGAGTTCTTCGACTGCATCAGGCGCTCGGCGATGCGGGCGCGGATGCGGGTCATCGGCACGCGCTCTTCGGCGCGCGCGCCGGCGGCATTGCCGACGCCGCCGGACTTGGCGTAGTTGAGGATGTCTTCCTTGGTCACCGCGCCCTTGCGGCCGGTGCCTTCGACCTGGGAGGCGTCGATGCCTTCCTTGTTGGCGGTGAAGCGCGCGCCCGGGGGCAGCTGGTCGTTGCCGGCCGGCGCCTTCGGGGCCTCGGCCTTGGGCGTGATCGGCTGGGCGCCGGCGGCCGGCAGTTCGGCGGCCTTGGCGGCGGCCGGCGCGGCGGCTTCGGCCGGAGCGGCGGCAACGGCGCCGGCTTCCACGATCGCGATCAGCTGCGAGCTGGTCACGGTGGCGCCTTCCTCGAACTTGATTTCCTTGAGCACGCCGTCGACCGGCGAAGGGACTTCGAGCACGACCTTGTCGGTTTCGAGGTCGACCAGGTTCTCGTCGCGCTTGACCGCGTCGCCCGGCTTCTTGTGCCACGTGGCGATAGTGGCGTCGGAGACGGACTCGGGCAGGACGGGGACTTTGATCTCGGTGCTCATGGGGTGGGCATCCTGGCTTGCTTGATTGGTATGTGATGGACGTGGAGCGGAAGGGGGTTCGCAGCGGGACCGGCGCCGATTACTCGGCGCTGGCCTCGCCGTGCAGCGAATTGACCAGGGCGTCGGCGACCAGCTTGGTCTGCTCGGCGACGTGGTCGGCCAGATGGCCCGCCGCCGGCGAGGGCGAACGCGCGCGGCCGGCGTAGTGCAGGGCCTGCTTCGGCGCCAGGCAGGCGGCCAGGTGGTGGCGGATCTGGTACCACGCGCCCTGGTTCTGCGGTTCTTCCTGGCACCAGACCACGTCCTTGGCCGCGGCGTAGCGCTTGAGCTGTTCGCTCAGGGCTTCGCGCGGGAACGGGTAGAGCTGCTCGACGCGCAGCAGGGCGACGTCTTCCAGGCCCTGCTTCTGCGATTCTTCCAGCAGGTCGTAGTAGACCTTGCCCGAGCACACCACGACCCGCTTGACCTTCTTCGGGTTGGCGGCGGCATCGGGGATCAGGTGCTGGAACTCGCCCTGGGCCAGTTCGTCCAGGCTCGACACCGCCAGCTTGTGGCGCAGCAGCGACTTGGGCGTCATCACCACCAGCGGCTTGCGCGTGCTCATGCGCATCTGCCGGCGGATCATGTGGTAGGCCTGGGCCGGGGTGGTCGGCGCGCAGACCAGCATGTTCTCCAGCGCGCACAGCTGCAGGAAGCGCTCCAGGCGCGCGGAGCTGTGCTCCGGGCCCTGGCCTTCGTAGCCGTGCGGCAGGAACAGCGCCAGGCCGCACAGGCGGCCCCACTTGGCCTCGCCCGAGGACAGGAACTGGTCGATCACGACCTGGGCGCCGTTGGCGAAGTCGCCGAACTGGGCTTCCCAGATGTCCAGGGTCATGGGATCGGCGGTCGAATAGCCGTACTCGAACGCCATCACCGCTTCCTCGCTGAGCAGCGAGTCGATGATGGTCACGTCCGCCGGCGTCTTGACCAGCTCGCGCAGCGGCAGCACGTAATCGTCGCTGGTCTGCTCGTGCAGGATCGCGTGGCGGTGGAAGAAGGTGCCGCGGCCGCAGTCCTGGCCGACCAGGCGCAGCTTGTAGCCTTCGGTCAGTAGGGTGGCGTAGGCCAGGTTCTCGGCGAAGCCCCAGTCGCCGGCGAGCTCGCCGGCGGCCATCTTGCGACGGTCCTCGTAGATCTTGGCCACGCGCGGATGCAGCTTGACGTTGTCGGCGACGGTGTTGATCTGCACCGCCAGGCCGTCGAGCCTGGCGCGGTCGAAGGTGGTGTCGACGGGGTCGGTGATCTTGCCCGACAGGTACTTCGACCAGTCGATGGTGAACTCGTCCGGCTTGACCTCGACCAGTTCGGTGGTGACCGCGCCGGCGTCGAGCTTGTCGCGGTAGCCGTCGACCAGGGCCTGCGCCTCGGCGGCCTGGATCGCGCCTTCGGCGACCAGACGCTCGGCGTACAGCTCGCGCGGGGTCTTGTGCTTGCGGATCACCTGGTACATCAGCGGCTGCGTCGCCGCCGGCTCGTCGGCCTCGTTATGGCCGTGGCGGCGGTAGCAGACCAGGTCGATGACCACGTCGCGGCCGAAGCGGTTGCGGAAGTCCAGCGCCAGCTCGGCGCAGAACACCACGGCTTCCGGATCGTCGCCGTTCACGTGCAGGATCGGCGCGCCGACCATCTTGGCCACGTCGGTGCAGTACAGGGTCGAGCGCGCGTCTTCGCGGGCGCTGGTGGTGAAGCCGACCTGGTTGTTGATGACGATGTGGAGGGTGCCGCCGACCGCGAAACCGCGCGCCTGCGACATCTGGAACAGCTCCATGCCCACGCCCTGGCCGGCGAACGCGGCGTCGCCGTGCAGCAGGATCGGCAGGACCTGGGCGCGGCCCTGGTCGCCGCGGCGGGTCTGGCGCGAACGCACGCTGCCGGCCACCACCGGGTTGACGATTTCCAGGTGCGAGGGATTGAACGCCAGCGCCAGGTGGACCGGGCCGCCGGGGGTGGCGACGTCGGCGCTGAAACCCATGTGGTACTTCACGTCGCCAGTGTGGGCGTGGTCGCCCTCGACGTGCTCGAACTTGCCTTCGAACTCGTCGAACAGCTTGCGCGGCGGCTTGCCGAGGGTGTTGACCAGCACGTTGAGGCGGCCGCGGTGGGCCATGCCGATGACCACGTCCTGGGCGCCGTGTTCGCCAGCGCGGCGGATGGTGGTGTCCATCAGCGGGATCAGGGCGTCGCCGCCCTCCAGCGAGAAGCGCTTCTGGCCGACGTACTTGGTGCCCAGGTAGCGTTCCAGGCCGTCGGCCGCGGTCAGGCGCTCAAGGATGCGCTTCTTGTCGTCGGCGCTGCGCCCGTACTTGCCGGCCGCGGTTTCCAGGCGTTCGTACATCCAGCGGCGCTGTTCGGCGTCGGCGATATGCATGAACTCGGCGCCGATCGGGCCGGTGTAGGTGGCCTTGAGCAGGGCGACCAGGTCGCCGAGCTTCATGCGTTCCTTGCCCGCGACGCCGCCGGTGCTGAATTCGCCGGACAGGTCGCTCTCGGACAGGCGGTGGAAGCCCAGCGCCAGGTCCGGCGCCTCGGGCTTCTCCAGCAGGCCCAGCGGGTCGATGTCGGCCGCCAGATGGCCGCGCGAACGGTAGGCGGTGATCAGCTTGCCGACCCCGCGCTCGCGTTCGTCGCTGGGGCCGGTGGCGGTCGCGGCGCTGCCGTTGAGCAGGCCCCGCGCGGCGGCCCGGCTGGCCTGGGCGATGGCGTCGATGGCGGCCGAATGCGGCACGTCGCCGGCCTCGCGGCCCTTGAAACCGTCGAAGTAAGCCTTCCATTTGGCCCCGACGCTGTCGGGATCGACCAGGTACTGCTCGTACAGGTCTTCGATGAAGGCGGCGTTGGCGCCGAGTTGCGAGGACTGGGAGAACTGCTTCAGGAGGCTGTCCACGATGGTTATCGGGAAACTCTAGGGGGCGGATGTGGAGTCGCGCGCGCGCTCACGGCGCTACGCGCGGACATAGGATCGGAATTATAGCGGTAGTGTTAAGCCCAGCGGCATAACTACTTAGGTCTAAGCGACAGATTTTCTTCGATTTCCGGCCACGGACCGGGCCGGACCGTCGAAACGACCGCTGCGGCAAGCCCTGCAAATCTCGGGCCGGCGCGCGCGGTTTCAAGCCGCGCCGGAAGCCGCTGCCGGCGGGCCCGGGGTTTAGCCGGCACTCAGGCCGGCGCGCCGGGCGCGGGGCTAGATCCCGAGCGCGCGGTATTCGCTGCAGGGGCGGGCGCGTTCCCAGACCGGGTCGTAGTGGGCGCGCAGCTGGCGCGCGCGGGCGCCGTCGTCGATGCGGGTCTCGCCCTCGAAGCGGTGGCCCAGGGTGCGGAAGTACCAGCCGTCGCGGTCGTTGACGACGTAGGCGGAAGGGTAGGTCTGGTCGACCGGTTCCTCGATCGCGCGGAACTCGAACGCGGTCGGCAGGCGCTGGGCCAGGCCGATCAGCGGCGCCAGCGCGCGTTGCGGCGCGGCCGGGTCCTGCAGCAGCACGCGCACGCCGCCGCCGGCGACCGCGTGGCCGCGCAAGGCGGCGATCGCGTCGGGGCGGTCGAGCAGGCCGGGGTCGAGTTCGCGGCTGTAGATCGACAGGCCGCGGCGCGCGCCGGCGATCACGCCCAGCAGCGCGGCCAGGGCGGCTTCGCGGCTGTCGACCGGGTTGGCCGCGCCGAGCAGGCGGCGCATGCCCAGGTGTTCGATGCCGGCTTCCAGGAAGCGCTCGCCCAGCGGCAGGAAGCCGTGGCGGGCGTAGAAGCCCACCGCGCCGGCTTGGCTGTGCAGCGATACCTCGCGCCACCCCAACTCGGCGGCGCGTTGCAGCAGGGCGCCGAGCAGGGCGTCGCCGACGCCGCGCCCGCGCCAGGCCGCCAGCACGGCCATGCGGCCGATGCGCCGGTCCGGACCGAGCCGGCCGGTGCCGATCGGGGTGCCGGCCGCGTCCAGGGCCAGCACGTGCTCGCACAGCGGATCGCGCTGCGCGTCCAGTTCCAGTTCCTCGGGGACGTTCTGCTCGCGTACGAACACGGCCTCGCGCACCGCCCGCAGCGCCGGCTTCGCGGCGGCGTAGTCGGCGACGACGACGATGCTGAAACCGCGATCGGACGGGCCCGCGCTCACGCCTCGTCTCCCTCGTCCTGATCTTCGTCCAGGCCCAGGCGGTAGTGGCCGCCGGCGATCAGCTCGTGCACGCAGGCGCGGCCGGCCTCGGACAGCGCGGCGTACACGGCCCGGTCGATCTCGACCGCGTTGGCCACGGCCTGCGCGTCCTTGGCCGGCAGGGCGTATTCCTGGCCGCTGACGTAGAGGCGCGCGGCCTGGCCCTTGGCGTGGGCGCGGCGCCAGGCCAGGCGCGACCAGGGGTGGCGCCACAGGCTCGCCCCGCGCTCCAGGTCCCATTCGATCTCGATGCGCGAACGCGCCGGTTCGGCGCCGGCCGACACCACGCCGGCGGCGCGGTAGACGGTGATGAAGCGGCCGAACCAGTCGCCGAGGCGGTCGGGGTCGTTCATGCGCAGGGCGTTCAAGGCCTCGACCACGCGCGCCATCGCGGCGGCGTCGATCTCCGCCGGGTCCGGGGGCGGCGCCAGGTCGGGGTCGCGGTAGCGCAGCGATTCGTCGGCGTCGGCGGCCAGGGTGTCGATGTAGTCGCCCATCAGTTCGGCCGCGGACGGCGCGCGCATGCCGATCGAGAAGGTCAGGCAGGCGTCTTCGGCGACGCCGTGGTGCGGCACGCCCGGCGGCAGATACAGCATGTCGCCCGGGCCCAGCACCCAGTCGTGGCTGGGCGCGAACTCGCGCAACAGCTTGAGTTCGGCGTCGGGGCGGAAATCCTGCGGCGGGTTGGGGCCGGCGTCGATCTGCCAGCGCCGATGGCCCTGGGCCTGGAGCAGGAACACGTCGTACTGGTCGACGTGGGCGCCGACCGAGCCGCCGGGCGCGGCGAAGGACACCATGATGTCGTCGACGCGCCAGCGCGGCAGGAAATCGAAGGCCGGCAGCAGGGCGGCGACGTCGGCGTCCCATTTGTCCACGTCCTGCACCAGCAGGGTCCAGTCCTGATGCGGCAGCGCCGGGAACTCGGCCTCCTCGAAGGGGCCGTGGCGCAGGGAATAGCGGTCGCTGGCGCGGTCGTGCTGGATCAGGCGCGACAGTGCGGCCTCTTCGCAGGCCAGGCCCGCCAGGTCTTCAGGCTGGATCGGCGAGACCAGGCCCGGAAAGGCGTTACGGATCAACAGCGGTCGCTTCTGCCAGTAGTCGCGCAGGAATTGCGCGGCGGGCATGCCCAGCGGCGGCGCGCGGCCCGCGTCGACCTCGATCGGGTAGGCGGCGGGCTTGGACTTGCCGACGGGCGCGGCGGGGGATTTCTTGGCCATGGGGCGGACGAACTCGGGGCGGGCGCGGCTGGCCGCGCGGATTGCGCCATTGTCGCTCATGCAGCGATGAAGATAGGGACTAGGGGCCGAGTTCCCCCTTTAAAAAATGGGGCAGGGGGATTTGCTTTTGCTCGCGCACGGCCACAGCAAATCCCCCGGCGCCGCCAGCGAAGCATCGACTTCCGTTCGCGTCGGGCGCCCGCCCCATTTCAAAGGGGGCGATGGGATAGGCGCGATGCCCTCAGCTGGCGATCTCGTCGTAGCCGCGTCCCAGGAACTGCAGCAGGCACCAGCCGTGCCCGAACGGGTCGGCCAGTTGCACGATCCGGCCCCAGTTGGCCTCGCGCACCGCGCCTTCCTGGACCGCGCCGGCCGCGAGCGCGCGCGCCAGCGCCGCATCCAGATCCTCGACCACCACGTCCACGTGCGCCGGCATCCAATGGCGCGCGTAGTCGCGCGCCGAACCGCTGGCGCCGATGCTGCCGGCGGCCTTGCGCAACAGATAGATCGGCAGCTGAGCGCCGTCGAGTTCCAGCACGCTGTCGCCCAGGCGGCGCGCCGGGCGCAGGCCGAAGGCGGCGACGTAGAAGGTTTCGGCCGCGGCCAGGTCGGGAACGTCGAGATTGAGCAGCAGCCGCATCGTCGTCATGGCGCGGACTCGGCCCAGGCCTGCGTCAACGCAGGCCGATGGCTTCGGCGAAGGAGCGGTAGAACTCGCCGTCGGGATCGCTCTCGCGGTCGATTTCGATCGGGTAGGGCGTGGCTTCCTGCGGCATCGCGTTGAGCACGCCGATGAAGGCCCCGATGTCGCGGGTGTAGAAGACGTACTCGCGGTGGTCGGGCTCGGTGAACACGATCGCCAGCAGGCTGTGGCCGGCGGCCTCGATGCGTTCGCACACGCGATCCTCGAAGCGCTGCATGGCCTCGAGTTCGTCCGGCGAGGCGGTGTCCAGGCTGCGGTCGTCCTGGTAGGCCCAGATCAGGTTCAGGCGTTCCGGATAGGCGCGGAAATCGAATCCGCGCTCGAAACGCTTGAGCCGCATCAGCGACAACCCGTCGTCGGCGCGGTGCTCGGCCAGGGTCCAACCGCGGGTGTCTGCCATGGCGCGTGCGCTCCTTGCGGCCTCAGATCTCGCGCGCCAGGCGTTCGGCCAGGCCGCTGTAGCTGCCGGGCGTCATCGCCAGCAGGCGTTGCTTGTCGGCGGCCGGCAGTTCCAGGCCGGCGATGAACTCGCGCATCGAGGCCTCGTCGATGCCGTGGCCGCGGGTCAGCGCCTTGAGCTGCTCGTAGGGGTTGGGCAGGCCGTGGCGGCGCATCACCGTCTGCACGGCTTCGGCCAGCACTTCCCAGGCCGCGTCGAGGTCGGCGGCCAGACGCTCGGGATTGACGCTGAGCTTGCCCAGGCCGCGCAGCAGCGCATCGAAGCCGATCAGGGCATGGCCGAAGGCGGTGCCCAGCGCGCGCAGCACGGTGGAGTCGGTGAGGTCGCGCTGCCAGCGGCTGATCGGCAGCTTGGCGGCGAAATGCTCGAACAGGGCGTTGGCGATGCCGAAGTTGCCCTCGGCGTTCTCGAAGTCGATCGGATTGACCTTGTGCGGCATGGTCGAGCTGCCGACTTCGCCGGCCTTGACCGCCTGCTTGAAGTAGCCCAGCGAGATATAGCCCCAGATGTCGCGGCACAGGTCGACGCAGATGGTGTCGATGCGGCGCTGGGCGTCGCAGATCTCGGCGATGCCGTCGTGCGGTTCGATCTGGGTGGTGTAGGGCTGCCAGTCCAGGCCCAGAGAGGTCACGAAACGCTGCGAGAACGCCGGCCAGTCGATGTCCGGATACGACGCCACATGGGCGTTGTAGTTGCCGACCGCGCCGTTGATTTTGCCCGGCATCGGCGCGGCGGCCAGGGTCTCGCCCTGGCGCAGCAGGCGCGCGACCACGTTGGCGATTTCCTTGCCGACGGTAGTCGGCGAGGCGGTCTGGCCGTGGGTGCGCGACAGCATCGGCAGCGCGGCGTGCTCGTGCGCCATCGCGCGCAGGACCTGGATCAGCTGGTCCAGCCTGGGCAGCAGCACGTGCTGGCGCGCCTGGTTCAGCATCAGCGCGTAGCTGAGGTTGTTGATGTCCTCGCTGGTGCAGGCGAAGTGCACGAACTCCAGCGCCGGGCCCAGCTCGGCGTCGTCCTTCAGGCGTTCCTTGATCAGGTACTCGACCGCCTTGACGTCGTGGTTGGTGGTGCGCTCGATCTCCTTGACCCGGGCCGCGTCGGCCACGGAGAGCTCGTCGGCCAGCGCGCGCAGGCGCGCGCTGGCCGCGGCCGAGAACGGCGCCAGTTCGGCGATGCCCGGTTCGTCGGCCAGGGCCAGCAGCCATTCCACCTCGACCTTGACCCGGGCCTTGATCAGGCCGAATTCGGAGAAGATCGGGCGCAGCGCGTCGACCTTGCCGGCATAACGGCCGTCGAGCGGGGAAAGGGCGAGCAGCTGGGCGTTGAGGTCGGCGGACATGTCGGGGCAGGGCGGGAAACAGTCGATCATTCTAACAGCCCGGCGGTTTGCCCCGTCCGGAGCGCGCAGTACGGCGTGGCGCAGCCGCCCCCCGTCCGGCCGCCCGCACTCGACGCCCGCGGGCGCGGCGGCCATCATGGCGCCAGCCAGCGATGTCCGATGCCAGCCTCCTGCGCGGCCCTTGTTTCGGCCGGCCGCGCACCCGACCTCATCGACGTGGCCTCGCGCCGGCCGTTCCGCCCGCGCGCCGCCACGGCTCGCAACCCCCACGATTCAATGGAGTTGGCAATGGCGACCCGACGCAAGGCCCCGGCCCGATCCGCGGCGAAAACCCCCACCGCCGCCGAGCCGGCCTTCCGCCTCGAGCACGACAGCATGGGCGAGCTGCGCGTGCCCGCGGCCGCGCTGTGGGGCGCGCAGACCCAGCGCGCGGTGCAGAACTTCCCGATCTCCGGCCAAGCCATGCCGCGCGAGTTCATCCGCGCACTGGCCTACGTCAAGGCGGCCGCGGCCGAAGTCAACGGCGACCTCGAACTGCTGGATGAGGGCCAGTGGCTGGCGATCCGCGACGCCGCGCTGGCGGTCGCCGACGGCCGTCACGACGCCCAGTTCCCGATCGACGTGTTCCAGACCGGTTCGGGCACCTCCAGCAACATGAACGCCAACGAGGTCATCGCGACCCTGGCCACGCGCGCGGGCAAGGCCAAGATCCACCCCAACGACCACGTCAACCTGGGCCAGAGCTCCAACGACGTGATCCCGACCGCGATCCGGGTCTCGGCCAAGCTGGCCGCGACCGAATCGCTGCTGCCAGCGCTCAAGCACCTGCGCAAGACCATCGAGCGCCGCGCCAAGTCGCTGGCCAAAGTCACCAAGACCGGCCGCACTCATCTGATGGACGCCATGCCGCTGACCTTCGGCCAGGAGTTCGGGGCCTGGGCCTCGCAGCTGGGTTCGGCGCAGGAACGTATCGAGGACAGTCTCAAGCGCGTGCGCCGCCTGCCGATCGGCGGCACCGCGATCGGCACCGGCATCAACGCCGATCCGCGCTTCGGCAAGGCCATGGCGCGCGCCCTGTCGACGCTGGCCGGGACCAAATTCGAATCGGCCACCGACAAGTTCGAAGGCCTGGCCGCGCAGGACGACGCGGTCGAGCTGTCGGGCCAGCTGCTGACCCTGGCGGTGGCGCTGAGCAAGATCGCCAACGACCTGCGCTGGATGAATTCCGGCCCGCTCGCCGGCCTGGGCGAGATCGAACTGCCGGCCCTGCAGCCGGGCAGCTCGATCATGCCGGGCAAGGTCAATCCGGTGATCCCGGAAGCCGTGGCCATGGTCTGCGCCCAGGTCATCGGCCACCACAGCGCGATCACCGTGGCCGGCCAGAGCGGCAACTTCCAGCTCAACGTGATGCTGCCGCTGATCGCCTACGACCTGCTGGATTCGATCCGCTTGCTCGCCAACGTCATGCGCCTGCTCGCCGACAGCGCGATCGCCGGGCTCAAGGTACGCGAAGACCGCGTGCGCGAAGCGCTGGACCGCAACCCGATCCTGGTCACCGCGCTCAATCCCATCATCGGCTACGAAAAGGCCGCCGCGATCGCCAAGCGCGCCTACAAGGAAGGCCGGCCGGTGCTGGAGGTCGCGATCGCCGAGACCGGCATGGCCGAGAAGGAACTGCGCCGGCTGCTGGACCCGGCCGCGCTGACGCGCGGAGGCATCCACGGCGGTGGCGGGGGCGGCGGCTGAGTCCGTCGCGCGGTTAGCGGCGCGATGGCGCCGCGCAGGCCGGGTGCGGCCTTAGGCGCGCTTCCGGCTCGCGCAGTTGCGGATGGTCGTAGGGGATGTAGTTGTTCCAGAACCACGGAACGCAGGTCGGCCCCAGCGCGGCGTCGATCAGGTATTTGTAGATGCTCTCGCCGTTGGAGCTGTTGCTGAGGATCACCAGGCAACGCCGCCCGTCGGCCACGCACAGCGCGAGGTTGTTGGTGCCGTCGTCGTGGCCGCCCTTGAACCAGGCGCGACCCTGCGGCTCGCGGTAGGTCACCCAGCCCAGCGCGGAGGCAAGCTCGATGCCGCGATTGTCTTCGCCGACATCCTCGGACAGGGTCGGGAACTGCTGGACCGAATGGATCGCGACCTGCGGGCGCAGCAGCTCGGCCTTGCTCGCCGCGCTCAGGCCGTCGCCGCGGGCCAGGGCGGCCAGGAAGGCGGCCTGGTCGGCGATGGTGGTGTCCATCGAGCCGGCCGCGCGCACGGCGCCGCGGCGCTTGTGGCCCAGCGGCCGGTTGCGTTCGTCGTAGCCGATCGCCAGGTCGGCGGCGAAATCCTCGCGCCAGACCATGCCGCTGCGTCGCATGCCGTGGCGGTCGAACACCTGCCGTTGCATCAGCTCGCCGGCGTCTACGCCCAGGCCGGCTTCGATCACGAACTGCAGCAGGTTGATGCCTTCGCCCGAATAGGCGTAACGGCTGCCGGGTTCGAACTCGAACTTGAGCTTGCCCTTGGCGTCGTAGCCCTGCGGGGTGAAGAAGCGGAAGTTGGCGAAGCCGGAGCGGTGCGACAGCAGCAGGCGCGGGGTCAGCTTGCGCCAGCGCTCGTCGCCGGCCAGGTCGGCGTACTTCTCGTACTCGGGCAGGGGCTTGGGCAGGTAGTGCGCGATCGAGCGGTCCAGGTCCAGCCGGCCCGATTCGACCAGCGACATCGCCGCGTAGGCGAATTCGCCCTTGGTGATGGAGGCGCCGTACATGACGGTATCGGTGGTCAGCGGCAGTTGCTTTTCCTGATCGCGCCAGCCGTAGGCCTTGAGGTGGACGATACGGCCCTGGTCGATCACCGCCAGCGCCAGTCCGGGTACGCGCCCGGCCTGCATCAGGCGCTCGACTTCGCGGTCCAGCGCCGCGCCGCGCAAAGGCGCGGATTCGCGCACGGCCTGGCCGGCGCAGCCGGCGAGCAGCAGGATTGCGAAACAGGCGGGCAGAAAGCCGGAGAACAAGCGAAGTGCGGGCATGACGAGACCTCCGAGCTGGGTTCGGACGGCGACCCGCGTGGCGGGCGTCAGGGGGATTCGCTACAGGTCGAGCGGGTGCCCGTCGCAGCACCGGAGAAGCGACGGGCACCGCACTCGGTTAACTGCTGCAGTCGTGCACGCTGCCCTGGTCGAGGGTGGCGAAGGGCTTGAACGCGGGCAGGCTTGCGACCAGCGCGTCCTGGGCCGCGCGCATCTCGACGACGCGCTTGCACAGGCGCTGGGCCTGCTGGGCGATGTTGTTGGCCTCCGCGTCCATCTTGTCGCCGACCGCGCCCGGGTCGCCCTTGACCAGGCCTTCGATGGTTTCGCTGACCGCCTTGCCGGCGATGTCGGCGCCGGCCTTGCCGATCGCGATGCCGTCGTCGCGCACGCCCATGGCGTTGCTGTACAGGCGCTGGGCCTGGCTGCGCTGGGCCGGATTGAGCGTCACCGCCTTGCCGTCGATGCTCAGGTCGCCCTGCTTGGTGATGACCGCGACTTCGCTGCCGCCGTGCAGGCTGATGCGGTCGTCGCCGAGTTCGATGTGCTTGAGCACGCTGTTGCCGATCGTTCCTCGATCGTGGTTGCCGCAGCCGACCAGGGCGACGGCGAGCAGGCTGCTGGCGAAAGCGGCGGTGGCGAGTTTCATGGCGGAATCCTGCGATCGGAAGGCGGGTAGGGACGGCATCATTCGTCGTCGCGCGGGACGGTGACGGTACCGGCGACGTCGCGGTGGTCGACCGAACCGCTGCCGACCGAGCCCACGTGCAGGTTGCCGCGCACGCCGATCACATCGATGTCGCCGGAGCCGATCTCGCCGACGTCGACGTTGCCGCCGACCTCGTGCAGCTCGACGTCGCCGGAGCCGATATCGCCGACCTTGGCGTCGCGCGCGATCTTGCGCGCCTTGAGGTCGCCCGAGCCGACCGAGACCACGTGCAGGGAGCCGATGTCGTCCAGTTCGATGTCGCCGGAACCGACGTCGGCGGTGACCTGGCCGCGCACGTTCTCGGCGCGCACGTCGCCGGAACCGACATCGGCGCTGAGCGCGGCCACGCCGGTGGCGCGCGCGTCGCCGGAGCCGACGTTGAGCTGGACCATCAGATCGGCCGGCACCGTCGCCTTCAGGCGCAGATAGGCGTAATGATCGCCGAGGCTGAACCAGCTGCGCTCGCTGCGCCGGGCCACCACCACCAGCTTGTCGCCGACGCGGTGCTGGCTGAGGGTGAGTTCGGGCAGGTACTTGGCGTCGGAGGCGCAGGCGCGGCCGTGGACCGCGTGCTCGGCGCCGGTGACGACTTCGAGCTCGTGCTGGCCGATGTCGAAGACCACCGCCTTGGCGCCGGCCAGGTCCAGCTGCAGATCGCGGGCCTGGGAATGCTGGCAGTTGCCGTCCTGCGCCGTCGCTGCCAGGGGCAGCAGGGCGAGGGCGGCGAGCATGAACTTGCGCATCACGTACTCCTGTCGGGTCTGACCCGCCGCAGCGGCGGGCGTCGCGTACTCGGATGCAGCGGGGGCGATCAGGGTTGCAATGGGGTGACGCTGGGGGGGCCGCTTGTGAGCCTGCGCCGGGCGGTGCCGCTGTGCGGTCCGCCCGGCGCCGCGGGATATCAGCCCTCGTCGCGCCAGCGGCGCAGACGGACCGCGGCGAAGATCATCGCCGCGCCGGCGGCCGCACCGATCCACAGCTGCAGGCTGCCCAGCACCGAGTACATGGTGCGCAGGTTGATGACTTCGTGGATCACCGAGGGGCCTTCGCCGTTGATCTCGCCGATATTGGCCGCGTCGATCCAGCCGCCGGGGAACACGCTGACCAGCGAGCGGGCCACGATGTTCTTCCAGAACCAGCCGCTTTCCAGGTTGAACAGCTGCATCAGGTCGAACCAGGAGACGAAGATGCCGGCGAACAGCGGGATCATGATCGCCCACAGGAAGGGCTTGCTACGGGCCCAGGAGGAGCACAGCATCAGCCAGCCCACGGTCGGCAGCGCCCACAGCGCATAGATCGGAATGCCGGCCAGCAGGTTCAGCGCGACGGTGAACGGGCTGCCCGGACCCCACAGCAGGGTGATCGGGTTGCCGCCGTGGAACATCACCACCACGCTCAGGATCAGCAGGAAGCCGATCATGGTCAGCAGCGAGGCGGCGACCGCCAGGGCCGGCGCGGTCAGGGTCGCGCTGGCGACTTTGGACAAGACGGTCTGTCCGTCCGACACCGGCAGCGATTTCCAGAACAGCACGCTGCGGTCCTTGCGCTCGTCGTAGAGGCTGCCCAGGCAGTAGAAGAACACCACGAAGGCCAGCACCATCAGCGGCCAGCTGCCGGCCATGAACAACAGGCCGTCGACCGCGCCGCCGAGCTCGCGCACATCCTCGGAGTTGAGCTTCTCGGTGAGCTTGGACAGGTCCAGGCCGTTGAGCCGGAAGTTGCCGTCGTCGGTGCTGATCATGGCGTGGCTATTGGAATCCATGACCCGGCGCGCGGCCAGTTCGCCGACGCCGATGCCCATGATGCTGAGCAGCAGGAAGATGGCGCCGGCGACCATCGGCGCCCACAGGAAGCCGCCGCGGTGCTCCCAGAACTCGCGCCGCAGCAGCAGGCGGAAGGTGTGGGTGGGATGGACCGCGGCCACGGCGCGCGGGGCGGGGCGGTCGGCGTTGAGATCGATCGCGTTCATGCGTAGGTCCCCTTCATGGTGGCGACGAACAGGTCGGCCAGGCCCGGCGTGCGGGTTTCGCCCAATTCGGCCAGGCGGTCGTGCGGCGCGCCGTCGAACAGCATCACGGTCTTGCCGAACGGCAGCGAGCGTTCGTCCAGCGGCGTCAGGCCGCGCGCTTGTTCGAGCTTGTCGGCGTTGACCAGCACTTCGACGAAGCGGTCGCCGAGCACTTCCATGTCGCTGTTGAGCACGACCTTGCCGTCGCGGATGAACATCACGTCGGTGAGGATGTGTTCGATCTCCTCGACCTGGTGGGTGGTGACGATGATGGTCTTGTCCTCGTCGAAGTAGTCCTCCAGCAGGCGCTGGTAGAACTGCTTGCGGTAGAGGATGTCCAGGCCCAGGGTGGGCTCGTCCAGCACCAGCAGGCGGGCGTCGATCGCCATCACCAGGGCCAGGTGCAGTTGCACGATCATGCCCTTGGACAGTTCGCGCACGCGCAGGTTGGGCTTGAGCTGGGTGCCGGCGAGGAAGCGTTCGCACTTGGCGCGGTCGAAGCGCGGATGCACGCCGGCGACGAACTCGATCGCCTCCTTGACCCGGATCCAGCGCGGCAGCACCGCCACGTCGGCGATGAAGCACACGTCGCGCATCAGTTCGTCGCGCTGGGTGCGCGGGTCGCGGCCCAGTACCTTGAGCTCGCCTTCGAACGGGATCAGGCCGAGGATGGCCTTGAGCGCGGTGGTCTTGCCGGCGCCGTTGGGACCGATCAGACCGACGATGCGGCCGGCCGGGATCTCGAAGGCGGTGTTGTCGAGGGCGACCTTGTTCTTATAGGCCTTGCGCAGGCCGCGGGCGCTGACGACGTTGGCGAGGGAGTCGGCGTTCATTGCGCACCCGCCTTGCCGTTGCCCGCCGACAGCAGCTCTTCCGTGCTCAGGCCCAGCCGCAGGATGCGCTCCAGCACCAGCGGCCATTCCTCGCGCAGGAACCGCTCGCGTTCGTTCAGCAGCAGTTTCTTGGCAGCCTCTTCGGTGACGTACATGCCCAGTCCTCGGCGTTTTTCGACTAGCGCCTCGTCCGCCAATTCCTGATAGGCGCGCGAGACGGTGATGGGGTTGAGCTGATACTCGGCCGCGACCTGCCGCACGGAGGGCAGGGCGTCGCCGGGCTTGAGCACGCCGTCGAGCATCATGGCGACGACGCGTTCCTTCAGCTGGCGATAGATGGGAGCGCCGTCGCTCCATTGGATAGCGGTCATGGTTCAGCCCCGCGGTGCGAATGAGAAATAAGGCATGACTAAGGCCTGGCGATTGCGCCGCGCGGCCTTCCGGGCCTTGCGGTGCGGTACTGCGTCGTCGGCCGGCTCCGCGGCAGAAGCTTTGTCGAGTGCGTTGGCCAGAGCGACCGCGGTGGCGACCTCGGCCGTCAGGGCGGCGACATCGGCCGTCAGGGCGGCGACATCGGCCAGGCTTTCGACCTGTTGGGCGCGGGCATCGATGCGCAGGGCCTGGGCCTCCGCGCGACGCACGATGGCGGCGGCGTCCAAGGGCAGGGGCGCGACGGCGGCCGCGACCCGGGCCTGGGCGGCGGGGGCTTCCGGCAGGGCCGGATTCGCCGCCACCAGGGCCAGTACCAGGGTGGCGCCGCTGACCAGGAGGGCGGAAATCGAGTTATGGAGCTTGCTGTTCATGCGAACGTCCTGCTCGTTGGTAGACCGGTGTTGTATGCAACTATAACACCAAAACACGTCCGGTCAAGTCCGGCGTACCCAACTGAAGTCATACTTGGCTCACCGGCCCTCCAGCCCCCGTTCCGAGCCCGCCATGACCGCCACCGCCTCCCGAATCCGCCGTACGGCCGCCGCCGCCGCCGTTTCCTTGCTCCTGGTCGCCGGCCTGGCCTCGGCCGCCGGCGGCCTGCTGGACCGCAGCTTCCGCCCGTTGGCGGGCAAGCAGGCCGTCAATCTGCGCAGCCAGTACGGCGGCGAGGTGCTGCTGGTGGTCAACACCGCGAGCAAATGCGGCTTCACCCCGCAATTCGAGGCCCTGGAAGGGCTGCATGCCAAGTACAAGGGCAAGGGTTTCGCTGTGCTCGGCTTTCCCTCGGGCGATTTCAAGGCCCAGGAATTCGAGGACGAGAAGCAGATCCAGGAGTTCTGCACGCTCACCTACGGGGTCAAGTTCCCGATGTTCGAGAAGGTGCACGTGATCGGCGACCAGGCCACGCCGCTGTATCGGGACCTGGCGCGCAGCGCCGGCGAAGCGCCGAAGTGGAACTTCCACAAGTACCTGATCGGCCGCGACGGCAAGCTGATCGCCAGCTACGGCAGCAAGATCAAGCCCGACGATCCGACCGTGGTGGCCGCGATCGAGGCTGCCCTGAAGGCGCCGCGCCCCAACAAGGCCGGTTGAGCGCGCACGTTCGCGACGCCGCGTGGCGACCGCGCCGGCGCCAATAACGTGAATTCCGCCGCGATTGCCGATAGGCGCGCAGCCCGCGACAATGGCAGGCTTGCGCCCGCATCCGCAGCGTCAATCATTCCCAATACCAAGGAGTAGGGACCCGATGAAGGCTTTCGTGCGCGGCGCCGCCGCGCTGATCACCACCGCCGTCGCGCTGAGCAGCGCGGCCGCCATTGCCCAGGACAAGACCGTGCTGACCACCGAACGCGAAAAGATCAGCTATGCGATCGGCCTGGACGTAGGCAAGTCGATCAAGCCCGTGGGTCCGGACCTGGACATCGCCGCGTTCGAAAAGGCGGTGCGCAACAGCTTCGACGGCGGCAAGCCGCTGATCAGCGAAGACGACGCCCGCGCCACCGATCAGGCCCTGCGCGCGCGCGTGGCCGCGCGCGACGGCAAGTCGGCGCCGGGCACCGCCCCGGGCACGCCGCCGCCGGCGCCGCCGGCCGTGGCCAAGGACAAGGTCAGCCAACTGGTCGGCGGCTACATGGTCGGCCCCTCGCTGGCGCCGATCAAAGCCGAGATCGAAGTGCCGCTGCTGATGCAGGCCGTGCGCACCGTGCTGGCCGACGGCAAGCCGCTGCTGAGCGAGGCCGAGGAAAAGACCGTGCTGACCGCCTTCAGCGATCGCATGCGCAAGAAGATCGAGGCCGAAGCGGCCGCCGCGGGCGACAAGAACCGCGTCGCCGGCGCCGAGTTCCTGGCCAAGAACAAGGCGGTCAAGGGCGTGTTCACTACCCCGTCGGGCCTGCAGTACATGGTGCTGCGCGCCGGTTCGGGCGCGCGTCCCAAGCCGGGCGACCGCGTGCGCGTGAACTACAAGGGCTCGCTGCTGGACGGCACCGTGTTCGACAGCTCCTACGACCGCGGCCAGCCGGCCGACTTCGGTTTGAACCAAGTCATCCAGGGCTGGTCCGAAGGCGTGGCGATGATGAACGTGGGCGCGAAGTTCCGCTTCTGGATCCCGGCCGAACTGGCCTACGGCCCCAAGGGCGCGCCGCCCAGCATCGGTCCGAACGCCACTTTGACCTTCGACGTCGAACTGGTCGAGATCCTTTGATGCCAGGGTGTCCGGCGTCACGGCGTCGGGCACGCGCGGCATGCGATAAGCGATACGTTCAGCTGGCCGCTGGCACTTTGGCGGCTCCCCCGATGCAAGACGGCATGACCGAGCAGGCATGCCCACCCACCAGGAGTTCCGTTTGATGAAGCCCTTCCTGCGCCACACCGCCCTCGCGCTCGCCGTGGGTTCGTTGGTCCTGTTCGCCGCCGGCTGCGACAAGAAGCCTGGCGAAAAGGCCGATGCGGCCAAATCCGAAACCGCTAAGGACGAAGGCAAGGGCGACGTCAAGAACATCCCCGGCCTGGCCACCGAGAAGGAGCAGGTCAGCTACATGATCGGCCTGGACATCGCCAAGTCGCTGGAGATGGCCAAGGACGAGATCGACCTGGACACCATCAACAAGGCCATGAAGACCGTGCTGGCCGGCGAGAAGCCGCTGATGGACGAAAAGCAGGCCGCGGAAGTGCGCGACAGCTTCGCCCAGAAGATCCAGGCCAAGCAGATCGCCAAGATGATGGCCGAGGCCAAGAAGAACCTCACCGACGGCGAGGCCTTCCTGGCCGCCAACGGCAAGAAGCCGGGCGTGGTCACCACCGCCTCGGGCCTGCAGTACCAGGTGCTGACCGAAGGCAAGGGCGCCAAGCCCAAGCCCACCGACATGGTGCGCGTGCACTACAAGGGCACCTTGCTGGACGGCAAGCAGTTCGACAGCTCCTACGAGCGCAACCAGCCGGTCGAGTTCCCGCTGCAGCAGGTGGTGCCGGGCTGGCAGGAAGGCATCGCGCTGATGCCGGTGGGCAGCAAGTACAAGCTGTGGATTCCGAGCAAGCTCGGCTACGGCGAGAAGGGCACCCCGGGCGGTCCGATTCCGCCCAATTCGGTGCTGGTGTTCGAGGTCGAGCTGCTCGACGTGCTCGGCGGCGGCCCCAAGCCCGGCGGCAAGTAAGCAACCGCGCCTCGTGCGCACGCGCGTCCGGCGGCGGAGTTCGCCGGGCGCGAACGCAACAGAACCAGAGAGCCCGACATGCGCGTTACGATTTTCGGCACCGGTTACGTGGGCTTGGTCACCGGTACCTGCCTGGCCGACGTCGGCCACGACGTGGTCTGCGTCGACATCGACACGGCCAAGGTCGACGGCCTGAACCGGGGCGTGATTCCGATCTACGAGCCCGGCCTGGAGCCGATGGTCAAGGCCAATCACGCCGCCGGCCGTCTGCACTTCACCACCGACGCCGCCGCCGCGATCGCGCACGCCGACATGATCTTCATCGCGGTCGGCACGCCGCCCGACGAGGACGGCAGCGCCGACCTGCAGTATGTGCTGGCCGTGGCCCGCACCATCGGCTGCCACATCGAGCGCGCGGTGGTGGTGGTCAACAAATCGACCGTGCCGGTGGGCACCGCCGACAAGGTCCGGGCCGCGATCGCCGCCGAGCTGGCCCAGCGCGGGGTCGAGGTCGGTTTCGACGTCGCCTCCAACCCGGAATTCCTGAAGGAGGGCGATGCGGTCAACGACTGCATGCGTCCGGACCGCATCGTGGTCGGTGCTTCCAATCCGGTCGCGGTCGAGAAACTCAAGCGCCTGTACGCGCCGTTCAACCGCAATCACGAGCGCATCGTGGTGATGGACGTGCGTTCGGCCGAGCTGACCAAGTACGCCGCCAACGCGATGCTGGCGACCAAGATCAGCTTCATGAACGAGATCGCCAACATCGCCGAGAAGGTCGGCGCCGATATCGAAATGGTCCGCCAGGGCATCGGTTCGGATCCGCGCATCGGCTGGCACTTCATCTATCCGGGCGCCGGCTACGGCGGCTCCTGCTTCCCCAAGGACGTGCAGGCGCTGGCGCGTACCGCCCAGCACAGCGGCTATCGCGCGCGCCTGCTGGATGCGGTGGAGGCGGTCAACGACAGCCAGAAGGGCCACCTGTTCGAACTGATCCAGCGCCACTACGGCGGCGATATCCGGGGCAAGACCTTCGCGGTCTGGGGCCTGGCCTTCAAGCCCAATACCGACGACATGCGCGAGGCCTCCAGCCGGCGCCTGCTGAGCCAGTTGTGGGAGGCCGGCGCCAAGGTGCGGGCCTACGACCCGGAAGCCAGCGAAGAAGCCCAGCGCATCTTCGGCGAGCGCGACGACCTGGTGCTGTGCGATTCCTCGCGCGCGGCCCTGGCCGACGCCGACGCCCTGGTCGTGGTCACCGAGTGGAAACAGTTCCGCAGCCCCGATTTCGCGCGCGTGCGCAACGCGCTCGCCGATGCGGTGATCTTCGACGGCCGCAATCTCTATCACCCCGATGAAGTCGAGTCGGCGGGCCTGGCCTATTACGGCATCGGCCGCGGCCGCTCGATCCTGCTGGAAACGCCGTGAGCGCCGACCTCGCCAACGCCGAGGCCGAACGGCGCCTGATCGACCTGGAAACGCGGCTCGCGTTCCAGGAGCACGCGCTGCTCGAGCTCAGCGACGCGCTCGCCGCCGCGCGCGACGAAGAAGCGCGCACCACGCTGCTGCTGCACCGCGCTTTGGAAGAACTGCGCCAACTGCGCATGGCCCTGTCCAGCGGCGGTCCGGTCGGCAACGACGCCGCCAGCGAACCGCCGCCGCCGCACTACTGAACGGGGCGGCGCGTTCACCGCGATCGCCCGCGCTCGTTGAATCCCTTATCCACGCACGTCCCAGCCGAAGATCCAAGCCGATGAGCGACACACTGCGCGACCAATTGTTAGGCCTGGGCTTCAAGCCGGCGCCCAAGCCCGAGCGGCCCGAGCGGCCCGAGCGCGGCAACGATCCCAAGCGCGGCGGCAGCGGTCGTCGCGACGGCAAGCCCGCGCAGGGCGCGCGCAGCGACGCGCGCGCCCTGGGCGGCAAGCCCGCCCAGCCGGGCCCGCACCGCCACGAACAGCGCCGCGGCCCGGGCGGCAAGTCGGCCGGCAAGCCCGGCGCCAGACCCGCGCAGGCGGGCCAGCCGGGGCAGGGCAAGCCGCGCTCGCGCGAGGACATCGACCTGGCCAAGGCCTACGCCATCCGCGCCCAGCGCGAGAAGGACGAACGCATCGCCGCCGAGCAGGCCAAGCAGGAAGAGGCGCGCCTGCGCCGCGAGGCGCGCGCGCGCCTGAGCGAGCTGGTCAAGGGCCAGGCGCTGAACGTGCCGGACGCCGAGATCGCGCGCCACTTCCCCTACGGCGGCAAGATCAAGCGCATCTACGTCACCCCCGACCAGCTCAAGGCGCTCAACGCCGGCGAACTGGGCGTGCTGCAGATGGACGGCCGCTACGTGCTGGTGAGCGCGCAGATGCTGGCCCAGGCCGAGGAAGTGTTCGCGCCCGCGGTCGCGCTCAAGGTCGACCCGAACGCGCCCGCGCAGGACGATCCCTATGCCGATCCGCAGTACCAGGTGCCCGACGATCTGGTCTGGTAAGGTCGCGCTGCCCCGGTCCGCCCGTTCCGATCAACCCGCGCCGCGCGACGGCGCACGCGGCTCGTCCGCGAATGGATTCCGATGCGCGTAGACGAGCGTCAGTCAGACTATCTGCCGTATATCGACGGCCTGCGCGCCGTCGCCGTGCTCGCGGTGGTCGCCTACCACCTCAACGCGGTCTGGCTGCCGGGCGGCTTCACCGGCGTCGACATCTTCTTCGTCATTTCCGGTTTCGTGGTCAGCGCTTCGGTCGCGCGTTTCCCGCGCGCCGGCTTCTTCGAATCGCTGCTGCGTTTCTACGCGCGCCGCCTGCGCCGGATCGCGCCGGCGCTGATCGTCTGCCTGCTCGCCACCGTGGCGGTCAGCGCGCTGTTCATCCCCGAGGCCTGGCTCAGCGAGACCAGCCGCAACACCGGGCGCATGGCCTTCTTCGGGCTCAGCAATTTCGTCCTGGCCGCGACCGGCAACGACTATTTCTCGCCCAAGGTCGAGTTCAATCCCTACACGCACACCTGGTCGCTGGGCGTGGAGGAACAGTTCTATGTGGTGTTCCCGCTGCTGTTCCTGGCCTGGAGCTACGGCGCGCGCAAACGCTGGATCTCGCTGGCGCTGTTCGCCGTCGGCGCGGTCGTCTCGCTGTGGTACGCGCGCGGATTGAGCCAGGCCGGCGACCGCGCGGTCGAGGCCTTCTATCTGAGCACCAGCCGCTTCTGGCAGCTCGGCGCGGGCGTGCTGCTGTACCAGGCGCTGAGCCTGGCCGGGGTATCGGCGCGCACGGGCGAGGGCGGTGCGCGCGCCTGGATCTGGTTGCGCTCGGCCGGACTGGCGCTGGCGGCGCTGCTGATCGCGGCCGGCTTCGTGCATGCGCGGCCCGGGCACTCGCCCTGGCCCGACGGCCTGTGGCCGGTGCTGGGCACGCTGTTGCTGCTGGGCCTGCTGTACGCGGGCGGCGCGGGCGGCTGGCTCGGGCGTTTGCTGTCGACCGCGCCGGCGGTCGGGGTGGGGCGCATTTCGTATTCGCTGTACCTGTGGCATTGGCCGGTGTTCGTGCTGTTCCGCTGGACCCTGGGCCTGGAATCGGCCGGCACGCGCGCGCTCGCGCTGGGGTTGGCGTTCGCGCTTGCGGTGGCCTCCTATCGCCTGGTCGAGCGCCCGCTGCGCCATGCCGCGCCGCTGGTGCGCATGCGCAACTGGGGCTTCGTGACCGCATCGGTGCTGGTGGTGTTCGCCTCCAGCGCGATCTACCGGCACGTCGCGCGCCATGCGCAGGACTACTCGCTGAGCGTGGTCAGCCGCAACGCCGACGACTGGTATCCCTACGGGCCGCAGACCGATCCGGCTTATCCGGGCTGCAAGCTGGGCTCGCGCACCGAACAGATCCAGGGCGGCGCGGCGTGGGTCTACGAACGCAGCGGCTGCACGCCGGCGCCGACGGACGCGCGCCGCGTGTTCGTGGCCGGCGATTCGCATGCCGGCGGCTACTCGGAACTGCTGCAGCGCTCGGTGCTGGCCAGCGGACGCTCGGTGACGCTGTACTTCGCCGGCGGCTGCGGCGTGGCCGGCCTGGTCGACCGCCGCGAGTTCGACAACCCGCAGTGCCGCGGCTACGTGGACGCGGTCGTGGCCGATGTGACGCGCAAGGCGCGCAGCGGCGACGTGCTGTTCCTGCCGGCGCTGCGCCTGCCGCGCCTGTCCGAGCAGTGGATGCTGTTCGACGAGCGCGCCGCGGTGGGCACGGCCTTCGGCGCCGATGCCGAGGCCTCGCGGCGGCAGGGCGTGACGGCCGCGATCGAGCGCCTGCGCCCGCTCGCCCAGCGCGGCGTGCGCATCGTATTCGAAGCGCCCAAGCCCCTGTTGCGCGCGCCGCCTTACCGCTGCTCGGACTGGTTCAACCGCGACAACCCGATCTGCGCGCGCGGGCTGAGCGTGGAGCGCGACTTCCTGCAGCGCTATCGCGCCCCCAGCCTGGCCGCGCTGCAGCAGATCGCCGCGCAGTTGCCGGGCGCCAGCGTCTGGGATCCGTTTCCGGTGCTATGCCCGGGTCCGGCCTGCGCCGCGCAGCGCGAGGGCCGCCCGCTGTATTTCGACGGCGACCATCTCAGCGGCTACGGCAACCGGGTACTGCTGCCGAGTTTCGCCGCGCATCTGGACGGGTTGAGGGCCGGCGCGGCCGCGCCGGCGGTGGCCGCGGACGGGCATTGAGGTCGGGGGCCTCGCGCCCCGGCTCAAGCGGCCCGCATCGCCCGTGCCGCGTCCGGATCGGTCCGCGCCGGACGCATGCGCGCGATCATCGCCGCGATCGCCTGCGCGGTTTCCAGCGGCCGCTCCATCGGAAACAGATGGCTGCCTTCGATCCAGGCCCAGCGTTCGCCGACCAGGCGGCGGGTGGCGGCACTGCCGGCATGGCGCAGCTCGCGCGAGCGCGTGCCGGCCAGGAAGGCCACCGGCACGCGTAATCGCGTCGCCAGATCGCTGAGCGCAGTGGTGGGCAGGCTGCGATAGATCGCGTACTCGGTCTCGCGCACGAACGCGAGCTCGCGCGTGCCGTCGTCGGCCACGCGGGTGCCGTGCTCGACGTAATCCTCCAGTACGCGCGGATGCCAGCGCGCGAACGCGGGCTTGGCCTGGAAATGCGCGCGCACCGCGTCGCGGTCGGGCCAGTGCTTGCGCCGTTGCAGGGTCGCGCGTATCGGCATCAGCAGGTTGTCCAGGCCGGTGCGGCGACCGATCGAGACCAACTGCGCGCGCCAGCCCGCGATCAGCGGCGAGTCCAGCATCACCACGCCGGCCACGCGCGCGCGCAGCGCGCTGTCGGCCAGGCGATGCGCGGCGAGCAGGCTCAGGTAACCGCCCAGGGAATGCCCGACCAGCCATATCCGCGGCGCGTCGCCGGCCGCGGCCCGCACGCGCGCGACCAGTTCGTCGACCAGGTGCGGCCAATCCGGCGTCACCGGATAGCGCGGATCGTGGCCGATGCGCTCCGGCCGCACGACCCGGTAATCGGCCGCGAGCGTGTCCAGCATCAGTGCGTAGACCGGCGCCGGAAAGCCGTTGGCGTGCGAGAACAGCAGCAGATCGTGCATGAGCGGTCGCGAAGATGGGCGAGTGCGCCCGGGTTCGGGATAACCATACCATTGCGTACGGTGAGGCGGTAGCGGTCGCGGCCGACGCCGCGGGGCGCGAGCCGCGCCCGGATCGACGCAGGCGGCTCACGTGTCGGCGCAAGTCGCTGGCGGTGAGAACGCGCTTGCCTAGGATGGTCCCGGGCCGAGCTTCGGCCTTGCCTGTTCGCACCACAAACCTATCGAGAGGGAACTCATGCGCTTCATTCCGTTTGCCGGCCTGACGCTGTCGGGCCTGATCTGCTGTACTTCCGCGCTGGCCTGCGACACCGTGCTGACGCCCGACGTGATCACCATCAGCGAGTCCGGCAGCTATTGCCTCAACGCCAATCGCGACCGCCCGATCCTGATCACCGCGTCCCAGGTCGAACTGGATTGCAAGGGGCGCACCGTTTCGCGCCGTCCCGATTCGACCAGCGAATACATCGGCATCCGCGCCGACCTGGGCGACGGCGTCACCATCCGCAACTGCCGCGTCGACGGTTACCGCAGCGGCATCACCATGACCGTGGAGCGCAGCGCGCAGCTGATCAACAACACCGTCTTGAACTCGACGGAGATCGCGATCGGCGTCGCCGGCAGCCGCGACCCGGGCCCGCCGGGCATCCGTCTGACCGGCAACCGCGTGATCGGTTACAAGCTCGGCGACGACGCGTACTCGGTGTGGACGCCGGCGTTCGACGTGTGGGACGCGCCCGGCGTGCAGCTGATCAACAACGTGGTCGTCGGCTATCGCGGCGCCCGCGGCGTATTGCTCAAGCGCTCGCCGGACGCGCAGCTGACCGGCAACCAGTTCCTGGACTTCATGGTCGAGGCCAGCGGCGTGATCGCGCTGGACGAGTCGCCGCGCGCGCGCCTGGTCCACAACACCGTGGCCATGGACCGGGTCCGCGCGCGCGAGGCCTTCTACGCCAATACCGCCGACCATACCTGCGTGGAGAACATCGCCATCAACACCCAGGGCTGGGGCAGCGGCTGCGCGGTCTCGCGCCACAACATCGAGCAGCCTTGGATGGGCGAGAACTGAGCGAGGGAACCGCGACCGGCCGCGGCGCGCGCGAGCGTCGCGGCCGCTCGTTTCGGGAGGTGGTGCTCGCGGTGGAGCAGGCGGCTGCGGTTGCGGCCAGATTCGTCGCCGCCGTCGGTCAAGACGAGCAGCTACTGGGTGCGACGCCGATGCCGCCGACCTCGTCAGCGCAGCCGCCATCGCCATCGCGATTTCCGGTTGCCGATACCAGCGCCAACACACGCCACCATTGCTTTTGCGACAAAAGTCACGTCGCCGCAGGCACAGCGCCATTATTGCGCGCATGATCCAACTCGCTCAGCACGCATACCCATCGCACGAGTCGGCGCAGCCGGCGCCCGTTCTGGCGCAAATCGCCGCTTATGCGAGAAGGTGCGCGCGGGATTGGGCCTAGGCTGGGACACGGACATCGCCTGCGCTGGCCATGTGCGGCCGTGCTTGCGGCGAAGACGGGGATCCAGCGACTGCGAAGTCGTGCCTGGCGAGGCCCTGGATCCCCGCCTTCGCCGGAATCACGGCAGCGGCGCCTTCAGCCGAAGGCTTCGTGGCTCAGTTCGCGGATCGTGGACACGCCCAGGTCGCGCAGGATGCGGTGGGTGCGGTGCGGCAGCGGCGACTCGTCGATGTCGTGCGGGGCGATGTTCTTGCCCGGCACGCCGGGCAGGAACTCGATCCCGGCCGCGGCATAGCAATGCTGGACCAGCGCCGAGCAGTACAGGGCGCCTTCCTTGGCCAGCAGGTTGCTGCGCCGGCGCAGGCGCCGGCTGTGCATGGCCATCAGGGTGCCGACCAGTTCGCTGATCGAATAGCTGGACAGGCCCGACAGCAGGTCCAGGCCGGCGATCTGGATCTTGCGGATCTGCTCCTCGTCCAGGCCGAAGTCGAGGATGGCGATGTTGGGAAAGGCCTCGGCGTCGTAGTAGCGCTCGACCCGGTTCTCCTGCACGCCCAGGCGGATCTGGCGGTAGCGCAGGTCCAGGTCGGACTCGATCACCCACCACTGGCCGTCGATGCGGCGCTCGCTGAAGACGAAGGCATGCGACCACAGGCTGCGGTGGCCGTCGTGGGTCAGCGGCGCCTGGGCCTTGCGGATCAGCTTGTTGATGAAGTCGCGGCCGCCGCACAGGCCGATCCGGCCCGGGCCGGCGTACTTTTCGATGAAGGCCGCGTTGCCGAGGTTCTCGTCCTGGTCCTCGGCGTCGTGGTCGGGCGGCAGCGGGTCGCTCATCGGTCGGGCTCGGCTGGGGCGGCGGGCGGGGCGCTCGGCGAGCGCCCCGCGTGGTGTCACTCCGGATCGTAATCCAGATTCGAGGCCAGCCAGCGCTCGGCCTGGACCACGCTCACGCCCTTGCGCCGGGCATAGTCTTCGACCTGTTCCTTGTTGACGCGGCCGACCACGAAGTACTGGCTGCCCGGATGGCTGAAGTAGTAGCCCGAGACCGCCGCGGCCGGGTACATGGCGTAGCTCTCGGTCAGCTGCAGCCCGGCCTTGTTTTCGGCGTCGAGCAGTCGGAACAGGGTGACCTTCTCGCTGTGCTCGGGGCAGGCCGGGTAGCCCGGGGCCGGGCGGATGCCGCGGTAGCTCTCGTCGATCAGGTCGTCGTTGGCCAGGGCCTCGTCGTCGGCGTAACCCCAGAATTCCTTGCGCACGCGCTGGTGCAGGCGTTCGGCCAGGGCCTCGGCGAAGCGGTCGGCCAGGGCCTTGAGCATGATCGCGTTGTAGTCGTCGTGGTCGGCCTCGAAGCGCGCCACGTGCGGCTCGATGCCCAGGCCCGCGGTCACCGCGAAGGCGCCGATCCAGTCCTGGCGGCCGGAGTCCTTGGGCGCGATGAAATCGGCCAGGCAGAAGTCCGGGCGATCGATCGGCTTGTCGGCCTGCTGACGCAGGAAGTGCAGGGTGGTGCCGGCCTCGTCGCCCAGCACCACGTCGTCGCCGACGCTGTTGGCCAGCCACAGGCCGAACACCGCCTTGGCGCTGATCCACTTCTCCTCGACGATGCGCTTGAGCATCGCGCGCGCGTCGCGGTAGAGCTCGCTGGCCTGGGCGCCGACGACCTGGTCGGTGAGGATCGCGGGGTAGCGGCCGGCCAGTTCCCAGGTGTTGAAGAACGGCGTCCAGTCGATGTATTCGACCAACTCGGCCAGCGGGTAGTCGTCGAACACGTGCAGGCCCGGCTGCTTCGGCGCCGGCGGCACGTAGTCGCCCCAACCGCCGTCGTAGCGCTGGCCGCGCGCCTTCTCCAGGGACACCAGGCGCTTGCCGTCGCCGCGGTTCTTGTGGCGTTCGCGGATTTCGGCGTAGTCGGAAGCGTTGGCGGCCACGAACGGCTCGCGCAATTCGATCGAGATCAGCGACTGGGCCACGCCGACCGCGCGCGAGGCGTCCTTGACCCAGATCGTCGGCGACTTGTAGTGCGGGTCGATCTTGAGCGCGGTGTGCGCGCGCGAAGTGGTCGCGCCGCCGATCAGCAGGGGCATGGTGAAGCCCTGGCGCTGCATCTCGCGGGCGACGTGGCTCATCTCCTCCAGCGAGGGCGTGATCAGGCCGGACAGGCCGATCAGGTCGGCGTTCTCGGCCTTGGCGCGATCCAGGATGGTCTGCGCCGGCACCATCACGCCCAGGTCCACCACGTCGAAGTTGTTGCAGGCCAGGACCACGCCGACGATGTTCTTGCCGATGTCGTGGACGTCGCCCTTGACCGTGGCCATCACGATCTTGCCGTTGGACTTGCCGACGTCGCCGGTGCGCAGCTTCTCGGCCTCGATGTAGGGCAGCAGGTAGGCCACCGCCTTCTTCATCACCCGCGCCGACTTCACCACCTGCGGCAGGAACATCTTGCCGGCGCCGAACAGGTCGCCGACCACGTTCATGCCCGCCATCAGCGGGCCTTCGATCACATCCAGCGGACGGGTGGATTCGGCGCGCGCCGCCTCGGTGTCCTCCTCGATCCACTGGTCGATGCCGTGCACCAGCGAATGGCTGAGCCGGTCGCGCACCGGGCGCTCGCGCCAGGCCAGGTCCTCGACCTTCTTCTCGCCCTTCTTGCCCTTGTAGCGGTCGGCGATCTCGAGCAGGCGCTCGGTGCCGTCGGCGCGGCGGTTCAGGACCACGTCCTCGACCCGCTCGCGCAGGTCGGCGTCCAGATCGTCGTACAGCGGCAGCGCGCCGGCGTTGACGATGCCCATGTCCATGCCGGCCCGGATCGCGTGGTACAGGAACACCACGTGGATGGCCTGGCGCACCACCTCGTTGCCGCGGAACGAGAACGAGACGTTGGAGACGCCGCCGGAGATGTGGCTGTAGGGGAAGCGCCGCTTGAGCTCGCGGGTGGCCTCGATGAAGTCGACCGCGTAGTTGTTGTGCTCCTCGATGCCGGTGGCGATGGCGAACACGTTGGGGTCGAAGATGATGTCCTCGGGCGGGAAGCCGATCTCCTCGGTCAGCAGCTTGTAGGCGCGCGAGCAGATGTCGACCTTGCGGTCGATGGTGTCGGCCTGGCCGACCTCGTCGAAGGCCATCACCACCACCGCCGCGCCGTAGCGGCGCACCAGGCGCGCCTGGCGCAGGAATTCGGCTTCGCCTTCCTTCATCGAGATCGAGTTGACGATGCCCTTGCCCTGCAGGCACTTCAGGCCGGCCTCGATCACGCTCCACTTGGAGCTGTCGACCATCACCGGCACGCGCGCGATGTCGGGCTCGGCGGCGATCAGGTTGAGGTAGTCGACCATCGCCTTCTCGGAGTCGAGCAGGCCTTCGTCCATGTTGACGTCGATGACCTGGGCGCCGTTCTCGACCTGCTGGCGCGCGACCACCACCGCCTCGTCCAGGCGGCCTTCCATGATCAGTTTCTTGAACTGGGCGCTGCCGGTGACGTTGGTGCGCTCGCCGACGTTGACGAAGTTGCTTTCGGGCGTGATCTGCAGCGGCTCGAGGCCGCTGAGACGGGTTTGGCGGGGAAGTGCGGAGGTCATTCGGGAATGCGCTTGAGAAAGGGGGCTTTGGGTAAGGGGAGGCGGAGGCGCGAGGCGCGAGCGAAAGCGCTTTACTCACTTCTCACTCCTCTACGCTCACTCCTGCTACATCACGCTGCCGCGCTCACCACCTGCGGTAGCCGGCGCGGTTCCACGCCCGCGACCACCGCCGCGATCGCGGCGATATGCGCCGGGGTGGTGCCGCAGCAGCCGCCGACCAGGTTCAGCAGGCCGGCCTGGGCGAACTCGGACAGCACCGCGGCCATGTCCTCGGGCGTCTCGTCGTAGCCGCCGAAGGCGTTGGGCAGGCCGGCGTTGGGATGGGTGCTGACATAGGCGTCGGCGACCTGCGACAGCACGTCGACGTGCACGCGCAGGTCCTTGGCGCCGAGCGCGCAGTTCAGCCCGATCGCGAGCGGCTGGACGTGGCGCAGCGAGTACCAGAAGGCTTCCGCGGTCTGCCCCGACAAGGTGCGGCCGGAGGCGTCGGTGATGGTGCCGGAGATCATCAGCGGCATGCGCGCGCCGCGCGCGTCGAAGGCTTCCTCGACCGCGAACACCGCCGCCTTGGCGTTGAGGGTGTCGAAGATGGTCTCGACCATGATCACGTCGGCGCCGCCGTCGATCAGGCCGTCGGTGGCCTCGCGGTAGGCGATGCGCAGTTCGTCGAAGGTCACCGCGCGGTAGCCGGGACGGTTCACGTCCGGGCTCAGCGAGGCGGTGCGGCTGGTCGGGCCGAGCACGCCGATCACGAAGCGCGGGCGCGCCGGGTCCTGCGCCTCGGCGGCGTCGCAGGCCTCGCGCGCCAGGCGCGCGCCGGTGGCGTTGAGTTCGTAGGCCAGGTGCTCAAGGCCGTAGTCGGCCAGCGAGATCGTGGTCGAGTTGAAGGTATTGGTCTCGATCAGATCGGCGCCGGCGGCCAAGTACTCGCTGTGGATGCCGGCGATGATTTCCGGCCGGGTCAGGCTGAGCAGGTCGTTGTTGCCGCGCTGGTCGCGGGCGCAGCCGCAGCCTTCGCCGTGTTCGTGGCCGGCTCCGGCCGCTTCGGCGGCGCGCAAGGCGTCGTAGCCTTCGGCGAAGCGCTCGCCGCGGTAGGCCGCCTCGTCCAGCTCGTGGCGCTGGATCATGGTGCCCATCGCGCCGTCCATCAGCAGGATGCGTTCGGCGAGCGCGTCTTGCAGGGCTTGCGCGCGGGTCGGGTTGAGCCAGGGCAGGGTTTTCATGTTCAGGCCTTCTTGGACGGCTTGCGCGCCGGGGTTTCGGCGGGGGGTTTGCGCGCGATCAGGGCGATGACTTCGAAATGCGGCGGCCGGCGCTCGCGGGTCACGGTTTCGCAGCTGACGATCTCGAAGCCGGCCTTGGTCGAGAACTTCTGCAGGTCCTTCTCGGAGAAGCCCAGGTTGACGTGGCCGTAGGCCGCGACCACGCCGCGGTGCTCGTGGCGGGCCAGGCTGGTCAGCAGCAGGCGGCCGCCCGGGCGCAGCACGCGCTCGGCCTCGGCCACCGCCTGCGCGGGGTGCTCGGCATAGGTGAGGGCGTGCATCAGCACCACCAGGTCGAAGCTGCGGTCGGGGAAGGGCAGGGCGTGCATGTCGCCTTCGCGTACCTCGACGTTGTCGAGCTTGCGCAGGCGCTCGGAGGCGGCGGCCACCACCTTGGTGCTGGCGTCCAGGCACAGGTAGCGGTTGGAGTGCGGCGCCAGCAGTTCGGCCAGCACGCCGTCGCCGGAGGCGATGTCGAGCACGTCGCCGGGCTGCAGCAGGGGCACCGCCGAGCGCGCCAGCGCCTCCCAGGTACGGCCCGGGGAGTAGTGGCGTTCCATGTCGCCGGCGACCGAGTCGGCCCAGTTCTGATCGGCCGCGCGCATCGACAGCACCGCCGCCACGCGTTCGGCGTCCTGGCGCAGCAGCGGATCGTCGCTGCCGGTGCTCAGGGTCAGCCAGAGCGCGCGCTGGGCCTGGTCCAGCGCGCCTTCGTCGAAGCGGTAGTAGGCCGACACGCCGGCGCGGCGGTCGCGCACCAGGCCGGCTTCCTTGAGCTTGGACAAATGGGTCGACACGCGCGGCTGGGCCAGGCGGGTGATCGCCGACAGTTCGGCCACCGTCAGTTCCTCGCGCTCCAGCAGGGTCAGCAGACGCACGCGGGTGGCGTCGGCGAACACCTTGAGTCGTGACGACCAGCCTTCGAGATCCATGAGTTGAGCCTTAGAGGTGCGGGATTCGCGCGCGGGGATGGGCAGGGAGGACCGCTCGCAGGCGGCCGCGGGACGGGCCCGATCCGGGATCGCCGCTTCCTCGGCTTCCATCAACCTATCGCGATACAGAGATAAGTGTCCTCCGCGCGCCCGAAAGGGTCAAGTCTTGCGCCGCGCGCGATGCAGCTGGCGTTGGGCTGGGAGGTGGGGTTATTCGGCGGGCACGGCTACAATTCGCGCAGCGGCCGCGGACCGATGGCCGCGGCTCGATCCGCGCGCGGGTTTGCGGCGCACGGATCCCTGTCCCGGGGGCGGTTTCGCGACCGCCTCCACCCCAGAACCAGCAGAGGTGCCGACGTGGATTTTGGCTTTACCGAAGAGCAGTTGATGATCCAGGACGTGGCGCGCCGTATCGCCCAGGAAAAGATTGCTCCCAGCGCCGAGCACCACGACCGGACCGGCGAATTCCCGCTCGAGAACATCCGCACCCTGGGCGAGAACGGCCTGATGGGCATCGAAGTGCCGGCCGAGTACGGCGGCGCGGGCATGGACCCGATCAGCTACGTGCTGGCCATGGTCGAGATCGCGGCCGGCGATGCCGCCCACTCGACCATCGTGTCGGTGAACAATTCGCTGTTCTGCAACGGCATTCTCAAGTTCGGCACCGAGGAGCAGAAGCAGCTCTACGTGCGCGCGATCGCCGAGGGCCGCGAGATCGGCGCCTTCGCCCTGACCGAACCGCAGTCGGGCTCCGACGCCACGGCGATGCGCTGCAAGGCGGTCAAGCAGGCCGACGGCAGCTTCGTGATCAACGGCAAGAAGAGCTGGATCACCTCCGGCCCGGTCGCCAAGTACATCGTGCTGTTCGCCATGACCGACCCGGACAAGGGCGCGCGCGGCATCACCGCCTTCATGATCGACACCGCCAAGCCCGGCTTCCACCGCGGCAAGACCGAGCCCAAGCTCGGCATCCGCGCCTCGGCCACCTGCGAGATCGAGTTCGAGGACTACGTCGCCCGTCCCGAGGACGTGCTCGGCGACGAAGGCCACGGCTTCAAGATCGCCATGGGCGTGCTCGACGCCGGCCGCATCGGCATCGCCAGCCAGGCCATCGGCATCGCCCGCGCCGCCTACGAGGCCACCTTGGCCTACGTGCGCGAGCGCAAGGCCTTCGGCCAGCCGATCGGCGCGTTCCAGATGACCCAGGCCAAGATCGCCGACATGAAGTGCAAGCTCGACGCGGCCCTGCTGCTGACGCTGCGCGCGGCCTGGCAGAAGGGCCAGGCCGAGAAGAACGGCGGCCGCTTCAGCAACGAGGCCGCGATCGCCAAGCTCACCGCCTCCGAGGCGGCGATGTGGATCGCCCACCAGGCCGTGCAGATCCACGGCGGCATGGGCTATTCCAAGGAAATGCCGCTGGAGCGCTATTTCCGCGACGCCAAGATCACCGAGATCTACGAAGGCACCAGCGAGATCCAGCGCCTGGTGATCGCCCGCAACGAAACCGGTCTGCGCTGATCGCCGCGGCATGAAACGCTCCGGCTCGTACCGAGTCACCGCCTCACCCGGGGACCGCGCTCGCGGTCTGCGGGTATCAAAGACCGCCAAACGCGACGCGGGCCTGCGGGCCCGCGGACGCGTCGCCCTGCATCAAGCCGTCACACCCGCGAACTGAATCTCTTCACGGCCCATGCGCGAGCGTGGGCCTCATTCCATCGGACCTCCAAGTTCCCATGAGCAGCAAACCCAAAGCCGCGAAACCGACCGCCGCCGCCAAACCGGCGTCCGCCCAGCGCTCCGCCAGCAAGAGCGCGGCGGCCAAGAGCGACGCCGTGTCCCTCGAGCCGATCATCGCCGCGATGCGCAAGCGCCTGCCCAAGGCGCGCCACGCCGAGGCCGAGGCCTTCGCCCAGGCCTTCTACCGCCGCATGAGCGGCGACGAGCTGCCGCAGCACAGCCCCGATGGCTGGGCCGCGCTGGCCAGCGACTTCCTCGAGTTCGCGCGCGCGCGCAAGACCGGCAAGGCGCTGGTGCGCCTGTTCAACCCGACCATCAAGACCCACGGCTGGGAGTCGGCGCACACCGTGCTGCAGATCGCCAACGACGACATGCCGTTCCTGGTCGACTCGGTGACCATGACCCTGGCCGAGCAGGGCATCGGCGTGCACGTGCTGGGCCATCCGGTGGTGACCTTCCGCCGCGACAAGAGCGGCAAGATCGTCGCCGTCGGCGAGGGCGTGGCCGAATCCCTGATGCACCTGGAGATCGACCGCCAATCGGCCGAGGCCATGCCGCGCGTGCAGAAGGCGCTGGAAGCCGTGCTCGAAGACGTGCGCGCGATCGTGCGCGACTGGGCGCAGATGCGCGACAAGATGGGCGAGGTCGCCGATGCCCTGGGCAGCCGCAAGCTGCCGGTCAGCGACGACGGCCGCCACGAAGCCCAGGAGTTCCTGCGCTGGGCCGCCGACAACCATTTCACCTTCCTGGGCTACCGCGAATACGAGGTGACCAAGAAGGGCGGCCAGGAAGTGCTGTGCGCGGTGCCGGGCAGCGGCCTGGGCCTGCTGCGCGGCCAGGACGCGGGCACGCCGCGCCCGCTGACCTCGCTGGCGGCGCACTACATGCCGCAGTCCGGTTCGGTCGATGCGCTGATCCTGACCAAGACCAACGCCCGTTCGTCGGTGCATCGCCCGGGCTACATGGACTACATCGGCGTGCTCAGCTTCGACGCCGACGGCAAGCCGGTGCGCGAGGAGCGCTTCATCGGTCTGTACACCTCCAGCGCCTACAACCGCCGCCCCTGGGACATCCCGCTGGTGCGCCAGCGCCATGCCTATGTGATGGAGAAGTCCGGCCTGTCGTCCGACAGCCACAGCGGCAAGGCCCTGCGCCACATCCTCGAGACCCTGCCGCGCGACGAGCTGTTCCAGTCCGGCGAAGAGGAACTGCTGCGCACCTCGACCGGCATCCTCGGCCTGCAGGAGCGCGTGCGCAGCAAGCTGTTCCTGCGCCGCGACCGCTACGGCCGCTTCTTCTCGGGCCTGGTCTACATTCCGCGCGACCGCTTCAACACCGACGTGCGCCTGCGCATCGAGGCCATGCTCAAGCGCATGCTGCACGGCGAGCAAGTCGACACCACGGTGCTGATCGGCGAATCGCCGCTGGCCCAGCTGCACCTGATCGTGCGGCCGAAGTCGGGCGAGGCGATCCAGATCGACAACGCCGCGATCGAGGCCGAGCTGGCCCAGATCGTGCGCGACCGCCGCGACGAGCTGCGCGAGGCCCTGGTCGCGCGCCACGGCGAGGAGCGCGGCCTGGCCCTGGTCAACCGCTACGGCCGCGCGCTGCCGACCGGCTACGTCGACGAAGTCTCGGCCGCGGTCGCCGCCAACGACATCGAACACCTGGCCGCGCTCAGCGGCCCGGACGACCTGCGTCTCAATCTGCGCCGCATCGGCAGCGGCGAGGGCGGCCTGCGCTTCAAGTTCTACCGCCAGCACGACGACATTCCGCTGTCGGACGCACTGCCGATGATGGAGAACATGGGCCTGCGGGTGATCTCAGAGCACCCCTACCGCCTGACCGCCGGCGACACCCCGCTGTACATCCAGGACTTCGAGGTCGAGACCGTCGGCGCCGAGGTCGACGTGTCGCGCCTGGACGAGACCTTCGAGGACGCGTTCGGCCAGATCTGGCGCGGCAACGCCGAGAACGACGGCTTCAACCGCCTGATCCTGGCCGCCAACCTGTCCTGGCGCCAGGTCGCCATGCTGCGCGCCTACTGCAAGTACCTGCTGCAGGTCGGCGTGCCGTTCTCGCAGAGTTACGTCGAGGAAACCTTCTTCCGTTATCCGCTGCTGGCGCGCCTGTTGGTGGAACTGTTCGAGGCCCGCTTCGATCCCTGCACCGGCAAGGAAAGCAAGGCCGACATCAAGGCCGGCATCGAGCGCCTGAGCCAGCAACTGCAGGCCCTGGCCGGCGGCGACGCGGCCGTGCTGGCGGCGCTGCAGCCGGTGATCGAAGCGCGCAACGGCAAGCGCGAACAGCAGATCGACGTGACCCGCGCGACCCTCAAGGGCCTGCTCGACCGCGTGTCCAGCCTCGACGAGGACCGCATCCTGCGCAGCTTCATCGGCGTGATCGACGCGACCCTGCGCACCAGCTACTACCAACGCCCGGCCAACGGCGGCGAGCGCGGCTACGTCAGCTACAAGTTCGATTCGGCGCAGGTGCCGGATCTGCCCAAACCGCGTCCGTACCGCGAAATCTTCGTCTACGGCCCGCGCGTGGAAGGCGTGCACCTGCGCTTCGGCCCGGTCGCGCGCGGCGGCCTGCGCTGGTCGGACCGCCGCGAGGACTTCCGTACCGAAGTCCTGGGCCTGGTCAAGGCGCAGATGGTCAAGAACACGGTGATCGTGCCGGTCGGTTCCAAGGGCGGGTTCTTCGCCAAGCGTCCGCCGGTCGGCGGCGACCGCGACGCCGTGCTGGCCGAGGGCATCGCCTGCTACAAGATGTTCATCAACGGCCTGCTCGACATCACCGACAACATCGTCGACGGCAAGATCGTGGCGCCGCGCGACGTGGTCCGCCACGACAACGACGACCCCTACCTGGTGGTGGCCGCCGACAAGGGCACCGCGACCTTCTCCGACATCGCCAACGGCATCGCCGCCGAGCACGGTTTCTGGCTCGACGACGCCTTCGCCTCGGGCGGCTCGGTCGGTTACGACCACAAGGGCATGGGCATCACCGCCAAGGGCGCCTGGGAGTCGGTCAAGCGCCACTTCCGCAGCCTCGGCCGCGACAGCCAGAGCCAGGACTTCACCGCCGTCGGCATCGGCGACATGTCCGGCGACGTGTTCGGCAACGGCATGCTGCTGAGCAAGCACATCCGCCTGCTCGCGGCCTTCGACCACCGCCACATCTTCCTCGACCCGAACCCGGACGCGGCCAGGACGTTCAAGGAACGCGAGCGCATGTTCAAGCTGCCGCGCTCGAGCTGGGACGATTACGACAAGAAGCTGATCAGCAAGGGCGGCGGCGTGTACCCGCGCTCGGCCAAGTCGATCCCGCTGTCGCCGGAGATCAAGGCCGCGCTGGGTATCGACGCCGGCGTCGCCGCGCTCAGTCCGACCGAACTGATGAGCGCGATCCTGAAGGCGCCGGTGGACCTGCTGTGGAACGGCGGCATCGGCACCTACGTCAAGGCCAGCAGCGAGTCCAACGCCGACGTCGGCGATCGCGCCAACAACGGCCTGCGCGTGAACGGCAACGAGCTGCGCTGCAAGATGGTGGGCGAGGGCGGCAACCTGGGCCTGACCCAGCTCGGCCGCATCGAGGCCGCGCTGCACGGCGTGCTGCTCAACACCGACTTCATCGACAACTCGGCCGGCGTGGACACCTCGGATCACGAGGTCAACATCAAGATCCTGCTCAACGGCCAGGTCCAGAGCAAGAAGCTGAGCCTGCCCGAGCGCAACAAGCTGCTGGCCTCGATGACCGACGAGGTCGCCGAGCTGGTGCTCAACGACAACTACCGCCAGAACCAGGCGATCAGCCTGATGGAGCGGATGAGCCTGTCGCGCCTGGGTTCCAAGCAGCACTTCATCCGCACCCTGGAGTCGCAGGGCCTGCTCGACCGCCAGATCGAGTTCCTGCCCTCCGACGCCGAGATCGCCGAGCGCAAGGCGCGCGGCCAGGGCCTGACCCGTCCGGAGCTGTCGGTGCTGCTGTCCTACTCCAAGCTGGTGGCGTTCCAGCAGCTGCTGGATTCGGACGTGCCGGAAGACCCGTACCTGTCCAAGGAACTGGTGCGCTACTTCCCGCAGCCGCTGCAGAAGAAGTACGCCAAGGCGATGGAGAACCACCGCCTGAAGCGCGAGATCATCGCCACCGCGGTGACCAACTCGACCATCAACCGCATGGGCGCGACCTTCCTGCTGCGCATGCAGGAAGACAGCGGCCGTACCCCGGGCGAGGTCGCCAAGGCCTTCACCATCACCCGCGAGACCCTGGACGCGCGCGAGCTGTGGGCGCAGATCGACGCGCTCGACGGCAAGGTCGCCGAATCCACCCAGATCGACGCCCTGCAGGTGATCTGGAACCTGCAGCGTTCGTTCACGCGCTGGCTGCTGTCGCGTCCGGGCGCGATTCCGGACATCGCCACCGCGGTCGCGCGCTACCACGACGGCTTCAAGGACATCCGCGCCGGCAAGGGCATCCTCGGCGACGGCCAGCGGCCGGCCTACGAGGCCAGCTTCGCCGACTGGAAGGCCAAGGGCGTGCCGGTCGCGCTGGCCGACCAGCTCGCGGCGCTGCCCTACCTGGAACCCAGCTGCGACGTCATCGAAGTCGCACGCGAGCGCAAGCTCAAGCCGGTCGAGGTGGCCAAGGTCCACTTCCGCCTCGGCGAGGCCTTGCGCCTGCCGTGGCTGCAGGAGCAGATCGACGCGCTCACCGTCGACGGCCGCTGGCATGCGGTCGCGCGCGGCGTGCTGCGCGAGGAACTGGGTACCCAGCAGCGCATCCTGGTCGGCCAGGTGCTGGCCATGCCCGGCGCCACCGCCGAGGCCAAGGTCAAGCAATGGCTGGAACGCGACGACGTTTCGCTGCGTTTCACCCTGGCGATGCTCAACGAGCTGGCGGCGCAGAAGTCGCTGGACTACCCGACCGCCTCGGTCGCGGTGCAGCGTCTTTCGCAGCTGGCCTCGCGCGGCTGAGTCCCGCGTCCCTTCCCCGAAGGCGGGGGAGGGACGTCGCTGTTCCCGTTTGGGGTAGGAGCGGCGTAAGCCGCGACCCGCGTAGCGGTCGTAGCCGCGCGGTCGCGGCTTACGCCGCTCCTACCCCAGCGCTTTTCTACTCCGCCGCATCCCTGCGGAATCCGCCGTCATCGGCATTTGCCCTGGCGCGGGTTATGCTGCGCTCGCCATCCGTTCGGAGCCGCCGATGACCGCGACGCCCCGCATCGCCTTCCTCGCCAGTCCCATCGACGAGGCGCAACGCGCGCTCGCCGAGCTGATCGCATCGCACGGCCAGCACGAGCCGGCCGATGCCGACATCCTGGTCGCGCTGGGCGGCGACGGCTTCATGCTGCAGACCCTGCATCGCTACGGCAGCCTCGGCAAGCCGGTGTACGGCATGAAGCTGGGCACGGTCGGTTTCCTGATGAACCAGCACGGCGAAGGCCTGCTCGAGCGCCTGGCCGCGGCCGAACCGGCGGTGCTGCGGCCGCTGGAAATGGTCGCGCTGACCGAGTCCGGCGCCACCGTCGGCTCGCTGGCCTACAACGAGGTCTCGCTGCTGCGCCAGACCCGTCAGGCCGCGCACCTGCGCATCGACCTCAACGGCCAGACCCGCCTGGACGAGCTGATCTGCGACGGCGTGCTGGTGGCGACGCCGGCCGGCAGCACCGCCTACAACTTCTCCGCCCACGGTCCGATCCTGCCGCTGGGCTCGAGCGTGATCGCGCTGACTCCGATCGCGGCGTTCCGTCCGCGGCGCTGGCGCGGCGCCTTGCTCAAGGCCGACACCGAAGTGCGCTTCCGCGTGCTCGATCCCTACAAGCGTCCGGTCAGCGCCACCGCCGACTCGCACGAGGTGCGCGACGTGGTCGAGGTGATGATCCGCGAATCGCTGGACCGCACCGTGACCCTGCTGTTCGATCCAGAGCACAACCTCGAAGAGCGCATGCTGATCGAGCAGTTCACCAGCGGCTGAGGCGGCGCCTCTGGCTTCCTGTGGGAGCGGCGTGAGCCGCGTTCGTCTCTTCATGGAGCTGCGCGATCGCGTCCCACAGAGGGAGGCGGCCGCGTCGGCACGAGGAGGGCCGACTCGGATCGCGGCTCAAGCCGCTGCTCCGTCGTGCGGTAGCCCCCGTCATGCGGTCGCAAGCGCTGAGACGCCGCAGGAGGCACAATAGCCGCATGCCCGACCGCGACGCCGACCCCCTGATCGTAGCGATCTCCTCGCGAACCCTGTTCGACATGGAGGAGAGCCACCTGCTGTTCGAACGCGAGGGGCTGGACGCCTACGCCAGCTTCCAGCGCCAGCACGAGGACGATCTGCTCGCGCCCGGCATCGCCTTCCCGCTGGTGCGCAAACTGCTCGCGCTCAACGAGGGCGCGCCTACGGAGGCGCCGCGGGTGGAGGTGATCCTGATCTCGCGCAATTCCGCCGACAGCGGCCTGCGCATCTTCAATTCGATCGCCCACCACGGCCTGGCGATCAAGCGCGCCGCGTTCAGCAACGGCGCGCCGCCGTTTCCCTACATCAAGCCCTTCGGCGCCGACCTGTTCCTGTCGGCCAACGCCGAGGACGTGCGCAACGCGCTGCGGGCCGGGGTGGCCGCGGCCACGCTGCTGCCGGCCAAGGCGCCGCAGCAGCGCCACGATCAGCTGCGTATCGCCTTCGACGGCGACGCGGTGATCTTCGACGACGAGGGCGAGCGTGTATCGCGCGAAGGCGGCCTGGCCGCGTTCGCCAAGCACGAGCGCGAGCACGCCGGCGAGCCGCTGTCGGGCGGCCCGTTCCGCGGTTTCCTCGACGCCTTGCATCGCCTGCAGGCGGCGTTCCCGATCGGCCCCGACGCGCCGATTCGCACCGCACTGGTCACCGCGCGCTCGGTGCCCGCGCACGAGCGCGTGATCCGCACCTTGCGCGAATGGGGCATCCGTCTGGACGAAGCCTTGTTCCTGGGCGGCCGCGCCAAGGGCCCGTTCCTGGAAGCCTTCGGTGCCGACATCTTCTTCGACGATTCCGAGCACAACATCGTCTCGGCGCGCGACCACGTCGCCGCCGGTCATGTGCCGCACGGCGTCGCCAACGGCTGACCGCCGGGCCGCGCAATCGCGTGCCGCGTCAGCGCGGCGCGGCCTCGGGCGCGCCGAATGGCAGGCGGATATCGCTGAGTTTCCAGCTCAAGCCGGAGCGGGTCAGCACGAACACCACCGGCTCGCCGTCGGCGTTGGCGACCGTGGCGGTGAAGCGCGAGGGCGACTCGAAACCGTATCGGGCGTCCTTGAGCGGATCGGCCGGCAGATTGGGCGCGTAGCTGTCCTGGCCGCGCCCGCCGCCGCCGAGGCGGTTGAACAGGTTGCGGCCCTCCAGCACCGCGCCGATGCCGACCGGCGTAGCCAGCGCGTCGACCGCGCCGCCGGCGACGCCGCTGGCGATGCGCACCGCGATCGCGCCGAAGGGATTGGCCTGCACGTCCTCGCCGGCTTCGCGCACCAGATAGTCCTCCAACTGGGCCTTCAGGCTCAGGCGCAGGGCCGGGAAATCGATGTGCTTGGACAGGGCGGCGGTGTCCTGCTCCTGCACCGCCTTGCGGATCGCGTTGACGGTCAGATACGGGCCGGCGGCGACATAGCCGGCCAGCAACAGCAGCACCAGGACGACTAGGGCGATCCACTTCTTCATGCAGGTCCACCGGGCACGGGAGGAGGCCAGCTTAGCGCCCCTGCGCCCAAGCGCGCTTGAATGCCGTCAGCGCCGGCGCGGGGTCGCGGGCCGTAGCCGTGTCGACGCGATGCAGCGCCGGTCGCATGGCGATCGCCCAGCGGGCCATACCCGCCGCCACGCAGCGACCGGACTTCAGAACTCCAGGTCCAGCGCCGCGCACAGGTAGTCGGTGAACGGCGCCAGGCCGCTCAGGTCGGTTTCCAGGGTCTTGAGCAGGCGCGGGCCGGTCATCACCTCGTCGCCGATCGCGCGCAGGGCCACGAAATTCTTGCGCCGCAGGTCGTGGGCGAACTCGAAATCGTCGGGGAAACCGCGCGGCATGCGCACCAGCATCTCGTCCTCGTCGAGGTCGAAACGGCGGCGGAACTTGGGCTCGTGCGCGGCGGCCTTCCAACTGCCGGGGTTGTCGAGGATGAAGTGGCGGATGCGCCGCAGCGAGTCCGGCTCCGGATGCCACAGGCCGGAAGCGATGAAGCAGTTGCCCGGCTGCAGGTGCAGATAGAACGACGGCGCTTCGACCTGGCGGCCGCGTTCGTGGAACAGGCGCGCGCCCTGCCAGGTCTTGTACGGAGTCTTGTCGTTGGCGAAGCGGGTGTCGCGCTGGATCCGGAACAGCGAGCCGCCGACGGTCTTGGGCTCGGAGCGGTAGTGCTCGCTGACCCCGGCCAGCACCGGCTGCAGGTCGGTGAGCAGGCGCTGGAACGGGCCACGCACGTGTTCGTCGTACTCGGCCTTGTGGGCCTGGAACCATTCGCGCTCGTTGTGGCGCGCCAGGCCGCGCAGGAACTTGAAGCTGGCGTCGGAAAAATAGCGGCTCATGCGTATCGGATTGGAGTGGATGCCGTGAGTATGGCCGGGCTCAGCTCAAGACCGCGTCGATATCGCGGCCCCAGGCCTCGAGACGGTCGAGCAGGGCCAGGCGCGCGCCGTCCTGGGCATGCGCCAGGCGCAGCGCCGCCAGTTCGGCGTGGAAGCGCTCGAAGTTGTACTCGCCCAGGCCGGCGTCCTGGTACAGGCGCCGGCGGCGGTAGTCGTTCCAGCGCTCGTGTTCCTCGGGCGACAGCGTCTGCGGCCAGTTGCGCGCGCGATAGCGGAACAGCAGTTCGGGCAGGCGCGCGTCGCGGAAACCGAACGCGGCGGCGCCCAGTTCGGCCGGCGCGGTGGTGCGCACCTGCGCGAACAGGCGCTTGTCGCCGTCGCCGATGAAGCCGTCGTAGAGCGAGGCGTCGGCGTCGGCGGCCGTGCGCTCGCGCTCGACGCCGTAGACCCGGCGCACCTTGTCGGCCAGGGCGGGGCCGACCGCGCGCAGCACCGCGGCGCGGCGCTCGATCGCGGCCGGGTCGATCTTCAGGCGCTCGAAGTCGGGCTCGCGCAGATGATCCCAGGCGATCAGGGCCGGGCAGCGGTTGGTCTGCACTTCCTTCAGCGCGACCCGGGTCTCGCCTTCGGGCAGATCGGCCAGGGGCGTGTACAGGCGATCGGCGATCGCGTCGGCGTCCAGGCCGAGCAGGGCGTCGGGCTCCTGGTCGAGGTCGAACACGATCACCCGGCTGTCGATGCGCGGATGGCGCGCGATCGGCAGCACCGCGGCCGCGCACAGCCGGCTGGCCGGAAAGCGCTGGGAGACGTGCAGCACCGGCTTCATGCCGACCACGTCGAGCAGGCTGGCGGCGTAGCGCTTGTCGCGCAGGCGCAGGGCGTAGTCCCACAGCCGCGGCTGCGCGGCCTTGAACTTGCGCGCCAGCCCGATCAGGGCGCGCACGTCCGACAGCGCCTCGTGGGCGTCGCCCACGCGCACGCCGTTGGCCAGCGCCAGATGCTCGAGCTTGAACGAGGTCTGGCCGTCTTCGCGCTGCGGCCAGACCAGGCCGTCGGGGCGCAGGGCGTGCGCCAGGCGCAGCACGTCGAGCAGGTCCCAGCGCGAGTTGCCGCCGCGCCACTCGCGTTCGTAAGGGTCGTAGAAGTTGCGGAACAGGCCGTAGCGCACGAACTCGTCGTCGAAACGCAGCGAGTTGTAGCCCAGGCTGCAGGTCTCCGGGCGCGACATTTCGTCGAAGATCAGGGCGAAGGCCTCGGCCTCGCTCATGCCGTCGCGCAGGGCGTCCTGCGGCGCGATGCCGGTGATCAGGGTCGCCGTCGGGGAGGGCAGCAGATCGTCGGCGGGCTTGACGAAGACGCTGATCGGGTCTTCGATCTCGTTGAGCTCGGCATCGGTGCGCATCGCCGCGAACTGGGCGATGCGGGTCGTGCGCGGATCGGCGCCGAAGGTTTCCAGATCGTAGAACAGGAAGCTCGCGGCCATGCGCTCAGTCGTCCGCGGGCAGAAGCGAGAGGCGCGCGCGCACCGCGGCGTCGACCGCGTCCCAGTCCAGCGTGTCCAGGCTGTCGTGGCCGCGGGTCAGTTCCACCAGCAGCTCGCGCTGCAGGTTGCCGCGCTCGAAGGCGGTCGCGTAAGGCATGCGATGGAAGGTGACCATGGCGTAGCGTGGCATGAAGCGGTCGGGATGGCGCTCGGCGAGGCGGCGCTCGAGGGCGCGCTGCAGCAGGTAGTCGTCGTCGTCGACGCGATCGCGCATCTCCAGGTAGTTCTCCAGCGCCATGGTCTGGATCGCGCGCGCGTTGGGCAGGCGCTGGGCCTGGAACGCGGCGAACGCGGCGGCGCGGTCGGCGCCGTCCTCCAGCTGCCGGGCCAGGGCGACGCAGTCCTCGAAGGCGCAGTTCATGCCCTGGCCGTGGAAGGGCACCATCGCATGGGCGGCGTCGCCCAGCAGCACCGCGCGTTCGTCCAGGTGCCAGCGCTCCAGGTACAGCGTGGCGAGCAGGCCGGCCGGGTTGCGCTCGAAGTCCTGCTCCAGGTTCGGGATCAGCGGCAGGGCGTCGGCGAAGTCGCGCTCGAACAGCGCGCGCGCCTGGGCGCCGTCGCGGATGCTGGCGAAGCTGGGCTCGCCTTCGTTGGGCAGGAACAGGGTGACGGTGAAGGTTCGCTCGTCGTTGGGCAGGGCGATGCACATGTAGCGCCCGCGCGGCCAGATGTGCAGCGCGTTGGGCTCGATGCTGAAGCCGCCGTCGGGCGCGGGCGGGATCTCCAGTTCCTTGTAGGAGTGGCCGAGGAACTCGGTGCGTTCGCCCAGGTCGGTGGCGCGGTTCATCGCCGCGCGCAGCGCCGAGCCGGCGCCGTCGGCGCCGACCAGGCTGCCGAAGCCGGCGTCGTGGACGCTGCCGTCGCGCTCGTCGAGGAAACGCGCGACACGGGCATCGAAATCCACCGATTGCAGGCCGCGGTGGAAATGCAGGCGCGCGCCGGCGTCCTGGGCGATCTGCAGCAGGATCAGGTTGAGCTCGCCGCGGTGCACCGACCAGATCACTTCGCTGTCGTCGCGGCCGTAGCGCTGCAAGTCGGTGCGGCCGTCGAGGAAGTGGACCATGCGCCCGCGCATCATCACCGCCTGGGCCATCACCGCCGCATCCGCGCCGGCCAGGCGCAGCGCATGCAGCCCGCGTTCGGCCAGGGCCAGGTTGATCGAGCGCCCGCCCTGGTAGCCCTTCAGGCGCGGATCGCCGCGCTTCTCGTATACATCCACGTCCCAGCCGCGCCGCGCGAGCAGGGTGGCCAGCAGCGCGCCGGCCAGGCCCGCGCCGATGATGGTGAGGTGCTTCGAATGGTCTGCGATCAAGGCGCTTCACTCTCTAGCTGTTGTTCTGGACGTCACCTCGCATAGGCGCGAGCGATTGCTTCTTGCGGTCATTCCCGTCGGCCGCCGTTGTTCTTGTTGTCATTCCCGCGCAGGCGGGAATCCAGGAACTTCAGCGTTGCCTACGATTTCCGGCCATAGGTCCTTCCAGGTCGGATTCCGCTCTTCGATCAGGCGTATCTTCCATTCCCGATTCCACTTCTTGATCTGCTTCTCGCGTTGAATGGCGCTTTCCATCGATTCCGACAATTCATACCAGACTAGGCGAGTGACATCGTATCGTTTGCTGAAACCCTCGGTGACGTGTTCGCGATGCTGCCATACACGAGCCACAAGATCGCTGGTCACGCCGACATAAAGCGTTCCCTTGCGGGTGCTGGCCAAGAGATATACCGTCGGCGATTAGCCCATAACGTCGGGTCACTGGATTCCCGCTTGCGCGGGAATGACAGCCTCAGCTATCGCTGTTTCTTCAAACCTAGACATCGCCGTTCCTCCAGGCTTCCACCGCGCGCACGAACCGCAGCACGTCCGCATGCGTGTTGTACAGCGGGGCCGGAGAGATGCGGATCACGTCGGGCTCGCGCCAGTCGCCTAGCACGCCGTTGGCGGACAGGTGGTCGAACAGTGCGCGGCCGGCGTCTCGGCCGCTGAGACCGCGGCCGCCGATCACGCGCAGCGACAGCTGGCAGCCGCGTTGGGCCGGGTCCTGCGGGGTCGCGATCTGCAGGGTCTGCGACAGGCGGCCGCGGATCAGGCTTTCCAGATAGCCGGTCAGGCGCAGCGATTTCGCGCGCAGGGCCGGCATGCCGACGCGGTCGAACAGCTCCAGCGAGGCGCGCAGAGGCGCCAGGCCGAGGATGGGCGGGTTGCTGAGCTGCCAGCCTTCGGCGCCGGGCGTGGGCACGAACTGCGGGCCCATGCGGAAGCGCGTGCCCGCCTCGTGGCCCCACCAGCCGGCGAAGCGCGGGCGCTCGCTGTGGGCATGGCGTTCGTGCACGAAACAGCCAGCGACCGCGCCGGGACCGGCGTTCAAGTATTTGTAGTGGCACCACACCGCGAAATCGACGCCGCTGTCGTGCAGGGCCAGTTCGAGGTTGCCGACCGCGTGGGCGAGATCGAAGCCGCAGACCGCGCCCTGGGCCTGGCTCAGGCGCGCGATCGCGGCCAGGTCGAAGGCCTGGCCGCTGCGGTATTGGATGCCGGGCCACAGCACCAGGGCCAGGCGCGGTCCATGCTCGGCGATCGCCGCCGCGATCGCGGCCATGGAATAGGTGCCGCCGGGCAGGTCGGGTTCCAGTTCGATCAGGTCGGTCGCCGGATCGAAACCGTGGAACTGGATCTGCGAGGCCACCGCGTGCCGGTCGGACGGGAACGCGCCGGCCTCGATCAGGATCGCCGGGCGCTCGCGCGTGGGCCGGTAGAAGCTGACCATCATCAGGTGCAGGTTGGCGGTCAGCGAATTCATCGCCACCACTTCGGACGGCCGCGCACCGACCAGGCGCGCCAGCGGTTCGCGCACCAGTTCGTGGTAGGGCATCCATTGCGCCGAGCCGGTGAAATGGCCTTCCACGGCTTCGTGCGCCCACTTGTCCAGCACCTCCTCGACGTGCGCGCGCGCGCCGCGCGGCTGCAGGCCCAGCGAGTTGCCGCAGAAATAGGCTTGTTCGGACTCGCCGTGGCGCGGCAGCAGGAACTGCCCGCGCAGGGTCGGCAGCGGGTCGGCGGCATCCAGGGCCAGCGCGTGCGATTCGGAATACAGGTCGGTCATGGACTCAGGGCAGGTTCGCGTCTAGGACGGTCTTGGCGTAGGCGGGCGCGTACAGTTCGTCGACCTCGACGCACAGCTGCACGGACGGGTAATGCGGGGGCAGGCTGTCGCGCAGGGCCGCAAGGACGATGCCCGACAGGGCGCCGCGCACCGCTTCGCTGCGCCCCGGCAGGATCTTGAGCCGGGCGTGAACGAAGGCGCGGCCGCGCTCGGCGGTGCCGACGCGGTAATGCTCGAGCGCACAGGCGCGGCTCTTGATCGCGAGCTCGTCGAAATGGCCGCTGAGCGCGAGCGCTTGGTTGATCCGGGCCAGGGCCGCGTCGGCGTCGTAGCCGGCGAGGTTGGCGGTGTACTGCAGGCTCAGGTGCGGCATCGCCGGGGCTCAGGCGAAGCGCGCCAGCGGCAGGCCCAGCCATTCCAGGGCGGTGCCGTGGTACAGCCGTGCCTGCTCGGCCGGCGGCAGCGACAGCGAGGCGATGCCGGCGCCGGGCTCCTGCTCGCCCAGCGGGAAGGGATAGTCGGTGCCCAGCATCACCCGCGACACGCCGCAGGTGTCCAGCAGGTATTGCAGGGCGCGCGGATCGGCGACCCAGGAATCGAAGTACATCCGGCCCAGATACTCGCGCGGATTGCGCGGATTGTCGGTGGCGACCAGGTCCGGGCGCATGTTGAAGCCGTGTTCGATGCGGCCGATGGTGTAGGGGAAGCTGCCGCCGCCGTGGGCCATGCAGATCTTCAGCTTGGGCAGGCGTTCGAGCACGCCGCCGAACACCAGGCAGCAGGCCGCACGCGACTGCTCGGCCGGCATGCCGACCAGCCAGGGCAGCCAGTACTTGGGCATGCCGGCCGCGCCCATCATGTCCCAGGGGTGGACCAGCACGGCCGCGCCCAGGTCGCTGGCGGCCTGGAAGAACTCGAACAGTTCCGGCGCGTCCAGGTTCCAGTCGTTGACGTGGCTGCCGATCTGCACGCCCTGCAGGCCGAGCTGGTCCATGCAGCGTTCCAGCTCCTGCACCGCCAGCCGCGGCGACTGCAGCGGCACCGTGCCGATGCCGGCGTAATGGCGCGGGTGCGCGCGGCAGGTCTCGGCCATGTGGTCGTTGAGCGCCTGGTGCAGTTCCAGCGCATGGTGCGGCTTGGCCCAATAGCTGAACATCACCGGCACGGTGCTGATCACCTGCACCTGCACGCCGAAGCGCGCGTAGTCGTCGATGCGCTCCTGCGGGTCCCAGGTCTTGGACCAGATCTCGCGGAAGAACTTGCCGTCCTTGTAGATGCGGTGGCGGCCGTCGTCGGTGTGGTGGATCACCGGGAAGCGGTCGTCGCCGAACTTGCGCGCCAGGTCGGGCCAGTCGCGCGGCAGGTAATGGGCGTGGGTGTCGATCTTGAGCATCGCGGCCTCAGGTGTCCGGCATGACGTATTTGGCCGGCGCCGGATTGAGATGTCCGCACTGGCCGCAGCTGCGGTGCTCGCGCGAGGCGTAGAAGCGATCGAACACCGGCGGGAAGTCGGTTTCGATGTTGCGCAGGTGGAAGAACTCCTCGTACAGCTTGTGGTTGCAGCGCTCGCAGAACCACATCAGGCCGTCGTCCTCGTCCGGGCGGCGCCGGCGTTCGATCACCAGGCCGATCGAATCGGGCATGCGCTGCGGCGAATGCGGCACCCGCGGCGGCAGCAGGAAGGTCTCGCCGGCGCGGATCGGGATGTCGCGCACCGCGCCGTCTTCCTGGATGCGCAGGACCATCTCGCCTTCGAGCTGGTAGAACCACTCCGCGCCTTCGTCCCAGTGGTAGTCGGTGCGCTGGTTGGGCCCGCCGACGATCATGACGATGAAGTCGTCGACATAGATCGTCTTGTTGCCGACCGGCGGCTTGAGCAGGTGGCGGTGTTCCTCGATCCAGGCTTGCAGGTTGAGCGGTCCGGGCAGCATGGTCCTACTCCGTGGCGCGCGGCAGGCGCGCGACGCATTTGAGTTCGATCGCGATCGGGGTCGGCAGCGCGGTGATGCCCAGGGTGGTGCGGCAGGGCGCGCGGTCGATGTCGGGGAAGGCTTCGGCCCAGGCCGCGTTGTAGGCGGCGAAATCGCGCGCCATGTCGGTCAGGTAGACGGTGACGTCGACCAGATCGTCCCAGCCGGCGCCGCTGGCCTCCAGCACCGCGCGCACGTTGGCGAACACCGAGCGGCACTGCAGGGCGATGTCGTAGGACACCAGGCGGCCGTCGGCGTCGTGGACGTTGCCGGGGATGCCGTTGCTGGCCGGGTCGCGCGGGCCGATGCCGGACAGGAACAGCAGCTCGCCGACCCGGCGCGCATGCGGGTACAGGCCGACCGGGCGCGGCGCGGCGTCGGTGCGCACGCTGCCGTCGGAGGCGCTCATCGCGGCGAACCGCCGTGGGTGGAGTGCACGCGCGCGATCGCGGTGTCGTAGGCCGACTGCAGCTCTTCGTGCGACTCGATGTCCATGCCCAGGTCGTGCACGCGGCCGTTGCGCAGGCTGTAGACCCAGCCGTGCACGGTCAGCGGCTGGCCGCGCGCCCAGGCGTCGCGCACGATCGTGGTCAGGCTGACGTTCTGCACCTGCTCGATCACGTTGAGCTCGCACAGGCGGTCGTGGCGTTCGTCCTGGTGGGCGTGGGCGATGCAGGACACGTGCTTGTCGGCGACATCGGTGACGTGGCGCAGCCAGTTGTCGACCAGGCCGTAGCGGTGGCCGTGCAGGGCCGCATGCACGCCGCCGCAGCCGTAGTGGCCGACCACCAGGATGTGCTTGACCTTGAGCACGTCGACCGCGAACTGGATCACCGACAGGCAGTTGAGGTCGGTGTGCACGACCACGTTGGCGATGTTGCGGTGGACGAAGACCTCGCCGGGGGCGAGGTCGATGATCTGATTGGCCGGCACGCGCGAATCCGAGCAGCCGATCCACAGGTATTCAGGGGCCTGCTGGCGCGACAGCTTGGCGAAGAACTCGGGGTCCTCGGCGCTGATCCGTTGGGACCATTCGCGGTTTTTCTGCAGCAGGTCGTCGAGTTGCGTCATCGCTTATCCCAGGTGAAGGCCGACGTTCTTGGCGTCGGTGAAGAAACGCATGGCCTCGACGCCGCCTTCGCGGCCGAGGCCGGAGGCGCCCACGCCGCCGAACGGCGTGCGCAGGTCGCGTTGCAGCCAGGTGTTGATCCAGACCATGCCCACGCGCAGCTGCGAGGCCAGGCGATGGGCGCGGTTGAGGTCGCGGGTCCAGACCGAGGCCGACAGGCCGTAGTCGCCGGCGTTGGCCAGGGCCAGGGCGTGGCTGTCGTCGTCGAAGGGTTGCAGGGTGAGCACCGGGCCGAAGATTTCCTCGCGGTTGCTCGCGGTGTCCGGGCCCAGGCCTTCGATCACGGTCGGGGCCACGTACCAGCCCGCGCGTTCCAGCGCGCCGCCGCCGCACAGCACCTGTCCGCCTTCCTCGCGCGCGCGATCGAGCGCGCGCAGGACCTTGTCGTAGTGGGCCTGCGACACCAGCGGGCCCAGCGTGGTGGCTTCGTCGTCGGGGGCGCCCGCGCGCAGCGCCTGCGCGCGCTCGACCATGGCCGCGCGCACCTCGGCGTAGATCGGGCGTTCCACCAGCAGGCGCGAGCCGCACAGGCAGATCTGGCCGGAATTCTGGAAGGCCGAGCGCACCAGGGTATCGAGCTGGCCGCGCCAGTCGCTGTCGGCGAACACCAGGGTCGGGTTCTTGCCGCCCAGCTCCAGCGAGACCTTCTTCAGGCGCGGCGCGGCCAGCGCGGCGATGCGCTGGCCGACCGCCGTGCTGCCGGTGAACGAGATCGCCCGCACCGCATCGTGATTCACCAGCGGCTCGCCGACCTGCGGGCCCAGGCCGTGGACGATGTTGAGCACGCCGCGCGGGAAGCCGATTTCGGCCGCGAGCTCGCCGAGCATGGTCGCCGTGGCGGGCGTCACCTCGGAAGGTTTGGCGACCACGGCGTTGCCCGCGGCCAGGGCCGGGGCGATCTTCCAGGTGAACAGGTACAGCGGCAGATTCCAGGGCGAGATGGTCGCGACCACGCCCAGCGGCGAGCGCAGGGTGTAGTTGAGCCCGGCCTGGCCGTGGTGGGATTCGCTGGCGAACTGGGTCGCGGCGTGGGCGAAGAAGCGCAGGTTCGACACCGCCCGCGGGATCTCGACCTCGCGCGCGAGCCGGATCGGCTTGCCGGCGTCCTTGGACTCGGCGTGCGCGAACGCCTCCAGCCGCGATTCCAGCGCATCGGCCAGTTTCTCCAGCCAGCGCGCACGCTCGCTGTGGGGCAGGGCGGCCCAGGCCGGGAACGCAGCCTGCGCGGCGGCGACCGCGGCTTCGACATCGGCCGCATCGCCGGCGGCGACCTGGGCATACGCCTGCGCATTGGCGGGATCGTAAACGTCCAGCCAGGCGCCGCTGGCCGGGTCGCGGGACTGTCCGTCGATGCAGTGCCGGAAATAGCGCATCCGACTAGCTTAACGCGTGGGCCGTCCAGCGCCCATCGCGAGCGCGCCGGTCCCGGCGCTCGCGGCCAGGCTCACGGCCTCGCCGCATCTTGCGCGCGGTTCGCGTGCCGCAGCGCGTCATGCTGCGGCCAAGCTGCGCAAAGCCCGAACGCATCCAGGTCCCAGCTTCGCCATCGCCGGGCCCGATCCGGGCCTCTCGGCACTTGACGCGCCGGTTAGCGGCTCTGCACATTCGGGCGGACCCTTCTCATCCATGCCCGATGACGGACGGCGACGTCGACATGCGGGCCTCAACGGCGGAAGAATCAACGTGGACAGACGCGATTTCCTGACGATGTCGGGCCTGGGATTGGCCGGGCTCATGGTTCCCTACGGCAACCTCATCGCCGCCGAGGCGCTGTTGTCGCCGATGGACGTGGCCAAGAAGAAGGCGCTGGCCGACGCCGCCTTGGGCGCGGCCACCCAGGCCGGCGCCTCCTATTGCGACGTGCGCATCGGGCGCTACCTGCGCCAGTTCGTGATCACGCGCGAGGACAAGGTCCAGAACGTGGTCAATACCGAGTCCACCGGCATCGGCATCCGGGTGCTGGTCAACGGCGCCTGGGGCTTCGCCGCCACCAACCGCCTGACCAACGACGGCGTGGTCAAGGCCGCGCAGCAGGCCGCCGCGATCGCGCGCGCCAACGCCAAGAGCCAGACCGCGCCGGTGCAGCTGGCCAAGGCGCCGGGCGTGGGCGAGGTGTCGTGGAAGACGCCGATCAAGAAGAACTCGATGGAGGTCCCGCTCAAGGACAAGGTCGACCTGCTGCTGGGCGTCAACGCCGCGGCGATCAAGGCCGGCGCCGACTTCGTCAACTCGATGCTGTTCCTGGTCAACGAGCAGAAGTACTTCGCCTCCACCGACGGCTCCTATATCGACCAGGACGTGCACCGGATCTGGGCGCCGATGACGATCACCGCGATCGACAAGGCCAGCGGCAAGTTCCGCACCCGCGAAGGCCTGTCCTCGCCGATGGGCATGGGTTTCGAATATTTGGACGGCGCCGCCTCGGGCAAGGTGGTCTCGCCCAACGGCGTGGTCAACTACAGCGATTCCTACGACATGCTCGAGGACGCTGTGGCCTCGGCCAAGCAGGCGCGCCAGAAGCTGACCGCGCCCTCGGTGAAGCCGGGCAAGTACGACCTGGTGCTGGACCCCTCGCACACCTGGCTGACCATCCACGAGTCGGTCGGCCACCCGCTGGAGCTGGACCGCGTGCTCGGCTACGAGGCCAACTACGCCGGCACCAGCTTCGCGACCCTGGACAAGCTCAAAGACAAGTTCCGCTACGGCAGCGACAACGTCACCCTGTTCGCCGACAAGACCCAGGTCGGCAGCCTCGGCGCGGTCGGCTACGACGACGAAGGCGTCAAGACCAAGCGCTGGAACCTGGTCAAGGACGGCACCCTGGTGGACTACCAGACCATCCGCGACCAGGCCCATATCGTCGGCAAGACCGAGTCCGACGGCTGCTGCTATGCCGACAGCTGGTCCAGCGTGCAGTTCCAGCGCATGGCCAACGTCTCGCTGGCGCCGGGCAAGAACAAGCTCAGCGTCGCCGACATGATCAAGGACGTCGAGAACGGCATCTACATCATCGGCGACGGTTCGTTCTCGATCGACCAGCAGCGCTACAACGCCCAGTTCGGCGGCCAGCTGTTCTACGAGATCAAGAACGGCAAGATCACCGGCATGCTCGAGGACGTGGCCTACCAGATCCGCACGCCGGAGTTCTGGAACGCCTGCACCGCCGTCTGCGACGACAGCGACTACCGCCTCGGCGGTTCGTTCTTCGACGGCAAGGGCCAGCCGGGCCAGGTGTCGGCGGTCTCGCACGGTTCGAGCACGGCGCGCTTCAACGGCATCAACGTCATCAACACCGCCCGCAAGCTCGGCTGAGCGACGCCAGGAGAATTCAGATGAGTATCTTTACCGAAGCCGAAGCCCGGGCCATCCTCGAGAAGGTCGTCAAGCTGTCCAAGGCCGACGAGTGCACGGCCAGGCTCAGCGGCTCGATCAACGGCAACATCCGTTTCGCCCTCAACAACGTCTCCACCAGCGGCATCGTCGACGATGCCGACCTGGCGGTGCAGGTCGCCTTCGGCAGCCGCGTCGGCGTGGCCACGATCAACGAGTTCGACGACGCCGCGCTCGAACGCGTGGTCCGCCGTGCCGAGGACCTGGCGCGGCTGGCGCCGGAGAATCCCGAGTTCATGCCGGCGATCGAGAAGCAGGCCTACAAGCCCAGCAAGACCTTCAGCGAGGCCACCGCGGCGATCACCCCGGAATACCGGGCCCAGGTCGCGGCCGATTCGATCGCGCCCTGCCGCGCCGAGAAACTGACCGCGGCGGGTTTCCTGGAGGACGGCCAGAGCTTCGTCGCCTTCGCCAACAGCAAGGGCAATTTCGGCTACCAGCGCGCCACCAACTTCGACTACACCTGCACCGTGCGCACCGACGACGGCCGCGGTTCGGGCTGGGTCGGCCGCAACCTAATGAACGCCGACGACTTCAAGGCCGACAACGACGTGCGCACGGCCATGCGCAAGGCCACCGAGTCGGCCGAGGCCAAGGCGCTGGAGCCGGGCAAGTACACGGTGATCCTGGAGCCGGCCGCGGCCGCGGGCCTGATCTCGTTCATGATGAATTTCTTCGACGCCCGCCAGGCCGACGAAGGCCGCAGCTTCCTGTCCAAGAAGGGCGGCGGCAACAAGCTGGGCGAGCAGGTCTACGATCCGCGCGTGAACATCGTCTCCGACCCCTGGGACGAGCGCGCCGCGGTCATGCCCTGGGACAACGATGGCCTGCCGCGCGAGAAGATGGCGGTGGTCGAGAACGGCAAGGTCGCGGCCTTGCGCTATTCGCGCTACTGGGCCAAGAAGCAGGGCAAGCGCGCGGTCGGCACGCCCGGCAACCTGCTGATGGCCGGCGGCGACAAGTCCACCGCGGACCTGATCAAGGGCACCCAGAAGGGCATCCTGGTCACCCGTACCTGGTACATCCGCCTGGTCGATCCGCAGACCGTGCTGCTGACCGGCCTGACCCGCGACGGCACGTTCTACATCGAGAACGGCGTGATCAAGCACCCGGTGAAGAATTTCCGTTTCAACGAATCGCCGGTGATCATGCTCAACAACATCGAAGAACTCGGCAAGCCGGTGCGCGTGGCCGGCGACGAGTCCTCGTTCGTGATGATGATCCCGCCGATGAAGCTGCGCGATTTCACCTTCACTTCGCTGTCGGACGCGGTCTGACGCCCACCGGCGCGGGCGGCGCCGCCGGTTTCCGGCGCGCCGCCCGTCGCCGACGCGCTGCATGCGCGTTCCATCGATTCCGCCGAGTCCTCCACGCCTGTGCAACGACGCGACTTCCTGAGTTTCACCGGCCTGGGTCTGGCCGGTCTCATGCTTCCCTACGGCCGCAGCATCGCCGCCGAGGCCCTGCTGGAACCGGTCGACGGCGCGCGCCGCCGCGCCCTGGCCGACACCGCCTTGAACGCCGCCCGCGAGGGCGGGGCGTCGTACTGCGACGTGCGCATCGGCCGTTACCTGCGCCAGTCGGTGATCACCCGCGAGGCCCAGGTCCGCAACATCGTCAACGGCGAGTCCGCCGGCATCGGCATCCGCGTGCTCTGCGAGGGCGCCTGGGGTTTCGCCGCCACCGCGCGTTCCACCCCCGAGGCCGTGGCCGGCGCGGCGCGCCAGGCGCTGGCGATCGCGCGCGCCAACGCCAAGGCCCAGACCCGCAAGGTCGAGCTGGCGCCGGTGCGCGGGGTGGGCGAGGTGCGTTGGGCCACGCCGGTGCGCAAGAACGCGATGGCGGTGCCGATCAAGGACAAGGTCGATCTGCTGCTGGGCGTGAACGCCGCGGCGATGAAGGCCGGCGCGGACTTCGTCAATTCGACCCTGTTCGTGATCAACGAACAGAAGTACTTCGCATCCACCGACGGCAGCTACATCGATCAGGACGTGCACCGCATCTGGTTGCCGCTGACCGCGACCGCTGTGGACAAGGCCAGCGGCAAGTTCCGCACCCGCGACGGCCTGTCGGCGCCGATGGGCATGGGCTACGAATACCTGGACGCCGATCCGGCCGGCAAGCACGCGCTGCCCGGCGGCATGACCGGCTACGGCAGTTCCTACGATGTGATGGAGGACGCGGTCGCGGCCGCCAAACACGCGCGCGCCAAGCTCAAGGCGCCCTCGGTCAAGCCCGGCAAATACGACCTGGTGCTGGATCCGTCCAATATGTTCCTGACCATCCACGAGAACGTCGGCCATCCGCTGGAACTGGACCGCGTGCTCGGCTACGAGGCCAACTACGCCGGCACCAGCTTCGCCACCCTCGACAAGCGCGAGCAGGGCTACCGTTACGGCAGCGAGGCGGTCAGCTTCGTCGCCGACAAGACCCGTGCCGGCAGCCTGGGCGCGGTCGGCTACGACGACGAGGGCGTGAAGACGCGCGAGTGGGACCTGGTCCGCGACGGCATCCTGGTCGACTACCAGGCCACTCGCGACGAGGCCCACATCCTCGGCCACAAGGAATCGCATGGCTGCAGCTACGCCGATTCCTGGTCCAGCGTGCAGTTCCAGCGCATGGCCAATGTCTCGCTGATGCCGGGCAAGAAGCCGCTGAGCGTGGCCGAGATGGTCAAGGGCGTCGAACGCGGCCTGTACGCGCACGGGCGCGGCTCCTATTCGATCGATCAGCAGCGCTACAACGCGCAGTTCGGCGGCCAGCTGTTCTTCGAGATCAAGAACGGCGAAGTGACCGGCCTGGTCGAGGACGCGGCCTATCAGATCCGCACGCCGGAGTTCTGGAACGCCTGCGTGGCGGTCTGCGACCAGCGCGATTTCCGCCTGGGCGGCTCGTTCTTCGACGGCAAGGGCCAACCCAGCCAGGTCTCGGCGGTGTCGCACGGCTCCAGCACGGCGCGCTTCAACGGCGTCAACATCATCAACACCGCGCGTTCGCTGTAGGCGCCGCACCGATGCGTACCGCCGCCGCCCGCTCTCTCCAGGCGCCCCAGGGCGCGGACGCGCGCGCGTGAACCGCGCGCAGTTCCTGCGCCTGATGCTGGGCGGCCTGGCCGGCGCGGCCCTGGCCAGGCCCTGGCAATCGGCGCTGGCGGCGGCCGAGTACGACTTCTGGTTCACCCGCCTGAAGTACGACTCCGGCGACTGGGACGTGGACCAGCGCATGCCGGCCAACCTGATCACCTCGCTGATCGACTACACCAACCTGCGCGTGGACCCCAAGGAGCACGTGCTGGCCCTGGCCGATCCCAAGATGCTGACCGCGCCGTTCTGCTACCTGGCCGGGCACAAGCTGGTCGAGTTCAATCCCGACGAGCGCCGCAACTTCGAGCGCTATGTGCGCAACGGCGGCTTCGTCTTCGTCGACGACTGCAACCACGACATCGACGGCCTGTTCGCGCGTTCGTTCGAGTCGCAGATGGCGGCGATCTTCGGCCGCAAGGCGATGAAGAAGCTGCCCAAGAACCACCCGATCTACCGCAGCTTCTTCGTCTTCGACGGCCCGCCCGCGACCGGTTTCGAGCTCAACGGCTGGGGCGACGACCTGGTCCACGAGTACCTGCAGGGCATCGAGATCGACGGCCGCCTGGGCGTGCTCTACAGCAACAAGGACTACGGCTGCGAGTGGGACTACGACTGGCGCAACAAGCGCTTCCTGGCCGAGGACAACACCAAGTTCGCGGTCAACATCGTCATGTACGCGCTGACCGCGTGAACGAACCAGCAAGGGCAACCCCATGAGCCAGACTCCCAGCGAATCCGATATCCAGGCCGAACTCGCGCAACTGAGCACGCTGCGCAGCGCGATCGCGCAGGCCATCGTCGGCCAGGACGACGTGGTCGAGCAGTTGCTGATCGGCCTGCTCGCCGGCGGCCACTGCCTGCTGGAAGGCGTGCCCGGCCTGGGCAAGACCCTGCTGGTGCGCTCGCTGGGACAGGCGCTGGAGCTGCAGTTCCGGCGCGTGCAGTTCACCCCGGACCTGATGCCCAGCGACATCCTCGGCACCGAACTGCTGGAGGAGGACCACGGCACCGGCCACCGCCACTTCCGTTTCCAGCCCGGCCCGATCTTCACCAACCTGCTGCTGGCCGACGAGCTCAACCGCACCCCGCCCAAGACCCAGGCGGCGCTGCTGGAGGCGATGCAGGAGCGCACGGTCAGCTACGCCGGCGTCACCCACACGCTGCCGTCGCCGTTCTTCGTGCTGGCCACCCAGAACCCGCTGGAGCAGGCCGGCACCTATCCCTTGCCGGAAGCGCAGCTGGACCGCTTTCTGCTGCATATCCGCGTCGACTACCCCAGCGAGCGCGAAGAGCACGACATCCTGCAGCAGACCACCGGCGCCCACAGCGCCCAGGTGCCGCGGGTGATGCACGGCGAGCAGGTGCTGGCCCTGCAGGCGCGCGTGCGCGAGGTCCATCTGGGCGACGATCTGCTGCTGTGGATCACCCGCCTGGTGCGCGCGAGCCGGCCGCGCGACAGCGCCCTGGCCGAAGTGCGGCAGTGGGTGAAGTGGGGCGCCGGTCCGCGCGCGGGCCAGTCGCTGGTGCTGGCGGCCAAGGCGCGCGCCCTGCTGCACGGGCGCCTGGCGGCCACCCGCGACGACGTGCTGGCGCTGGCCGCGCCGGTGATGCGCCACCGCCTGCTGTTGTCGTTCGCGGCCGAGGCCGAGCAGAAGAGCGCCGACGACGTGATCGCGGCGCTGCTGCGCGGCGTGCCGTTCGCCGGCGCCTGAGCGGCGCAGGGGCAGGGCGGATAGGGCGATGAGCGATCTGATTCCGGCGGCGGTGCGCGCGCGCTTGCGCAATCTGCGCCTGACCTCGCGGCGCGCGGTCGGCGCGCACGGCCTGGGCCTGCATCGCAGCCGCAGCCGCGGCGCCGGCCTGGAGTTCGCCCAATACCGCGCCTACGAGCCCGGCGACGAACTGCGCCAGATCGACTGGAAACTGTATGCGCGCTCGGACCGCTTCTTCGTGCGCGAGGCCGAACGCGAAAGCCCGCTGGCGGTGTGGCTGCTGATCGACGCCAGCGCCTCGATGATCCAGGCCGACGCCGCGCGCCCGGGCTGGACCCGCCTGGATGCGGCCAAGGCCCTGGCGGCCTGCGTGGCCGAACTGGCGCTGCGCCAGGGCGACCGTTTCGGCCTGATCGCCTTGCGCGGCGACGGCCTGCGCCTGCTCGCGCCGGCCGCGGGCCCGCGCCAGCGCGATCGCCTGCTGCTGGAGCTGCAGGCGTTGTCGGCGCAGGGCAGCTGGCCTGCGGCCGACAAGCTGCGGCCGCTGTGGGAGCGCATCGGCGCCGACGATCTGGTGTTGATGCTGGGCGACGGTTTCGACGAAAGCGGCATCGCGGTGGCCGAGCGCCTGGCCGCGGCGCGGCGCGAAGTGCTGAGTCTGCGCATCCTCACCGCCGAGGAGCGCGATTTCCCGTATCAGGGCGGCCACCGTTTCCGCGATCCGGAGACCGGCGAGGAATTGCTCGGCGACGGCGTCGCGCTGCGCGCCGAGTTCCTGGCCCGGTTCGGCGCGGCCAGGGCCGAGATCGACGCGCGCCTGGACGCCAGCGGCATCCGCCACGCCGAGTACGTGCTGGACCAGGAACTGGATCTGCCGCTGCACCGCCTGTTCGGCGCCCGCGACGCCGCGGAGTACGCGTGAACTTCGCCTTGCTGCTGCCCGCCGCGCTGGCCGCGCTCGCGGCCCTGATCCTGCCGCCGCTGATCCATCTGGCGCGCCGTAGCGAGCAGCGCCCGACCGATTTCGCTGCGTTGCGCTGGCTGCGCCAGAAGCCGCGTCCGCGTCATCGCATCCGTTTCGACGAACGCCTGTTGTTGGTGCTGCGCTTGCTGCTGCTGGCGCTGCTCGCGCTGTGGCTGGCGCGGCCGGTGTCGTACGGCGCGGTCAGCCACCAGCCCTGGATCGTGGTCGCGCCCAGTGTCGATGCTCAGGCCGTGCCGGCGGGCGAGGGCGCGCGCGTGCGTTGGCTGGCGCCGGGTTTTCCCGCGATCGACACGCCGCCGCCGGCGCAGCCGGTCGCGCTGGCCAGCCTGTTGCGCGAACTCGACGCGACCCTGCCGCCGCAGGTGCCGCTGCGCGTGCTGGTGCCGGTCCAACTCGGCGGCGCCGACGGGCAACGGCCGGCCCTGGCGCGCAGCGTGCAATGGCAGGTGGTCGCCGGCACGACGGATGCCGCGGCAGCCGTGCCCACGGTCGCGCCGCCCAGGCTCGCGATCCGTTACGCCGCCGAGCGCGCGAACGCATTGCCGTATCTGCATGCCGCGGTCGCGGCCTGGTCGCCGCAGAACGTCGTCGTCGATAGCGCCGTCGCCAGCGCCGCGGCGCCGACCGACCCCAAGACGCAGGTGCTGGTGTGGCTGGCGCCGGGCGCATTGCCCGCGCCGGTGCTGGACTGGATCGGCGCGGGCGGCACCGCCGTGCTCGACGCGCAGACAGCATGGCCGCAGACCGGTGCGCGTGCGCCGCTGTGGCGCGATACGGATGGCGCGGTGCTGGTCGAAGGCGCGGGCTACCGCAACGGCCGCGTGCTGCGCTTCACCCGCGCACTGACGCCGCAGGCGATGCCGGCGCTGCTGGAGCCGCAATTCCCGCGCCGCCTGCGCGAACTGCTGAGCGCGCCGGCCGCGGCGCCCACTCGCGTCGTCGCCGGCGATTACGCACCGCGCACCGGCGGCCCGACGTTCGACCTGCCCGCACGTGATCTCAAGCCCTGGCTGGCGTTGCTGATCGCGGTCTTGTTCGCGCTGGAGCGCTGGTTCGCCACGCGTCCGCGCCGGGGCGTGACGCCATGAGCGCCACGCAAGGCCTGCGGACCCTGCTGGCGGGCGCGCGACTGCGGCGCGGCCTGGATGCGGCACTGATCGCCGCGCCCTGGCTCGCGGTCGCCACAGCGCTGGCGGGGCGGTGGAGCGGCGCGGTCGCGGCGGTATCGCTCGCGCTGGCCGGCATCGTCGTCGTCGCCTGGGCCTGCCGGCGCCACGCCGTGCGGTTGGACACGCAGTGGCTGGCGCGCCGGCTCAACGCACGGCGCGTGGACATGGACGACAGCGCCGACCTGCTGTTCGCCGACAACAACAACCTGGGCGCCCTGCAGAGCCTGCAGCGCACGCGCCTGCGACAACGCATCGAAACCGGCGCCACGCCCGATCTGCGCCCAGCCTGGTCGCTGCGCCGTTTGGCGCTGTCTGCCGCGCTGGCCGCGGTCGCGTTGCTCGCGATCCTGCTCTGGCCACGGCCGAGCGATGCGCCGCTGAGCGAACGCCTGGCCGATGCGGTGGGTTTGGCGCCGGCGCCCACCCAGACCCGGCTCACGCAAACGCTGCTCGCGCTCGCGCCGCCCGCATACACGCGCCTGCCTGCGCGCGAGGCCAGCCAGCTCGAAGCCAAGACCGTGCAGGGCGCGCAGCTGCGCTGGAGGCTGCGCTTCCAGCCGCAACCGAGCTCGGCCGAACTGGTGTTCCACGACGGTCGTCGTCTGCCCTTGCAACGCCAGGGCGAGGACTGGTCGGCGAGCCTGGTCCTGGACAAGTCGACCCTGTACCGGATCGTGCTGGATGCGCGGGCGCTGCCGCTGCAAACCCGGCGCCTGTACCGCCTGGATGTCGTACCCGACCGTGCGCCGCAGCTGCGCGTGATCGAACCCGACCGCGGCCTGACCCTGCTCGCGGCGGGGCAGCGCGTGTGGCCGCTGGTGTTCGACGCCAGCGACGACTACGGCCTGGCCGCGAGCGCGAGCCTGCGCATCACCCTGGCGCAGGGCTCGGGCGAGAACATCACCTTCCGCGAGCAGCGGCTGAGCCTGCGCGGCAACGGCACGGCGACCGCGAAACGCTACGCGCACCGGCTCGACCTGGCCGCGCTCGGTTTCGCGGTCGGCGACGATCTGATCGTGCAGCTCAGCGTCGACGACAACCGCCGGCCGCAGCCGCAGAGCGCGCGCAGCCCCAGTCTGATCCTGCGCTGGCCGGCGGACCTGGGTCAGGAAGCGACCGGCATCGAGGGCCTGGTCAAGACCACGTTGCCGGCCTATTTCCGCAGCCAGCGCCAGATCATCATCGACGCCGAAGCCCTGTACGCGCAGCGCCGCAAACTTGAAGCCGATCGGTACGTGAAGCGCTCCGACGAGATCGGCGTGGACCAGCGCATCCTGCGCCTGCGCTATGGCCAGTTCCTGGGCGAGGAGGCCGAGGGCGAGCCAAAGCCGCCGACCAACGATGCCGAGGACGTCGCCGCCGCCGAGCACGAGGCGCATGCCGAGGGGGGCGATGCCCACGACGACCACGATCACGCACCGTCGCCGGCGCCGTCGCGCTTCGGCGATGCCGGTTCGGTGCTGGAGGAGTACGGCCATACCCACGACCACGCCGAAGCCGCGACCCTGCTCGATCCGGAAACCCGCAAGCTGTTGAAGGCCGCGCTGGACGAGATGTGGCAGTCGGAGCTGCATCTGCGCCAGGGCCATCCGGACCAGGCCTTGCCCTATGCCTACCGTGCCCTGCGCTACATCAAGCAGGTGCAACAAGCCAGCCGCATCTACCTGGCGCGGGTCGGCCCGGAACTGCCGCCGATCGACGAGACCCGGCGCATGAGCGGCGAGCGTACAGGCCTGGCCAGACGCGGCGATGCCTTGAACGCCGCGACCGCGTCCGATCCGGCGCTGGAATCGCTGTGGCGCTCGCTCGAAGCGCCGCCGGCACTGGCCGGTTCGGCGATCGACACCGCCGCGCTGGAGCGCTGGCTGCGCGAACACGAGGCGCGCGTGCCGGATCCGCTCGCATTCGTCGCAGCGATCGACGCGCTGCGCGAGCGTCCCGATTGCGTCGCATGCCGGGCCCGCTTGCGTGGCCTGTTGTGGCCCTTGCTGACCCGTCCGCCGGCCGCGCTGCCGCGCCGAGAGGACGGCGGCGACGAAGGCCGGCGTTATCTGGATGCCTTGCGACGGGAGTCGGCGCCATGAGCGACTTCGCGTACACAGCGGATATCGTGCCGCCGGAAATCGCGCTCGCCGCCTTGCTCGCGCTGGCGGTGCTGATCGCGCTGGCCGGGCTGGTCTGGCGCCAGCTGCGCGCGCCGGCCGAACTGCGCGCGCAGGCCTGGCGTTTCGCGTTGCTGCTGCTCGCGCAACCGGCCTGCGCGATCTTGCTGTATTTCGCCTTGCTGCCGCCGCTGCTGCCGGGCCAGGCCGGCACGATGCTGGTCGCGACCGCCGGTAGCACCGGTTTCGCCGAGGGGGGCGCCGGCGATGTGCGCATCGTGCTGCCCGAGGCAGCGGCCACGCTGGACGGCGAGCGCGTGCCGGACCTGGCCACGGCCTTGCGTCGGCACCCGGGCACGCGTTGCCTGCATCTGATCGGCGCCGGTCTGGAAGCACGCGATCTCGATGCGGCGCGCGGGCTTTCGATCGAGTTCGAACCGGCGCCGCTGCCGCGCGGTCTCAGCGGCCTGTGGCTGCCGCGCCGGATCGCCGCCGGCGACGAGTTCGAGATCCATGGCCGCGCCGAAGGCCTGACCGGCGGCAGCGTCGAATTGCTCGATCCAGCCGGCCATCGCGTCGATCGCGCGGCGCTGGAGGAGGGTGGCGCGTTCGCGCTTGCCGGCAGTGCGCGCGGCGAGGGCCTGGCGAATTTCGCGTTGCGCCTGCTCGACGCGCAACGCAAACCGGTGGAGCAGGTCGAGCTGCCGCTGCGGACCGTGGCCGAGCCCGCGCCGCGCGTCCTGATCCTGGCCGGCGCGCCCAATCCCGAACTCAAGTACCTGCGCCGTTGGGCGCTGGACAGCGGTGCGCGCCTGCAGACCCAGATCGGCGTCGGCGGCGGCCTGCAACTGGGCGATGCGCCGATCGCGATCAACGCCGCGAACCTGTCCGGTTACGACTTGGCCGTTGTGGACGAGCGCGGTTGGGACAGCCTTGGGGCGGCGCAACGCGCGGCCCTGGTCGAGGCCGTGCGCAACGGCATGGGACTGGTGTTGCGCGTCACCGGGCCCTTGTCCGACGGCACGCGCGCGCAATGGCGTGCGCTGGGTTTGAACCTGGATGCCGGCCGCGATGCCGCGAACGCCAAGCTCGCGCTGGACGGCGGCGCCGACGAAGACGCGATCCGCGCGCGCATCGGCCCGGGCAGCGCGGACGCGCCGCGCGCGCGCGACGAGGTCGTGCCTGAAACCCCGGTCCTGAGCCGTCGCGTGTTGCACTTGCCGTCGACGCAGGCCCAGACGCTGCTGCGCGACAGCGACGGCGTCGCGCTCGCGGTCTGGCGCGAACACGGACGCGGGCGTGTCGCGCTGTGGACGCTCACCGATAGCTTCCGTCTGGCCTTGGCCGGTCGCGGCGATCTGCACGCGCGGATCTGGAGCGACGCATTCGCGACGGTCGCACGCGCGCAGGCGGGCGCTGCGCCCCAGATCGAAGCCGAAGCGCGCCCGCATCAACGCATGAGTCTGTGCGGGCTCGGTGCCGGCGCGCGCGTGTCCGGCCCGGACGGGCGCGAGCTGGCGTTGCTGATCGACCCGGCCAGCGGCAGCCGTCGCTGCGCGGCGTACTGGCCGCGTATGTCAGGCTGGCATCGCCTGCGCCTGGGCGAACAGGACTGGCCGTTCGCGGTGCGCGGCGCCGATGAAGCGCCGGGTCTGCGTGCGAGCGCCTTGCGGGAGCAGACCCTGGCGCTGGCCGCGCAAGCGCCGTCGCAAGCCGGTACCGGCATGGCACCGGCGAATGCGCATCGCAGCCCGTCCTGGCCGTGGTTCCTGGGCTGGTTGCTGTTGAGCGCGGCCTTGTGGTGGTTCGAACGTTCGCGCCTGGGACGTGCGCCGCTCGCGAGCTAGGCTGGCCCGGAAACGTCGGCGCCGCTGGCGGCCGAGACGCGAAACGGTTTCCACCCGCCAGGCGGATCCCATTCGCCCGCACCCGCGATCTCGGCGCTGGTGATGCGGTCGATAACCACGCCGTCCAGGCCGAGCATGTGGCTGCGCCATTGCAGCGCCGCATCGCGATCGAAGCTGAAGAGGCGTTGCGCCGAGGCGACCAGCAAGCATTCGTGGCCGGCGGCCAAACTGCCGAAGTAGCCGTCCAGGTCGAATTCACTGACGCCGCCATCGCGCAGGTCGACGAAATACACGCGATGCCCTGCGCCGACCACGAGGAAATGCGACCAGATCGTGCAGGACTCGAAGCCGTGGTAGTCGTCGCGGTAAGCGTGCAATTCGACGCGCACGAACGGCCGCTCGCCGTTGTGGACCAGGAAGATCTTGTCCGGTACGCCGGCGGGCCCGTCCAGGCGACCGATACGGATCGGCGGCATCGCGTCCCAAGGCGGATCGAGTGGGCCGCCGGCGACGACGCTGTACACGCTGCGTGTTCGCTTCAGATCGACTGCATGCGTCCGCCGTCCACCGCCAGGCTCACGCCGTTGACGTAGGCCGCGGCCGGCGAGGCCAGGAAAGCGATGGCGGCCGCGATCTCCGCCGGCTGCGCGAAGCGCCCGACCGGCACGGTCTTGCGCATGCCCTCGACGATGGCTTCCTCGGATTGGCCGGAGCTGCGGGCGCGCTCGCCGATGATCTGGGCGATGCGGCCGGTCTCGGTGTAGCCGGGCAGCACGTTGTTGACGGTGATGCCGGACGGCGCCAGTTCGCGCGAAAGGGTCTTGGCCCAGCTCGCGACCGCGCCGCGGATGGTGTTGGACACACCCAGGCCGACGATGGGTTCCTTCACCGAGGTCGAGATCACATTGACGATGCGGCCCCAGCGTGCCGACTGCATGCCCGCGAGCACCGCCGCGACCAGGGTCTGGTTGGCGAGCAGGTGGCGGTTGAAGGCGTCCAGATAGGCCTCGGGCAGGGCGCTGTGGGCGGGGCCGCCGGGCGGCCCGCCGGTGTTGTTGATCAGGATGTGCACCGGTCGGCCGGCCGCGAGCGCTTCGACCTGGGCGCGCAGCGCGGCGCTGTCGGCGACGTCGGCCGCGATCCAGCCGTGCTGCTGCGTCGCGCGCGTGGGCAAGGCCGCGACCACGGCCTGCAGGGCCTCGGGCCGGCGCGCGAGCACGGTGACGTCGGCGCCGAGCAGGGCCAGTTCCTGCGCGGCGGCGCGGCCGATGCCGTCGGAGCCGCCGCAGACCAGGGCGTGTTTGCCGGTGAGATCGAGGTCCATGGCGGTCTCCGTAAGGTCAGGCGTCGGGCAGGCCGGCGCGCATCAGGGCCGCGACTTCGCGTGCGTCGTCGCCGCCCAGCGCATCCAGGTGTTCGGCGACCGAGAGGCGGTTGGCCAGCGGGTGGTTCTGGCTGAACTTGAACTTGAGCGTGGCGCGCTCGACCTCGAAACGGAAGCCGACGATGCCGCGCAGCTGTCGGCGCAGGTCCTCGCGTTCGACCTCGAAGCGCCAGTCGCTGCCGACCCGGGCTTCGTGGTGGACGCTGAGGTCGTCGACCAGGCGCGCGAGTTCGGCCTCGTCGTCGTAGGTATCCAGCCGCCCATGCAGATGCGCGACCGCGTAATTCCAGGTCGGCACCCGCGCGGCTTCCTCTTTGTCCGGATACCAGCCCGGCGAGACGTAGGCGTGCGGGCCGTGCACCACCGCCAGCGCGCTGCCGGCATGGCCGGCCTGCGGGTTGGGTTTGGCCCAATGCCCGCGCAGCTGGATGCGCTCGCCGTCGCGTCGGTACAGCACCGGCAGGTGCGAGACCGTGGGCTCGCCGTCGCGCACGCTGATCAGGCTGATGAAGTTGTCGCGCGCGAACAGCGCGTCCAACGCGCTCAGGTCGGTCTCGGCGAAGGCGCGAGGCAGGTACATGCGGCGCTCAGTGCCGCTGCGGCAGCTTGAGCACCATCGACTCGCGCAGGGCATCGTCGTCGGCGGCGCGCGGCGGAGTCAGCTCGTCGATGGCGAAGCCGCGCTCGGCCGCGTCCTCGTCGTCCAGGCCGTCCAGCGAGACGAACTCGGCGTCCATCAGGGCCGCGCGGGCGGTGTCCTCGCTGTCGTAGGCCAGGGTATTGCCGTCGCTGTCGAAGACCTCGGCGGTGCCGGCCTCGCGCACGCGCAGGCGCGCCCAGATCACGGTGCGGCCGAGAGTGGCCAGCCACCATTCTTCGCGCAGGGTTTCGTTCATGGGGTCATCGTTCATGGAGGCATCGCTCATGGCAGCACCGTCGACAGCGCCCACAGCAGGCCGGCGCAGACCAGGCCGGCGATGATGGTCAGCAGCGACAGTCGGGCCGGGTTGGCCAGGCCGTCGAGATTGCGGTCCTGGGCCGTGCGGTAGCCGCGCGCCAGCAGCCAGCGCCAGGCGCCGGGATTGGCGAACGCGCCCGCGCCGAGCTCGCGCTGCAGGTCTGGATGGCGGTCGCGGATGTGCACCAGCGACAGCGGCCAGAAGATCACGAAGGCGCAGAAGCCGGCGATGGCGACGGCGACGAACAGCAAGGCTAGGAACAAGATCATTGGGGCAGGGATTCGGGATTGGGGATTAGGGATTCGTGAAAGCAGGATGCGCGGCCGGGGACGGTTCCGTCCTTGCCGTTGCGAATCCCGAATCTCAAATCTCTAATCCCTGTTTCATCAGAACTCGGCGCTGCCGGGCGCGCGCGGGTAGGGGATCGCGTCGCGGATATTGCTCAGTCCGCAGACATAGACCACCAGGCGTTCGAAGCCCAGGCCGAAGCCGGCGTGCGGGACCGTGCCGTAGCGGCGGAAATCGCGGTACCAGCCGTAATGGGCCGGATCCAGGCCGAACTGCGCCATGCGCGCGTCCAGCACGTCCAGGCGCTCTTCGCGCTGGCTGCCGCCGATGATCTCGCCGATGCCCGGGGCCAGCACGTCCATCGCCGCGACGGTCTTGCCGTCGTCGTTGAGGCGCATGTAGAAGGCCTTGATGTGCTCGGGGTAGTTGGTGACCACGACCGGGCGGCCGACGTGCTGCTCGGTCAGCCAGCGCTCGTGCTCGGTCTGCAGGTCCAGGCCCCATTCGACCGGGAACTCGAACTTCTGCCCCGACTTCTGCAGCAGGCCGATCGCGTCGGTGTAGTCGATGCGTTCGAACGGCGCGTTGACGAAGGCTTCCAAGCGGGTGATCGCGTCGGGTTGGACGCGCTCGGCGATGAAGGCCAGGTCGTCGCCGCGCTCGTCGAGCACCGCGCGGAACATGTACTTGAGGAAGTCCTCGGCCAGGCGCGCGTTGGCGGCCAGGTCGTTGAAGGCGACCTCCGGCTCGATCATCCAGAACTCGGCCAGGTGGCGGGTGGTGTTGCTGTTCTCGGCGCGGAAGGTCGGCCCGAAGGTATAGACCTTGCTCAGCGCCAGCGCGTAGGCCTCGGCATTGAGCTGGCCGGACACGGTCAGGAAGGTTTCCTTGCCGAAGAAGTCGCGCGAGAAATCGACCGCGCCGTCCTTGCCGCGCGGCAGGTTGGCCATGTCCAAGGTCGAGACCCGGAACATCTGCCCCGCGCCCTCGGCGTCGGAGGTGGTCACGATCGGCGTGCTGATCCAGTAGAAGCCGTTCTCGTGGAAGAAGCGATGCGCGGCCTGGGCCAGGCAGTTGCGGATGCGGGTGACCGCGCCGAACAGGTTGGTGCGCGGGCGCAGATGGGCGAACTCGCGCAGATATTCCAGCGTGTGCTGCTTGGGCTGCATCGGGTAGGTCAACGGCTCCTCGACCCAGCCCACCACTTCCAACTGGCTGGCCTGGATCTCGTAGCTCTGGCCCTGGCCCTGCGAGGCCACCAGGATGCCGGTGGCGATCACCGCGCAGCCGGTGGTCAGGTGCTTGATCTCGCTGTCGTAGTTGGACAGCGCGGCCGGCGCCACCACCTGGATCGGCGCGAAGCAGGAACCGTCGCTGACATTGACGAAGCTGAGCCCGGCCTTGGAATCGCGACGGGTACGCACCCAGCCGCGCACCGTGACTTCACCGCCCGCCGGGACCTTGCCTGCGAGTGCCTGTTCGACGCTGACCACCGTCATGAGATTCCTGCCTTGGAACGCTGTTCGATAAGAACCGGGGATGATAACGGATCGGCGCGATCCTAAGCGCCGACGGCGCCGCTACACTCGGGTCATCGAGGGCAGGGGAGCGGGGCATGGGACGAGTTTGGATGGCGGCGTTGCTGTGGCTGTGCGCCACGAGCGCCTGGGCGCAGGCGCCCACGACCCTGGACGAGGCCCGCGCCGCGCGTTTCGCCAAGCTGGCCCTGGACTGCGTGCAGCGCGAGTACCCGAACAAGCTCTCCCACCAGTTGCGCGGCGACGCCGACGTGCTGCCGCCGCGCAAGCTCTATCCGGCCTTCTACGGCTGCTACGACTGGCATTCCTCGGTGCACGGGCATTGGCTGCTGGTGCGCCTGCTGCAGCGCTATCCGCAGGCCGAGTTCGCCGCGCCCGCGCGGCGCGCCCTGGCCGCCAACCTGACCGCGGCCAATATCGCCGGCGAACTGGCCTACCTGCGCGCCGGCAGCGACGAATCCTTCGAGCGTCCCTACGGCCTGGCCTGGCTGCTGCAGCTGGGCACCCAGCTGCGCGGCTGGGACGATCCGCAGGGGCGGCAATGGGCCGCCGCGCTGGAGCCGCTGGAGCGCGAGGCCGCCGGGCGCCTGCTGCGCTGGCTGCCCAAGCTGACCATGCCGATCCGGGTCGGCGAGCATTCCCAGACCGCCTTCGCCTTCGGCCTGGCCCTGGACTGGACCCAGGCCAGCGGCGATGCGCGCCTGCACGAGGCGCTGCTGGCGCGGGTGCGCCAGTTCCACATGAACGACCGCGACTGCCCGATCGCCTACGAGCCCTCCGGCCAGGACTTCCTCTCGCCCTGCCTGGCCGAGGCCGACCTGATGCGGCGCGTGCTCGCGCCGGCCGAATACGCGCGCTGGCTGAAAGCCTTCCTGCCGGGGATCCCGCGCAAGGCCGACGCCGGCTGGCTCACCCCGGGCGTGGTGCTGGACCCCACCGACGGCAAGCTCGCCCATCTGGACGGCCTGAACCTGAGCCGGGCCTGGATGCTGGAAGGCATGGCGCGCGGCCTGCCGCCCGGCGACCGCCGCGTTGCGGCCCTGCGCGCGGCCGCCGCGCGCCACCGCGACAGCGGCCTGGCCGCGGTCAGCGACGCCCACTACGCCGGCGCCCACTGGCTGGGCAGTTTCGCGACCTATCTGCTGGCGCCGCCCGGAACTTGAAACGCTGCGTCCCGGGGCCATATCGGCAGGGTGCAGGCCGTCGCCACGGCCCGCCTGCTACCATGACCGCCTAGCAAAGAGAGTCCCCCGATGTCCGTCAGCCTCGCTCCCGCCGCCCTCGACCGTGTCCGCCACTTCCTGGCCGAGACGCCCGATGCGCTGGGTCTGCGCTTCGGCGTGACTCGCACCGGTTGCTCGGGCTGGCAGCACATCGCCGACCTGGCCCGCGACCAGCGCGAGGGCGACACCGTGTTCGAACAGGACGGCGTGCGCATCTACGTCGATCCGATCAGCCTGCCGCTGGTCGACGGCACCCGCATCGAATTCGTCAAACACGGCCTGGGCGAGCAGTTCGTGTTCCAGAACCCGAACGCCAGCGCCGAGTGCGGCTGCGGCGAGAGCTTCACCACGGCCGCCGACGCGGCCTGAGCCCTGACGCTGCGCGCGGCCGATCCGGGCCGCGACCGCGGATAACCGATAGCCGCCTGCGTACCGCGGGCGTTTTGCGCTTGCGCGGGCTGCGGTCTCGGACGGCTCTGACACCCTCTCTGCCGCGTCTGTCCGAATCGGTCCGCTAGTGCCTGCATTGACTTTCGGCCTAGCGATTACGAGCAAGTCGCGGGCTAGACTCGGGCTTCGCTCCGAGGGGATGCAGGCATGTTCCGCAAGTTCGTAGTGGCCGCGCTCGCCGCGGCCGTATTCGTCGTCGCACCGGCGCAGGCGCAAAACGCCGACGCCCGCCTCAAGGCCTATTTCGAAGCCGAATGGGAGCGCGGCCTGGTCGAGAGCCCGGAGGGCGCCAGCTACAACGGCGACAACCGTTTCAACGACCGCTGGACCGATCGCAGCCTGGCCGCGATCGCGCAGCGCGAGGCCGCCGACCGCGACGCGCTGGCCCGGCTCAAGGCGATCGACCGCGCCGCGCTGTCGGCCGACAGCCAGCTCGATTACGACACCTACGCCTGGAACCTGGAACGCAACATCGAGCGCCAGAAGTTCCGCGAATACCTGCAGCCGGTCGGCCACCAGGGCGGCGTGCAGAACGCCGACGGCATCGCCGAGGTGCTGCCCTTCGCCAGCGTCAAGGATTACCGCGATTGGCTGGCGCGCTTGAACGCGCTGCCGGAGGCGATCGAACAGACCACCGCGCTGATGCGCGAAGGCCTGAAGCAGGGCAGCACGCCGCCGCGCGTGCTGATGCAGCGGGTGCCGGCGCAGATCGCCTTGCAGATCGTCGACGACCCGGCCAAGAGCGCCTATTACCGCCCGTTCCTGCGCTTCCCGGCATCGGTGCCCGAGTCCGAGCGCGCGGCGCTGCAGGCCCAGGCCCGGCAGGCGATCTCCGAACGCGTCGTGCCCGCCTACCGCAAGTTCGCCGCCTTCTTCCAGGACGAATACCTGCCCAGGACGCGCGCCGGCATCGCCGTGTCCGATCTGCCCGAGGGCCAGGCCTATTACGATTTCCTGGCGCGCTACTACACCACCACCGATCTGAGCGCCGAGCGGATCCACCAGACGGGCCTGCAGGAAGTCGCGCGCATCCGCGCCGAGATGGAGAAGGTCAAGGCCGAGGTCGGTTTCAAGGGCACGCTGCAGGAATTCTTCGCCTACCTGCGCAGCGATCCGAAGTTCTTCTACAAGACGCCGCAAGACCTGCTGACTGCCTACCGTGCGCTGTCCAAGCGAATCGATCCGGAATTGGTGAAGGTGTTCCACACCATTCCACGCCAGCCTTACGGCGTGCGTCCTATTCCCGACAACATCGCGCCGGACACCACCACCGCCTACTACCAGCCCGGCGCCGTCGACGGCAGCCGCGCCGGCTATTACTACGTCAACCTGTACAAGCCGGAAGTACGGCCGAGCTGGGAAATGATGGCGCTGTCGCTGCACGAGGCCGTGCCCGGCCACCACTTCCAGTTCGCGCGAGGCCTGGAACTGCCGGAGCGGCCGATGTTCCGCCGCACCGCCTACTTCGTCGCCTACGGCGAGGGCTGGGGCCTGTACGCCGAGCAGCTGGGCTACGACATGGGCCTGTACGACGACCCCTACGACCGCTTCGGCCAGCTCACCTACGAGATGTGGCGCGCGGTGCGCCTGGTGGTGGACACCGGCATGCACGCCAAGGGCTGGAGCCGCGAGCGCGCGATCGCCTATTTCAAGGACAACGCCGCCAAGACCGACCAGGACATCGTCAACGAGGTCGACCGCTACATCGGCACCCCGGGTCAGGCGTTGGCCTACAAGATCGGCCAGCTCAAGATCTCGGCGCTGCGCGCCAAGGCCAAGGCCGCGCTCGGCGAGCGCTTCGACCTGCGCGCGTTCAACGACGAAGTGCTGGCGACCGGCTCGGTGCCGCTGCAGGCGCTGGAGGCGCACATCGATGCGTGGATCGCGGCGGAGCGGGGCAGGCGCTGAGCTCGCTCGGCGCCTGGGGAAAAGCAAATCCCCCTCGATCCCCCTTTTTCAAAAGGGGGGAGACGAACAGTGCGATACGGGACTTTCCGGAGTTGACGGTTCCCCCCTTTGAAAAAGGGGGGCTAGGGGGGATTTGCTCCCCCGCGCTCAATCGATCAGCCGATCAGTTTGCCCAACATCCGCAAGCCGCCCGTCCACACGCCGATCGCGGTGCCCAGGCTGGTCAGGAAGAAGTTCAGCAGCACGCGCGCGACCCGGTTGCGCCACCAGCCGCGCCAGGTCTGGACGTCGTCGCGCAGGGCCATGAAGTCGGCGTAGGTCGGCTTGCGCACCCAGGCCTCGGTGAGCGCGCTGAGCGTGCCCGAGGCCAGGGCCGGGTGCAGCGGGGTGATCGGCGAGGCCACGAACGCGACCAGGATGCTGAGCGGATGGCCGCCGGCGACCGCGCAACCGATCGCGCCGAGCACGCCGGTCGCCAACACCCACTGCAGCAGCAGATCGGAGCCGACGTCGATGCCGCCGCGCCAGAAGCCCCAGGCGAAGCCGCCGAGCACGAACACGGACAGGAAGATGGTGAACCAGGGCACGTTGCTCTTTTGCGGCAGGGATTCGAGTTCCTCGCGCACCGCCGCCGGCGCGCGGGTTTCCTCACGCAGGTGCCGGGCCAGGCCCTGCAGGTGTCCGGCGCCGACCACGGCCAGCACTTCGCGCGCCTCGCCGTGCGATTCGCGCAGGCGCGCGGCCATGTAGCGGTCGCGTTCGGCGATCACGCTTTCGTACAGCTGCGGGCTTTCGCTGGCGAACTCGCCGAAGCTGGATTCGAGCATGTCGCCCTGCTTGAGCTTCTCGATCTCCGCTTCGCCGACTTCCTCGTCGGCGAACAGCGCCGCCAACAGGCCGCCGCCGAGCTTGGCCCGGCCCCACCAGCCCAGTTTGCTGGAGGCGCGCTTGAAGGTCAGGCCGACTTCGCGGTCGATCAGGTGCACCGGCAGTTCGCGCTGGCGCGCTTCCAGCACTGCGCGCTTGAGTTCGGCGCCGGGTTCGATGCCGAGCTGCTCGGCCAGGCGGCGCTGGTAGGCAGCCAGGGCCAAGTTGGCGGCGAACAGCGCGGTCTTGCCGGTGCGCAGGACCTGGATCAGGTCCAGGCGCGCGAGCGCGTCGGGGTCGGTGAGCGCCTGCAGGCGCTGCGGGTCCAGTTCCACCGCGACCGCGTCGTAGGCGCCGCTGCCGACCGCGTCGCGCACCGCGTCCACGCTGGCCTGCGACACGTGCGCGGTCCCGAGCAGGGTGTAGCGGACGCCGTCGCGTTCGACGATGGCATGGGGTTGGCCGTGCAGGCCGTCGGTCATCGGTGCATTCATTCGGTGATTGGGCGCCGTACGGGGGCTGGCACAGGAGGCCCGGCAGGATAGAGGCTGGGGGGGATAGCGGCAAACCGCCCAGGTACGACCGTGGCCGGGCCGGGAAGTGCCCGGCCCGCCGCGCTCACTGTTCGCGTGCGTCGAACGGCGCCCGGTACCAGAACACCAGGCCCAGCGCGAGCACGATGGCGCCGATCCAGCGCAGCCAGCGCGGCCAGGCCGGCGCCGGTTGCAGCAGGTCCAGTTGGCTCACCAGCAGGGTTTCGCAGGCGCCGTTGCCGGTGTCGTCGCGTGAGGTCGAGGTGCCGCGCACGAAGTTCATGCCGGCCTGGTGCTTGTACACCACCAACTGGCCGCGCAGGCGCACCTGATCGCCCACCCGCAGCTCGCGGATGCCCTCGGCGATGTCGCTGCGTTCGGTCAGCAGATGGTTGTTGGACAGGGCGCGGGTGTGCTCGGGCCCGATCGCCGCATCGCCGCCGTAGCGGTAGTTGCAGGTCCATTCGCCGTTCCAGAAGGCCATGCGCTGATAGGCGCCGTCGCTGGCGTTGGCGCCCCAGACCAGGCACAGGTCGGCGACATTGAGATGGTCGTTGGTGCGCTCGTGGAAGGTATCCCAGAAGGTGTCCGAGTCGTGCCGGCTCACCACCAGGCCGGTGATGTCGTAATCGGCGACCGGTTCGATGCGGTAATCGACGTCGCCGGCCTGGATCGAGAACGGCGCGTCGGTGCTCGCGCGTTGGCGCGGCTCGGTGAGGACCTCTGGCAGCAGCAGGGCGCGCTCGGGCACGGTCTCGCGCTTGAGATAGCCGAATGCGAGCAGGCCGGCGCCGAGGATCAGCATCAGGCGGATCGGCGAGATCACCGGCGCGCGCTCCGGCCCGCGTCCGAGCGCAAGCCTCGGGCGTGTGTGTGCATAGCCAAGTCCACCGCCTTCCCCTGATCCTGCCGCGGCGCCCGTGGCCGCAAGCGCGCAGAGTAGAAGCAAGCGCGGCGCCGGAACAAGAGCGCCGTGCGGCGCGGCGATCAGGCCGCGGCGCGCGCGCCCGCGGCGGCGTCGAGCAGGGCCAGCGCGTGCTCCTGGGCGATGCGGCGGATCTCGCGGCCCAGATCGGGATCGTCGACCGCGCGCGCCAGCATCGCGCCGCCCACGCACAAGGTGGCCATGGTCACGGCGCGCGTGCGCGCGGCCGCGCCGTCGCCGATGTCGCGCTGCAAGGCGTGGATCAGGCTGTCCAGCACCTGCGTGTAGGCCTGCTTCACGCATTCGTCGCCACGCGCGACCTCGGACGAGAAGGTGATCAGCGGGCAGCTGTAGTCCATCTCGGCGGCATGGCGGTCGGACAGGTACTCCGCCACCAGTTGGCGTGAGTCGATCGAAGGGGCGCCGCCGGGTTCGTCGGGGCCGCAGTGCAGCAGGTGGCTCACGACCTCGGCGTACAGGTCCTGTTTGCGCTGGAAATGGTGGTAGAAGCCGCCCCGGGTGAGGCCGGCCTCGGACATGACCTCGTCGATGGAAACCTCGGCGAAGCCGCGTCGCGTGAACAGCCGGCGCGCGGCGGCGACGATCTTCTTGCGCGTACGCGCCTTGTGCTCGCGGCTGTAGGGCATGGCGGGAGGGCTCCGTGCGGGCTTCGAGTCCGGAATAGCACGATTGTAATTATGTTCTTGAACATATTAAGACCCGTCGCAGAATCGGTCGCGTTCCCCACCACGCAAGGAGCGTCACCGTGAAGCTGTACTACTTCGAATCCCCGAATCCCCGCCTGGCCTGCGCCGCCGCGCGCCAGGTCGGCGCCGCGGTCGAACTGGTCCGGGTGGACCTGATCCGCGGCGAGCAGCGCCGGCCGGACTACCTGGCCCTGAACCCCAACGGCCGGGTGCCGACCCTGGTCGATGGCGACCGCGTGCTGTGGGAGGCGCCGGCGATCGCCGCGCACCTGGCCCAGCGGCAGGGCTCGGATTTCTGGCCCGGCGACGCGCAGGACCAGATCGAGTTGCTGCGCTGGCTGCATTGGAACAGCACGCATTTCACCCGCCACGCGATCGGCCTGTTCTTCGAACACGTGATCAAGCCGCGCCTGGGCCTGGGCGAACCCGGCCCGGCCCAGGTCGAGGAAGGCACGCGCTACTTCCACCAGTTCGCCCAGGTGCTGGAGCGGCAGTTGGAGGATCGCGATTATCTGGTCGCCGACCGTCTCAGCCTGGCCGACTTCGCGGTCGCGATGGTGCTGCCCTGGGCCGAAGAGTCGCAGTTGCCGCTGCAGGACTACGCCCGCATCCGCGGCTGGTACGCGCGCATCGCCGCCTTGCCGGCCTGGCGCGAACCTTATCCGGCGCCGGTGGCGGCGCAGGCGGCCTGAAGCGTCGCGGCGCCCGAGCGGGCGCCGCGGCCGCCGTCAGGCCCAGCCGTAGGGCAGGTTGGGGCTGGACACCATGCGGTCGCCGACGCGTTCGCCGTGCAGGAAGCGCAGGCCGGCCTCGATCACGCCGCTGTCCTCGAGCACGCGCCGGTGGCCGAGGCCGCGCGTGCTCAGCAGGCGCGAATCCGGCCAGTAGCGCGCATAGCGCTCGCCTTCCGACCAGGGCACTTCGCGGTCGCCCAGGTCGTGCACGATCAGGGCCGGGCTGGCGATGGACGGGGCGTTGAGGTGGGCCTGCTGCTCCTGGAAGCCGATGCCGATGCGCGCCTCGAAGTAGGCGAACATGCGTCGGCACAGGTGCTCGCCGATCCAGACCAGGTCGGCGAAACGGTAGGCGGCCGCGACCGGATCGGCGGCCGGCGCGATCAGCACGGCGCGCTCGGCGCGCAGGCCGCGCGCCATCGCCAGCAGGGTGGCCGCGCCGCCCAGGGAATGGCCGATCACCGCCGCCGCCGGGCCGTAGTGGCGGCCGACCGCGAGCAGGTGATGGGTGAAGTCGGGCAGGGTGCTCTGGCGGCCGGGGCTCTTGCCGTGCGCGGGCTGGTCGAAGGCGACCACCGCGTAGCCGTCGCCGCGCAGGCGCTCCAGCCAGGGCGCGATGCGGGTGCCGTGGCTGGACCAGCCGTGCGCGAACAGCACATAGGGCTGGTTCTGCGGGTCGCCCCAGACGTAGGTGGCGATGCGCTGGCCGTCGACCTCCAGCTCGCCCTCGCGTGCGCCGTGGCTGGGCGCGGTCAGGGCGCGGCTGCGCGAGGACGCGAACGGGGTGCTGAACAGCAACGCGGCGCGGCGCACGGCCGCCTCGGGCGCGAACCGGCTGCCGATCAGGAAGCCCAGGCGGACGCCGTAGAGCTTAATAAAACTACGAACGGTCGTGCTAATTTTGGCGATGAGCGGGTACATGGCGGAGCCTCTCTGCACGAGATCAGGCGGTGGGGGAGGAGTAGGAACGGATCAGGCGTTCGAACGCGCGCTGGCCGCGCTCGACGCTGGTTTCGAAGCCGAACAGGCCGGCGTCGTGGTGCACGACCAGGGCCAGCCCGTAGATCTCGAATGCCAGCTGGGGGGCGTCGGTATCGGTCTGCAGCTCGCCGGCGTCGACCGCCATCTGCACCGCGCGCGCGATGTCGTTGCGCCAGCGGGTTTCGTGCTGCAGTACCCGGTCGCGCAGCGGGCCGGGGCGGTCGTCGTACTCGTTCACGGCCGACAACAGCACGCAGCCGCCGGAAGTGTGGCGGGCCCAGTCGAACCAGGCGGCGATGATCGCGCGCAGGCGCGGCAGGCCGCGCCTGGCCTTCAGCGCCGGCAGCAGCACGTATTCGAGGAAGCGCTGGCCGGCGGCGTCGAGCACCGCCAGCTGCAGGTCCTCGCGCGAGCCGAAGTGGGCGAACACGCCGCTCTTCGACATGCCCACGGCCTGCGCCAGCGGGCCAATCGACAGGCTCTCCAGCCCGCCGCCGACGGCGATGCTGTAGGCCCGGTCGATGATCGCGTCGCGGGTGGCGGCGCCCTTGCCGGTGGCGGTCAGATTGGACATGGTCGAGAAAATAGCACGTTCGTTCGTTTTGTGCCTGCCGCTTGTCGGCAAGGCTACGCCCAAACGGCACACTCAGGGTGTGCGGATCAACCCGATTCCGGCGGCGCGACGGTGTCGCCCGGCCCCAGCGGCCGCAGCATCTGCACCGTGTCCAGCCAGCGCCCGTGTTTGCGGCCCAGGCCCGGGAACACGCCGACGGTGCGAAAGCCCAGGCGTTCGTGCAGGGCCACCGAGGCGGCGTTGGAGCCGTCGCCGATCACCGCGACCATCTGCCGGTAGCCGCGCGCCTCGCAGTCGGCGATGAGCGCTTGCAGCAGGGCGCGGCCGACGCCGCGGCTCTGGCAGCCGGGTTGCACGTAGACCGTGTCCTCGACCGTCCAGCGGTAACCCTCGCGGCTGCGATAGCTGCTGGCGTAGGCGTAACCGGCGAAGGCGCCGTCGAGTTCGGCCACCAGGTAGGGATAGCCCTGCGCCAGCACCGCCTGCCAGCGCCGCGTCATCTCGGCCAGATCGGGCACCGCATATTCGTACGTGGCCACGCCCTCGCGCACTTCCAGCGCGTACAGGGCGGCGATCGCCGGCAGATCGCCGGCGACGGTGGGACGTATCAGCGGCGCGGCGGCCACCGCGCTCAATCGCGGTAGCGCTTGAGCAGGTCGCCGTAGGCGTCGATGCGGCGGTCGCGCAGGAAGGGCCAGATCCGGCGCACGTGCTCGCTGCGGCCCAGGTCGACCTCGGCCATCAGGATTTCCGGTTCGGCCTTGAGCGACTGAGCCAGGAACTCGCCCTGCGGGCCCAGCACATGGCTGGTGCCCCAGAAGTCGATGCCGGCCGCGTCCAAGGGCGATTGCTCGTGGCCGACCCGGTTGCAGCTCAGCACCGGCAGGCCGTTGGCGACCGCGTGGCCGCGGTGACTGAGCACCCAGGCGTCGCGCTGGCGGTCCTTCTCGGCCTGCTCGTCGGTCGGGTCCCAGCCGATCGCGGTCGGGTACAGCAACAGCTCGGCGCCGGCCAGGGCCATCAGGCGCGCGCCTTCCGGATACCACTGGTCCCAGCACACCAGCACGCCCAGGCGCCCGACCGAGGTCTGGATCGGCTCGAAGCCGATGTCGCCGGGGGTGAAGTAGAACTTCTCGTAGAAGCCCGGATCGTCCGGGATGTGCATCTTGCGGTACTTGCCGGCGGTGGAGCCGTCGGCGTCGAAGACCACCGCGGTGTTGTGGTACAGCCCGGCCGCGCGGCGCTCGAACAGCGAGCTGACCAGGACCACGCCGTGCTGCTTGGCCAGCGCGCCCAGGCGCTGGGTGCTGGGGCCGGGAATGGTCTCGGCCAGGTCGAACTCGGCCACCGACTCGTGCTGGCAGAAATACGGCCCGTTGTGCAGTTCCTGCAGCAGCACCAGCCTGGCGCCGCGCTTGGCGGCTTCGCCGACGCGCTCCTCGATGTTGGCGAGGTTGGCCTCGCGCGAGCCGTGGTCGCGGTCCTGGATCAGGGCGACGGGCAGGGTGGTCTTCTTCATGGGGGCGAGAATCCGGACGCGGGATGGCGACTATTGTAGGGCTCGCCGCCGATGCGCTTCATCTGCATGGCGCTGGACGTCGATCCTGTTCCGCCCAGCCGCCGCAGTGCTGGCGCGCGGCAATAACCAACCGAAACGGTCGATCCAGGTATTCGCCGGCGATAGGGGCGATGCACTGGCGGCGGCCCGGCCTGAGCGCGTCAGGCCGCGCTGCCGAGAGCGGACGGCGTTCGATACCTGTCGCGCTTAAGCCTCAGGACTCGCGGGCGGCGGCGTTGGCGCCGTCGACCACCCAGGCGATGCCGCTGGCGGCGGTAAAAAGCAGGAACACCAGCAGGGCCTGTTTGGAACCGGCGCCGGCGACCTTGCACGCGAGCAGGGCGGCCAGACTATAGGCGTGCAGCGCCTGCACGGTCGCGGCGCCGCGGCTGGCGGCTTGTCCGATGCGCCAGCGCGGGGTGAACAGCCAGACCTTCCGCAGCCGCGGCTTGAACCACAGGGCGATCAGCATGCCGGTGCCCCAAGCCGCGAACAGCACGCTGGCCACGATCGGCAGCACGGCGCTCATGTCCGGCTGCGGTGCCACGCTTAGGCCACCAGGCCCTGCGGCAATTGCATGGTGATGCAGTGCAGGCTGCCGTTCTGCCAGATCAGCGGGCGGCAGGGCACCGGCACGATCTCGCGGTCCGGGAAGGCCTGGGCCAGCACGGCCTGGGCCTCGCCGTCGGCGGCATCCCCGTAAGCCGGCATCAGCACGGCTCCATTGACGATGAGGAAGTTGGCGTAACTGGCCGCCAGCCTTCGGTTTTCGTCGATCACCGGCTGCGGCCACGGCAGCGCGAACAGGCGATAGGGCTGGCCGTCGCGGGTGCGCAGCGCGGCCAGCTCGGCGGCCATGGCCTGGAGCTCGGCGTAGTGCGAGTCGGCGGGGTCGTCGCAGCCCTGGTAGACGATGGCGTCGGCCGCGGCGAAGCGGGCCAGGGTGTCGATATGGGCGTCGGTGTCGTCGCCTTCCAGATAACCGTGGTCCAGCCACAGCACCCGGTCCTGGCGCAGCCAGTGCGACAGCTTGGCGGTGATCTCTTCGCGGCTGGCGTCCGGATGGCGCTCGTGCAGACACTGCCAGGTGCTCAGCAGGCTGCCCGCGCCGTCGGTTTCGATGGCGCCGCCTTCCAGAGCAAAATCAATGCTTTGTCGGTCACTCTTCAAGAAGATTCCCTGATCGTGCAGACGCTCGACCAGGAGGTCGTCCTGGCTGGCGTCGAACTTCCCGCCCCAGCCGGTGAAGCGGAAATCGAGCAGGCGGAAGCCGTCGCCGGCGCGCAGGCTGATCGGGCCGGAATCGCGCAGCCAGGTGTCGTCGTAGGGCGCTTCGACGAAGCGCACCCGGCCCATGTCGATCCGGGCCGAGGACAGGCGGGCGCGGGCATAGGCCTGGACATCGTCGTCGGCGACGCAGACGACCGCCGGCTGGAAGCGGGTGATCGCCGCGACCAGGGCGATGTAGGTGTCCTCGACTTCGCCCAGGCGATCGGCCCAGTCGGTGTCGGCGTTCGGCCAGGCGATCAGGACCGCGGACTGGGGTTCCCACTCCGCGGGGAAGCGCAATGCTTGCTCGGTCAAAACACGGTCTCGTTCGACGGCGTCAGCGCACGGCCGGCTTGGGCCCGATCTCTTGCGCGTCGGCCTTGTTGGCGACCACGTCGACCACCTTGTTCTTCTCGAAGTACACGGTGAACGCCGGGTAGACCCAACGGTTGATGGTGGGCCACTGGCGCTTCTGGCCGCCGCGCGGGTCCAGGCGTTCGGCCGGGGCGCCGTAGCGGGCCTCGACCTGGGCCATGGTCTGGCCGCGGACGGGCATCGCCGCCTTGTTCTCTTCGGACACGCGCTCGATCAGCAGGGTGTCGGCGGAGGCGGCGGTGGACAGGAGCAACAGGGCTGCAAACGCGAGTGCGGCGGGAGCGGTGCGGGACTTCATGGGTGCAACCTCGCTGGAGGACGCGAGATTGTACGCACAAGCCCCGATGCCACGGCAGCACGCGGCCGTCACGTTTTCGCGATCCGGCCGGGCCGGCGAGGGCGCCGCCGCGCAACGCAGAAAGGCCGCCTCGCGGCGGCCTCTCAGTCGAGCGATCATGGGCGCGAACGCCCAGGAACAGCTTCTTAGCGCTGACGCGCCTTGAAACGCGGGTTCGACTTGCAGATCACGAAGACCTTGCCACGGCGGCGAACGACTTTGCAGTCGCGGTGACGGGCCTTCGCCGACTTCAGGGAGGACAGGACCTTCATGACAGACCTCGGCAACAGGATTGGAATAGACAGCCCGCGATAATAGCGGGTATTTCCCACTACGATCAAGTGCTTGCACGAAATAATTTGCGCGGCGGCCGGGTCCGGGGTTTTCCGGGCCCCGGATCGGCCCCGCGGCAGTCCCGCCAGGGGCGGGCAAGCGGTGCCGTCCTTGCATAATAGAGGGATGACTACCCCCCACGACAGCAGCATCCCCGTCCTCACCATCGACGGCCCCTCCGGCTCCGGCAAGGGCACCATCAGCCGCCTGGTCGCCCAGTCCCTGGGCTGGCACTACCTGGATTCCGGCGCCCTGTACCGCGCGGTCGGCGTCGCCGCCGGCTGGGCCGACCTCGACCTGGCCGACCCGGCCGCCCTGGTCCGCTGCGCCTTCGACACCCGCATCGGCTTCCGCGACGACGAGCGCGGCGAGCTGCGGGTGCTGGTCAACGAGCAGGACGCCACCGACGAGCTGCGCACCGAGACCGCCGGCGCCGCCGCCTCGGCCATCGCCGCCATCCCCGAGGTCCGGGCCGCCCTCAAGGACCGTCAGCGCGCCTTCCGCCAGGCGCCGGGCCTGGTCGCCGACGGCCGCGACATGGGCACGGTGATCTTCCCGGACGCCCCTTACAAGGTCTTCCTGACCGCCAGCGCCGACGAAAGGGCGGAAAGGCGCTATAAGCAGTTGAAAGACAAAGGGGTTTCCGTTACTTTAGATGGTCTGCTGCGGGAGATTCTCGCCCGCGACGCCCGCGACGCACAGCGAGCGGTGGCACCGCTGCGACCGGCCGACGACGCCGTGCGCATCGATACCACCGGCCTGGGCATCGCCGAGGTGGTCGAACGCGTGCTGGCCTTGTTGCCGGCGCGCTGACGTTTGCGCAAACGCGGATCGAACGCGCAGCAGTGGCGGCACCGCAGTAAAAATCCAGCCCCGTCGCAATCCCGCGGCGGGATCCACAACGACACATGGTGCGGCTCCATCGCGCCACATAACGGGTGGGTCGACCACGCGCTGCTTGCGTCGCTACGACAGCGACGATGCCAGCCGGTGCGGCCCGTGTGTTCAACCGAGTAAATCAACTAATGACCGAATCATTTGCCGAGCTGTTCGAAGCTAGCCAGCAGTACCTGGCCAAACTGAAGCCGGGCGCCATCGTCACCGGCGTAGTCGTGGAAGTCCGCGGCGACGTGGTGGTGATCAACGCCGGCCTGAAGTCCGAAGGCATCGTGCCGATCGAACAGTTCCGTAACGACGCCGGCGAGATCGACGTTGCCGAAGGCGACGAAGTCAAGGTCGCCCTCGACTCGATCGAGAACGGCTTCGGCGAAACCGTGCTGTCCCGCGAGAAGGCCAAGCGCGCGATGGTGTGGGACGAGCTCGAAGAGGCGCTCGAAAAGAACGAGACCATCACCGGCCGCATCAGCGGCAAGGTCAAGGGTGGTTTCACCGTCGACATCAAGGATGTCCGCGGCTTCCTGCCCGGTTCGCTGGTGGACGTGCGCCCCGTGCGCGACTCCGCCTACCTGGAAGGCAAGGAACTCGAGTTCAAGCTCATCAAGCTGGACCGCAAGCGCAATAACATCGTCGTCTCCCGCCGTGCGGTGGTCGAGAGCGAGTACAGCGTCGAGCGCGAGCAGCTGATGGAGAAGCTGCAGGAAGGCGCGATCCTGAAGGGCGTCGTCAAGAACCTCACCGATTACGGTGCGTTCGTCGACCTCGGCGGCATCGACGGCCTGCTGCACATCACCGACATGGCGTGGAAGCGCGTGCGTCACCCGTCCGAAGTCGTGGAAGTCGGCCAGGAGCTGGACGTCCGCGTGCTCAAGTACGACCGCGAGCGCAACCGCGTCAGCCTCGGCCTCAAGCAGCTGGGCGAGGATCCGTGGGACAACATCGCGCGCCGCTACCCGGCCGACACCCGCGTGTTCGGCAAGGTCAGCAACGTCACCGATTACGGCGCGTTCGTCGAGATCGAGCCGGGCGTCGAAGGCCTGGTCCACGTCTCCGAAATGGATTGGACCAACAAGAACGTCAACCCGTCCAAGATCGTGCAGGTCGGCGACGAAGTTCAGGTCATGGTGCTGGACGTCGATGAAGAGCGTCGTCGTATCTCGCTGGGCATGAAGCAGGTCACCTCGAACCCGTGGGAGACCTTCGCGGCCATCCACAAGAAGGGCGACAAGGTCGAAGGCCAGATCAAGTCGATCACCGACTTCGGCATCTTCATCGGCCTGGACGGCGGCATCGACGGCCTGGTCCACCTGTCCGACATCAGCTGGAACACCACCGGCGAAGACGTGGTCCGCAACTACAAGAAGGGCGACACCCTGGAAGCCGTCGTCCTGGCCGTGGATCCGGAGCGCGAGCGCATCAGCCTGGGCGTCAAGCAGCTGGAGCAGGACCCGATGGGTCAGTACGTCGCTTCCAACGCCAAGGGCTCGATCGTCAAGGGCGTGGTGAAGGAAGTGGACGCCAAGGGCGCCACGATCGAACTGGCCGACGGCATCGAAGGCTACGTCGCTGCCCGCGACATCGCCAAGGAGCGCGTCGAGGACGCCACCCAGTACCTCAAGGTGGGTCAGGAAGTCGAAGCCAAGATCATCGGCACGGACCGCAAGGGCCGTTCCATGCAGCTGTCGATCAAGGCCAAGGACGAAGCCGAGCAGCAGGAGGCCCTGGCCGACTACAACCGCGCGGCCTCGGAAGCTTCCAGCGGCACCACCAAGCTGGGCGCGCTGCTGCGCGAGCAGCTGAGCGGCAACAAGTCCGAGTAATACCCAGCGTCAAGGCGCGCCGTTCCGGGCAACCGGACCGGCGTCGCCGCAATACCGCGGAGGCGGCCCGGCCCAGCCGGGTCGCCTTCGATTTGTGGCACCGTCGCGGCGCCGTCGTATCGGCACCGTCCCGACATCCCAGTAAAGAGCTTGCGCAGCGCCCATGACCAAGTCCGAACTCATCGAGATCCTTTCGCAGCGTCAGGCCCACCTGAAGGGCGACGACGTGGATCTGGCGGTGAAGGCCTTGCTCGAAATGATGGGCGGCGCGCTGTCGGTGGGCGAACGCATCGAGATCCGTGGCTTCGGCAGCTTCTCCTTGCACTTCCGTCCGCCGCGCCTGGGCCGCAACCCCAAGACCGGCGAGTCGGTGGCGTTGCCGGGCAAGCACGTGCCGCATTTCAAGCCCGGCAAGGAACTGCGCGAACGCGTCAGCGGCGTGGCGCCGCTGGACGACGACGCTTCCTGACCCAGTCGCTTGCGATCGCCGTCCCGAACGCGGGGCAGGGCGATCTCCCTTATCTGTGTACGCTATCCGTCGCCGTTCCCGCGTGCGCGACGACCCCGCGTGCGCTTCCGCCATTCACCGCTTAACCGCCGCCTCACGCCTCCGCTAAGCTAGGGGCGACACCGCGGACGCCGGAACCCCCCCATGCGCCTGATCCGTTTCCTCATCGCCTTCGTCTGCCTCGCGGCCGGCGCCACCGTCGGTGCGCTCAACCGGCAGATCGTGCCCATCGACCTGGGCTTCGGCACCTTCCCGACCACCCTGGGCGTGGCCCTGATCGTGTCCCTGCTGCTGGGCGTGCTCGCCGGCGGCCTGGCGATCACCGCCAGCCTGGTGCTGCCGCTGCGCCGCCGCCTGGCGCGCGCCGAGCGCGCCGTCGCCACCCCACGCGAGACCTGAGGCATGGAATTCATCAGCGAGTGGTTCTGGTTCTTCCTGCTGCTGCCGATCGCGGCCGTCAGCGGTTGGGTGATCGGCCGCCGCGGCGGCGAGCGCCACAGCGACAACCAGGTCAGCCATCTGTCGACCACCTATTTCCGCGGCCTCAACTACCTGCTCAACGAGCAGCCCGACAAGGCCATCGAGATCTTCCTGCACATCGCCGAGCTCGATAAGGACACCTTCGAGACCCAGGTTGCGCTGGGCCACCTGTTCCGTCGCCGCGGCGAAGTCGACCGCGCGATCCGTCTGCACCAGGCGCTGGTGCAGCGCCCCGGCCTGAGCGACCAGCAGAAGGTCCAGGCCCTGCTGGCGCTGGGCGAGGACTACATGCGCTCGGGCCTGCTCGATCGCGCCGAGACCGTGTTCAGCGACCTGGTCGCGCTGGACATGGCGCCGCTGGCGCTGCGCCACCTGATCGGCATCTACCAGTCCGAGCGCGACTGGGACAAGGCGATCGAGAACGCGCGCCGCTACGAGGCCGCCACCGGCGAGCCCATGGGCAAGCTGATCGCCCAGTTCGAATGCGAACTGGCCGACCGCCAGCGCGCCGCCGGCGACGTCGAAGCCGCGCGCGGCGCGGTCAAGCGCGCCTACGAGGCCGACGCCAACTCGGTGCGCGCCGGCATGCTCGAGGGGCGCATCGAGGTCGAGGCCGGCAACGACGCCGCCGCGATCCGCGCCTTCGAACGCGTGGCCCGCGCCGATCCCGACTATCTGCCGGAAGTGCTGCCCTCGCTGCTGAGCTGCTACGAGCGCGACGGCGACCCCACCGGCGCACGCGCGTTCCTGGCCGAGATGTGCGAGCACTACCGCGGCATCGCCCCGGTGCTGGCCCTGACCCGCATGGTCGAGGCCGAGGACGGCGTACCGGCCGCGCGCAGCTACCTCGCCCGCCAGCTCAAGGACCGGCCCTCGGTGCGCGGCGAGGCCGCCCTGATCGACCTGACCCTGGCCGAGGGCGCCGATCCGCTGGCGACCCTGCACGACCTCAAGCACATCACCGACCAGCTGCTGGTGCGCAACCCCAGCTACCGCTGCAACCGCTGCGGCTTCGGCGCGCGCAGCCACCATTGGCAATGCCCCAGCTGCAAGGAATGGGGAACGGTCAAGCCGCTGCTGAACTACGCGGTGGTCTGATCCGCATGGCGAGTTGGCTGATCACCCACCTGCTGATCGGAGCGGTCGGCACCTGGCTGGCGCGCTGGTACGCGCTGCGCATCCAACTGATCGACCAGCCCGGCGAGCGCCGCAGCCACGCCGTGGCGACCCCGCGCGGCGGCGGCATCGCCCTGGTCATCGCCCTGCTGGTCGCGACCCTGGCCCTGGCGGTGCGCCTGCCCGCGCAAGCCCCGCTGCTGGCCGCGTTCGGGCTGGGCCTGGCGCTGGTGGCCGGGGTCGGCCTGATCGACGACCACCGGCCGCTGCCGGCTTCGCTGCGGCTGGCGGTGCACGCCCTGGCCGCGGCGGTGTTCGCCTACGCGGTCTGGCACGTGCTGGACGCGCCCTGGCTGGCCCTGGGCGCGTTCGTGGCCGCTCTGGCGCTGACCAACGTCTGTAACTTCATGGACGGCATCAACGGTCTGGCCGCCAGCCAGGCCGCCCTGGTCGCCCTGGCCCTGGGCTGGCTGGCGGGGGCGCCGGGGCTGTGGCTGGGCCTGGCGCTGGCCGCGGCCTGCCTGGGTTTTTTGCCCTTCAACTTTCCCAAGGCCCGGATTTTCATGGGCGATGTGGGCAGCGGGGCGCTGGGATTCGCCCTGGCCGGGCTCGCGGTCCTGGCCGCGGCCGGTCTGGGCAGCCGATCAGCGGTCGTCCTGATGCCGCTTTCGGCGTTCCTTATCGACGCGGGCTTGACACTGTTACGACGCATGCTGCGTCGGGAAGCGTGGTGGACCGCACACGCACAACACACTTATCAGGTCTGGGCGAGGAGAGTAGGGCACACCAAAGTCACCATCGCTTACGCCATGCATACCCTCGCAGCTGTGCTCGCGCTCCCAATCCTGCTGCAAACGAGAATGGCTTTCATGCTGTGTACGGTTGCGGCGTGGTATATGTCCGGCGCTTTTTTGTGGTGGTGGTTGCAGCGCGCCGGCTCCGAGCCGGCGTTGAATTCTCCCGGCTAAGGTATAGGGGCATGGAATGAGCTCATGGCGCGATCGTCTTAAAGGTGCACTGCCGCGCACGGCGGTAGTCGCGCACGATCTCGCGATGGTGTGGTTGGTCTGGCAGGCGCTGTACCGCCTGCGCTTCGGCATCATCCCCGCCCCCGTTCCGCTGCCGCTGTGGTCGACCGAGATCGCCTTGGTGATGATCGCCCAGGGCCTGGTGTTCTGGCAGGTCGGTCTGTACCGCGGCCTGTGGCGCTTCGCCGGCGTGCCGGATCTTTGGAACATCTTCAAGGCCTGCATGCTCGGCCTGTTCGCGATCGTGCTGGTGCTGTTCCTCTATAACCGCCTCGACACCACCATGCCGCGCACGGTGCTGGTGCTGTATCCGGTGGTCCTGGTCGGCATGCTGGGCGCGCCGCGCCTGCTGTACCGCGCCTGGAAGGACAGCCGCGTCGAGCGCGCCAACACCGCCTCGGTGCGCATCCTGATCCTCGGCGCCGGCCGCGCCGGCGAAGCGCTGGTGCGCGACCTGCGCCGCTTCGGCACCTACGAGCCGGTCGGTTTCCTCGACGACGCCGCGCGCCTGCGCGGCAGCAAGGTGCAGGGCGTGCCGGTGCTGGGGCGCGTGCCTGAAGTGGCCGAGATCGCGCGCGAGACCGCGGCCAAACTGCTGGTGATCGCGATGCCCTCGGCCGACGCCAGCGCGCTGCAGCGCGTGGTGATCGCCTGCGAGCGCACCGGCCTGCCGTTCCGGATGGTGCCGCGTCTGCAGGACGTGCTGGAAGGGCGTTCGCTGCCGGGCGAGCTCAAGGAAGTCGCGATCGAGGATCTGCTCGGGCGCAAGCCGGTGCTGCCGGACTGGAAGGCGATCCGCAGCTGGCTGGGCGCGCGTTCGGTGCTGGTCACCGGCGCCGGCGGCTCGATCGGTTCGGAACTGTGCCGCCAGTGCGCGCGCCACGGCGCACGCCGCATCGCCCTGATCGAGATCGACGAACTCGCCCTGACCCAGACCGAGGCCGCGCTGCGCCGCGATTTCCCCGATCTGGAATACATCCCGATCCTGGGCGACTGCGGCGATCCGGCGGTGATCGCGTTCGCCCTGGACCAGTCCGAACCCGACGCGGTCTTCCACGCCGCCGCCTACAAGCAGGTGCCGCTGCTGGAAGCGCAACTGCGCGAAGCGGTGCGCAACAACGTGCTGTCCACCGCGACCGTGGCCAAGGCCTGCCGCGAGGCCGGCGTCGGCACCTTCGTGCTGATCTCCACCGACAAGGCGGTCGACCCGGTCAACGTGCTCGGCGCGACCAAGCGCCTGGCCGAGATGACCTGCCAATCGCTGGCCGACCAGCGCTCGACCCGCTTCGTGACCGTGCGCTTCGGCAACGTGCTCGACTCGGCCGGCAGCGTGGTGCCGCTGTTCCGCGAACAGATCCGCAGCGGCGGCCCGGTCACGGTCACCGACCCGGAGGTCACGCGCTTCTTCATGACGATTCCCGAAGCCTGCCAGCTGATCCTGCAGGCCTCGGCGATCGGCAGCCACGAGGCGATCTACACCCTCGACATGGGCGAGCCGGTGCCGATCCGCCTGCTCGCCGAGCAGATGATCCGCCTGGCCGGCAAGCAGCCGGGCCGCGATATCGCGATCATCTACACCGGCCTGCGTCCGGGCGAAAAGCTGCACGAGACCCTGTTCCACGCCGACGAGCGCTACCGCCCGACCCAGCATCCCAAGATCCTGCAGGCCGAACCGCGCAGCGTGTCGGCCAGCGTGATCGAGCCGGCCATCGCACAGATGCGCGAGGCCTCGGCGCGCTACGACCGCGAAGCGCTGAATCAGCTGCTGCGCATGGCCGTGCCCGAATTCGCCCCGGTCGGTGAACATCCCGATTACGTCGAATCCACTACCGTGGTGGCATTCCCGACACGCAACGCCAGGAAGGTTTGATGGCAGCTCGCATCCGTAAAGCAGTGTTCCCGGTCGCAGGACTGGGGACCCGGTTCCTGCCCGCGACCAAGACCGTACCCAAGGAAATGCTGCCGATCGTCGATCGGCCGCTGATCCAGTACGCGGTCGACGAAGCCATCGAGGCCGGCTGCGACACCCTGATCTTCGTCACCAACCGCTACAAGCACGCGGTCGCCGACTACTTCGACAAGGCCTACGAGCTGGAACAGAAGCTCGAGCGCAGCGGCAAGTTCGAACAACTGGAACTGGTGCGCAACGTGCTGCCCGAAGGCGTGCGCGCGGTGTTCGTGACCCAGGCCGAGGCCCTGGGCCTGGGCCATGCGGTGCTGTGCGCCAAGCCCGTGGTCGGCGACGAACCGTTCGCGGTGGTGCTGCCGGACGATCTGATCTGGAACCGCGGGCCGGGCGCGCTGCGCCAGATGGCCGACGCGGCCGAGAGTTCCGGCGCCAGCGTGATCGCGGTGCAGGACGTGCCGCGCGAACAGACCGGCAGCTACGGCATCGTCGCCACCGACAACTTCGCCGGGCGCCAGGGCCGCATCCGCGCCATCGTCGAAAAGCCCGCGCCCGAAGTCGCGCCCAGCAACCTCGCCGTGGTCGGCCGCTACGTGCTCAATCCGCGCATCTTCTCGCTGCTGGAGAACACCACGCCGGGCGCCGGCGGCGAGATCCAGCTCACCGACGCGATCGCGGCCCTGCTGGCCGAGGACACCGTCAACGCCTACCGCTTCCAGGGCACGCGCTTCGACTGCGGTACCCACCTGGGCCTGATCGAAGCGACGATCCGTTTCGCCCTCGATCACGAAGTGCTCAGCGATTCGGCGCGCCTGCTGATGCAGAACGCCTTGAGCGAACTGGGTGTCGCCGATCTGGAGTGATGCCAGGGGTTTGGAGAGCAGCGGCTAGCGGCCAGGCGCCGTGCTTGCTGGCTCGCCGTCGCCGCGATCGGAGGCGGGGTACCCGGCCATCGACAGCGGCGATTCAATCAGGCGCGCCGCGATGCGTCCGATAGAACAACAAAGCGCATAGCGCGGCGAGTCCGATCCAGACCGCCACGATCACCGCGGCGCCGACACGGCCTGCCGGGCCGCCGTCCAGGCCGCCGGCACGCGCGGCACGCGCGCGGCACTCGATCATGACGGCCGCCGGAATCATGCGGATCGCCCAGGCGATCCCCAGCGGCAGCAGTAGCAGATCGTCCAGATAGCCCAGGACCGGGATGAAGTCCGGAATCAGGTCGATGGGGCTGAGCGCATAGGCCACGATCGCCGCGACCAGCAGCTTGGCGTACCACGGAGTGAGCGGATGCCGCGCCGCCAGGTACAGCGCGTGGATCTCGCGCTTGAGTTCGCCGGCGCGTTGCCGCAGTGCATCGATCCATGGCATGCCTTCGGCCTCTACGGTGGCTGACGCCGACGGCGCGGGTCGCGTCACGATGTACGCCAGGTCGGGGCAGGGCAATAGCGCCCGTCCCGCACAGGCGCCGTCGGTGCCGCCGAAGGGCTGGCACGGCCCGGCGCCGGTTCCCGGCCTAGCGGTAGCACCAGAACGTCGCCATCGCCAAGGCCGCGCACAGCGCGGCCAGTGCGCGCGCCAGCGCCGCCATGCGGCCGACCCGGCCGATCCAGCGCTGCGCGACCGTTCCGCGCAGCACGCGTACATCGCGCAGGGTGCGCCAGTCGCGCGGCGGGAAGCGTTGTTCGCTGCGCGCGGCCGCGGCCAGCCGATGCAGGCTGCGGCCCAGCAGCCACAGCGGCACCGTCGGCAGCAGCGCCAGGGCCACCAGCAGGCCGCGCAGCCAGCGCCGCGTGCGCTCGCTATCGCCGGCCAGCGCCAATTGCCGCAGGACCTCGCCCAGCCAGGCGTCGAGCTGCCACAGCGCCAGCACGCACAGCGCCGCGATCGCGACGATGATGCGCAGGCTGCGCCTGCGATAGGCTAGGTCGGCCGGGTGGATTTCCGTATCGCGCACCGTGCGTCGCTCTCGCTGGCGTCCTCTGGCTCGACCGCATTTCAGCAAACCCCGCCGCCGTATTCCAGATCCGCCCGCTCATGACCGTCGCCAGCTATTACCGCGCCACCTTGCCGCCGATCGCCGAACGGCCTGCCTTGCAGGGCCGCGCCGAGGCCGAGGTCTGCGTGATCGGCGGCGGCTTCGCCGGGCTCAACACCGCGCTGGGCCTGGCCGAGCGCGGGGTCGCAGGGGTGGTCCTGGTCGAGGCCCAGGCCCTGGGCCACGGCGCCTCCGGCCGCAACGGCGGTTTCGTGTTCGGCGGCTACTCGCGCGGCGAGGACGCGCTGCTGCGCGAACTCGGCCCCGAGCGCGCCCGCGCCCTGTATGCCGGCACCACCGATGCGGTCGAACTGATCCGCACGCGCATCCATCGCCATGGCCTGGACTGCGACGCGGTCGAGGCCGGGGTGATCTGGGCCAACTGGTTCCGCGATCCGCAGCTGCTGCGCTCGCGCCAGCGCCTGCTGGCCGAAGCTTACGGCGCCGACTGGCGCTGGCTGGCGCAGGACGAACTGCGCGCCCTGGTGCGCAGCCCGCGCTATCACGACGGCCTGTTCGAGCCGCAGGCCTTCCATTTCCACCCGCTCAAGTACGCGCACGGCCTGGCCATGTTGGCCGAACGCGCCGGCGTCGCCGTGCACGAGCGCAGCCCGGCCATTTCGCTGCGCCGCGACGGCGCGCTGTGGCGGGTCGGCACGCCGCAGGGCGAGATCGCCGCGCGCCAGGTCGTGCTGGCCTGCGGCGGCTACCTCGCCGGCCTGCGCGCGCGCGTGGACGCGGGGGTGATGCCGATCGCGACCTACGTCATGGTCACCGAGCCGCTGCACGCGCGCCTGGACGAGGCCCTGCGCACGCGCGCGGCGGTCTACGACACCCGTTTCGCATTCGACTACTACCGGCCATTGCCGGATACGCGCCTGCTGTGGGGCGGACGGATCTCGGTGCTGGACCGTTCGCCGGCGGCGGTGGAGCGCCTGCTGCGGCGCGACCTGCTCAAGGTGTTCCCGCAGTTGCAAGGCGTGCGCATCGAGCAGGCCTGGTCCGGCCTGATGAGCTATGCGCGCCACCAGATGCCGCAGATCGGCCAGGTCGAGGAGGGCCTGTGGCTGGCCCAGGCCTTCGGCGGCCACGGCGTGGCGCCGACCACCTACGCCGGCGAAGTGCTGGCCTCGGCGATCGCGCAAGGCGATCCGCGCTGGCGCGAATTCGAACGCTACGGCCTGGTCTCGGCGCTGAAGCCGGCCGGTCTGCTGGGCGCGCAGCTGAGTTACGCCTGGGCGCAGCTCAAGGATCATTGGAAGGACTGGAACGAGAGGGTGCGCGGGTGAGCGAAGACGAAAAGACCATCGCCTACGGCGATCTGAGCTGGAGCGAGTTCGAGAAGGTGATGCTGTGCGCGGGCACGGTGCTGCGGGTCGAGGAATTTCCCGAGGCGCGCAAGCCGGCCTGGAAACTGTGGGTGGACTTCGGCCCGCACGGCGTGCGCAAGACCAGCGCGCAGGTCAAACAGCTGTACGCGGCCGAGCAACTGGTCGGCCGCCAGATCGTGGGCGTGATCAACTTCCCGCCCAAGCAGGTCGGGCCGTTCCGTTCCGAGTTCCTGCTGACCGGTTTTCCCACCGAGGAGGGCGTGGTGATCACCGCGATCGAACGGCCGGTGCCGAACGGCACGCGCCTGGCCTGACGCCGCTGCGCGGCCTTGGGGTAGGAGCGGCGCGAGCCGCGACCGCGAAACCGGCTCGCGTCGCCGCTGCGATGGCGCGGTCGCGGCTTACGCCGCTCCTACCCCAAAGCGCGTCGCACATTAAAAATGTTCAATGCGGCGCCCAGGCCTGCGTAGTCCGCGGCTGCCTAGCCTGCATACGCGATCGTTCCGGTCGCGCATTCGGGAGAGGCCGTCATGATCCGCAAACTGCTGGTTCCGATCGCTACCGCATTGCTGTTCCTGAGCCTGGGTGCCAACGCCGCGCAGTCCGCCGCACCGGCCGTGCCGCCGGCAGCGGCCGCCAAGCCCATGGCCACGCGTCCCGCAACCCAACCGATGGCCGCCGCCGCGGCCAAGCCCGCGCCGGCCGCAGCCGAGCACTGCCGCGACACCAAGGGCAAATTCGTATCCTGTGAAAAGAAAACCGAAACCAAGCATTGCCGCGACGCCCAGGGCAAGTTCACTGCCTGTCCCAAGTGATCCCGCGGTCGGCTACCGTGGGCCGACCGCCAGCGCAACCGGACCTCGTCCACAGCAAGGGCAGCTTCGGCTGCCTTTGCTGTTTTGCGGGTCGCATCGATGCGAAGCGGGGCCTATTCCTGCTCGAGCCTATGCGCTTTCTGGATGACCACTAGCGCGCGCAATATCGACACGACCAGCAGCACATGGAACAGTCCGCTCCAGAGCAGGCCAGTGGGGATGCTGCCGAGACGGTAGAACTCGTCTGGATAGAGCTGTGCGAACGTGAGCCAGATCGACGCCGACAGCAACAACGGTCCGACGATCGACCAGACTTCGGAACGACGAAAGGCGCCGATCAGGAGCACGCCGATTCCCGCCCAACCCAGCCACGCGCCGATCGACGCCTGCGGCAGCAGCATGCCGATCACGCCTACGCCGTGGCCGGCGAACACCGGCACGGTGCCGTAGGCGAGGATCAAAGCGAGCGCCAGGCAAAAACGTCCTGTTCTGAAGTCCATGGCCTCTGTCCTGGCTGTTGAGTACGCGCCGGTACGGCGCCGCCATCATGCCGCAAAGCCCCAGCGCAGCCCACGAACGCAACAAGGCAGCCGTGCTGCCCTGTTGTCTTGCGTCGCGAAGGCCGTAGCCTTCGCGTTGGCTCACAGGCTCACAGGCTCACAGGCTCACAGGCTCACAGGCTCACAGGCTCACAGGCTCAGAGCGCCTCGAACACGCCCGCCGCGCCCATGCCGGTGCCGATGCACATCGTCACCAGGCCGTACTTCTGCTGGCGACGGCGCAGGCCGTGGACGATGGTCGCGGTGCGGATCGCACCGGTCGCGCCCAGCGGATGACCCAGCGCGATCGCGCCGCCCAGCGGATTGACCTTGGACGGGTCCAGGCCGCTGTCGCGGATCACCGCCAGCGCCTGCGCGGCGAAGGCTTCGTTGAGCTCGATCCAGTCGATCTGGTCCTGGCTCAGGCCAGCCTGCTTGAGCGCCTTGGGAATCGCCGCGATCGGGCCGATGCCCATCACTTCCGGACGCACGCCGGCGACCGAGAAGCTGACGAAACGCGCGAGCGGGGTCAGGCCGTAGTCCTTGACCGCCTGGCCCGAGGCCAGCAGCACCGCGGCCGCGCCGTCGCTCATCTGCGAGGCGGTGCCGGCGGTGACCGTGCCGCCGAACTGGCCGTTGCGGAACACCGGCTTGAGCTTGGCCAGCGCCTCCAGCGAGGCGTCGGCGCGCGGGCCTTCGTCGAGCTCGATCAGGCTCTTGCGCAGCTTGATGGTGTTGCCGGCCAGGTCGGGCTGGTGCGACAGCACTTCGTACGGGCTGATCTCGCTGGCGAATTCGCCGGCCTGCTGCGCGGCGATCGCCTTCTGATGCGAGGCCAGCGCGAACGCGTCCTGGTCCTCGCGCGAGATCTTCCATTCCTCGGCGACCTTCTCGGCGGTGATGCCCATGCCGTAGGCGATGGCGACGTGGTCGTCCTTGAACACGCTCGGGCTGAGCGCGACCTTGTTGCCCATCATCGGCACCATCGACATCGACTCGGTGCCGCCGGCCAGGACCAGGTCGGAATTGCCCAGGCGGATCTCGTTGGCGGCCAGGGCCACGGCCTGCAGGCCGGAGGAGCAGAAACGGTTGATGGTCTGCGCGGCGATGGTGTTGGGCAGGCCGGCCAGCAGCACGCCGATGCGCGCCACGTTCATGCCTTGCTCGCCCTCGGGCATGGCGCAGCCGATGATCGCGTCGTCGATGCGGTTGAGGTCGATGCCCGGGGCCTGGGCGACCACCGACTTGAGCACATGCGCGAGCATGTCGTCGGGACGGGTGTTGCGGAACACGCCGCGCGGGGCCTTGCCGACCGGGGTGCGGGTGGCGGCGACGATGTAGGCGTCTTGAACTTGCTTCATGATCTTTCTCCGAAAGAGGGATTCGGGATTAGGGATTCGGGATTAGTTAGGAGCGGCGATTCGGGAGTCGCTATCGCGAATCCCGAATCTCGAATCACCAATCTCAGTTCCTCAGCGGCTTGCCGGTCTTGAGCATGTGCGCGATGCGCTCCTGCGTCTTGGGCATCTGCGCCAGGGCGACGAAGTGTTCGCGCTCGAGCTTGAGCAGCCATTCCTCGTCGACCAGCGCGCCGCGGTCGACTTCGCCGCCGCAGATCACGGTGGCGATGCGGGTCGCGATCTCGTAGTCGTGCGGCGAGATGAAACGGCCTTCCAGCATGTTGACCAGCAGCATCTTGAAGGTGGCGATGCCGACGTCGCCGGCGACCTGGACCCGGCGGCCGGGCAGGGGCGGGCGGTAGCCGCTCTCGGCCAGGCCGCGCGCCTGGGCCTTGGCCACGTGCAGCAGTTCGAAGGCGTTGAACACGACCGCATCGCCGTCGCGGGCCAGCTTGAGCTCGCGCGCTTCGAAAGCCGAGCTCGAAACCTTGGCCATGGCCACGGACTCGAACGCGGTCTTGAGCTGGGCGAACACGTCGCCGCCCGGACCGGCCGCGTCGGAGGCGCGCACCGCGAACTCCTTCAAGCCGCCGCCGGCCGGCAGCAGGCCGACTCCGGCCTCGACCAGGCCGATGTAGCTTTCCAGCGCGAACACGCTCTTGGCCGCGTGCATCTGAAACTCGCAGCCGCCGCCCAGGGCCAGGCCGCGCACCGCCGCGACCACCGGCACCAGCGAATACTTGATGCGCTGGCTGGTGGCCTGGAAGTTGGCGACCATGGCCTCGAAGCCCTTGAGGTCGCCGGCCTGCAGCAGGCCGAGCGCGCCGGACAGGTCGGCGCCGGCCGAGAACGGCTCCTTGGGCTGCCAGATCACCACGCCCTTGAACTTCTTCTCGGCGATGCCGATGGCTTCCTGGATGCCGTCGAGCACGTGGTCGTTGACCGTGTGCATCTTGGTCTTGAAGCTGATCACGGCGATGTCGTCGCCGTCGTCGGCCCACAGGCGGATGCCGTCGTTCTCGAACACGGTCTGGCCCTGCGAGAACTTCTCGCCGAGCAGGGCGTCGGGATAGCGCTGGCGCGCATAGACCGGGTTGGACGAGCGCGCGACCTTGGCGTTGCGGCCCGGGCTGTAGCTGCCGTCGGCGCCGTGCACGCCGTCGCGGCCGTCGAACACCCAGTTCGGCAGCGGCGCGGGCGCCATCGCCTTGCCGGCCACGATGTCCTCGGCGATCCAGTCGGCGACCTGCTTCCAGCCGGCGGCCTGCCAGGTCTCGAACGGGCCCAGCGACCAGCCGTAGCCCCAGCGCATGGCGAAATCGACGTCGCGCGCGGTGTCGGCGATCGATTCCAGGTGGAAGGCGCTGTAGTGGAAGCTGTCGCGGAACACCGCCCACAGGAACTGCGCCTGCGGATGGCTGCTGGCGCGCAGCGCGGCGAACCTCTTGGCCGGGTCGCGCTCCTTGAGCAGGGCGGCGACGTCGGCGTCGAGCTCGCCGGCCGAGACGCGGTAGTCCTGCGCCTTCAGGTCCAGCACCAGGATGTCCTTGCCGCGCTTGGTGTAGACGCCAGCGCCGGTCTTCTGGCCCAGCGCGCCCTTTTCGATCAGCGCGGCCAGCCACTTGGGCGCCTTGAAGTACTGATGCCAGGGGTCGTCGGGCAGGGTGTCGGCCATGGTCTTGATGACGTGGGCCATGGTGTCCAGGCCGACCACGTCCGCGGTGCGATAGGTCGCCGACTTGGGCCGGCCGATCGCCGGGCCGGTCAGGGCGTCGACGGTGTCGAAGCCCAGGCCGAACTGCTCGGTGTGGTGCATCGCGGCCAGCATCGAGAACACGCCGATGCGGTTGCCGATGAAGTTGGGGGTGTCCTTGGCGATCACCACGCCCTTGCCCAGGGTGGTGGTCAGGAAGGTTTCCAGGCCCTCCAGCACGCTGGCGTCGGTGCCGCGGGCCGGGATCAGCTCGGCCAGGTGCATGTAGCGCGGCGGGTTGAAGAAGTGCACGCCCAGGAAGCGGTGGCGCAGCTGCTCGGGCAGCACCTCGGCCAGCTTGTTGATGCCCAGGCCCGAGGTGTTGGACGCCAGCACGGTGTGCTCGGCCACGAACGGGGCGATCTTCTTGTACAGGTCCTGCTTCCAGTCCATGCGCTCGGCGATGGCCTCGATGATCAGGTCGCAGCCGCGCAGCTGTTCCAGGCCGGTTTCGTAGTTGGCCGCGCTGATGCGCTCGGCCAGGCCCTTGGCGGCGAGCGGGGCGGGGCTGAGCTTGCCCAGGTTGGCGATCGCCTTGGCGACGATGCCGTTGGGATCGCCCTCCTTGGCCGGCAGGTCGAACAGCACCGTGTCGACGCCCGCGTTGGTCAGGTGCGCGGCGATCTGCGCGCCCATGACGCCGGCGCCCAGGACCGCGGCTCGGCGGACAAGCAATTTATTAGACATCGTCTGCAACTCCTTGGATTGATTGCATTTATGCTGCGGCGCCAGGGCGGAAACGGAGGCAGGGCCACCGATGGGGTCGCCCGGGCGCGTTCGGAAAGGGGTGGCTGGAGCGGTCCGGCTCAGCTCTTGAAGCCGGCGGCGGCGAAGCGGATCAATTCGCGGCCGGCGCGTTCACGATGCGCCGCCTCGGTGACACCGGCGGGTCGCTTGATCAGGCCGAAGTCGGCCATGGCGTAGGTCAGCGACCCGGCCAGGAAGTCCAAGCGCCAGTACAGCTCTTCCTTGCTCAGGCCCGGCACCGCGGCCGCGATAGCCTTGGCGAACTCGCGCAGCACGTGGCCGTAGTGGTCGGACAGGAACTTGCGCAGGCTGTCGTTCTTTTCGGCGTAGGCGCGGGCGACCACGCGCACGAAGGCGGCGCCGCCGTGGCGGTCCTGGGCCAGGGCCAGGGCCGGCTCCACGAACGCGGCCAGGATCGGCTCGAGTTCGCCCGGATGCTGCTGGACCGCGTCTTGCAGGGCGCTCAGGCGCTGCCGGCTCATGTCGTCCATGCGCCGCCGGAACACCTCGTTGACCAGGTTTTCCTTGCTGCCGAAGTGGTAGTTGACCGCGGCGATGTTGACGTCGGCGCGGCTGGTGACCTGGCGCAGCGAGGTGCCGGTGAAGCCGAACTGGGCGAACAGCTCTTCGGCGGCGCCGAGGATGCGGTCCTTGGTGGAGAAATGGGCGGTGGCGGCCATGGGGCTCCGGGGTGGCTGAATCAAACGCTTGTTTGATCCTAGTCCGGGCCCGGCCGGATCGTCAACGGATTTTCAGCACAACCGTGCAAATCGCCTGAGCGATCCGGTAGAATTACCGTAGCCATATTGGCTAAACCCGCGTCCTGTCGCGGGTTTTCTGTTATTCTCGGGCCCTCGCAAGGAAGCAGTAGCGGCCCGCCTACCCGGAGAATTTCCATGGCGCTGGAGCGCACCCTGTCCATCATCAAGCCCGACGCCGTCGCCAAGAACGTGGTCGGCGAGATCTACACGCGTTTCGAGAAGGCGGGCCTGAAGGTCGTCGCCGCCAAGATGAAGCACCTCTCGAAGCAGGAAGCCGAAGGTTTCTACGCCGTGCACCGCGAGCGTCCGTTCTTCGCCGCCCTGGTCGAGTTCATGATCAGCGGCCCGGTGATGATCCAGGCGCTGCAGGGCGAGAACGCCGTGCTCAAGCACCGCGACCTGATGGGCGCGACCAATCCGAAGGACGCCGCGCCGGGCACCATCCGCGCCGACTTCGCCGACAGCATCGACGCCAATGCCGTGCACGGTTCGGACAGCCTGGAGAATGCCGCGATCGAGATCGCGTACTTCTTCCCGGCCACCGACGTGTACGCGCGCTAAGCCCACGTCGTGAACGACCTCCGCGCCAACCCGAACGATCTTGCGCACGCCGGCGACACGCCGGCGTCGGCAACGCCCGCCGGCGCGGACGTCGTTAGTGTCGTCAACGCCGACGTCGGCGCCGCCGACGTCGCGGTCGTCGCGACGCAGCCGGTCAACACCGGCTTCGTCGCGTTCGATCCCAGCAAGACCAATCTGTTCGATCTCGACCGCGTCTCGCTGGAGGATTTCTTCGAGCAGACCCTGGGCGAGAAGCGCTTCCGCGCGCACCAGGTGATGAAGTGGATCCACCACCGCTACGTCACCGACTTCAACGACATGACCGACCTGGGCAAGGCGCTGCGCGCCAAGCTCGAGCAGCATGCGCAGGTGCGCGTGCCGCAGGTCGTGTTCGACAAGGCCTCCAGCGACGGCACCCACAAGTGGCTGCTGGGCATGGACCCGAAGAACGCGATCGAGACGGTGTTCATCCCCGACAAGGGCCGCGGCACCCTGTGCGTGTCCTCGCAGGTCGGCTGCGCGCTGAACTGCCAGTTCTGCTCGACCGCCACCCAGGGCTTCAACCGCAACCTGTCGACCGCCGAGATCATCGGCCAGGTCTGGGTCGCGGCGCGCCACCTCGGCAATGTCCCGCATCAGCAGCGCAAGCTCACCAACGTGGTGATGATGGGCATGGGCGAGCCGCTGGCCAATTTCGACAATGTCGTGCGCGCCATGAGCATCATGCGCGACGACCTGGGCTACGGCCTGGCCAACAAGCGCGTCACCCTGTCGACCGCCGGCATGGTGCCGATGATCGACAAGCTCGGCGAGGTCAGCGACGTCTCGCTGGCGGTGTCGCTGCACGCGGCCAACGACGAGCTGCGCAGCGAACTGGTCCCGCTCAACAAGAAGTACCCGATCGCGCAGCTGATGGAAGCCTGCGTGCGTTACGCGCTGCGCAAGCGCGGCACCTCGGTGACCTTCGAGTACACCCTGATGAAGGGCGTCAACGACCAGCCCCAGCATGCGCGCCAGCTGCTGCGCCTGCTGCGCCAGTTCGACAACGCGGTGCAGATGAAGGACGCGGCCAAGGTCAACCTGATCCCGTTCAATCCGTTCCCGGGCACGCGCTACGAGCGCCCGGACGACGCCGCGATCCGCAGCTTCCAGAAGCTGCTCAACGACGCCGGCATGATCGCGCCGGTGCGCCGCACCCGCGGCGACGACATCGACGCGGCCTGCGGCCAGCTCAAGGGCCAGGTCATGGACCGGACTCGGCGCCAGGCCGAATTCCGCAAGAAACTCGAATCTCAGGGGCTGGGCGATGCGGCTTGAAGGACGCGCGATGTGGGCGAAGTGGCCGCTGTTGGCGGTGCTGCTGGCGCTCGCCTCGACCTCGCTGTCCGGCTGCAAGCGCCTGACCTTCGTCCGCCCCAATTTCGACAAGACCAAGTACGAACACACCGGGCCGGACTACGCGGTGCGCGACGACAAGCGCACCAAGGACGCCTCGGCGGCGCGCACCCGGGTCCAGCTGGCCCAGGCCGCGCTGCGCAACGGCGACCTCGACGGCGCCGAGCGCGACGCGCGCACCGCGCTCAAGGCCGACCCGCGCTCGGCCGACGCCCTGACCATCCTGGGCGCGACCGCCGAACGCCGCGGCAACATGGCCGAGGCCGGCCAGCACTACAAGAAGGCCGTCGACCTCGCCCCCGAACGCGGCGCCTTCCTCAACAACTACGGCGCCTGGCTGTGCGCCAGCGGCCGTGCCGTCGAATCGCTGAGCTGGTTCGACCGCGCCCTGGCCGACAGCGCCTATGCCACCCCGACCGCGGCCCTGGCCAATGCCGGCAGCTGCGCCGCCACCGCCGGCCAGAACGAACGCGCCGAGCGCGACCTGCGCACCGCGCTGGCCCTGGACGCCAACAACGCACTGGCCCTGGGCGGGCTGGCGCGGCTGGAATTGCAGAAGGGCAACGCCTTCGAAGCCCGGGCTTTTTCTGAACGCAGGCTGGCTGCCGCTCCCGCAGATCCGGATGCGCTGGTGCTTGCGTCACAAATCGAACAAAAACTCGGCGACACGGCTGCCGCCGCAAGATACGTTCAGCGTCTACGGGCGGAGTTCCCTGACGCGCAGGGCTCCGGGACAGGGGATGACGGTAAGCGATGATGCTTTCGAACGAAGTCGCGCCTGACGGCGGGGGTAGCTGTGGCGCGCGCCTGAAACTTGCCCGCGAGCGGGCCGGCCTGTCGCATGCGGACGTGTCCGCGCGCCTCAAGATGCCGACCCGCGTGGTGCAGGCGCTGGAACAGGACGACCTGGAGCGCATCGGCGCGCCGGTGTTCGTGCGCGGCCAGCTGCGCAGCTATGCGCGCCTGCTCGGGGTCGATCTGGAACCCGAACTCGACCGCGTCGCCGTCGCCCAACTGGCGCCGTCGCAGCTGGTCAGCCATACCCACACGCCGCGCTACCGCCGCGTGTTCGAACAAGCCACCCGGCGCGCGATCTACATCGTGCTGACCGCCGCGATCGCGGTGCCGGTCTGGCTGGCCACGCGTCCGCACCTGGACAGCAGCCTGGCCGTGCAGTCGCTGGACGTGCCGGCCACGCCGCTGGCCGACGGCGCCGCGCCCGCCGCCGAACCCGCCGCCGCGGCCCAGCGCACCCCGCTGATCGCCTCGATGGCGCCGCTGCCGGCCGCACCGGCCGCGCAGCAGACCGCCTTGTCGCTGAACTTCACCGGCGACAGCTGGGTGCAGATCTACGCGACCGACGGCCGCACCCTGGAGCAGGGCCTGCTCGGCGCCGGCGAACGCCGCAACTACGCCGCCGGCGAAGTCGCGCGCGTGGTGCTGGGCAACTCGTCCGCGGTGCAAGTGCAGCAGGCGGGCCAAGCCGTCGATCTGGCGCCGTTCAGCCGCGCGAACGTCGCGCGCTTTACGCTATCCTCTGACGGTTCCCTCGCGCCGGTCTCCGACTGACCCGCGACGCGGGTCTGCGCATGCCCCTGTAATCGGCATGTCCCTCACTGGCCCGCACCGCGGGCCGGTCATATTCCTTTGGGCTCCAGCCGGTCGGCGGGGCGAGATGAACGATGGCGATCGACGATCTGGCTGACGAACACGAACAAAGCGAACGCGTACTGGAGTGGTTGCGCCGCAACGGCGCCGGACTGATCGGCGGCGTCGCCCTGGGTCTGGCCGCGATCGGCGGCTGGAAGTGGTGGGAGAACCATCAGGTCCAGCAGCAGGCGCAGATCGCCAATCAGTACCAGGCCGCGCTCGACGCGATCGAGGCCAAGGACAAGGGTGCCGAAGCCAAGGTCAAGGCGCTGGGCCAGAACACCTATCACACGCTCGCCGCGCTGCGCCTGGCGCAGTCGCAGGTGGCCGCCAACCAGCGCGACGCCGCGATCGCGACCCTGCGCTCGATCCGCAGCGAGGATCCGGCCATCGCCGATATCGTCAACCTGCGCCTGGCGCGTCTGCTGATCGACGCCAAGCAGGCCGACGCCGCGCTCAAGCTGCTCGCCAACGCCACCACCCCGACCGCGATCGCGGCCCGCGGCGACGCGCAACTGGCCCTGGGCCAGCGCGCCAAGGCGCAGGAAGCGTATACCCAGGCGATGACCAAGCTCGATGTGGCCTCGCCGCAGCGCCGCTTGCTCGAACTCAAGCTCACCGAAGCCGGCGGTTCCCCGGTCAAGCCCGAGGCCAAGTCTTGATGAAGGTTGCAGCCATGCCCCCCAGCCGCACCGCGGTTCGAGCTTCTACGATGCGCGTCACCGCCGTGGTGATGTGCGCCTTCGCCTTGGCCGGTTGCTCCACCGTCAAGGGCTGGTTCGGCGACGGCAAGAAGGACGACGGCAAGCCCAACGAGCCGGTCGAACTGACCGACATCGTCCCGACCGCCAATGTCGCCAAGCTGTGGTCGGCGCAGGCCGGCAAGGGCGAAGGCCGCATGGGCGTGCGCCAGGGCCCGACGATCGCCGACGGCCGCGTCTACGCCGCCGCGATCGAAGGCGGCGTGCACGCCTTCGACCTGCAGACCGGCAAGTCGGTCTGGGATTACCAGCCGATGCGTCAGGGCGAGGACGCCAAGAAGAAGGACAAGGACATCCGCCTGTCCGGCGGCCCCGGTGTGGGCGAAGGCCTGGTCGTGGTCGGCAGCCTGGAAGGCGACGTGATCGCGCTCGACGCCGTCAGCGGCGCCGAGAAGTGGCGCGCCAAGGTCGGCAACGAAGTCATCGCCGCGCCCGCCATCGGCATGGGCCTGGTGTTCGTGCGCTCCAACGACGGCCGCCTGAGCGCCTTCGACGCCGCCAGCGGCGAACGCCGCTGGTTCTGGACCCGCGACGTGCCGATGCTGTCGCTGCGCGGCAACGACGCGCCGGTGCTGGGCCCGGGCTTCGTCTTCGTCGGCAACGACGACGGCACCGTGGTCGCGCTGTCGGCCACCGACGGCCGCCCGATGTGGGAGCAGGCGATCTCGCAGCCGGAAGGCCGCACCGAGCTCGACCGCATGGCCGACATCGACGGCACGCCGGTGCTGGAAGGCAGCACGCTGTATGCGAGCAGCTTCAAGAAGCAGACCCTGGCCCTCGACGGCCCCAGCGGCCGTCCGATGTGGAACAGCGAGCACGGCGGCTCCGGCCGGATCGGCGTCAGCGCCGACCGCCTGGTCGTTACCGATCCCACCGGCACCGTGTTCGGCCTGGACAAGGCCGGCGGCAGCGCGATGTGGCAGCAGGCCGGCCTGGCCCGCCGCAACGTCACCGGCGCCGCGATCCAGGGCGACTACGCCGTGGTCGGCGACTTCGACGGCTACGTGCATTGGCTCAAGCTCGACAACGGCGAATTCGCCGCGCGCCAGCGCGTCGGCGGCAAGGCCCTGCGCGCCGCGCCGGTGGTCTCCGACGGCGTGCTGGTGGTGCAGAACGTCGAAGGCGAGCTGACCGCGTTCAAGCTGCAGTAAAGCCGGGACTCGGGATTCGGGAGTAGGGATTCGCAAGAGCGGGTCCCGAAGCGGCGCAGCCTGCGCCGTTCGGCCCACCCAATTAATGGCATGGCCCGGTCGGCGAGAGCCGCACCGGGCCGTTCGTTTGTGGCCCTGGCCGCAGCCGTGAAAAACGCCGGAGCGCCCGCTCTGGCACTATGTACCACCGCCTTACCCCGGAATTCCTGCTGCGCGCGCCCGGCGCCGTGGTCGCGCTGTTCCGAATCCCAAATCCCGAATCACTAATCCCGGCTCTGAATCATGCTTCCGTTAGTTGCCCTCGTTGGCCGCCCCAACGTCGGAAAATCGACCTTGTTCAACGCGCTCACGCGCAGCCGCGACGCCCTGGTCCACGACCAGCCCGGCGTCACGCGCGACCGTCACTACGGCGTCTGCCGCCCGGAGGGCCTGCGCCCGTTCGCGGTGGTCGACACCGGCGGCATCGCCGGCGAGGACGAAGGCCTGGCCGGCGCGACCGCGCGCCAGGCCCGCGCCGCCGCCGAGGAAGCCGACCTGGTGCTGTTCATCGTCGATGGCCGCGAAGGCGCCTCGGCCCTGGACGACGACATCCTCAAGTGGCTGCGCAAGGCCGCGCGCCCGACCTTGCTGGTGGTCAACAAGACCGACGGCATCGACGTCCAGGCCGCGCTCAACGACTTCGCCCGCTACGGCTTCAGCGACCGCGTCGCGGTGTCCTCGGCGCATCGCCAGGGCATCGACCGCCTGCTCGAGGAAGTGCTGGCCAAGCTGCCGGAAGAGGGCACCCAGGCCGAGCTCGACAGCGACCCCTCGCGCATTCGCGTGGCCTTCATCGGCCGTCCCAACGTCGGCAAGTCGACCCTGGTCAATCGCCTGCTCGGCGAGGAACGCATGATCGCCTCCGAAGTGCCGGGCACCACCCGCGATTCGGTCGCCATCGACATGGAGCGCGACGGCCGCCTGTACCGCCTGATCGACACCGCCGGGCTGCGCCGCAAGTCGCGGGTCGACGAGGCGGTGGAGAAGTTCTCCATCATCAAGACCTTGCAGGCGATCGAGCAGTGCCAGGTCGCGGTGGTGATGCTGGACGCGGGCGAGGGCGTGACCGATCAGGACGCCAGCGTGCTGGGCTACGCGCTCGACGCCGGCCGTGCGCTGGTGGTGGCGGTCAACAAGTGGGACGGCCAGACCGATTACCAGCGCCAGCAGACCGAAAACCTGCTGGTGCGCAAGCTCGCGTTCGTGGATTGGGCCGAGGCGGTGCGCATCAGCGCCAAGCACGGCTCCGGCCTGCGCGAGCTGTTCAAGGCCATCCACCGCGCGCACGACTCGGCGACCCGCGAGTTCGCCACCGCCGAGGTCACCAAGGCCCTGGAAATCGCCTACGAGACCAACCCGCCGCCGGTGGTGCGCGGTCACGTCGCCAAGCTGCGCTACGCCCATCCGGCCGCCAGCAATCCGCCCACCTTCGTCGTCCACGGCACCCGCCTGCGCACCCTGGCCGACAGCTACAAGCGCTACCTGGAGAACTTCTTCCGCAAGCGCTTCAAGCTGGTCGGCACGCCGGTGCGCTTCATCTTCAAGGAAGGCACCAACCCTTACGAGGGCAAGAAGAACGTGCTGACCGAGAAGCAGGTGGCGAAGAAGCGGCGCCTGATCCGGCATGTGAAGCGCGGGAAGTGATTGGGGCGCGCGTCGCGCGCCCAGGACGGCATCTGCCCATGGTCTGATCGAGATCGTTGCAGGCGGTCTTCTTCAAGTCGCGGACAGACAACCTGGAACGGCATCGCACAACGCCCGCCCTCCGACCGCGCTGCAGGCCTTGGCGCATGGCGCTAAAGTCACTGGATTCCCGCCTTCGCGGGAATGACGGCAAAAGAAGCGAATGTCGCCGGTTTCGTATCGCCACGTCGCCTCGGGAGCCGATCAACAGCCCATGCCAGTCGAGTCCCGCGCCACCGCGATTCCCCCCGCCGACCTCAGCCTGGGCCTGCTCGCCGGCGGCCGCGCCAGCCGGCTCGGCGGCCTCGACAAGGCCTGGCTGCTGCGCGACGGACAGGCCCAGGTGCTGCGACTGGCCCAGCGTTACGCATCGCGGACCGCCGCCGTATTGGTCAGCGCCAATCGCGATCTGGACCGCTACGCCGCCCACGGCCTGCGCGCCGTTGCCGATCTGCGCCAAGGCATCGGCCCCCTGGGGGGCCTGGAAGCGCTGGCCGCCGCCTGCGCCACGCCCTGGCTGCTGACTCTGCCGGTCGATGCGTTGGCGCCGCCCGAGGATCTGCCGGAACGCCTGGCCGCGGCCGGCGCCCACGGCGCCTGCGCGATCGACGACGACGGCCTGCAGCCGTTGTTCGCGCTGTGGCGGGTCTCGGCGCTGCGTCCGGGGCTGGCCGATGCGCTCGCCCACGGCTGCCTCGCGGTGCAGGGCCTGCAGGCCGACTTGGGCATGGCGCGCGTGCGCTGCGATGGCCTACGCTTCGGCAACCTCAACACTCCCGACGATCTGGTCGCGGCTGGTATCGCCGCCGCCGATGCCGACCGACGCCATGCATGATTTCCCCACCGGCCTGAGCTACGACGAAGCCATGGCGATCGTCGCCGAAGTCGCGGCCGCGCATCGCCTGGCCACCGAAACCCTGGCCCTGCCGCGCTGCCACGGCCGCGTGCTGGCCCAGGACGTGGACGCGCCGCTGGCGCTGCCGCCGTTCGACAACAGCGCCATGGACGGCTACGCCTTCCGCCATGCCGATCTGGCCGGGCAGGGCGCCGGCCTGCGCCTGGCCGGCGAGCAGTTCGCCGGCGCCGCCTTGGCGCCTGCGCTGGAACCGGGGCACTGCCTGCGCATCACCACCGGCGCGCCGTTGCCGGCCGGCGCGGACACGGTCGCGATCAAGGAGAACGTGCGCCTGGATGGCGAGTTCGTGCTGATCCCCGTCGACACCGCGGCCGGCGCCAACGTGCGCTACGCCGGCGAAGACGTGCGCCTGGGCGATCGCGTGCTGCACGCGGGCCAGATGCTGACGCCGGCGCGGGTGTCGCTGGCCGCCTCGCTGGGGCTGCCCGCGCTGACGGTGGCGCGGCGGCCGACGGTGGCGGTGTTCACCACCGGCGACGAACTGGTCGAACCCGGACTGCCGTTGGGCCCGGGCCAGATCCACGACAGCAACCGCGACCTGCTGATGGGCCTGCTGCGCGCCGACGGCCTGGAGCCCACCGCCTGGCCGCGCCTGCCCGACGATCCGCGCCAGGTCGAGATCGCGCTGCGCGACGCCGCCTGCGCCTTCGACCTGGTCCTGACCTGCGGCGCGGTCTCGGCCGGCGAAAAGGACCATGTGCCGGCGGTGCTGGCGCGGTTCGGCCGCACCCACTTCTGGAAGGTGCGCATGAAGCCGGGCATGCCGCTGCTGTTCGGCAGCCTGGACCAGGCCCGCTTCCTCGGCCTGCCGGGCAATCCGGTCTCGGTGATGGCGACCTACCTGACCTTCGGCCGCGCCCTGATCGACGGCCTGCAGGGCCGCGGCGAACCGCGCCCGCGCTGGCGCGCGCGCCTCACCGACGCGATCGACAAGACCCATCCGCGCCGCGAATTCATCCGTGCGCGCCTGTCCGCGGGCGAGGACGGCAGCCTGTACGCCGACCCCAATCCGGCCACCGGCTCGCACCGCCTGCGCGCGGCCGCCGATTCCAACGCCCTGATCGTGATCGGCGAAGGGCCGCAGATGCTGGCCGCGGGCGCGGCGGTCGAGGTGCTGGCGTACTGATGCGCGCAACGCAGCGTCGCCGCCGGCGCCGCACAGCGCGGCTGCGAAGGCGGATAATCGCGGCATGAGCATCGAACGCATCACTCCGGCCGAAGCGCTGCGCCGGCAACGCGCGGGCGCGCTGTTGATCGACGTGCGCGAAGCCCACGAACGCGCCGCCGGCCGCGCCGAGCACGCGCTGGGCGTGGCCCGCACCGAGCTGGAAACCGAGCCCGGCGCCAGCATCGCCGGCCGCGACAGCGAGGTCCTGCTGATCTGCCAGTCGGGCGCGCGCTCGCTGCTAGCCGCGCAAGCATTGCTCGACGCCGGCTATGCGCGCGTGGCCTCGGTCGACGGCGGCACCGCGCGGTGGATCTCAGAGGGCCTGCCGCTGGCGGCGCCCGATGCCGACGCCGATTTCTACGACCGCTACTCGCGCCACCTGCGCCTGCCGGAAGTCGGTGAGGCGGGGCAGCGCCGCCTGCAGGCCGCGCGCGTGGCCGTGGTCGGCGCCGGCGGCCTGGGCTCGCCGGCCGCCTACTACCTGGCCGCGGCGGGTATCGGCACCCTGGTGCTGGCCGACGACGACCGCGTCGATCGCAGCAATCTGCAGCGCCAGATCCTGCACACCGAAGCGCGCATCGGCACGCCCAAGGTGGAGTCGGCGCGGATCGCGCTGAGCGCTTTGAATCCGCATATCCAGGTGCTGGCCTTCCCCGAGCGCATCGATTCGGGCAACGTCGAACGCCTGATCGCCGACGCCGACGTGGTCGTCGACGGCGCCGACAACTTCCCGGTGCGCTACCTGCTCAACGATGCCTGCGTGAAACTGGGCAAGCCGCTGGTCTACGGCGCGGTGCACCGCTTCGAAGGCCAGGCCAGCGTGTTCGACGCCGGCCGCCGGCGCGGCCAGGCGCCGTGCTACCGCTGCCTGTTCCCGGAACCGCCGCCGCCGGAAGCCGCGCCCAACTGCGCCGAAGCCGGCGTGCTGGGCGTGCTGCCGGGCGTGATCGGCCTGCTGCAGGCGACCGAGGCGATCAAGCTGATCCTGGGCCTGGGCGAGCCGCTGAGCGGGCGCCTGCTGCACTTCGATGCCTTGGCGATGCGTTTCCGCGAGACCCGATTGCGCCCCGACCCGGGCTGCGCGGTGTGCGCGCCCGGCCTGGCCTTCCCCGGCTACATCGATTACGCCGCCTTTTGCGCCGCGCACTGAGCCGCGCGCAAGGATGTGAAAACGGCCGACACACGGACTGTGCGACGTTCCGGTGATCGGGGACGGCCGATGCGGACGGACGAGTGGAGGCGGGCATGCGGGGAGCGGGAGCGACGATACTGCTGGCGCTGGCGTGGTTGAGCGCACCGGCGCATGCCGGCGAAGTCTGCGCACCGGCACCGGGTCCGGACAGTTATGCCGCCCGCATCGCCGCGATCGCCTGCCAGGAAAACGGGCTGTGGTTCGGCGCCTTCATCGACGTCAACGGCCGCCTGGCCAGCACCACCGTGGCCGAAGCCGAAACCTCGCGCCTGCGCGACGGCAGCACCCCGGCCTGGCGCCGCGTCGCCGACTACTGGAAGGGCAGCGGCTTGCTCTGGCAGATGAGCAGCTTCGCCGGCGCCGCCGAATGCAGCAGCGTGCCCGGCGCCGAGCCCGGCCAGACGCGCGTCGCCGACGCGTCCTGTCGCGCCTTCCTGATCGACAACCCGTGGTCGGCGGTGTTCGTGTCCTACGTGATGAACCGCGCCGGCGTGCCCAACTTCCGCGCCTCGGCCAGCCACATCGATTACGTGCGCGACGCCTATCTGCACCCGGACAGCAGCCCGTTCCAGTTCGCCGATCCCGACACCGCCACGCCCGCGCCCGGCGACCTGCTGTGCTTCGTGCGCGCCTCCGGCACGGTGTTCGGCCATGAAGGGCTGAAGGCCTTCCTGGATCGCGAGCAGGGCGCGCTCAACATGCATTGCGACATCGCCGCCACGGTCGACGGCGGCAAGCTCTATACGATCGGCGGCAACGTGCTGCAGGGCGTTACCCTGCGCGAACTCAACCTCAACAGCGGCGGTCGGCTGTGGGGCTTGCCGCGGCGCGGCGTCGGCCCGCCCGACTGCCGGCCCGGCCACGAGCAGGGCTGCAACTTCAACCGCCAGGATTGGGTGGCGCTGCTCAAGCTCAAGACCATGGCCCCGACCACGCCGCCGCCGACCCTGACCCCGGCGCGCAACTGCTGCGAGGTCTGTCCGCTGCCGATCCCCGCGGGCATGCAACGCTGTCCCGCGAATCCGCAGCCGCAGTCGCCGGCACCGCCGCCGGCAGGTTAGGACCCGCCGGCACCGGCCGCGAAGAAATCGCGCAATGCCTGTTCGAACGCCGGCTGCGCGCCGATGCTGCTGTGGTCGGCACGGGGCAAGGCGATCACCCGCGGCGGCGAAGCCAGCGCGGCGATCAGGCGATCGGTGTTCGCGGCCGGAATCACCCGGTCCAGACCGGCGCGCAGCACCAGGGTCGGGCCGCGATAGCCGGCCAGCCAGCGCGCCGAGTCGTAGCGGTCGCGCACGATCCAGTCCGCCGGCAGCAAGGGGTAGTGCGATTGCGCGACCGCGGCCAGGCTGTCGAACGGCGTGATCAGCACCAGCCGCTCGACCTTGCGCTGCGAGGCGACGTGGCTGGCGATGCCGCTGCCCAAGCTGCAGCCGATCACGTCGATGGCCTGGCCCGGATGCGCGGCGCGCACGCGGTCGTAGAACGCCAGCGCGTCGCCGAACAGCGCCGCCTCGCTGGGCACGCCGTCGCTGGCGCCGAAGCCGCGGTAGGCGAGCAGGTAGACGCTGCGATCCGGGAACAGACGCTCGAGCTGATCGCGGCGCTCCTCGATGCGTTCGGCGTTGCCGCCGAAGTAGAGCAGGGGATGCGGCGCTTCCGGCCGGATCGCCCAGCCGCGCAGTTGCACGCCCTCGCGTTCGATCGCGAAATCGGTGCTGGCCGGATCGACCCGGGTGTACTGGCCGTAATAGATCAGGTCGCGTTGCTTGGCGTACATCAGGCCGCAGATGCCGGCGTAGACCACGGCCGGCAGCCCCACCATCGCCATCAAGGCATGCTTGGAGAGTTTGAGCGCCATTGCGTTTCCCCTGGGTTGGTACGGCGTCGTTGGGATCCGGCTTTGACTATGACCAACGTCGAACGCGTCCGGCAACGGGCAGGCGATCGCGACCAGTCCGGTCGGGGCCGCGCGACGGCCGCGTCTAGGCGGCCGCGAGCACCGCGTCGATCTGTTCGGGCGTGGTCGCGTAGCTGGTCACCAGGCGCACGAAGCGCTGTCCGGCGGCGATCGCGAAGCCCTCGGGCAGGCCGCGGCTGGCCCAGTCCGCACAGACGATGCCGGCCTCGCGCCAGCGCGCGGCCAGCGCCGCCGGCACCACCGCGAACACCTCGTTGGCCTGGGTCGGCCAAGGCTGGCGCACGCCGGGCAGGGCGGCCAGGCCGGTCGCGAGCCGCGCCGCCATCGCATTGGCGTGGCGGGCGTTGTCGCGCCAGTGCCCGTCCTCGAGGTAGGCGGCCATCTGCGCGCCCAGCAGGCGGCTCTTGGACAGCGTGTGGCCGGCGCGCTTGCGCTGGAACGGCAGCGACGCCGCCAGCGCCGGGTCGAACATCAGCACCGCCTCGCAGGCCAGGGCGCCGTTCTTGGTCGCGCCGAAACTCAGCGCGTCGAAACCGGCCTGCCAGCTCATTGCCGCGGCGCTGCAGCCCAGGGCCACGATCGCATTGCCGAACCGCGAGCCGTCGAGGTGGCAGCGCAGGCCGTGGCGGCGCGCGAGCGCGGTCAGCGCCTGCAGTTCCTCCAGCGTGTACAGCGTGCCGGCCTCGCTGACCTGCGACAGCGACAGCACCGCCGGCTGCACGCTGCGGGCGATGCCGGGGCTGAGCCGGGCAAGCGCCTCGCTCAGTCCTGCCGGGGTGATCTTGCCGGCCACGCCGGGGATGCCGATCAGCTTGGCGCCGCCGCTGTAGAACTCCGGCGCGCCGCATTCGTCCTCGAGGATGTGGCTCTCGGCGTGGCACAGCACCGCGCCCCAGGGCGGGCACAGCGCGGCCAGGGCCAGCGCGTTGGCGGCGGTGCCGGTGGCGGTCAGGCAGACCTGCAGCGGCCGCTCGAACAGCGCCGCCAGCGCGGCCTCGGCCTGGGCACAGTAGCGGTCGGCGCCGTAGGAGGGCTCGGCGTCGGCATTGGCGCGCACGATCGCCTCCAGCACCCGGGCGCTGGCGCCGACCACGTTGTCGCTGGCCAGGTTGATGATCGGGCGCGGGCCCGCCGGGCCGCCGCTCATCGCGGGTGGGCGCGCTGCGCGGCCTCGAACGCGGCCAGTTGCTCGGGCGTGGCCTCGGCCTGGTGCCGGGCCTTCCACTGCGCGAACGGCTGGCCGTAGACGGCCTCTCGCGCCTCGTCGCGGCTCATCGTGATGCCGCGCGACTCGGCGGCCTCGCGGTACCAGTCGGCCAGGCAGTTGCGGCAGAAGCCGGCCAGGATCATCAGGTCGATGTTCTGCACGTCGGGGCGGTCCTGCATCAGGTGCTGGCGCAGGCGCCGGAACGCGGCGGCCTCGATGGCGATGGTGTCGTGGTCGATTTCGTTCATGGCGACTCGGTCGGTGCGGCGTGAATGGGGGATAATGCGCGGCCCAGAACCCGACGCCAATCCCGCCTCATGACGTCCGCTCCGACCCCGGCCCGCATCCTCGACGGCAAGCGCATCGCCGAGGACCTGCTCGACAATCTCAAGGCCCGGGTCGACGCGCGCGTGGCGGCCGGCCTGTCGCGGCCCGGCCTGGCGGTGGTCCTGGTCGGCAACGACCCGGCCTCCAGCGTGTACGTGCGCAACAAGCGCCGGGCGGCGCAGAAGGTCGGCATCCGCGCGATCGACTACGACCTGCCGGCCAACACCAGCGACGCCGAACTGCTGGCCCTGGTCGACCGCCTCAACGCCGACCCCGAGGTCCACGGCATCCTGGTCCAGCTGCCGCTGCCGGACCGTCGCGACGGTACCGCGCTGATCCACCGCATCGACCCGCGCAAGGACGTCGACGGCTTCCATCCCGAGAACGTCGGCCACCTCGCGCTGCGCCAGTTCGGCCTGCGGCCCTGCACCCCGCGCGGCATCACCACGCTGCTGGCCTACACCGACCGTGCGGTGCGCGGGCAGAGCGCGACCATCGTCGGCGTCAGCAACCACGTCGGCCGGCCGATGGCGCTGGAGCTGCTGATCGCCGGCTGCACCGTCACCAGCTGCCACAAGTTCACCCCGCCCGAGGTGCTGGAAGCCTCGGTGCGCGGCGCCGACATCCTGGTGGTGGCGGTGGGCCGCCCGCAGCTGATCCCGGGCGAGTGGGTCAAGCCCGGCGCGGTGGTCATCGACGTGGGCATCAACCGCCTCGACGACGGCCGCCTGGTCGGCGACGTCGGTTTCGCGGCCGCCGCGCAACGCGCCAGCTGGATCACCCCGGTGCCCGGCGGGGTCGGCCCGATGACGGTCGCGACCCTGATGCAGAACACCCTGGAAGCGGCCGAGGCGGCGGGCGGCTGAGCTTCGCGGCTTTGGGGTAGGAGCGGCGTCAGCCGCGACCCGCGCAGGTTGCCGTAGCTTCGTGATCGCGGCTGACGCCGCTCCTACCCCAGGGCAGGGCAGCGAACCCGCATCTGGTGGCCCGGACCGAGGCCGCGCCCAGCCCTAGTGGCGCATCCGCCCACGGAACGCCGAATTCCACCCGTCGCCCCAGCGCCACGGCTCCGGTTCGGGTTACAATGACTCGCTTCATCCTCCCGGGCCCGCCCATGCTGCGCATCCAGGCTGAAGCGCTTACTTACGACGATGTGTCTCTCGTCCCCGCGCATTCGAATGTCCTGCCTAAGGACGTAAACCTCTCCACGCGCCTGACCCGCGACCTGTCGATTCGCCTGCCGATCCTGTCGGCGGCCATGGACACCGTCAGCGAGGCCCGCCTCGCGATCGCGCTGGCCCAGCTCGGCGGCATCAGCATCCTGCACAAGAACATGAGCCTGGAAGCCCAGGCCGCGCAGGTCGCCAAGGTCAAGAAGTTCGAGGCCGGGGTGATCCGCGAACCGTTCACGGTGGGGCCGGCGACCACGATCGGCGAGGTGCTCAAGCTCACCCGCGCGCGCAACATCTCCGGCGTGCCGGTGGTCGACGGCGGCCAGCTGGTCGGCATCGTCACCAGCCGCGACATGCGTTTCGAGACCAAGCTCGACGATCCGGTCCGTCACATCATGACCAAGCGCGATCGCCTGGTCACCGTGCGCGAAGGCGCCAGCGACGAGGAAGTGCTGCAGCTGCTGCACAAGCACCGCATCGAAAAGATCCTGGTGGTCAACGACGGCTTCGAGCTGCGCGGCCTGATCACCGTCAAGGACATCCAGAAGAAATCCGACAACCCCAACGCCGCCAAGGACAGCGCCGAGCGCCTGCTGGTCGGCGCCGCGGTCGGCGTCGGCGGCGACACCGAAGCGCGCGTGGAAGCCCTGGCCACCGCCGGCGTCGACGTGATCGTGGTCGACACCGCGCACGGCCATTCGCAGGGCGTGCTGGAGCGGGTGCGCTGGGTCAAGAAGAATTTCCCGCAGTTGCAGGTGATCGGCGGCAACATCGTCACCGGCGATGCCGCGCTGGCGCTGATGGACCACGGCGCGGACGCGGTCAAGGTCGGCGTCGGTCCCGGTTCGATCTGCACCACGCGCGTGGTCGCCGGCGTCGGCGTCCCGCAGGTCACCGCGGTGGCGATGGTGGCCGAGGCGCTGCAGGACCGCATCCCGCTGATCGCCGACGGCGGCATCCGCTATTCCGGCGACATCGGCAAGGCGCTGGTCGCCGGCGCGTCCACGGTCATGGTCGGCGGCCTGTTCGCCGGCACCGAGGAAGCGCCGGGCGAAATCGAGCTGTTCCAGGGCCGCAGCTACAAGAGCTACCGCGGCATGGGCAGCCTGGGCGCGATGGAGCAGGGCTCCAAGGACCGCTACTTCCAGGACGCCTCCGACGCCGACAAGCTCGTGCCCGAAGGCATCGAAGGCCGGGTGCCGTACCGCGGCTCGCTGGGCGGCGTGGTCCACCAGCTCGCCGGCGGCCTGCGCGCCACCATGGGCTACGTGGGCTGCGCGACGATCGAGGAGATGCGCAAGAAGCCCAGCTTCGTGCGCATCACCAACGCCGGCGCCCGCGAAAGCCACGTGCACGACGTCCAGATCACCAAGGAACCGCCGAACTATCGCGCCGGCTAGTGCCGGCGCGCGGGATTGGGGATTGGGGATTCGGGATTCGGTAAGGCCGGTCCGTCCCCATCCCAGCGTTCCGCTTTGACGAATCCCGAATCCCCATTCCCGAATCCCGGCTCTCATGACCGACATCCACAGCGACAAGATCCTGATCCTCGACTTCGGCGCGCAGTACACGCAGCTGATCGCCCGCCGCATCCGCGAGATCGGCGTGTACTGCGAAATCTGGGCCTGGGACCACGACCCGGCCGAGATCGTCGCGTTCGGCGCCAAGGGCATCATCCTTTCCGGCGGCCCCGAATCGACCACCGAAGCCGGCGCCCCGATCGCGCCGCAGCAGGTGTTCGACGCCGGCCTGCCGCTGCTGGGCATCTGCTACGGCATGCAGACCATGGCCAAGCAGCTCGGCGGCGACACCGAAGCGGCCGACCAGCGCGAGTTCGGCCACGCCGAAGTGCAACTGGTCGCGCACGACCGCCTGTTCGACGGCCTCAAGGACCACCCCGGCTCGCCGCCGCGCCTGGACGTGTGGATGAGCCATGGCGACCACGTCTCCAAGGCCCCGGAAGGCTTCGTCGTCACCGCCAAGACCGACCGCATCCCGGTCGCCGCCTTCGCCGACGACGCGCGCCGCTGGTACGGCGTGCAGTTCCACCCCGAAGTGACCCACACCAAGCAGGGCCAGACCCTGCTGCGCCGCTTCGTGGTCGACATCTGCGGCTGCCAGACCCTGTGGACCGCGGCCCACATCATCGAAGACCAGATCGAGCGCGTGCGCGCCCAGGTCGGCGGCGACGAGGTCATCCTCGGCCTGTCCGGCGGCGTCGACTCCTCGGTGGTGGCGGCGCTGCTGCACAAGGCCATCGGCGACCAGCTGACCTGCGTGTTCGTCGACACCGGCCTGCTGCGCTACAACGAGGGCGACCAGGTGATGGCGATGTTCGCCGAGCACATGGGCGTCAAAGTCGTGCGCGTGAACGCCGCCGACCGCTACTTCGACAAGCTCGCCGGCGTCAGCGACCCGGAAGCCAAGCGCAAGATCATCGGCAATCTGTTCGTCGAGATCTTCGACGAGGAATCGCACAAGCTGGCCAACGCCAAGTGGCTGGCGCAGGGCACGATCTACCCCGACGTGATCGAGTCGGCCGGCAGCAAGACCGGCAAGGCCCACGTGATCAAGAGCCACCACAACGTCGGCGGCCTGCCCGAGAACATGAAGCTGGGCCTGGTCGAACCGCTGCGCGAGCTGTTCAAGGACGAAGTGCGGCGCCTGGGCGTGGAGCTCGGCCTGCCGCGCGAGATGGTCTACCGCCATCCGTTCCCGGGCCCCGGCCTGGGCGTGCGCATCCTGGGCGAGGTCAAGCGCGAGTACGCCGACCTGCTGGCCAAGGCCGACCACATCTACATCGACGAACTGCGCAAGGCCGGTCTGTACGACAAGACCAGCCAGGCCTTCGCGGTGTTCCTGCCGGTGAAGTCGGTGGGCGTGGTCGGCGACGCGCGCGCCTACGAATGGGTGATCGCGCTGCGCGCGGTGGAGACCATCGACTTCATGACCGCCCATTGGGCGCATCTGCCCTACGACTTCTTGGGCACGGTTTCTAACCGTATTATCAATGAGTTGCGTGGTGTTTCTCGCGTCGTTTATGACATAAGCGGCAAGCCGCCGGCGACGATCGAGTGGGAGTAGTCGACCTGCTTGCGAGCCACAGGCTCGCAGGTCGACTACTGACCGGCCATGGATGGCCGGGCCGGACCAGCCGCAGCTGAAGTGTTGCGCCATGGACGGCAGCCGCATTGCTGCCGGCTCTAACGCCTCCCAATCTAGCTCCACTAGCCGGCTAGGCGGTCGCCAGTTCGCTGCGTTTCGCCGGCCCGAACACCAGCAGGCTGAGAGCGGCGAGCACGCAGACGCCGACGCCTCCGAACAGCAGCACCCAGCCGAAGCCGTGCACCAGCGCGGCATGGCCGGCCGCGTCGATCGCCGCGGGCGACAGTTCGCTCACGGTGCCCGCCGGCAACGCGGCCGGATGGCCGGCCGCGATCCGCTGCGCCATCGCCTGCAGCTGCGCGGCGTCCACGGCGCCGGACAGGGCCTGGCGGAGATGCGAGGCGATGCCTGCCAGCAGGATGAGGCCCATCAGCGCGATGTTGATCGCCAGGGTGATCAAACGCGCGCTCATGTCGATGCCGGAGGCCATGCCGGCGCGGTCGCTGGACACCGCGCCGGTGGCGGTGTTGGTCACCGGGGTATTGGTCAGCCCCAGGCCGATGCCGGCGATCACAGCGCCCGGCAGCATGCTCAGCCAGCTGGGCTGTTCGACCGCGCTGCCGTAACGCATCGCCACGAAGCCCAGGCCGATCGCGAACAGCCCGCTCGGGATGACCACGCCCGGGCGATAGCGCAAGGCCAGGCGCTCGGCCAGCGGCGGCACCACCAGGGTCGGCAAGGTGTAGGCGAGCAAGGCCAGGCCGGTGGCCACCGCGTCGTAGCCCAAGGCGCCCTGGAAGTAGATCGGCAGGTAGATCATGAACGGCCAGAAGCTGAAGTTCATGCCGACCGAGCCGATCAGCGCGCCGGAAAACTCGCGCGACTTGAACACCGTCAGGTCGAACATCGGATGCGGCGTGACTCGCTCGACCACCCAGAACGCGACGAAGACCGCGAGCGTCGCCGCGACGATGCTCAGGCCGACGGGGCCGGCGTAACCCAGCTCCGGTCCCTGGGTGATGTAGTAAGTCAGGCCCAGCACGGACAGGGACAAGGTGAGGATGCCGAGGACGTCGAGCCGCTGCGCCTGCGTATCGCGCGACTCCACGATGCCGGCCAGCGCCAGCAGCATCGTCAGCAGGCTCAGGGGCGCGTGCACCAGGAACACCCATTGCCAGTTCGACAGCGCCACGATCGCGCCGCCGATCAGCGGGCCGAAGCCCAGGCCGACGCCGAACACGATGCCCCAGATCGCGAAGGCCTTGCTGCGTTCCGGGCCCGGCCGGAACTGATGCGAGAGCACGGCGGTCTGGCAGATCAGCATCGTGCCCGCGCTCATGCCTTGCAGGAAACGCGCGACGATCAAGACCTGCACGTTGTGCGCCAGGCCGCAGATCAACGAGGTCAGGCCGAACAGCAGCAGGCTGATCAGCAGCACGCGCCGGCGCCCGTAGCGATCGGCGAGGGTGCCGGCGGCCATCAGCACCGTGGTGCAGGCGATGGTGTAGGCATTCATGATCCACTGCATGTCGTTGAAGTCGCCGTGCAGCAGCGTTTCCAGGGTCGGCAGGATCACAGGAACGCTGGAAATCTCCAGGCCGAACATCAGGGCGGACAGGGACACGGCAGCCAGCGCGATCGCGTTCTTGCCGGTAGCGGGTGAGCTCATGCGCAGGTTCTCGATAGTGACGCGGGCACGCGGCCGCGCCGCGGTCACCGCGGCCAGGCGTGCGGGGCAGGGAAGAAACGTTCGTTGCGACGGCGGGTCGCTACCGCGTCCGGCGCAGCGCGCCGGGCGGAGATGCCGCTGGCCCGAAGGCCTTCGGGCCGTCGACGCAGGCTATTTTCGGGCCGGCACTTTCATGATGGAAATGATTTAATTTTGTAGCATTGATTAATTCACATCATGGATAGCCGGCCGTGGACTTCGACCCGACCCTGTTGCGCGCCTTCGTCGCCGTCAAACACAGCGGCGGATTCACCCGGGCGGCGCAGCGCCTGCACCTGACTCAATCCGCGGTCAGCCATCAGATACGCCGCCTCGAGGAACAGGTCGGCCGGCCCCTGCTGCATCGCACGACGCGCAGCCTGACCCTGACCGAGGACGGCGAAGACTTCCTGCGCTACGCCGAGCAGATCCTGGAATCGCTGGATGCCTTGAGCCGGCGCTTTCTGCCGTCGCCGGTGTCGGGCATCGTGCGATTCGGCGTGCCGGAAAATTTCATGGGCGAGCGACTGCCGACCTTGCTGTGCCAGTTCGCGCGCGGCTATCCAGCGGTGCGGCTGGATGTCAGCGTGGGCATGAATTTCGATCTGCACAGCATGATCGACGCCGACGAGCTGGATCTGGCGGTGGTGATCAGCGTGCCCCGGCACGAGCGCGGCACCGTGCTGCGGCGCACGCGTCTGGTCTGGATCGCCGCGGACGGCTTCGACCCCGCACCCGGTGCGTCCCTGCCGCTGGCCTTCTATCCGCCGCCCTGCGTGTATCGGCGCGAAAGCCTAGCCGCGCTCGGCCGCACCGACATCGAATGGCATGTGATCTTCACCTCGCCCAGCCACCAGGGCCTGCGTGCCGCCGTGCTCGCCGGGCTGGCGGTGACCGTGCTGACGGTGGACGACCTGGAGCCGGGCATGAAGATCGTCGACGGCCTGTACGGTCTGCCGTCGTTGCCGAAGGCGGATTTCGCCCTGATCTGCGGTGCCGGCGGTAAAACCCCGGCCGCGCTGGAGTTCGGGCGCCTGATCCTGGATATGCCGGAGCCGTCGATCGCCGCGAAACGCGCGGGCGCGAAAGCGTGAAGCCCGCGCTCGCCGCAGCCGCGACCGTGCGCGCTCCGCGCGGCTCGGGGATAATCGCGGTTTGCGCGTACGGAACCGACGGGTGAGCGAGCAGGACGACATCGACGAACGCTGGATGCGCCACGCCCTGGCCCTGGCCGAGCGCGCCGAACGCGAGCACGACGAGATCCCGGTCGGCGCGGTGCTGGTCTCGGCCGGGGGCGAGATCCTGGGCGAGGGCGGCAACCGCAACATCGGCGACCGCGACCCCAGCGCCCATGCCGAGATCGTGGCGATGCGCGAGGCCGGCCGCCGCCTCGACAACCACCGCCTGATCGGCGCGACCCTGTACGTGACCCTGGAGCCCTGCGCGATGTGCGCCATGGCGATGGTGCACGCGCGCATCGCCCGGGTGGTCTACGGCGCCAGCGACCCCAAGACCGGCGCTGCCGGCAGCGTGTTCGACCTGCTCGCCGACCCGCGCCACAACCACCGCGTCGAAGTCCGCGGCGGGGTGCTGGGCGAAGAAGCCGGCAGCCGCCTGACCGCCTACTTCCGGCGCAAGCGCGGCAAGACCGACTGAAGCCACGGGCCTCGATGTAGGAGCGGCGCAAGCCGCGACCACGCCAGTTCAACCACGACGCAAACCCGATACGCAAGCGATCAGGCGGCGACGGAATCGCTGGACCGGCTTGAACGCGACATGGCGGTCGCGGCTCGCGCCGCTCCTACCCCGAGACGACCGGCGCCGCCGCCAGATCCTGCAGGACCGACGCCGGCCGCGATCGCGAGCACCCACGCCATCTCAGCGCCTCACTCCACCGGCAGCTTGCGCCCGTCGCGATCGAACTCGCGCTTGAGCTCGGCGTCCAGCATGGTCACGCTCATGCGCGCCTCGCGGCCCAGGTTGATCGAGGCCGCCAGCACCAGCAGCACGCCCAGCATGGCCAGCCCGGTCGGCACGCCGCGCAGGCGGTAGTCGCTGAACTGGTCGATGCCGATTGCCAGGCTGGTGGCCACGAACGCGCTCATCGCCGCGTACAGCAACTGCAGGCAGGTCAGGATCAGCCGCACCCGGCGCCGGTGCTGGATGATGCGCGCCTCCAGATAGGCGCGCGCATCGTCATTGCTGGTGTCCTCCAACTGCTTGAGCTGCTGGCGCATGCGGTCGACCACGCGCGCCAGGCGATTGTTCGAGGACACCAGCAGGGACGCGGTCGCGGTCAGGAAGAACGCCGGCGTGATCATCGCCGAGACCACGGCGTAGTGGCCGGCGGAGAGGTTCAGCACATCGCTCATGGCGCGGATTCCAGCGGCAGCGGGGTGGACGCCCTATGATGCCGCCAGACGGGGCTTTCGTCAGGCCTCGCTGCGCGGCTTGCGCACCTTGGCGCGGCGGTGGCCGTGGTCCATTTCCTCGTTGACCGCCTCCACCGCCAGCGAGGACTCCAGCGCCAGCAGCACGCTGGCGGCGAACATCGCCAATACGCCGCACACCGCCAGGATGGTCGGCAGCGAGGCCAGGCGGTAGCCCAGGTAGGCATCGCCGGCCACGGTCAGGCTGGTGCCGACGAAGAAGCTGATCGCGGTGTACAGCAACTGGCTGCCGCGCAGGATGATCTTGCTGCGGCGCTTCTGGCGCGAGATATGCGCTTCCAGCATCCGCCGTTCCTCCTCGTCCTCGGTCTCGGCCAGCTCCTTCAGCAGCACGCGCGCGCGGTCGATCACCCGCGCCAGGCGGTTGTTGGCCGACAGCAGCAGCGAGGCGGTCGCGGTCAGGAAGAACGCGGGCGCCAGCATCGCGGTCAGGATCGCGTAGTGGGCGTAAGCGGCGGTCTGCGACATCGGCCGGGGGAGCGGGGAGGGGAGGTGGGCTATGATGCCCCGAACGGACGCATCGCGGCGAGGACACGACAGGGGCCCATGACAGCGAAGAACGGCAACGACCACCGACTGATCTGGATCGACCTGGAGATGACCGGGCTCGACACCGACAACGACGCCATCCTCGAGATCGCGACCGTCGTCACCGACGCCCAGTTGCAGGTGCTGGCCGAGGGGCCGGAGCTCGCGATCCGCCAGCCGCTGGAACGGCTGATGGCCATGGACGAGTGGAACCGCAACCAGCACAGCAAGTCCGGCCTGTGGCAGCGCTCGCTGGACCAGGGCGTGGGCCTGGAAGAGGCCGAGGAGCGCACCCTGGCCTTCCTGGCGCAGTGGGTGGCCCACAACGCCTCGCCCATGTGCGGCAACTCGATCTGCCAGGACCGCCGTTTCCTGCACCGCCAGATGCCGCGCCTGGAGAAGTACTTCCACTACCGCAACCTCGACGTCAGCACGGTCAAGGAACTCGCGCGCCGCTGGGCGCCCGAGGTGCTGGCCGGCGTCGGCAAGGACGCCAAGCACACGGCCCTGAGCGACGTGCACGACTCCATCGCCGAACTGCGCCACTACCGCGCCGCCATGGGCAAGCTGGGCGGCCTGGGCTGATCGTGGCGCCGCCGCGCGGCCCTTCGCGAATCGCGGCCTAGGGTAGGAGCGGCGTAAGCCGCGACCCTGAAACACGAACGGCGACCCAACAGCGAAGTAGGCGGAATCTCCGGTCGCGGCTCACGCCGCTCCTACCCCAAAAGCGCGCGCCGCCGCCTTCCTGTGGGAGCGGCGTAAGCCGCGATGCTCTTGCGGCCCTCATCGTCGCGGGGATTCAATCGCGGCTTACGCCGCTCCCACAACCGCGCCCGCTCAGGCCTTGGGCTTCGCAGGCCGCGCCGCATCGCCGTCGTCGGCGACCGCCTTCACCAGCACATCCGACAGCGGCCTGCCGTCGGCGTCGTGGTGATACACGTGCAGATCGCGCTGCGGGTAGGGAATGCTCAAGCCGCGCCCGATGATGTCGTTGCGCACCGCTTCGTTGAGATCGCTGCGCGTGCGCAGCACATCGCCGGTCTTGGCCCAGACCCGCAGCTCCAGGTTGACGCTGCTTTCGCCCAGGCCGACCACCAGCACCTCGGGTGCCGGCTCCTTCAGCACCTTGGCGTGCGCGGCCGCGGCGCCCAGCAGGGTCTCGCGCGCCTGCTGCAGATCGTCGTTGTAGCCCACGCCCACCGCGATATCGATGCGGCGGCGCGGATTGGCGGTGAAATTGACGATGGGCGCGGTGGTGATCAGGCTGTTGGGCAGCACCACAGTGCGGTTGTCGATGGTGCGCAGCCGGGTCTGGAACACCCGGATCTGATCGACCGTGCCCTCGATGCCGGCGGCCTGCACGTAGTCGCCGACCCGGAACGGGCGCTGCATGATCAGCATCACGCCCGAGGCGATGTTGGACAGCGAATCCTTCAGCGCCAGGCCGATCGCCAGGCCCGCCGCGCCCAGCACCGCCAGCACCGAGGCCGGCGACACGCCCAGGGTGAACAGCGCCGAGGTCGTGACCACGACCACCATGCCGGCGTAGGCGATGTTGCGCAGGAAGCCGCGCAGGGTGGCTTCCATGTGGCCGCGCGCCATGGCGCGGTCGAGCGCGTTGGACAGGCGCTTGGCCAGCCAGATCCCGATCAGCAGGATCGCCAGGGCGCCGGCCAGCTTGAGCCCGGCGGCCTGCGCCATGCCCCACCAATCCACGCCCTTGAGGTCCGCCAGCGACGCGGGGACCTCCACCTGCACCGGCGGGACTTTCGCCGTCACCGCCTCAGCCCGCCTTGGCCTTCGCCAGGCGCAGCCAGGTGTCGACCACGGTGTCGGGGTTCAACGACACCGACTCGATGCCCTGTTCCATCAGCCACACCGCCAGGTCCGGGTGGTCGCTGGGGCCCTGGCCGCAGATGCCGACGTACTTGCCCTTGGCGCGCGCGGCCGAGATCGCCATCGCCAGCAGCTTCTTCACCGCCGGGTCGCGCTCGTCGAACAGCTTGGCCACGATCGCCGAATCGCGATCCAGGCCCAGGGTCAGCTGGGTCAGGTCGTTGGAGCCGATCGAGAAGCCATCGAAGATCTCCAGGAACTCGTCGGCCAGCAGCGCGTTGGACGGCACCTCGCACATCATGATGATCTTCAGGCCGTTCTGGCCCTGCTTGAGGCCGTTCTTCTCCAGCACCTCGACCACGCGCCGGCCTTCGTCCAAGGTGCGCACGAACGGGATCATCACCCAGCAGTTGGTCAGGCCCATCTGCTCGCGCACCTTCAGCACCGCCTGGCATTCCAGGGCGAAAGCGTCGGAGAACGAGGGATCGACGTAACGGCTGGCGCCGCGGAAGCCGATCATCGGATTTTCTTCATGCGGCTCGTAGCGCGAGCCGCCGATCAGGTTGGCGTATTCGTTGGACTTGAAATCCGACAGGCGCACGATCACCGGGTGCGGCGCGAACGAGGCGGTAATGGTGGCGATGCCCTCGGCCAGGCGGTCGACATAGAACTGCACCGGATCGTCGCCGTAGCCGGCGATCTTCTCGTCGATCTTCTTCTTGGTGGCCGCGTCCTGCTGCGCGTATTCCAGCAGCGCCTTGGGATGGATGCCGATGTGGCTGGCGATGATCATCTCCAGGCGCGCCAGGCCGACGCCGGCATGGGGCAGCATGGCGAAGTCGAACGCGCGCTCCGGGTTGGCGACGTTCATCATCACCTTCAGCGGCGCCGGCGGCATCTTTTCCAGATCGGCGACGTGGCGCTCGAAGGGCAGGGCGCCGTCGTAGATGTAGCCGGTGTCGCCCTCGGCGCAGCTGACCGTGATGGTCTCGCCGTCCTTGATCGTCTCCAGCGCGTTGCCCGTGCCGACCACGGCCGGCACGCCCAGCTCGCGGGCGATGATCGCCGCGTGGCAGGTGCGGCCGCCGCGGTTGGTCACGATCGCGGCCGAACGCTTCATCACCGGCTCCCAATCGGGGTCGGTCATGTCCGCGACCAGCACGTCGCCGGGCTGGACCCGGGCCATGTCGTCCAGGCTGCGCACCACGCGCGCCACGCCGCTGCCGATCTTCTGGCCGATGGCGCGGCCTTCGGCGACCACCGGGCCGCGGGCGCCGAGCTGGTAACGCTCGATCTGGGTGGCCTTGGCACGCGACTTCACCGTTTCCGGGCGCGCCTGGACGATGAACAGCTTGCCGCTGACGCCGTCCTTGGCCCATTCGATGTCCATCGGGCGGCCGTAGTGCTGTTCGATCACCAGCGCCTGCTTGGCCAGCTCGTGCACGTCGGCGTCGTCGATCGAGAAGCGGTTGCGCAGCTCGGCCGGGGTGTCCTCGATGCGCACGCGCTCGCCGGGCTGGTCGGAATAGACCATGCGCAGCTGTTTGGCGCCGATCGAGCGGCGCAGGATCGCCGGCTTGCCCTGGGCCAGGGTGGGCTTGTAGACGTAGAACTCGTCCGGATTGACCGCGCCCTGGACCACCATCTCGCCCAGGCCGTAGCTGGAGGTGATGAAGACCACGTCGCGGAAGCCGGATTCGGTGTCCAGGGTGAACAGCACGCCGGAGGAACCGACGTTGGAGCGCACCATCAGCTGCACGCCGGCGGACAGGAACACGTCCTCGTGCTTGAAGCCGTGGTGGACGCGGTAGGCGATGGCGCGGTCGTTGTAGAGGCTGGCGAAGACCTCCTTGACCTTGCGGACCACGTCGTCCTCGCCGGTCACGTTCAGGAAAGTCTCCTGCTGGCCGGCGAAGGAGGCGTCGGGCAGGTCCTCGGCGGTGGCCGAGGAGCGCACCGCCACCGCCACGTCGCTGCCGCCGTTGTCGCCGCACAGCTGGCGGTAGGCGCTGCGGATGTCCTGGTCCAGGGCCGGCTGCAGTGGGGCGTCGATGACCCAGCCGCGGATTTCGCCGCCGGCCGCGGTCAGGGCCGGCACGTCCTCCACGTCCAGCGTGGCCAGGCGGTCGAAAATGCGCTGGTGCAGGTCGTTATGGGCGATGAAGTCCTTGAACGCCTCGGCCGTGGTGGCGAAGCCGCCCGGCACCGAGACCCCGAGGTTGGCGAGGTTGCCGATCATCTCGCCCAGCGAGGAGTTCTTGCCGCCTACGCGGGCCAGATCGTTGAGGCGCAGCGCGTGCAGCCAGAGGATGTTCTCGTTCAAGGCACACTGTCTCCGAGGGGGGAGGTCGCGCCCGGGCGCGGCCAAGCGGATATGATCGCCGCTGCGCCGAGCGCATACAAGCTTGATCCGACGGGCTTTTTCGTATTGGAACGCGGTTTTGGAGGGTTGGGCGATGGCAGGAACACGGCCGGTTTTCTACGTTTCGGACGGCACCGGCATCACCGCCGAGACCATAGGCCATAGCCTGCTGACCCAATTCACCGAGACCCGCTTCGTCACCGACCGCATCCCCTTCGTGGACAGCGTCGAGCGCGCGCGCGAGGTCGGGGCCAAGATCCGCGAGGCCGCCCACGCCCACGGGGTGCGCCCGATCGTGATCAATTCCTGCATGGACGGCGAGGTCGGCGCGGCCCTGGCCGAGAGCGGGGCGCTGATGCTGGACGTGTTCGCGCCCTTCATCGAGCCCCTGGAGCGCGAGCTGGAGGAGAGCCGCCAGCGCCGCATCGGCCAGGCCCACGGCATCGCCGATTTCGAGACCTACCACCGCCGCATCAACGCGATGAACTTCGCCTTGACCCACGACGACGGCCAGAGCATCGACTACAACGAGGCCGATCTGATCCTGGTCGCGGTCTCGCGCGCCGGCAAAACCCCGACCTGCGTTTACCTGGCGTTGCACTACGGCGTGCGCGCGGCCAACTATCCGCTGACCGAGGAAGACCTCGAGCACGACCGCCTGCCGCCGCGCCTGCGCCCCTACCGCAACAAGCTGTTCGGCCTGACCATCGACCCGGTGCGACTGCAGCAGATCCGCCAGGAGCGCCGCCCCAACTCGCGCTACGCCCAGTTCGACACCTGCAAGCGCGAGGTCGCCGCGGCCGAGGCCATGTTCCGCGCCGAGCGCATTCCGACCCTGAGCACCACGCACACCTCGATCGAGGAAATCGCGAGCAAGGTGCTGACCACGCTGGGCATCAACCGCGAGATGTTCTGAAGACCGTTCAGGGAGGCCTGTCGAAGGCCGGGCGGCCGCCGCTGCGAAAGCGGTTTCGGTGCGCTGCCTATGATGCGGCAGGAACCCTTAACTTAGGCTTCTGAAGCAGGGTCGTCAACGCTGCCGCGAAGCGGTTCGCGCGTGTAGGATCGGCCGCATGACATCGCTCGCAGCCCGCTCCGCACGCATCCCGCGACTGACCCGTTTCGGTTGGTTGATGGGGCTGTACGCCGAGAACCATCGCCGCCTCACGCGCCTGTTCGCGCCCGCGGACCTGGCCCCCGGCACCTACCTGTCCTCGATCGGGGACGGCCTGGACCTGCAGCTGGACGTGATCGAGCAGCACCGCTACACCACCGAGCTGCGCATGACCTACGCGCTGCTGGACCCGCTCACCGGCGAACCCGACCCCTCCGCCTGGCTGCGCCTGTACAACGACGCCCATCAGCTGGAAGCCACGAATTGCTATGTCGGGCGGCGCTGGCAGGACGTGATCGGCATGTACCCGCCGCCGGCGGAGCTGATCGGCCACCGCATGCGCATGAACACTTTTTTAGGAAAGTGGCTCGAGTATCTAGCCGAACGTGGTCATGGCATGGCAACATTGCGCCCGGTCGAGATTCGCCCGCCTGGAACACCCCTCAACGAGGGCCCAGGCGGGGCGGCAAAAAAATTAGCGATGAATGCTTGACGACATCGCTGAACGCCCGCTAGAATTTTCGTCTTTCCAGCACGTGGGGCCATAGCTCAGCTGGGAGAGCGCTACAATGGCATTGTAGAGGTCGCCGGTTCGATCCCGGCTGGCTCCACCACTCTTCGAACACTGTGAAAGGGTTTCGACGAGTTAGCTGCAAGAACAATCAGTTTTGTCCCCATCGTCTAGAGGCCTAGGACATTACCCTTTCACGGTAGCGACCGGGGTTCGAATCCCCGTGGGGACGCCAAGCAGCAAAGATAAGGCCCTGATTCGTCAGGGCCTTTTTTTTTCCGGAGTTGGTCAGATCTAGCTCAGCTCAGTTCTGCAGTCGGTCCCTTGTCCTGCAGCCTCTTGCCGCAAATGGGAGTTTGCATCCCCGACCGACGCCAGTATCCGAGGCGCTCCTGCGACTTGCAGCGAACGGCGATCTCAAGCGAGAAATCACCGATTCGACTAGGACCGACGCCGATTAATCTTTACGCTTTCCCTTGTTGGGACGGTGCGGCATTGCGAGGGCGCGCCCGGCTCTGGAGCTTCCTGATTGCGTCATCAACGTCGTCCAGGACGGCCGTGCGAATGGCAGCGATTGTCTGGAAGTTCTTGAACAATGGCAGTTCGCTAGCAATCTCGTTCTCGATGTCTTCCAAAGACTGCATGAACAACATAATCCGAGTCTTCCGGTGGTGCATGCGGACCAGCTGATTCTTCTCCAATAGGATCTGAGCTGTTAGATCATGAATTCGATTCCATGCAGTGGAATCAATAGCCGTGTCATACATGCACTCTTCAACGTAGATGAATTTCCTGCTCAAGATCCGTGCGTAGTAGCCGCCAGATCTGGACGCTACGATTGTCGACTTGCTTGAAAGGCTGGCCGAGTCCGTAGTCCTCACCAGCCCGTTGCGATGCAGGAAATCCAGGCAGTCTTCGACCTTTCGATGCGTTGCTCCAATTCTGCAAAGCAAGTCGCAACATTCTTCGACACTGACCTCCATTGACTTCTCGTCCTTTGCTCGATGCAGCAGAAACTGCAACGCAAAAGCACGGAGCATTCTGAGTCGCCGCGCGCCGAGACGGGCGTCGAAGATGTTCACGCCCTCGGCGCGCCCCTCTCGGAAGTGCTGCCACTGGCCTAAAGTTGTGCCCTTAAAGACTTCGTGAAATGGAAAGTAATACTGAGTTTCACCCTGGAGATATTGCTGCAACGCCCTGTCAGCTTCGATGTGGCCAGACGTTAGGAAATTGCGGACTAGAGTGATTCCCTTGCGAATATTGAGATCGGCGATCGCTTCAACGTAGTCGCCCGCCTGCCCCCTAAGGATGCTCTGCTGGACGATGTCAAAGAACACGCTCAGGTCCGGAACCTGCAATCGCATGTTGTTCGCAAGGTCGATGCTCGCGGACTTCTTATGCAAGATCTTCTTTGCATAGGTGAGGCGGGCGGAAATCACCGCCTTCAATGGCGGCGGGTCGAGCCAGAGCTTTCGCAGCTCGTAGGCATCAAAAGCCGAGTCCGTCTTGTGTCGTACGAAAGTAGTGTCTCGCACGCTCACTATCACGTGGCAATGAACTCGCTTTGACAGCGCCAGCCCCTCGGCAAAAACCGCGGTCTCAAGCTCCTCGTCTTCATATAGATCGATGTTGTCTACGACAATAACAGCGAGATTCTTCTTAGCAAGAAACGTCAAAACCTTGTCAACGTAAGGTTCCGTCGCTTCATAATCGTCATAAATTTTCTTTGCAATCAGGCGATTCAGCTCAATCTGATCGTTTGCGAGCATGGCCAGAGGCCCTCGCTTCAGTGCCTGAATTTCGGCTTCATACGCGGGTTCGACTACAGACTTGTAGTCCACGGGCGCATTGGGAATGCGCGTCGCGAGATAGTCTTTTAGTTGCGCGTATATGAATTTCCTCGGGTCTCCGGTCTTGCCCATTGCCTCCATGTCAATGTAAATCCAATGGGCCTTCTTCTGGGAAAGGGTTTCGCTTCCCGTGACGAGTTCGAAGTGTTTCAAATAAGTAGACTTGCCAGCTCCGACGGAGCCAATGATCAACGTAACTGGCGGGGCGTGGCTCGGGGCGCTCTTCTCAATGATCGTCTGCAGATGATCACGCTGCTTTTGTCGATTGATTCGCTGGGCTGGCACGACGCTACGGGGTTTTGGATCCGCTAAGTGCATGCCAAGCATTGCGTCAAACTTCGTCCTTGCCTCTGTTGACACAAAGCATCGGCGAAGCACTTCGCTGTCGTGGAGTAGGGATTCAGAGTAAAGCGCTCCATCGAGCGCCGGGGTAATTTGGTCGGCAATGTTGTTGCGGTCGACACGGTCGTCCGCAACCTTGAAAGCGGTAAGCAGTCGCTCTTCCGGGGCTGGCAGTTCGTTAGTTATTCGGCTGAGGCTGCCCGCTGCAACGTTCTCTGCGCTCAGTATGTTGAAAAGTTCTTCCGCCTGGCCATGCTTGTCAAAAGGGAAGAGCAGCGACGCGTAGTTGTCGTTGGTGGAATTCTCGGTATTGAAGAAGCACCAACACAGTCCGTTAGTGACTACTACAACCTGGGCGCTTTTCCGCTTGGCGTACTCTTTGGCTTGTTCTATCGCGCTGGAAATCTCCCCATCACCTAGAACGCTTCCGCCCAGCTTTAGCTTTGCCTTGTTGGTAGGCGTCGGGAACGCCGCGCCAGCCTTCTTAGCTTCCACAATGATTGTGATGTCCCCAGATCTGAGGCAGTAGTCGATGAAGCCGGCTTTGCTGTCGCCGGGCGCATACTCTTCAACGATGACGGCACCGTAAGTCCATCCGAGGACTTCTCGAAGCATTCGGTCAATTACGTCATACCGGGTTTGAGCCTCATTCGCCTGAGATAGATCCTTTTCACCCACAAAGGCCTTCAGGTCGTCAAATCGCTCGGAAGTCTCGCCCCAGTCCGTCACCCGGCTATCAGCCATCCGCAATCCCCTGGTCCATTCAAACGGTCCCAAGGATTCTAGACGTCGCCCGGTCTGTAACAAGGTACGGGGAATCTATGATTGTAAATTATTGAAATTACTAGCATTTACGTTCAGTATGCTCGAGCTGCATGTGCCCGACCATGCAAAGATCGGGTCGGAACTTTACGAGGGATCCCCATGGGGACGCCAAGTAAAACACTTTGGTCTTGGGAAACGGGGCCCTAAGTTTTTTGCGTTCGGCGTTTGCGCATGCCAATGCTGTTCGGTCAACACAGCGCTTCGAACCTCGCAGGCATTTTGCTCTGCGCGATTGATTGTTCGCGGCCTGACGCCGCGCGAATCGCAAGGACATCGGCGCGAAGCCGGCGGCGATGCGCAGCGCGATCCGGCGACGCGTTCGCGCGGACGCTGCCTCGTTCTCCATCATCGAAGTTCCATCGTGCGGATCCGCTTCGATCGCGGATCGCCACGCGAACGCGTCGCCTCGTCTTCGATGCACATGCGGCCGCACGTCCGCTCGATTAGCGCTGCGCCATGGCTGCGATCCATGCTTCGGCCGATCGCGCATGCGCGTCCCAATCGGATAGGACACCCTCGTCCTGCTTTCCTGGCCAAACCCGTTGACCGCGTCCGTGCAGGCCGGCGACGCATCGTGCCGTACGCACGCGACAGGACGGCCGAGTCCAGTCCCGGCGGCCCATCCTCGGCGCTCGCTATGCCCATGCCCGTATCGAACGCCGCGACCCTGCTCAGCCTCATGTCCGCATTCCGCTCCCGTACGCGGGGCGCCGCCGCACCGCGCTCGCGACCGATCGTACACACTGATGTCGTCGCGGATCCTCGGCGGAGTTGGTGCCAGCAGTGGCCGCACCGGCGGCCACGAGAACAGTGTTCGACCCGCGGTTGAGAGATGTGGAAACGTGCCGTGCGCCTGATCTCAACGGTCCGCGGCCCCTGGTTGCGTACCTGCCTCTCGGCCGAGGCGCCGGGTGACCGATTTGTACTCCAAATTGCGTTGAGTACTAGGACGCTTGCGCGCGTCGATCCACTGAACATTTTCAGATCGAAGCGAGGCGGAGTCTTGACAAACAGCGGCGACTCAAACCGCTACTCGAACCACAAATAGGAGAATTGGGATATGAGTAGGTGTACCGCACCAGTGAGAGGACATCGCACCGCCAGCGCAGCAGCTGAGTGCCCAGCTTGTAGCAGCCGCAGTCGCAGTTACGGGTATTCGCCCTACACGGCGCCGTATTCCCCGCCTGCTTACTCGTCCCACTCATTGTCAGGAAGCAGTGGCGGAGGGCGGATTGGCGGCGGGTCGGGCGGCAGCGCAAGACCGAGCTGGTCAAGGGCAGGTTCTACCGTGATGTACACGCCCGCCGAGGTGAGAACACTCACCCCGTTTCGCGAAACCGTCGAGAGCCGAGCAGCCGTGCCTGATCTCCGGGACGTGTTTCTTTGCCACGCATGGGACGACCGGAAGGAGGGCGCTAAAGAGCTGCACGATCTGCTTGAAGCCAAGGGTGTATCGGTTTGGTTTAGCGAGAAGGACGTCGCCCTTGGTACCTCATTGATGCGCGAAATTGACAAGGGACTGGCGAAGTCGCGAATTGGGATAGTGCTGGTGACCCCTGCGCTGCTGAACCGCCTCAAAGCAGAAGGCATCGCCGACAAAGAGCTTTCCGCGCTCCTTGCCCGTGATCGGCTCATCCCCATCGTGCATAACACGACGTACGAGGCGCTACGCGAGGTCAGCCCGTTGCTAGGCTCGCGTAGCGGCCTGAGCACTGCAGACGATCCGATGGCAGATGTAGCGGCCAAGTTGGCGGAGCTGGTTGCCGTCGACTAAGCGTATGAATTTATGAGACTTTGAATCGGTGTTGGTAGCGGTCACGTAGGACGCGGAATGGACGACGGCGCTTCAGGTAATCAGGTGGTTAAGCGGGTATAGCCGTGGGGACGCCGAGTAAAAATAGAACCAGGGCTCGGGAAACCGAGCTCTGATTCTTTTGCGCGCAGCGAAAGTTCATCGCGCAGCGAAAGTTCGTGCCGCACTCGATATTAAACGCACGCCGCGCTAGCTTGCGCGCATGAGGCGCCATCGCCATGCATCGAGTCTGGGAACGCGCGCCAGCGCGGCGGCGTCTTCTCCGCATCCTTGATCGCGACGAGGGCATCGCTGATCGTCACGCGCAAATCGGGCATGGAATCGGCGTGCATACCGTTGTGCAGGCTTTCGCCGACCATGCGCGAAAGGCGGATTACCGTGTTCAATGCAGTAAGCACGCAGGTTACCCAGCTCGATCAGCATCAATTGCGCCAGAACCCGCGCCGCAGCTTTGCGCTCGCCGTGCTTGCGCAGCAGATCGATCAGCCAGACGCTGAGCGCGATCATGGCCGCGACCGCGGTCGAGTCGATCGCCCAAGCCGTGCGGATCTAGCTCAAGAGATATCTCAATGCACCGCTTCGCTGCCGCCGCTGGGCGCGTCCAGCGACGGACGCTGGCTGTCGGCGAGTTCCTTCTCGAACTCGGCCTCGAACTGTTCGAAGCTCAGGCCGCGGTCGGCGGCTTCCTGGGCGGCGGCGGCGCTGAGCGCGGGCGAGAACTTGAGCTGCACGGTTTCGCCTTCGCGCTCGTGCAGGGCGGCGGCGCGCTTGAGCATGATCAGCACCTTGGCGGCGCTTTCGGAGCCGCCGACGATACGGCCCCCCAGGCCCAGGGTCCATTCGCCGTCGCGTCGCACGATGCCGCCCAGCAACTGGCCGTTGCGGTCGCGCATTTCCGCGTGCGGCTCGATCGCGGGCGGGGCGGGGGCTCGGGCGGCCTTGGCGGCCTTGCGCTTCTTGGCGTCGCGGCGGGCTTTGGAATGGATCGACATGGGGCTTCCTTTGGCCGCTACCGGACCGTCTACGCGCAGATCATAGCCCGAGCCGGAAGGCGCCGCGCCCCGTCGCCGGGGGCGCGGCGGCGCCCGTCGTTCAGCCGATCCGCGTCGAGTTCAGGCGCAGGGCATTGGCCACCACCGACACCGAACTCAGGCTCATCGCCAACGCGGCGATCATGGGGCTGAGCAGGCTGCCGGTGAGCGGATACAGCAGGCCCGCGGCGATCGGCACGCCTAGCGCGTTGTAGAGGAAGGCGAAGGCCAGGTTCTGCTTCATGTTGGCCACCGCCGCCGCCGAGATCGCACGCGCGCGCACGATGCCGTTCAGATCGCCCTTGACCAGGGTGAGCTGGGCGCTGGCCATCGCCACGTCGGTGCCGGTGCCCATGGCGATGCCGACGTCGGCGCTGGCCAGGGCGGGGGCGTCGTTGATGCCGTCGCCGGCCATCGCCACGCGCCGGCCCTGCGCGCGCAAACGCTCGATCAGGGCCGCCTTGTCCTGCGGCCGCATCTCGCCGTGCACGCCGTCCAGGCCGAGCCTGCGGCCGACCGCATGCGCGGTGGTCGCCGCATCGCCGCTGGCCATCACCACCTTGAGGCCGGCGTCCTGCAGCGCACGTATCGCCGCGGCGGTGGTGGCCTTGATCGGATCGGCCACCGCGAGCACGCCGGCGGCACGGCCGTCCACGGCCAGGAACATCGCGCTGGCGCCGTCGCCGCGCAGGGTTTCGGCGTGAGCGGCGAGCTCGCCGAGGGCGATGCCGTCCTCGGCCATCAAGGCCGCATTGCCGAGCGCGAGCCGGCGTTCGCCGATGCGTCCACGCACGCCCAGGCCGGTCGCTGAATCGAACTCCTGCGCCGCCTCCAGGCGCAGGCCGCGTTCGCGGGCGGCCGCGACCAGGGCCGCGGCCAGCGGATGCTCGCTGCCCTGGTCCAGGCTCGCGGCCAGGCGCAGCACCTCGTCGGGCGCATGGCCCTCGGCGGCGATCGCCTCGCGGAACGCCGGCCGGCCTTCGGTGAGGGTGCCGGTCTTGTCCACGATCAGGGTATCGATCTCGCGCAGGCGCTCGATCGCCTCGGCATCGCGGAACAGCACGCCGGCCTCGGCGGCGCGGCCGCTGGCGACCATGATCGACATCGGCGTGGCCAGGCCCAGCGCGCAGGGGCAGGCGATGATCAGCACCGCCACCGCGTTGAGCACGCCGTAGGTCCACGACGGTTCCGGCCCGAACAGGCCCCAGCCCAGCAGGGTCGCCACGGCCACGCCGAGCACGCCGAGCACGAACCAGAACGCGACCCGGTCGGCCATGCGCTGCATCGGCGCGCGCGAACGTTGCGCCTGCGCCACCAGTTGCACGATCTGCGCCAGCACCGTGTCGGCACCGACCCGCGAGGCGCGCATCACCAGGCTGCCGGTGCCGTTGAGGGTGGCGCCGATCAGCGCATCGCCGGCCTGCTTGGCCACCGGCATCGGTTCGCCGGTGAGCATGGATTCGTCGATGCTGGAGCGGCCGTCCAGCACCTCGCCGTCGACCGGCACCTTCTCGCCCGGGCGCACGCGCAAACGGTCGCCGACCTGCACCTGCGCCAGCGGCACGTCCTCTTCGCCGCCGTCGTCGCGCAGGCGCCGCGCGTGCTCCGGGGCCAGGCCGAGCAGGCGCTTGATCGCGGCGGAGGTCTTGGAGCGTGCGCGCAATTCCAGCAGTTGGCCCAGCAGGGTCAGCGAGACGATCACCGCGGCCGCCTCGAAATAGACGCCGACGCGGCCGTGCTCGCGGAACGAGGCCGGGAACAGATCGGGAGCGAGCGTGGCCACCACGCTGTAGCCGAACGCGGCGGCCACGCCGATGCCGATCAGGGTCCACATGTTCGGGCTGCGGTTGCGGATCGAGGCCAGGCAGCGCTGGAAGAACGGCCAGCCGGCCCAGAGCACGACCGGCGCGCTCAAGGCGAACTCCAGCCAGGTGCGCGTTGCGTTCGACAGCGCCGGCCAGTTGTGGCCGAACATCGCCAGGACCAAGGTCGCCAGACTCAAGGGCAGGGTCCAGGCGAAACGGCGGCCGAAGTCGTGCAGTTCCGGATTCTCCTCCTCGTCCAGGCTGGGCGTCTCCGGTTCCAGCGCCATGCCGCAGATCGGGCAGGTGCCGGGACCGACCTGGCGCACTTGCGGATGCATGGGGCAGGTGTAGACGGTGCCCGCGGGCGCGGCGATCGGCTCGGCCGGCGAGGGCGCCAGGTACTTGGCCGGGTCGGCGAGGAATTTGCTGCGGCAGCCGGCCGAGCAGAAGGCGTGGTCGTGGCCTTCGTGCTCGGCGTGGTGCGGGCTCTTGGCCGGGTCCACGCGCATGCCGCAGACCGGATCGATCACGCTCGCGGTGTTCGCATCGGCGGTCTTGTTCGCGCAGCACGAGTGCGCGGGAGCGGGCGGCTGCGCGTGATCGTGCCCATGGTCGCGATGGTTCATGCGTCCTCCTGGGCCAACGCGGCCAGGATCGGGCAGCGCTCCAGCGCGCCGTGTCCGGGGCAGGCTTCGATCAGTTCGCGCAGGCCGTCGCGGATGCGGGTGAGCTCGGCCAGCTTGCGCTCGACATCGGCGAGTTTCTCGCTGGCGGTGGCCTTGAGTGCGGCCATGTCGCCGTCGCGGCGCGAGGACAGGTCGAGCAGGTCGCGGATCTCGACCAGGGTGAAGCCCAGCGCCTTGGCGCGGCGCAGGAAGCGCAGGCGTTCGACGTCGCGCTCGTCGTAGGCGCGGTAGCCCGATGCCTGGCGCTCGGGCGGCGGCAGGATGCCGTTGCGTTCGTAGTAGCGCACGGTGTCGATGGGGACGCCGGCGCGTTTGGCCAATAGACCGATCTGCATGACGTGCAATCCGTATCGGAGTGGAGTTGGGGCCAGTGTCCGGTCTGGACCATGGTCCAGAGTCAAGCCCCGTATCCGGCGGCGAGGCTGCCCGCCGCCGGATGCGGTTCACGATCAATGCCGCGCGTAGACCGTGCTCTCGCCGTCGCCGCCCACCAGCTCTACCGCATAAGCCTGGACGCTGCCGTCGGGCATCTCCATGCCCGGCGAACCGGCCGGCATGCCGGGCACGGTCAGGCCGCGCGCCTTGGGCTTCTCCTGCAGCAGGCGCTGGATATCGGCGGCCGGCACGTGGCCTTCGACGAAATAGCCGCCGACCTCGGCGGTGTGGCAGGAGCCCTTGCCGTAGGGCACGCCCAGGCGTTGCTTGACCGGCTGCAGATCCTCGCGATCGCGCACTTCGACCTGGAACCCGGCCGCTCGCACGTGCTCGACCCAGACGCTGCAGCAGCCGCAGCTGGGGCTCTTGTGGACCACCATCTTGGGCAGCGCCGGGTTCGGGGCGAGGTGCGCTGGGTGTTGCTCGTGCTGCTCGTGAGCGGCTGCGGGCGTTTCGCTGGCGACCGCGGCGGGCGCAGGCGCGGCGGCGCCGCTGCAGGCGCTGGCCGCGAAGGCGGCGGCCAGCGCCACAGCCAACATAGGCATCGTGGGTTTCATTCGGTGTCCTCGACTATCAGTGCGAGTGTTCATGCGCGTCGTGGGCTTCGGCGGGTGGCTCGGGCTTGGCTGCGGCCGGTTTCGCAGGCCGGGCCGCCGGCGTCGCTGCGGGCGCCGCGTGCTCATGCGCCTTGCCGTCCGCATGGCGGTGACCGCTGGATACCGGAGCTTCCGGCGCGGCCTTGCCTGCAGGTGGCTCGCCTGCGCCGGCCTGCATGCCGGCGTCGTGATTCCCATGCCCGCTGTCGTCGCTCCCGTGCGCAGCCTCTTCGCCATGATGGTCGGACGCCCCGTCCGGCCGGGTCTCGCCGCCACCGTGCGAATGCCCGCCGCTTTCGGCGACCAGGGCGCGATACTCGGCCTCGTCCATCGACGGCAGGGCCTGCAGCAGCGCCGCCATGTTCCAGATGTAGTCGTCGCCCATGCTGCGGCCCCAGGCCGGCATGCCCGAGGCCTTGATGCCGTGCTTGATCGTCCAGAACGCCTGCGCGGGATCGTCCGGCGCCTGCTTGCTGAAATCGGGCGGGGCGGGGTAGAGGCCGCGGCTGAGTTCGGTGCCCTGCATGCCGGGCGCCAGATGGCAGCCGGAGCACATGGCCTGGTAGTTGCCCGCGCCCTGGCGGATGCGTGCGGCGCTGGCCAGGTCCGCAGGCGGTTGCAGCTCGTTCGCGCGCATCGCGATCGAGCGCTCGCGCACCGTTTCCAGCACCGCGTACACCGGCCGGGTGTGCGGCGCGTCGGCGCCGACGTCGTAGATGCCGGCCCAGACGAAGCCGCCCGCCGCCGCGGCCAGCGCGGTGAACGCGACGGCGATCGCCAATGAGGTCTTGCGTGTATTCATCGACATGGCGGCCCCCTCAAAACCACACCCGGACGCCGGCGACGACGCGGGTGTCCCGGGTCGATTCGCCTTCGTCGCGGCGCAGGTCGGCGGTGTCGCCGAATGCACGCTCGTGGACCACGCCCACATAGGGCGCGAAGCGACGGCTGAACTCGTAGCGCAGCCGCAGTCCGGCCTCGAGCGTGCTCAAGCCCGAACCGACGCCGCGCTGCTTGTCCTGACTGCCGTTGAACTCGAGCTCGACCAGCGGCTGCAGGATCAGGCGATTGGTCAGCAGCACGTCGTACTCGGCTTCCACATTGGCCGCGACGCGGCCGGAGGCGCCGACATAGGCGGTGGCCTGAACCTCGAACTTGTACGGCGACAGGCCCTGCAGGCCGACCGCGAACCAGTCCTGCGAACGGCCGGGTTTGAAGTCGTGCTTGGCGCCGACCACCACGTCCCACCAGGGCGTGATGCTGCGGCCGTAGAGCGCTTCGAGGTTCGCCGCCCCGGTGACGCCGCCTTCGCGCTCGCCCTCGCTGCGCAGCCACAGGCGGTTGAGATCGCCGCCGAACCAGGCCGTGGCCTCCCAGGCCTCGCCGCGGCCGTGATCGGTATCGCCGACTTCCAGACGGTCGAACAGCACGTAGGTATTGAACTCGCGCGCGTGCTGCATGTGCTGGCGCAGCGGCGGGAACGCCGCGGCGCGGTCGGCGTCGGTGAGCGGCGGAATCGGCTCGCGCGGGGCCTGGCTCGCGGCGGGCGCGTGTCCCATCGCGGCGTGATCCATCTTGGAATGGTCCATGCCTGCGTGGTCGCCGCTGTCCTGGGGCGGAGCCTCGTGGCCCATCTTCGAATGGTCCATGCCCTCGTGCTCGCCGCCGCTCTTGGACGCAGCCTCATGGCCCATCGCGGCGTGATCCTTCTTGGAATGGTCCTGCGCCGGTTCGGCTTGCGCCGGCGGCTTGGGCGTAGGCGGCTGCGGCTGAGCGGCATGTGCGCCATGGTGCTGCGCCTGCGCGGCCGCCGCGAACGCGAGCGTCAAGGCAGCGAGTGCGGCGCGACGGGAAAAGAGGAGGGCGCTCATTCTTCGACCCTCACTTCGCGCATCATGCCCGCTTCCATGTGATAGAGCAGATGGCAGTGGTAGGCCCAGCGGCCGAGCGCGTCGGCGCGCACGCGATAGCTGCGGCGCGTTCCCGGAGGCATGTCGATGGTGTGCTTGCGCACCTGGAATTCGCCCTTTTCGTCTTCCAGGTCGCTCCACATTCCGTGCAGATGGATCGGATGGGTCATCATGGTGTCGTTGACCAGGGTGATGCGCATGCGCTCGCCATAGTTCAGGCGCAAGGGCTCGGCGTCCATGAACTTCTGGCCGTCGAACGACCAGGCGAACTTCTCCATATGGCCGGTCAGGTGCAGCTCGAGCGTGCGGCTGGGATCGCGGCCGTCGGGGTCCTGGAACAGGCTCTTGAGATCGGCGTAGCGCAGCACCCGGCGGCCGTTGTCGCGCAGGCCGATGCCGGGATCGTCGAGCCGCGGCGTGCTGGACATGGTCTGCATGTCGATCAGCGGATTGCCGGTTTCGGTGGCCGGGTGCCCGCCGGCATCGCCGGAGTTCATGCCGGCCATGTCGTGACCGGAGTGGTCCATGCCGGCCATCGACGGCGCGCCGCCGGCCATGCCCATGCTGGCGCCGCAGCTGCCCTCGGGCATCGTCTTCCTGGACGCGCCGTGGCTGCCGTGATCCATGCCGCCGTGGCCCATGTCGTCCATGCTCAGGATGACGCGCGGATCGGGCGCGGGCACCGGCGCGGACAGGCCTTCGCGGACCGCGAGCGTGCCGCGTGCATAGCCGGTGCGGCCCATGTCCTGGGCGAAGATCGTATATGCGTCCTGCCCCGAGGGCTCGACGATCACGTCGAAGGTCTCGGCCACCGCGATCCGGAATTCGTCGACGCTGACCGGATGGATGTACTGGCCGTCGGCCGCCACCACGGTCATTTTCAGGCCCGGGATGCGCACGTCGAAGTAGCTCATCGCCGAGGCGTTGATGAAACGCAGCAGCACCTTCTCGCCTGCGCGGAACAGCCCGGTCCAGTTGGCCGCCGGCGCGGTGCCGTTGAGCAGGTAGGTGTAGGTATGCGCGTTGATATCCGACAGATCGGTCGGGGTCATGCGCATGCGCCCCCACTGGCCGCGATCGCGCAAGGTCGCCGCCAGCCCCTGTTCGCGCGCGTCGCGGGCGAAGTCGCCGACCGTGCGCTTGTAGGTGTTGTCGTAGTCCGACATCTTCTTCATGCGCCGGAACAAGGCGGCCGGGTCCAGGTCGGTCCAGTCCGACAGCAGCAGCACGTGTTCGCGGTCGTAGTGGAACGGCGGCGGCTGCAGCGGGTCGACCACGATCGCGCCGTACAAGCCGGCCTGTTCCTGGAACATCGAATGGCTGTGGTACCAGTAGCTGCCGGACTGGCGCAGCTGGAAGCGGTACGCATAGGTCTCGCCCGGCGGAATGCCGTCGAAACTCAGGCCGGGCACGCCGTCCATGTTGGCCGGCAGCAGGATGCCGTGCCAATGGATGGAGCTGGTATCGCGCAAGCGGTTGGCGACCCGCAGGGTGACCGTGTCGCCCTCGCGCCAGCGCAGGATCGGCGCCGGCAGGGAGCCGTTGACGGTGATCGCCGGGCGCACGCGGCCGGTGAAATTGACCGGCGCGGTGTCGATGGCGAGGTCGAAATCGAGCCCGCGCAGCTCGCGGGCGGCGGTAGCCAGGGCCGTGCCTGCGAACGCGGGCGAGCGCCACAGCCCCAGCCCGGCGGCGACGCCGCCTGCGGCCAGGCCGGTGACGAAACGCCGGCGCGAAGGCTCGGCCAGGGTATCCGGCCGTCGGCCGGAGAAATCGGAAGGCATCGTCGAACTCCAAAGGATCGATAACGCCGGCGCGAGACGCGACGGCGGCACCGGGCCCACGCGGACGCGAACGCCCGCGGTGACCCGCCTGAGCGCGCCGCGACCGCGGCGCGTGGAGCGCTTATGCGATGGGAGGTCGGATCGGGTAGGGCAATGCCGGCGCGTCGTGATCGACCGGCATCGGCCGCGCGATCAGGCTGTGGCCGATATGCGCGCCGCCGAAAGCGAACGCGATCGCGGTGGCCGGCGCGGGCTGCAGGCAGGAACAATCGCAGGTCGGCGACTTGCAGCAGTCCGGCTGGGAGGCATCGGGCGCGTGGCCCCGGTCGTGGCCGCGGTGCTCGGCGCTGGCCGACATCCGCTCGTGATCCATGCCGGCCATCGACATGCCGTCGTGGCAAGAGGTATGGGTCATGGCGGCGGCTTCGATCGCGGCCGTCATGTGGCTCAGCTGCATTTGCGTGGACGCGACCGCGTACGCCGATCCGTTGAGGATCAGGCCGACGCACAGCAGCAGTCGCAGCAAGACGGACATCACCGGCCTACTTTAGCGCCGGCACGTCGGCTTGTCGTCAAAATGCGGGAAAACAGCCTGCGAAAGCCTGAACCCTGGTTCAGACCCACGACTGTGAATCCGGCCGGCCGCGGGCGTTTTCGCCGCGTTGACGGGGCGCCCCGTATCTGTGGCGCATGGCCCCTACCGCTGCCAGGCCAGCCCAGACGCCCCGCGGCGCCGCCGATGCCGCCTCCGCGCGCGAGGCGGCGCAGGCGGGCTTGCGCTACGTCAGCGATGCCGCCCCCGGCATCGTTCGCCTGCGTTCGGGCCGTGGCTTCCGCTACCGCGATGCGCGGGGGCGGCCGGTGCGCGACCCGGCGACCCTGGAACGGATCCGCTCCCTGGCGGTGCCGCCGGCTTATCGGGAGGTATGGATCTGCGCCCAGGCCAACGGCCATCTGCAGGCCACCGGTCGCGATGCGCGCGGACGCAAGCAGTACCGCTATCACCCGGACTGGCGGCACGCGCGCGACCACGGCAAGTTCGACCGCATCGTCGAGTTCGGCTCGGCGCTGCCGCGATTGCGCCGGCGCCTGCGCGCCGACCTCAAGCGTCCGGGCTTCCCGCGCGACAAGGTGCTGGCGATCGTGGTCGCGCTGATGGCCGACACCCTGCTGCGGGTCGGCAACCATGCCTATGCGCGCAGCAACGGCAGCTACGGCCTGAGCACCTTGCGCAACCGCCATATCGACTTCCTGCGCGGCGGCCGCGCCCGCCTGCATTTCCGCGGCAAGGGCGGGCAGGTGCATGAGGTCGCGATCGACGACGCCAGGCTGGTCGGGCAGATCCGCCGTTGCCAGCAACTGCCCGGGCAGTCCCTGTTCCAATACCTGGACGACGACGGCACGGTGCAGCCGGTCGATTCGGACGCGATCAACGCCTATCTGCGCCAGGCCATGGGCGGCGAGTTCAGCGCCAAGGACTTCCGCACCTGGGGCGGCACCCTGGCCGCGTTCCGGCGCCTGGCGCCGCTGCCGCTGCCCGAGGGCCAGCGGGGCAGGGCGGCGAGCGAGCGCGCTTTGGCGCAGGTCGAGAACAAGGTGGTGCGCGAGGTCGCTCAGGCGCTGCGCAATACGCCGGCGGTCTGCCGCAAGTCGTATATCGATCCGGTGGTCTTCGCCGGCTGGCGCGAGGGCGCCTTGTCGCCCTACGCGATGAAGGCGCGCGGAGAACGCCAATGGGAGCAGGCGGTGCTCAGCTACCTCAAGCGCCGGCATCGTCGCCGGCGGAAGGCCTGAAACCACAGGCACGGCGCGTCTGTGCGGTAGCCGGACCGGGCGGGCGGCTTGGCTGCGCCGACCGCCCGGCGAACCGCCGTCAGGCCGACGGCGGGTGCTGCATCGGATGCGAGGAGCGGTGCCGGAAACGCCGCGTCAGCCACTCGCCCAGGTCGTCCACCACCGTGAACGCGGCCGGGATCACGATCAGGCTCAGCAGGGTCGAGGTGATCAGGCCGCCGATGACCGCGATCGCCATCGGCGCTCGGAAGCTGGAATCGCCGGCGAAGCCCATCGCGATCGGCATCATGCCCGCGCCCATGGCCAGCGTGGTCATGATGATCGGCTGGGCGCGCTTGCGGCAGGCGTCGATCAGTGCGTCGTGCTGGCTCAGCCCGTGCTCGTCCTCGGCGATCACCGCGTAGTCCACCAGCAGGATCGAGTTCTTGGTGGCGATGCCGATCAACATCAGCAGGCCGATCAGGGCCGGCAGGGACAGCATGTTCTGGGTCAGCAGCAAGGCACCGAACGCACCGCCCGCGCACAGCGGCACTGCGGTCAGGATGGTCATCGGCATCAGCGCATGGTTGAACAGCAGCAACAGCACCATGTAGATGCAGATCAGACCCGCCGCCATCGCCAGCATGAAGCCGATGAACAGCTCGACGAAGACCTCGGCGTCGCCGGTATTGAGGAAGCTCACGCCCGGCGGCAGCTGCTTCACGCTGGGCAACTGCTGCACCGTCTCCATGACATCGCCCAGCGGCCGGCCGTTGAGTTCGGCGGTCAGGGTGACGTTGCGCTGGCGTTGGTAGCGCGAGATCAGCGAGGGACCGCTGCCCATCTGGATGTCGGCCACCGCGGCCAAGGGCACCGGCCCGTAGCGGCCGGGCACCCGCAACTGCCCGATCAAGGCCGGATTCGCCAGCGCGGCCTCGGCGAAGCCGACCCGGATCGGAACCTGGCGATCGGGCAGGTTGAGCTTGGCCAGGCGCTGCTCGTAGTCGCCGGCAGTGGCGATGCGCGCGGCCTCGGCGATATCGGCGGTGGCCACGCCCAGGTCGGCGGCCCGCGCCGGATCCGGCACGATCTGGATTTCGGGGCGCAACAGCGAGGCCGACGAAGTCACGCTGCCCAGCCCGGGGATGCGGCGCAGGTCGCGCTCCAAGGCGATCGACGCGTCCTGCAGGTGCTGCGGATCGTCGCCGGACAGCACCAGTTGCAACTGATTGCCCGGTTCGGAACTGACATAGCTCACGCGCACGCCGGCCAGCTTGGCCAGGCGCTCGCGCGCTTCGCGTTCCAGCACGCGCTGGTCGCGTTCGCGGTCGTCGGCGACGCCCCAGTCCAGCACCAGGGTGGCCTTGCGCGATTCGCCGATGCCGGTGGTCGAGGGATCGCCCAGATCCAGCACGCTGCCGATCGCGGTGTAGACCTGCTTGAGCTCGGGGATGTCCTTGAGCAGCAGGCGCGCGCGTTCGGCCACGGCCTTGGTTTCCTCCAGCCGCGTGCCGGGCGGCAGCTCCAGGCTCAGGTTGCTGCGCCCCAGGTCGGACTGCGGGATGAAGGTGGCCGGGATCAGCGGCACCAGCGCCAGCGAGGCGAAGAACAAACCGGTGGCGATCCACAAGGTGCGCGCGCGATGGCGCAGGGCCGCGTCCACCCAGCCCAGGTACCAGCGCATCAGCTTGGAATCGCCTTTCTCCTCGCCGTGCGGCTTGAGCAGGTAGGCGGCCATCATCGGCGTCAGCAGGCGCGCGACCAGCAGCGAGAACAAGACCGCGGTGGCGGCGGTCCAACCGAACTCGCGGAAGAACTTGCCGGCGATACCCGGCATGAACGCCACCGGCACGAACACCGCCGCCAGGGTCAGCGAGGTCGCGATCACCGCGTTGCCGATCTCCCCGGCGGCCTCGCGGGCCGCCTCCAAGGGCGATTTGCCCATGCGCAGATGGCGGACGATGTTCTCGATCTCGACGATGGCGTCGTCCACCAGGATGCCCACCACCACCGACAGCGCCAGCAGGGTGATCAGGTTCAGGGTGAATCCGAAGAAGTACATCACCGCGAAGGTCGGAATGATCGACAGGGGCAGGGCCAGCGCCGATACCCAGGTCGCGCGCCAGTCGCGCAGGAACAGCCACACCACCAGCAGCGCCAACAACGCGCCCTCCCAGAGCATGGTCATCGACGAATCGTAGGAGCGGTGGGTCTCCTCGATGACGGTGGTGACCAGGCGGAAATCGATGCCGGCGTGGCTAGCCCTGAGGTCCGCGAGCGCCTGGTGCACGCCTTTCTCGACCTTGACCTCGCTGGAGCCGCGCGTGCGCGACATCGAGAACGCGACCACGTCGCGGCCGTCCAGCAGCGCCGCCTCGGTGGGGTCGGCGGCGGCGTCGCTGACCTTGGCCAGCGCCGACAGGCGCACCGCGCGCCCGTCCGGCAAGCTGATCGAATAGTCGCGCAGGGCTTGGGCATTGCCGACCGTGCCCAGAGTGCGGATGGTCTGCTGCGCACCGTCCAGTTCGGCCTTGCCGCCCGCGCGCTCGACCTGGATCTGCGCCAACTGCCGCGATACGTCGCCGGCGGTCACGCCGAAAGCCTGCAGGGCGTTCGGGTCCAGATCGATGCGCACCTGCCGCTGCACGCCGCCCACGCGGGTGACCCGGGCCACGCCGGGCACGCCGTACATCGCGCGCGAAACCTCGCGGTCGACGAACCAGCTGGCCTCGTCGGGCGTCATCTGCGGCGCGACCAGGGCGTAGGTCATCAGCGAACCGCCGATGTCGACCTTGGAGATCACCGGCTCCTGGATGTCCTGCGGCAGATCGGTGCGAATGCGCGTCACCGCGTCGCGGGTGTCGTCCAGCGCGGTGGCCAGATCGGTTTCCAGTTGGAACTCGATATTGGTGGTGCTGACGCCCTCGCTGACCGTGGAGATCACCCGCTTGACGTTGGTCACGGTCGCGACCGAGTCCTCGACCTTGCGCGTGACCTCGGCCTCGAGCTGGCTGGGCGAGGCGCCCGGCTGGGTCACCGTGACCGTGGTCATCGGGAATGCGACATCGGGGAAGCGCGCCACCGGCAGCTTGTAGAAGCCCCACAGCCCGGCGACGCACAAGACGAAGAACACCATGATCGCCGGCAGCGGCCGGCTGATCGCCCAGGAGGAGAAATTCATCGTGCGCCCGCCTTGGCGGTCGCGGCCGGCACCACGCGCACGCGGTCGCCGTCGCCGAGGAAGCCCGCGCCCTCGGCGACGACCTGCTCGCCTTGCTTCAGGCCCTCGATGATCTCCACCATTGCGTTCGTGGTCAGGCCGGTGCGCACGCGCTTGCGCTGCACCACATGCGCATCCTTCATGGTGAACACGTAGCTATGCCCGTCGCGCTGTACCACCGCGGTGCTGGGCACCATCAGGGCGCGGCCGGCGCCGGTGACGATGCGGCCCTCCACGTAGACGCCCGGCTTGAGCGCGCCGGGTTCGGGCAGGTCGACGTAGACTGTGCCGGTGCGCGTCTGCGCATCGACGCCGGGTGTGACCGCGCGTATGCGGCCGGCGACGGTGCCGCCTGCATAGGGCAGCTCGACCGTATTGCCGACCGCGACCCCGGCCAGCTGATCCTCCGGCAGTTCGGCCCGCCATTCCAGGCGGCCGTCGCGAATCAGGCGCAGCAGCTCGTTGCCCGCGGCCACGACCTGGCCCGGCTGCACCAGGCGTTTGGAGATCACGCCGTCGGCGGGCGCGCGCAGCTGAGCGAAATCCCGGCGCAGCTTGGCCGCGTCGCGGCCGGCGCGGGCGGTGGCGACCTGGGCCTCGGCCTGCACGCGGGTGGCGCGCAGCTCGTCCAGATTGCCGGCGCTGATCAACTGCTCGGCGGCCAGTTTGGCGCCGCGATCGTAACTGACCTGGGCCAGCGACAAGGACGCCTGCGCCTGCCGCAGCGAGGCCTCGGCCTGGGCCAGCTCGCTGTCCAGGGTGCGGTGATCCAACTCCAGCAGCACCTGGCCCTTGCGCACGGACTGGCCGACGTCGACGTTCAGCGCGGTCACTCGTTGCCCGCTGAGTTCCACGCCCAGTTGCATTTCCTCGTAGGGCGACACCGGGCCCGACACCAGCACGCTGCGCGCCAGCGGCTGAGCTAGCGCGGGCGCCAGCGACACCGCCAGCGCCGAGGCATCGCTGGCCTTGCTTTCCTCCTTGGCCCCTCCGCACGCCGCCAGCAGGAAGCAGATCAGGAATACGATTGGCCAACGCGGGGAGCGTGCACGCATGGAAGATTCCGTAGCAGAAGTGGGAATGGGGCTAGGCGTAGCGAGGGCGGCGGCCGCAGCGGCGATCGGCTGCGCGAGCGGCAGGCAGTTCCGGCCTCGATCGGGCACATTGCGCCCAGCTTATGAGGAGGAGTTTAAGAAGGATTAATAAGTCCCCACCGCGCGGCGCGGTCGGCGGCGGTATGTGGCGCAGGGCGACGGGATCGATCGGGGGGCAGGGCGGGCATCGCATTTGCCGACGGATCGCAGCTGGCGCGCAGGGCGAGGCCCGACACCCGAACGGCCCTGCTTGGCCGAAAGGCGAGGCGGCTCGAACTCCGTGCGTTCATCGGCGGGCATGCGTTCCGAATGACCGCAGCAAAACAACCTCGCTCGACCAATCGCTCGATTTAAACTGATTCTTATTCTCATTTATGCTAACACGCAAGCGCTCCGGGTCAAGCCGGCCAAGCCGCTGCCCGACGTCCGGCCGTTGCCGGAATGGCGGACGATACCGATCGGTAGCAACGGTCACGGCCCGCACCTGGAAGCCCGCAGAACGCTTGCGGCGCATAGACAGACCTCTCTCACGTTCGCCGACCGCAGGATCGCAGCACTGGCATCGCGTCGTCCGCCCTAAACGGTTTCAGGGCAAAATGGCCGGCTTGCGTTCGACGAATCAGATGTGCATGCGGATCGGAATCGACTTTGGCACCAGCTACTCGGCCGCGGGCGCGGTGGTGGACGGACAGTTGCAGCTGATCCGCTTCGGCGCCGACCATCAGTTCCGCACGACGGTGTTCTTCCCGCTGCGAATGCCCGACGTCGCCCAGTTCGAACTGACCGAGCAGTTGGACGAGCAGGTGAGGGCCTTGGTCGCCGGCGCCAAGCGCGACCAGACCCAGGAACTGGCGCGCGTGCAGCGCCTGCACGAAGAAGCCATGAGGCGGCCGGCGCACGCACGCGCCGAAGCCCTGGCACTGGTGCCGACGGTACGCAAGCGATCGGACTACGAAATACAGCGCGCAGCCGTCGTCGCGGTGCGCCGGCAGTGGGCCGCCGACCAGGTCCGCAAGGCCATGGAGGCTGGCGCGGACGTGGAGAACGCGCTGTACGGCGACGAGGCGGTCGAGGCCTATATGGCCAGCGGCAGCGGCCACCTGGTGGTCTCGCCCAAGTCCATGCTGGGCTACAAGCTCGAAGGCGGTGCGCGCGAGACGCTGCTGCGGATCGCCACGCAGCTGCTGAGCCACATCCGCACGAAGGCGTCCGCGCAGCTGGGCACCGAGGTGCGGGCGGCGGTGATGGGGCGGCCGGTGCGCTTCCGCAGCAGCATGAAGGAAGCCGGTAGCGCGCAGGCCCTGGAGATCCTCACCGATGCCGCCTACGCCGCCGGGTTCGACGCCATCGATTTCCTGGAAGAGCCCGCAGCCGCCGCCTACGGATATCACCGCGAACTGACCGCTCCGAGTCGGACGCTGATCCTGGACATCGGCGGCGGCACCACGGACATCGCCTTGGCCGATGTCGGCGGGCCGAGCGCGACGCCCGTCATTCACGGGTCCTGGGGCGATCCTGTCGGCGGCACCGACGTCGATATCGAGCTCAGCATGCGCGGGATCATGGCCTTGTTCGGCAAGGGCATCACGCCCACGGCGGTGCATCGCTACTACGAGGCATCGACGGTGCACGATCTGGAGCGACAGAACAACTTTCGCCAGGCCTCGTTCAAGAACGTGGACGCACCCTATGGCCCGCGTCTGGAGCGACTGAAACTCCCGGGGCATACCGTGCGCCTGAATCGCGCCGTCGAACGCGCCAAGATCGGCCTGAGCGGGCAAGAGCAGGTCGGCGTCGAGCTGGACTACATCGAGGACGGGCTGCGCGCGCAACTGGACAAAGAGCGGCTGCAGGATGCGGCCAGCCCGTTCCTGCGCCATCTGGGCGAACTCATGCGGCGGGCCAGGGCGGATCTGCCCGACGAGCCCGAGAGTATCTATCTCACCGGCGGCATGTCGCGTTCGCCTTACGTGCCGGCCGCTGCCAGGGAAATATTCCCGCAAGCGAAGATCGTCGCCGGCGATGCCTCGTTGGGCGTGGTGACGGGACTGGCGCACGCGGCTGGAGGATAGGCCGTGGATAGCCGCCGGCGGTCGACGGGCCCGGGCATGGCCCATTCCAGGTCGGAGAGAGAGCAGGGCGCGGCAAACGCCAGACCCCGCGAAACTCAACCGTTCAGGACGCGATTCAGGATGTCTTCGAGCCGGTCTGCGTTGAAGTCGGCCGGCAATAGAGCCGGGGTTTCATGCATGAGTCGCCGGCGATAGTCATCGAGCTGACGCTCCGTGACGAAGACTTCGCCCTCGCCAAGCGCTTCGTCCCGCCCTTCCTTGTCGACCAATAGCGGCAGGATCGCCAACAAGTGCTTCGCCAGCCGCGCTCGATCGCCTTGCCCGGCCTCCCGCAGGAATTCGCCGACCGAGTCCACTCCGACATACTTATAGAGCAGCTTCACGTCATCGAATTTTCCGGTATCGAAAACCTCGGAGGGGCGGTAGGTTCTGTCGAAGCCGCTCGACATGACCTCGCGCCAGTCTTTCCAGGTGCATGCGATCCACAGCTCCGGCGCGTTCAGAAAAAGATGCGTATTGAACCGCGTGCTCATGTTTTCGAAGAGGATCGGCCAAAGCTCGCATGGCGGGTAGGCAAGAAGCCCCGGGATGTCGCGTTCGAGGCGCGCGCGGTTGTGGACCGCATCCTCCGCATCCATACGATTGAGCATAGGCAACAGCTCGGCGAGGGTGTTCTCGTTCATAGCCGGCATGTCTTGGCCACCTTCATGCTGGTCACGTTCCCGTCGTCGTCGAGGGTAAATGAGTATATGTTCAGCACAGTACCATCGACATTCAAGCCGACGCCCCTCAACAGGTCGCCGAACCTCGCCGCCTCCTCCACGCTCGGGCGATAGTGGCCGGAGAGATTGTCGACAGCGGCCACACGCCCCTTTCCGTTCAATTTCATCTGACCCGCCGCAAGCACATCGGACCGGTCGCCGAGCAGGTGATGCTTGTCGCCCAGGACCAGTCGATTGTCCGCCGTGATCACGAAATCGAAATTCTTGCGTCCGTCCTTTCGCTGGATATAGCCATCCTCTCCGATCGAATGGGGCACGATCTTGCCGTTGGAAGGCAGTTCTTCATCGGGAAACTTGTTCGTGATCAGTTCCGACAACCCGCATGGATCGGTCCATCGGAGCGTGTTGGGCGCAAAATTGTAGGGATTGGAGCCGCCCACCAAGCCGATGGGGTCCTGACTTACGAAGGCGCCGATCGTCGAGTCGAAGTATCGATGCCGGTTGTAGCTGAGATCGGTTTCCGGGTCGAAGTACTGGCCTTGCAAGCGCAGGGGATTCTCAATCGAGTTCACATGCAGTTGCCTGACCGCTCCCCATGCCGCGAAGCTTGCCGACCAGACGACCTTCCCATCCATGCCGGTCAGCCTGACCGGACAGCCGTTCGGGTCGACGTGATAGTGGTATGTAACGCTCTTCGCAACGTGGGAACCACGATCGGCGGGAGAAGTCGACGCCAGCGCTTCGCGTTCCGAGCGTGACCCGACCGGTGGCTGCAACGCGGCCCGCTTGTCGATCAACGCCAGCGGAATGAAGGATCTGGGGTAATAGACATACTCGCGTACGTTTGGATGCAGCCCTTTGAAGACGCGCTTGCGGCGGCGCGTTTCAAACAAGTCGACCACGACACCGTCGCCGGGGGAGGGTAGAACTTCGGCCTGATCGTTCTCATGAGTGACCTCGCCCAGCAATGCATCGCCATCCCAATAGAACCAGGTAGTGCGCTTGGCGTTGCGCTTGAACACGCGTCGCCCCAGCGGGTCATAGCCGTAGCGCGTGATCTGGCCATCTCTGGCGCTTTCGATGAGGCGCTGGCCTGCATCCCAACGCAAGTGCAAGGCGCGCGTTTCATCGCCTGCGCTGCCACGCCGCGTCAGATTGCCGGCACGATCGAAGACATAACTCGATCCAGCGTAATCACCTTCGCGCACCCATTCGTCTGGCTGCGGTTCGCCGCCGACTGCCAGCTTTCGCTGTTTGGCATGCACGCGGGTGCGCAAGCGATCCCCGGCAGGGTCGTTGAGGAAAGTCGCCAATATCCCGCCTGGATCCGTGTGCGCCAGGATTCGACCCATCGGATCATAGGTGTAAGCATCCACTCCTTGCTGGCTGTCCTGGCGCCGGATGAGATTTCCCGATTTGTCGTAGGCATAGGTCGTCTCGAATAGCGGCGCTTCATCCTTCAGCACCGCCTGGGCGGTAAGCAGGCCGCGTGCGTCGTAGCGCAGCTGGCGCTGCATCTGCGGACTCAGATGCTCGGTCATGGCACGGCCCAACGCGTCGCGCTCGATGATTATCGGCGCCTCGTCATTTATGGCGATGCTGTGCAATTGACCGCGCAGGTCGAAGGTACTGACGACGCGATTGTCCGCGCTAGTGGTGCGGACGGTGCGATGACCGATCGCATCATAGGTGCTGGCGATGACGAAGCCATCTTGATCTTCCTCGATCAAACGCCGCTGCGGATCGAAACGGCGCTTGATCTGGCGATGGGCGTTGCGCAGCTCGATCAGCTGACCACACGCGTCGTAGCGGAAGATTTCCTTGGTTTGCACACCGGGACTATCCGCTTCGTGCAAGGTCTTGGTGGTGATGCGTCCCAGCGGATCGGTGGCATAAGCGATCCTATGACCAAGCGGATCGATCGCGCCCCTCAGGTGGCCGACGGCGTTGTACCGGTATTGACGGCTCTGTCCCCAGTAGTCGATCTCTTCGACGATGCGGCCCAGCGCATCGTGTTTGAGTACGTAGCGTTCGCCCCGTTGGTTGATCACAGCCGTCAGCTGCTCTTCGCTGTCGTATTCGTACTGGACCAACTGGCCGTCGGGCTGCAGGCGGCGGGCGATCCGACCGATGCCGACATAGGCCATCTGGGTCACCGCGCCGGCCTCGTCGGTGTAACGGATCAGCTGGTCCTCGGCATCGTAGACCGCACGCACGCGGCTGCCGTCGGGCTGCACCACGCTCAGCAAACGCCCCTTGGCGTCGTAGTCGTGACACGTGCGCTGCTCGGCGGCGTCGGTCTGCTCCAGCAGGCGACCCAGCGCATCGTGTCGGAATGCGCTGCGCGCTCCGAGCGGATCGACCAGCGCCTGCAACTGGCCGTGGCGGTCGTAGTGCAGAGCGGTGATCGCGCCCAGGGCATTGGTGCAGGCCGTGAGCTGGCCATGCGCGTCGTAGGCATAGGCCGACGTCGCGCCCAGCGGGCTGGTTTGCTCGACCAGCAAACCGCGCTCGTCCCAGCGCTGCCGCCACGTCGCCTGCAACGGATCGATCACGGCGATCGGCCGGTCGTCCTCGTCGTACTGGGTCTGCAGCGTGCTGCCGTCGGGGCGGGTCAGCTGCAGCAGGTTGCCGCGCTCGTCGTAAGCGAACTCGGTGCGCAGGCCCTCCGGGTCGACCACCGCGGTGGTGCGGCCGACCTCGTCGTACTCGAACACCGTGACCCCGCCCAGCGGGTCGATCTCGCACAAGGGCAGGCGGTATTCGTCGAACTTCACCAGCGTGGTGTGGCCCAACGAGTCGGTGACCTCCACATCGCCCAGCAGGTCGTCGTAGGCGAAGCGGTAATCGTACAGACCGCCGTCGCCCCAGCTGTGGACCACGCGCCACTGCTCGTCGTAGGCGTAGTGGAAGGACAGGCCGAGCCGGTCGGTGTGGCGCAGCATCCGGTGCTGGCAGTAGTCGAAGCTGCGCGGCGCGTCCAGCGGGTCGAAGGCCGCGACCAGGTCGCCGGCTTCGCTGTACTCGTAGCGCACCAGCGGGTGGTTGCGGCCGCTGGCGGGGTCGTGCAGCTCCAGCGCCTCGATCCGGCCCTGGCGCGAAGTCGCCTGCAGGAAGCGGCCCTGCAGCGGCTGGCCGCTGTCGGGGTCGAACGTGCCGCTTTCCACGATCCGCACCAGGTCCCCGCCACAGCGCTCGAAGCGCCAGGCGTTGCCGCAGGCATCCTCGATGCGCTGGATCGGTAGTGATTGCGCCGTCAACACGCTGAGGTTGGCGGCCGGACGCGCGAACGCGTAACGCAGGCCGTCCTTGGTGCGGACTAGCCACTCCTCGCCCTGCGCGTACAGACGCGCCCCGTCGACGAACTCGCGTAACGCGTGCTCCAGCCCTGGCGCGTTGGGGGCCTGCGGGAACACCGCCACGCCTTCGCCGCCGTGGAACAGCACGCTGCCGTCGGCGTCGAGCTCCAGCCGGATATCGGCCGGGGTCTCCCAGCCGTGGCCGCAGGCGCCGGCATGGTCGTTGTTGGAGCCGTACTCGCGCGTCCACGCCAAGGGCAAGCGGCCGGGAACGACGAAGTCCTCGTGCGTCACCGAGACGCTGCCGCTGCGGATGTCGACCGGCTCGGCACGCAGCACCTTGCACTTGAGGAAGCCCGGCTTCATGTTGCCGAACACCTTCTGCCGCAGCTTCTTGAACGCCAGGCCGCCGCGCTTGAACACCGGCCCCAGCAGCTTGAACAGGCCCTTCATCGCCATCGCCATCAGCGAAATCGTCGGCGGACCGCCGACATTGACGTTGGTGGGAATGGCCAGGTTCACCGCGGTGGGCAGGGTCAGCGCCATCTTCGGTTTCTTGGGCTTGCGGATCCGGAACGGCGGCACCATGCCGACCACGTTGCAATCCAGCACCGGCATGGCCAGCTTGGAGAAAGGGTCGCCGTCGGCCGACACGGTCATGCTGCCCATGAACAGCTCGTCGTCGGTCTGCGGACCGGTCGGCAGCTTGGGCAGGAAGGCCGGGTGGTAGGCGCCCATCGGGATGTGCAGGTTCAGCCCGCCGGTGCCGGCGGTGGCGCGCTTGATGCCGTTGACGTGCACGGTGCCGCCCAGGAAGGGCAGGTAGTCGAACGGGTCCAGCACGATGCCGATATGCGGCGTCGGCAAAGGCACCGGCAACGGCACCGGCGGGAACACGTACATGTGGATATCGATCCCGAGCTGCGGGTCGAAGTGCTTCGCGGCGATGCTCATGGTGCTGTCGACATCCTTATCTCGACTCTCAATGAACCTGGCCGGAGCCAAGTAGCGACGCTATGCCGACCGAGACGGGCACACGTCGCGAAAAATTGCCAAACAGGTAAATCCATGCCCGACTGAAGGAGGCGCCCGAACCGAACCGAGGAAGACCGCCAATTCTCGGCTCATTGACGCTCGATTTCTAAACCGCCATGCCGAAACCGAGACGCCAAGCAGTCGACCTCAAAACCAATCGAGCGGAGCGCCTCGAGGAGACGGGCACCTCGGCCAGGTCCTGGACGCCAAGCGGGCGGCTGCCGCAATGACCTCGTTCGGCGACTAGCCAAGGCCCGCGCGTGCTCAATGCGGCAGGTCGACCACCGTTCTTCCGTCGCTCTGGCAGGCTATCAGTACTTCGTAGGCGTCCTTCTCGCTCAGTTGCGCCTTGGCGGCTTCTTCTTCGCTGATCTCGGCTTCCTGATATCGGATGTTCATCTCGCCGGCGTCGTACTGGATATAAAGCTTGCCTGAGCGCCGGATAATGATTACGCCAAAGCCATTGAAGACATCTTCGCTCATGGTTTCGTCCCGATTGGAGTTGTAGTGAAGCCCCCGAGGGGGACCTGATCGATGGTGGCCTCGGGTATTCCTCCGCCGGTATACCCACCGGGTTTCCATAGCCCGTCCCATGCGCCGATTTCATTGCCGCTCGGCATGCGCAGCCCGGTTGGCGAGGGTATGTCGATACGTACCGGCGTCTTGCCCAAATCACCAGGGTTGAGTTTCAGCAAACGCTCCAGCTCATCGACATCGCCGTTGGCCTTCGCGATGAGATCGTCGGCCACCGACTTGGGCATGACGAACTGACCGCCCGGAGGACCCAGTTCAAGACGCTTTGGATCCACGCCCCATGCGATCTTCGATACGGGACCCGCGAACATGGCCAGGTGCGAATCAATGTAGTCCTTCGGAAGGTATTGCTCCGGCTTGAGTCGATTGGGCTTGGGAACCCCAACGATCGACGCGTCGGTGTGCCCTGCAAGATATGGCGCTCGCGCGAACCTGCCTCTTGCGTCTATCCATTGTCCTCGACTGTTTCTCCGGACAGCGGGCCCGCAAGCCAGGCCCAGCGGATCGGCCCAGGCGATGGCGTTTCTTGCGTATTCATAGACGCCGAGACCTCCCGCCAGCTTGATCGGGTCCTGGCTTACGAAGCTGCCGGTAGCCGGATCGAAGTACCTGTAGCGATTGTAGTGGAGGCCTGTTTCAGCATCCAGGTACTGCCCCTGGAATCGGATCGGTTGGTCGATCCGCGAAACGTGATGCGTCTCGACGGCACCCCAAGCGCTGTAGCTCGCGCCCCACAAGACATCGCCATCACCGTCCGTGACCCTGGTGGGACAGCCATTGACGTCGTTGTGGAAGTAGGCGACGGAACGCGGCCTCATCGCGGATGCCGCGCCGGGAGGCCCGTTGTTTCGGCCGCCCTCGATCAATACCAGCGGATCGAACGTCCCAGGCCGGTAAACGTACTCACGTGCCATTGGATGCAGGGCCTTGAGCGCCTGCAGCCGTTTGCGCGCCGCGAAGAAATCGACGACGTTGCCATCGACGGTCGGTTCGCGCGTGCAGTCGCTCGTGTCGGCATTGCTTTGCGTGACTTCGGAAAGCAACGCATCGCCATCCCAGAAAAACCAGATCGTTTCGGCAGGGTTGCGCTTGAATACACGCCGACCGATCGGATCGTAGCCGTATGTGGTGTTCCGGTCTTCGCGCCCATCGCTTTGCCAACAGCTTTCGACCAGGCGTTGGCTCGCGTCCCATACAAGTTTCAGCGCCGGGCACCCGGCCTCGCTTGAATGCTCGCGCCTGACCAGGTTTCCGGCGCGGTCGAATACATAGTGCAACCCCTCGAAGTCACCTTCGCGAGCCCAGGAATCCGGGGCGGGATCGCCGCCAACGACTTGCTTCATTTGCACTTCGCTGATGCGAGTTCGCAGGCGGTCGCCAGCGGGATCGTTTAGCCAGCGAGTCAGCTTTCCGAGCGGATTCGTGTGCTCGAGCACGTGCCCCATCGGGTCGTAGGTATAGCGGTCGATGCCGTACTGGCTGTCGGTACGACTGGTGAGATTTCCGGCACGGTCGTAGTCATACCTGCTGTCGAACAGCGGCGCATGGCCCTTCGTTACCGCCTGCGAGCTGAGCAAGCCGTCGGCGTTGTAGCTAAGCGTCCGCGTCAGCATCGGACTGAGCCGTTCTATTACCGCCTGGCCGAGCGCATCGCGCGTGACGGTGATCGGTGGCGCGTCGTTGATCGCGATGCTGCTTGGCTGGTTGATCGAGTCGTACTGGACCACCACCGTGTTGCCGGCGGCGGTACGTCTCTCGATACGGTTTCCGACCGCATCGTAGACATGGTCGATCGCGAAGCCGTTCTGAACCTCCTGCAGCAAGCGGCCTTCGATATCGAAGCGACGCTGCACATGACTTGTCGCGTTGCGGAGCTCGACCAGTCGTCCTGCCTTGTCGTACTTGAATGTCTCGCGCGTTCTCTTCGACGAGTCGCCGACATCCGCCCAGGTCTTCTGGGTGATGCGCCCGAGCGCATCGGTTTCGAACGCGATGACCCGGCCCAGCGGATCGATGCTACGGCGAAGACGATCGGAGGCGTCATGTTCGTAGCGGCGCGACTGCCCCCAATAGTCGATCTCCTCGATGATGCGGCCCAGCGGATCTCGTACGAGCCGGTAGGTTTCGCCGCGCTGATTCACTACGCTGGCGATCTGCTCCTCGGTGTCGTAGGTAAAGGCGACGCTGTTGCCGTCGGGCTGGACGCGTCTGGAGACCCGGCCGATGCCGCAATACTCGATCCTGGTTCTGCCGCCGCTCTCATCGACATAAGCGGTGAGTTGGTCCTCGGCATCGTACTCGCAGCTGATGCTGCCGCCGCCCGGTGTGGCGACGGTGAGCAGCCGCCCTTTCCGATCGTAGCCGTATGCGGTGCGGCGACCGGCCGCATCCGTGAGTCCCTGCAGACGCCCTAGGGCGTCATGCTCGAACCGGCTGACCTGGCCGAGCGCATCGGTGATGCGCCGCAGTTGGCCGTGGCGATCGAAGGCGAGCCGGGTGATCGCGCCGATCGGATTGACGTGCGCGACCAGTTGGCCGGCCGCGTCATAGTCGTAACGCGAGGTTGCGCCCAGCGGCGTGGTTTGTTGCAGCAGCAAGCCCTGTGCGTCCCAGGCATGCGACCACGCCGCCCCACCTGGATCGGTCACGACCAAGGGGCGATCGTCTTCATCGTACTCGGTCTGCAGCGTGCTGCCGTCAGGTCGTGTCAGCTTGAGCAGATTGCCGTGCGCGTCATAAGCGAACTCGGTGCGCAGCCCCATCGGATCGACCACCGCGGTGGTGCGGCCGACTTCGTCGTACTCGAACACGGTGACGCCGTCGAGCGGATCGATCTCGCATAGCGGCAAATTGTTCTCGTCGAACTTGACGACGGTGACGTGGCCGAGCGAATCGGTGATCTGGGTCTCGTTGAGCAGGGCATCGTAGCGGAACCTGTAGTCGTACAGGCCGCCATCTCCCCAGGCGTGCAGAACACGCCATTGATCGTCGTAGGCATAGTGGAACGACAGGCCGACGCGGTCGGTGTGGCGCAGCATCCGGTGGTGGGCGTACTCGAAGGTAAGCGCGGCGCCCAGCGCGTCGATGGCGGCGGCCAAGTCGTCATCGCCGCTATAGTCATAGCGGACCAGGGCATGGTTAAGGCCGGTGACGGGGTCATGCAACTGCAGCGACCGGATCAGCCCCCCACGCGCTTGCACGTCGATATAGCGGCCTTGCAGTACCTGCCCGGAATCGGGATCCACGCTGCCGTTTTCGACGATGCGGACGAGTTCTCCATCCTGACGCTCGAATCGCCAGTAGTTGCCGCACAGATCTTCGATGCGCTGGATCGGCAGTGATTGCGCCGTCAACACGCTGAGGTTGGCGGCCGGACGCGCGAACGCGTAACGCAGGCCGTCCTTGGTGCGGACCAACCACTCCTCGCCCTGCGCATACAGACGCGCCCCGTCGACGAACTCGCGTACCGCGTGCTCCAGCCCTGGCGCGTTGGGGGCCTGCGGGAACACCGCCACGCCTTCGCCGCCGTGGAACAGCACGCTGCCGTCGGCGTCCAGCTCCAACCGGATATCGGCCGGGGTCTCCCAGCCGTGGCCGCAGGCGCCGGCATGGTCGTTGTTGGAGCCGTACTCGCGCGTCCACGCCAAGGGCAGGCGGCCGGGAACGACGAAGTCCTCGTGCGTCACCGAGACGCTGCCGCTGCGGATGTCGACCGGCTCGGCACGCAGCACCTTGCACTTGAGGAAGCCCGGCTTCATGTTGCCGAACACCTTCTGCCGCAGCTTCTTGAACGCCAGGCCGCCGCGCTTGAACACCGGCCCCAGCAGCTTGAACAGGCCCTTCATCGCCATCGCCATCAGCGAAATCGTCGGCGGACCGCCGACATTGACGTTGGTGGGAATGGCCAGGTTCACCGCGGTGGGCAGGGTCAGCGCCATCTTCGGTTTCTTGGGCTTGCGGATCCGGAACGGCGGCACCATGCCGACCACGTTGCAATCCAGCACCGGCATGGCCAGCTTGGAGAAAGGGTCGCCGTCGGCCGACACGGTCATGCTGCCCATGAACAGCTCGTCGTCGGTCTGCGGACCGGTCGGCAGCTTGGGCAGGAAGGCCGGGTGGTAGGCGCCCATCGGGATGTGCAGGTTCAGCCCGCCGGTGCCGGCGGTGGCGCGCTTGATGCCGTTGACGTGCACGGTGCCGCCCAGGAAGGGCAGGTAGTCGAACGGGTCCAGCACGATGCCGATATGCGGCGTCGGCAAAGGCACCGGCAACGGCACCGGCGGGAACACGTACATGTGGATATCGATCCCGAGCTGCGGGTCGAAGTGCTTCGCGGCGATGGTCATGCGGGTCGCTCCTTCAACCTCTGCGGCGGGCCTACAGCGCGCTTTTCAATGCGCGAAGAAACGCACGCGCCTCATTGCTGCTGTCGTGACCAAGCCAGTACACCAAGGCCATGGCCACCAGGGTCGCGATCACCAGGATCGCGATATTGCGTCGACTCATGCTGCGCTCTCCGCTGGCGCCGGCAGCGGAGCGGAACGAGCAGGCGCGGAGGGATCGGTGAGCTCGCTCGCATCAGGCAGCACTCCGAACGGGGGCGGCGAACTCCACTCGGCCATATCCTTGTCGAGCGGATGCTTCACATCCGGCAAGCCGTTCCAGCCCGGATGAAGGAAATCGCGGCCCACCGCCACCAGCTTGCGGAAGAAAACGTCCCCGCGAGCGATCAACGCCTCCCGTTCCTCGCATAGCTTGGCAAAGACCGCTTCGAGCTTGGCTTCGAGCAGGAGATCGAGCTTCGTCAATTCCTGTGGCGAGGGGTTGGGACCCAGCTGCGAGGCTTTCGCCTCCATGTCCTTGTGCGTGACGGCGACGGAGTCCTGGTAGCGGGTGGCCGCGCGCTCGATCTTTTCCGTGCGCGAGGCGTCCTGCAGGCGCAGCAGGTCCTGCAACAGCAGCGGAAACGTCGTGGCCGCACGGTCTTCGGCCGACAACGGCTTGGCTTCGCCGATCGCTTGCAAACCGTGGTCGAGCGCGGCCTGGCGCTGCCCGTCCTTGGCGTAGCAATACGCCGCCATGCGCAAGCCCTCCATCACGAACAATACGTTGGGGATGCGCCTGGCGGCCTCCACCGCCTGCTTGTACGCCTGGGCGGCCTGCGCGTACTGACCGGCCGAAAGCCAGGCGCCGGCCTCGCCGAACCATGTCTGCAGCACCAGCGTGCCGCCGGCGGGATGTTGCGCCGCCTCCGCGCGCGTGGCGCATTCGCGCGCGAGACGATAGCGCTTGATCGCATCGCCCTGCTGCTTTTCCTTGAGGTGGGCGCCGGCGACGGCCATGTGCAGGACTACCTGCTGGTCGTGCCATCGCTCGGCTTCGCACACCTTCATCGCCTTGTCGGCGCGCAGCGAGGTTTGCGCGGCACTGCCTTTTTCCAGCGAGGTCATGACATCGGTCAGCGCCAGGCGATGCGCGACCTGCGGGCCGCTGCCGCCCGACTGCGCGGCCGTCGCCCGGGCGATGTCGAACATGTCGACCGGGGCGTCGATCACCCGCGCCGCGTTCATGTGCCGACCCGCCAGGGCTTGCCAGGCGGGATGCTCGTTCGTGTCGACGAGCGCGATACGGACGCGCGCCTGCGGCTCCCGCATTGCGGGAGCACCCAACGCCGCGCCCAGCCAAGCCTCGAACGCCTCCGCCGAAGTGACGCGTTCGGGCTCCAGTACCACGACGACGTGGCGCCAATGATCGCGGTAGTGCTCGGCGAAGGAGTTCAGCAGCGCCATGAAGCCGGCGGCGGTGTCCGCTTGTTGCTGCGAAGCCGCAGGCCAGTCCGGCTCGATGCCCTGGTCCTTCAGTGTCTGGCGGTTCTCCTCGAATCCGGTCACCAGGGTGCGCTTCAGTGCACGGCTGTAGTCCCAACTGGTTTCGAAGGGGACGTCCAGGCGCAGAAACGCATCCGGCGTGTTCCATTCGCCCGGATGCTGCTGGGCTTCGAAAAACGCGGACAGCATGCGGCGGGCATTGTCGGGCGCGCGCCATATCGCCAGGCGCAACGAGGCGTTCTCACTGGCTTCCAGCCACAGGTCACGCAGCTGTTCGAGCCGTTTTTCAACCGGACTTTTGCTCATCGGGTGCTACTCGCGCTCAGTTCAAGTCGATCTTGGCGCCGTTCACCGTCACGCCGCCGGCATTGATCTTCACCGTCGAGCCGTTGCTGGTGATGGTGATCTCGCCGTTGTTGATCTCGATGCCCGAACCGCCCACGCCCAACTTCAGCACGGCCCCGGAGCCCAGGCTCATTTCGCCGGTCGAGAACGCGGCATGGGTGCCGGTGACGCCGTGCTCGAGATTGCCGTCCACCGTCACCGAGCGGGCCCCCTTGTTGAAGTCGTCGACGGCGCCATCGACCGAACGGGCATAAGCACCGGTGACGTTGATGTTGCGGCCGCCCTGGATATTCTCGGTATGGCCCGCGGTGACGCTGCGGACGGAAGCACCGGTCACGGTCTCGCTCCAGGCGCCGGTGCGGTTGCTGGTATAGGCGCCGGTCAACGTGGTGACCAAGGGGCCGGTGATCGTTTCCGTGTAGCCCACCGCCGGGATGGTCAGGGTCTGGCCGTTCTCGAAGGTTTCGGTCACCGCGCCGGTGACCGTCGCCGTCTGAGTCCCTTTGACGGTATTGGTGCGATTGCCGGTGACGGCGTTGGTTTCGTTGCCCTTGACGGTCTTGCTGCGATCGGCTCCGATGGTGACCGTCTGGTTGTTGGCGACATCGGTGGTCTGGTCGTTCTTGATGGTGTTGGCCTGATCGTTCAAGACCATGGTGCTCATGTTCTTCTGAGCATGCAGGTCCATGCTCTGCGAGCCGGCCGTATCGGTCATGGTGAGCGCGTTGTAGCCTTCGCCCTTGACCGTCTTGGACTTGATGCCGCTGACCTCGCCGCCGTGCGGGCGCGGGTTGTCCTCGTTGTAGACCCGCCCGACGATCAGCGGACGGTCGGGATCGCCGTCCAGGAAATCCACCACGACCTCCTGACCGATGCGCGGGGCCGATACGCCGCCCATGCCTTCGCCGGCCCAGGGGTTGGAGACGCGCACCCAGCACGAGCTCTTGTCGTTGAATTCGCCCTGGCGGTCCCAGTGGAACTGCACCTTCACGCGGCCGTACTTGTCCTCGTAGATCTCCTCGCCCGGGGGGCCGACCACGGTCGCGGTCTGCGGGCCGGGCATCGGCTTCTGCTGGGTGACGCGCTGCGGGCGGAACGGGATCTTGCGTCGCAGGCTGATCACGCGGCTGCGATAGTTCAGCCCTTCGGCGCGACCGAGGTCGTCGGAGAAATTATTCTCGGCCTCGTGGTTCACGCCGACGACGAAGAAGCTGCGTTCGCCCGCATCGGCTTCCGCATGCTCGAAGTGCCCATCCAGCACGAAGTAGCGGCCCGCGGCCAGGTTGCGATGATCGCCTGCGCCCTGGAACACCTTGGTCGGCCAGGCCAGTTCCTGCGCGCGGATTTCCGCCAGATCGTCGCCCGCCGTGGTCGAGTCGAAGCGCGCCGAACCGCTGTAGGTGTAGCGCTCGAAGGTGGGAAGAAGACCGCGCGGCACCTCCAGCGGACGTTGCCCGGAAAGCGCCTTGCTGCCGGCCTTGGGATTGCTCTTGAAGTCGAAGGTCTTGTTCGATTCCACCGTGGCGGTGACGGTCCTGCGCGCCTCCCACAGGTCCAGGCAGCGTTCGTTGAGCAGGCCCTCGTCGCCATGGAAGCGCACGGGCGCGCGGCATTCGATCTGTTCGCATCGCGTGGAATCGTCCAGCAGCATCATGCGATGCCCATCGTCGGCGTCGTGCGTGAAGTAGTACCAGATGCCGGCGTCCTCCAGCAGCCGCGACACGAAGGCGAAATCCGACTCGTTGTACTGGACGCAGTAGGGCAGCTTGCGGTACTTGCCTTCTTCCACCACGAACTTGTACGCGGCGAAGTCCGAGTAGCCGCCGAAGACCTCTTCGACGATTTCCACCACCGTCTTGTCCTGGAAGATGCGGCAATTGCTGGTGTAGTCGAGGAAGGAGAACCAAGGGGAGACCGTGGCGGAGTAGTTGGTGAGCCCGTCGTCGGTGCCAAGGCGCGCGAACTCCTTCACGTAGCCGTGGAAATGGCGATCGCCGAAATCGGTCCGCAGGCTCAACAGCAGCGGGTGGCCCACCACCTCCTTCAGCTCGATGCGGGCATCGGTGGAGATCAGTTCCACCTGGAACTCGAAGGGGTTGGATACGGTCTCCGTTCCCTTCAGCTTTCGCACAGCGAAGGGTTCCGGCTCTATCGCGCTCTTGACCCGCAGCAGACGCGCGTCCTGATTGAGTTCGACCACCTTGCCAAACATTTCACTGTATCCGTACACAGGTTCGTCCTCGTGGCTCTGGCGACCCGATCCAGGCCGCCGTGTTTTACCGCATTGAATTCAAGTTGGAGTACTTAAGTCATCGTGAAGCGGTTGAAGCTGTGGGTCCGGTGCTGCACGACCATCCTTGTGGAGCGGTATCCAATAGCGATCTGTTCATGTTGCCCATGCACTTCACAGCACACGGAATTCGATCCGCCGGTTGCGCGCGCGGCCTTCGGGGGTGGCATTGTCGGCGACAGGTTGATCCGGACCGGCGCCCTGGGCGGTGATCGTGGTGGCATTGATGCCGCGCGAGACCAGATAGGACTTGACCGCGCTGGCACGGGCGTAGCTCAGGGCCACATTTTTTTCATGAGGGCCCGCGCTGTCGGTATGCCCGATCACCTGCACGGGGCGGCTGCCCACTTGGGCCCAAGCGGCGACGATCTCGTCGAGTATCGTGGCGCCGGCGGAGGTCAGCGTCGCGCTGCCGCTCTCGAATTCGATGATGCGGTTGGCCAAGGTGGCCTGAAGCACGTTGACCTTGGCCGCGCGCAGTCGGTTGGTCACCGCGTAGGTCGAGTTGAGCGAGGTCGAAAGCTCGCTGGCGACCTGCTGCCGAGCGGCCTCGTTGCCGACCTGGCCGCTGATGGTGACGGCGTTGCCGGCGATGCTCAGTTCCCCCTGCGATACCTGCTGCAGGCTCGGGCTGAGCAGGTTGCCGACATGCTCGCGCCAGTTGGGCGGGGCGATCAGCGAACCGTCGACTTCGATGCGATCGACCACGGCTGCGGCCCCGTACAGGGCGCGCAGCTTGCCCAGCACCACCTGCTTGGTGGCTTCGTCGGGTACCGCGCCGCTGGCGATGACGGGCTTGCCGGCCGGGGCGGTCGCGGGGGCGCTGACGGCGGTGGGCGCCTGCGCGAACGCACAGGCGCAGGCGAGCGTCAGGCTGGCGAACAGTCCGGGCATGGCGCGCGACCAGCGGCGGCGTTCGCCGACACCGGAGTGCCGGGCGCGATCCAGCGCGTGGCCGCTGGAAACGCGGGGCAGGGCAGGCGCACGGGGCGATTGGACTGGCATGCACATATCATTTTCCCAGAAAGGTTTCGCCGAAGCTTGTGCGCGCCGTGCGCATCGACAGTTCATCGCGCTCCAGATAGCTGACCAATCTGCTGAGCGCGGCGTCCTCGGCCAGATAGCCCTCGATCCATTCGGCATCGTCCACCCGGATAATGCGGTCGGCGGCGATCTGCGGATCGAGCGCAGCCTGCAGGGTGCGGCTGTCCGCGCCGTGGAAGCCGATGAAAAGCCGCGGGCCTTCCGGTACCCGGGCGCCGTTTCTGGTCGCCTCCTTGATCAGGATGGCCAGTTCGACATCGGCGTCTACCAGGAAGCTGGCGACCAGGTCCAGCCAGAACGCCGCCACCAGCGGCCGGTACAGGGCGTCGCGCGGCAGCGGCAGCGACAGCCCCTTGTCCACCTGCGCCAGACCGCCGGCGAGCACCGGCTGCAACAGCACGCCCAACGCAGGCAGCGTCCACTTCAGCAGCAACTGCGGATGCCCGGACTCGCGCAGCAGGGCTTGCAAGGAGCCCACGTCCTGCAGATCGAGGAAATCGTGGAACGGAGCATCGTAGACGGCGTGGTCGGCGACCATGCCCACGCGGCTTTCCGCGAGCTCGCGCAACGGCTCGCCGGCATCCGCCGCGGCCAGCGCCTGCCGGCTGAGGCGGGCCAGGGTGGACCACAGCCGCGACAAGGCCAGCGGGCTGCGGCCGATGAAACCCAGCGGCTGGTTCAGCTCCAGCCGGGTGGCGGTGAGGAAGGGGAAGCGGCGATCGGTCGCATCGCGGCTGGGCAGGAAGTGCCCGCCGATCCCGAGCCGGCTGCGCGAGCCGATGAAGGCGAAGTGCATGGGCTGCGCTTCGTCATAGAGCTGCTTCCAGCCGGGATCCTGCGTCAACAATTCCACGCCCTGGCCGGCCCAACGGTCCAGCAGCCCCATCAAGGGATGGCTTTCGGACGTGCGCACGAAGTCGCCGCGGGTGGGCAGCTTGCCGAAATAGCTCACCGACAGCGCGGTTTCAGCGGCCGCCACCATGTCAGCGGGCCTCCGTGGCGGCGGGAGCCGCGTTGACGGCGGGGGCCGCACCGGCCGCTATCGTGCCGGCCGGCGCCGTCAAGGGCGCGCCGGGGGTGACGGCGGCGCCGGCACCGGCCACCGTGGGCGGCAATTGCAGGCCTTTGAATCCCACCGTCGTCGGCGCGGCCGCACGCGTGGTGCTGATGACGCGCAATTCGAAGGCGACGCTGGCCTCGCTATTGCCCAGGGTCAGCCGGTAGTGATCCTTGCCCAGCGACACCGGCTGGGCCGCGTCGAACAGGCGCTTCATGCCGTTCTGACCGGGCGAGTTGAAGACCTCGACGGTGCGGCCGTCCATGGTGACCGCGCTGACCGAAACCCCGGGCGCACCGGGACCCGGGGTCTGGAAGGTCTTCCAGGCCGGTGGCGTGTTGCGATAGCGCAGGGTGTCGCCGTCGACGACGACCGTGTACTCGCGGCCGCTGGCGGGCAGCGGCATCACCTCGAAGATGGCCGTCGGGCCGGCGGCGGCGGCGCCATTGCCTTCACCGGCGACCCAGATGGCGAGGTTAGTGGTGAATTCCGGCCGCAAGGCGATGCCCATCTGCGCCCACTGCCTCGGCGAGATCGCATTGCCTCGCCGGATGACCAGCGGCCCCAAGGCGTCCTTGCTGAAGTTGGCGATCGCCCCGCTGGCGCCGAACACCGTATTGATGTCGGCCTGCGCGGCTTCCACCGACGCTCCGGTATTGAACGGGTACTTGCCGGCGAGGGTGGACTGGAACGGCGTGTAGACCTGTTCGGTCCAGGCGCGGTTGATCTCGCCTTCGGCCGGGCGCACCAGGGCGGCGAAAGCCGAGATCAGCGGCCGCATCAGCAAGGGGCGCAGCGCCTCGCGCTGGGTCTCGTTGAGACCGGACACGATCTGCTCGTCCACCAGCGAGGCGATTTCAGCCAGCTCGGAGTTCTGATTCTCGAGCGTGTCCTGCATCAGCTTGCGCGCGCCCGGTCCCGGGTCGCCTTCGGTCTTGATGGCGTTCAGACGCGTATGCAGCTTGCCCAGTGCCGCGAAGTAGTCGTCGATCAGCGGCGGGTTGCTGTCGCGCGGCGCCATCAGGCGGGCCAGCCCGCGGAACTCGGTGCCGATCGGTCCCGTGGGCACCGGCTCCTGCTTGCCGGTGGCCGGGTTGATCCGCATCGGAATGCCGGTGGTGTTGCGGCGCATGACCACGCGGTTGAACCACTCGATCAGGCCCTTCTTCGCCAGCCCCTTGGCCGCGACCTCGGCGCCGGGGTTGTCCCAGATGGTCTCGCGGTTCACCGCTTCCAGCAGCTTGCGCAAGGGCGAGTGCGCGGGATCGGCCAAGGAGCCCATGCGCGTCGCCGCCTGTTCGAAGGTTCCGAACTCGGGAACGCTCACGCCGCGCATGAACTTTCGCCACTCCAGCGCGTACTGCGCCTTGTACATCGTCGCCAGTTCCTTGGCGATGTGCTCCGGGCTCCCCGCCAGGCTCAGGTCGCTGGTCACCGTCTGCTCCAGCACCCAATCGGTGCTGGACAGTTGCGAGCGCGACGCTTCCTCGATGGCGTCCTCCACGTATTGTTCCCACGCGGTGCGAGAGAACGCGCCTGGAATGGCGTAGCTGCCCGCCATGCCGCTCTTTCTCGCATCCTCGCCGAGCAGGCTGTCGACCGTGATCGGCGGGAACCGCACCTGCGCGCGTTGCTTGATCTGCGCGAACACCCGCTCCACCGCGGGCGCGCCCTTCATCACCGGGCCCAGGGCGGCGCGAGCCTGTTCGACCAGATTGAACTTGGATTCCACCAGGGGCCAGTTCGGCTCGGCGCTTTCGGCGACATAGAACGACATCAGCTTCGAGGCGACCTGGCTCATGCTTTCGCGCGGCACGGTGCCGCGATTGGCTTCCAGCCAGCTGCGCCAGTAGCGCGTCAGCTGATCGTTGAGATGCGCCGCCTCGATGTGGCTGCGGCTGCTGTCGCTGATCATCAGGTAGGTCTTGAGCGCGTTGTAGGCGTCGTCGAGATTGGCCGCCGCCGGCTCCTGGTAGAGGCTGTCGCTGCTGACGGCGGCGACGGACTTGTCCTCGCCGGCAGCGCCGACCGGGATCGGCTTGAGATCGCCGCGGTGCGCATGCACCTGGGCGAGGAAGCCCTCCAGCTTCGCCGCCACCGGCTGCAGCATGAGCTGGCGCATGCCGTTGAAGTACTCTTCGCGCAGCTTGGCTTCGATCCGCTCGCCCTGGTACAGGCCGAGCCCCAGTTGCAGCGGATGGTCGTCGCGATAGGCCTTGAGCTGGGTCAGCCGGTCCTGCAGCACCAGCAACGCGTCGATGCGCGACTTCAGGTCGGACTTGCCCTGCTGCAAGGCGACCGCCTTGTCGAGGTCGGCCGTGACATTGCTGACCAGTTGTTTGTTGGCGGTGTACGACACCGTCCATCCGGTCAATGCGACCGCCAGCAGCGCCACGGAGGCGAAGAACGCCACATAGCGCAGCTTGATGGAGTTCGGGCTGGCGTAGCGCCGCACCAGTTGGCGATCGGCGAAGATCACCTTGCGGAACAGGCCGAGGACGAAATGGCCCTTGTCGCTATGCGGATTGGTCTCGCCGGCGCCGACGCGCGGAGTCAAGGAGAACTGCTGCGCGATCCGCTCGGAGGTGGGCTGCACCGCAACGCCGTCCTGGAGCGCGCTGGTGAAGTAGAAGCCGCGGAACACCGGCTTGAACTGATACGGATTCTCTTCGAACAGCGTGGCGATGAAAGTGCGCAGGGCCGGCTTGATTCCGGAGAACTCCAGCGGCATCGTCAGCAGGCCGGGCGGCATTTCGCGGCCGCGCCGCAGGCCCATCTGGGTGACGCTCATTTCCTTCAAACCTTCGCTGAGCTCGTCGAAATGCTTGTCGAAAGCGGACAGCGCCTCGGCCTCGCCCTTCGGGTCGTAGGGCAGGGTCGCGCCCCAAACGCCTTCGCGTTCGCTCGGGTCTAGGCCGTGAAAGAAATCCGCGAAGCCGGAGATCAGATCCGCCTTGGTGAATACCACGTACACCGGCGCGAACACTTCCAGGCGCTCGGTAAGCTCCTGCACGCGCTGGCGCAGGTTCTTGGCCAGCTCGATGGCGAACTCCGGCTTGCTGGCGGACAGCTCAGCGATCGAGGCGGCGATGATGATGCCGTTGATCGGCGCGCGCGGGCGGTTCTTCTTCAGCAGGCCGAGAAAGGAGAACCACTCCTGGCGATCCTCGGCATTGACGGTGTAGCGACCGGCCGTATCCAGGACGATGCCTTCGGTCGTGAAGTACCAATCGCAGTTGCGCGTGCCGCCGATGCCGTGGATGACGTTGCTGCGGTTGTCTTCGAACGGAAACCGCAAGCCGGAGTTGAGGATGGCGGTGCTCTTGCCGGCGGCGGGGTTGCCGATGATCACGTACCACGGCAGTTCGTAGAGCGCCGCTTCGCCCTTCATCACGCCGAGCTTGGAAGACTTGATGGCCTTGATGGCTTCGCTCATGCGCTCGCGCAGCACTTCGGTCTCGGCGCGGGCGGCGGGCTTGGCCGTGGCCACTGCCTGGTCCGCCTGCGTCGCGACGATCCGCTCCAGCCTGCGTTCGGCGCGATGGGCGCGGAAGCTCTTGACCGTCCACCACAACAGCCACAGGAACAACACGGCGATCGCGGCGATCGCAAGCCAGCCGCCCCAGGACGTGAGCCGTTCGAACCCGAAAGCGGCAACCGCCACGCCCAGTACGGCGACCAGGGCGATACGGATGCGGTAGTCCATCAACCAATAGCGAAGCTTGCTCATCATCGGGTTCGTCGTACTTCCGGCTCGGGCTGGATCGGGTGGATTTCGCTGGTTCGGTGCAACGGGATTGCCGACGGCCGCCGACCTCTGGGCGACTGCCCGGACAGGCGATCGCGAGATCGATCGCTCAGTGCTTCACCGCGCAGGCGGCGTCTTTCTCGCCATAGTCGCGACAGGCCTTGATACGGCAGTCGATACCGGCCGTCGTATTTGCCTTGGGGCAACGGCGAAGATCGCGCTGCAGCTTCTCGGCGCGCGCCAGGGGCTCATCGGCGGCCATCGGCTTGGCGCGCTGTTGCGGATCGACTTGTTGGATCAGGGCGTCCAAGGCTTCGTGATCGGAGCCGGTCAACGGCCGGACCAGTTTCGTCTCCGGGCGCGCAACGATCAGCCCGCCCTCCGCCGCGGCAGGAGACGCGAGCGCCTGCACCGCAGGCGAGGCGAGGGAGACGGGGGCGGCGCGAACCGGATTCAACGGCGGCGCTTCGGCCGTGACGATGTTGCCCAGCAAGGAATTTCCCAGCGCGGTTTCATCGCCCTTGTTCTTGGCTTCGACCGGCGTCGCCGGCGCGGCCTTGGGCGGGGCGCTGCGCTGCGCGGCCGCTTTCGGTTCCGTCGCCGCAACGCCAGGCTTGCGCGCCGATTCGGGCCGTTTTGCGGGGACCTGCGCGCTAGCGAACGGATTGGCGCGTTTGACCGGCCGCTGGGCAGCGGCCGTCTCGCCGAAAGGATTGGGGCCGGTTGTGGCGGCCACGGACTTGCCGCCGAACGGATTGTCGGTATCGACTATGGTCGCTGTATCGGCAGCGGAAGAGGCCGACGCCGACTCGACCGGGCGCGGGCCGGCCGCATCGGGCGGGGCGGACGCGGATGCGGCCGACGATGCAGGCGCTTGCGCCGCGGCGCCTGGACGGGACGCGTTGTCGAAAACGCTCCATGCGAAAAGCGCGCTCAATGCCAACACCGCGATGGCGACCATCGCGAACGCCGGCCGTCGACGGACATCGCGAGCAGCCGATCGACGCGATCCGCCTTGCTCCACGTCTGCTAGGATGCGGCCCGCTCCGGGATCTCTTCCTGTAGCGCTCGCATCGCTGTTCGCCAGAAGGCTGGGGCGACTCGGCTTGACGTTTTGCCGATCCAAGGCGGACTCCTTTCCTGTATGGCCTTGCACGGACATGTATGTCCGCTTGCATTCTAACGGCAGTGATCCGGTCGCCGTCAACGCGAGACCAGAGCTTACGCTGCCTATTCATGAATTTGAGGAAACTGTGATCGCGATCGTTATGGCGATGTTTCTGATCCTGACGGTAGCGGCCGTGTGGCTGCTGATGTTTCCGTCGGCACGTGAAGGCGCAAACGCGTATCTGAGCCGCGTGAGCCGGAAGCTGGGCGCGCTATTCGGACGCGCAAACGCGAGGGCGGCTACGCGGGTCGGCGAGTCTTCCCGTGCCACTCGCGCGGCGGGAAATCGCATGGCGGGCACATTGTTTCGCTATCGCTGGCCCTTGCTGGTCGCGTTCATGCTGCTCGGCCTGCCGCCGTTGGCCGTGTTCCTGATCCGCAACGACAACGTGCAATTGGAGTCGTTCGAAACCGGCTATACGGACGCCACCGGCAATTCCCAGATCGTCGAACTGTTGAATGGCGAGCGCCTGGTGCCGCCACCGCCGCTGCCGCCGGAAGTGTTCGTGATAGCCGAGGCCGAACGGCGGCAATTGGGCGAAGTCGCGGCGGAACTGATACCCGACAAGATCGTCAGCGCCGATCGCCGTTGGGATGCGATCGATGCGGCCTTCCAGCAACGCGTGCTGGTCATCTACACCGTCATGAAGCAGCGCGGCTACGAGATGGCCCTGGTCGAGGGATATCGTAGTCCCGCGCGACAGGCCGAGCTGGCGGCCGGCGGAAAAGCGACCCGGGCCAAGGCAGGGCAAAGTTGCCACCAGTACGGGCTGGCGGTCGACAGTGCGATCCTGAAGAACGGCAAGCTGCAGTGGAACATGAACGATCGCTGGGTGCGAGACGGTTATTTCCTCTATGGCGAACTCGCGGAACAAGCGGGCCTGAGCTGGGGCGGCAACTGGCGCTCGATCAAGGACTACGTCCACGTCGAAGCCAAGGCGGCATGCCGCGACGCCCGCAGCAGGGCGGGGTACGGCTGAGCGCCCGGTCCGGATCCATCGCCCTGAACGGGCCGCGGGTCCAAAGCGCTCGGGCCGCCGATGTCAGTCGTCGCTCGTGCCGGATTCGGCGTCCAGCGTCTCCAGCATGTGCTCCAAGGTGGAGTGATCCTTGACCACCCGTTTGAGCCAGACATGCAGCGGCATTTCGCCCCAGCGTGCGGCTTTCTCGGCGAGGTAGGCTACCGGGCTGTGCGGTTCGGTCTGGCGGAAGAATTCGGCCACCCGGCGCAGCTGGGCGATGGCCTCGCGGCGGTTGTTGATCGCAAGGTTCATGTTGGCGGAAGGCGGCGGAGCGGCGAGGTTATTCTCCACGGCGGCAGCCGCTACCGGCTCGCCGAACGCCGCGCCACCGGGCGCAACGTCCTGGCCGCCGTCGAGCAGCACGCCTGCCTCCCGGGCGAAACGCATCGCGGCGTCCCGAACCAGTTGCATCTGCTCACGCAGGTTGGCAAAGCTGGGACTGTCCTGGCCCAGCCGGGCATCGACAACCCGTTCGAGCGCCGCCAGCGCCTCCTGGCAATCCGGCACCGTCGTCGCCAGGCGGACGTAAAAGGAGTGCGGCGTTTCGCGTCGCGCGGCCTCGAACCTTTCCATCGACAAGCCGCTGCCGGGATCGTTCTCGCTGCGACGGTTGCGCGCCGCTTCGAAGTCGAGCAAGCCGTAGCGACCTTGCGAGGACTGCACCAAGGGCAATCGCCGGACCCATTGTTCGGCGTTCGCCAGCAGCCAGCTGACGTTGCCGATGCGCTGCTCCAGGTCGCCGTCCTCGACCTGCGGATGCACGTCGTCCCAGAACCGCTCGAGCAAGCCGGCCGTCAGCCTGAATCCGTCGGCCAGGCCGGCGAAAGAATGGGTCTGCATCTGCGCTTCGGCCAGCCACGACGCCAGCCGCAGATCCTTGCTGCGCTCGCGCAGCAGCTTCGTGCAGCGATGGGCGACACCGGGCCAGTCGGCGGACTTGAGATCCGTCACCCATTCGCCTTGTTCCAGGGTCGGATCGTCGGCACGCCGCGCCTCGGCGACGGCGTCGAAATCGGCGGAAAAGGAAAGGTCCTCGCCGGCCGGAGCGGCGTCGGAAATGGGGGCGAGGAGTTCTTCCAGCGAGGTCATGGGCTGCTTCCTGCGTATGGCGAGCGTCGATCCGGCGTAGCTTTGTCCCAGCGCGGCGCTAGGGCAGGGTGATGGTCAGATGCGCGGTACGCGCCGGCATCTGCACGACGTTGTTGTAGGCCGACAATCGCTGTTCGGTGTTGCGCTCCAGCAGGCCATCCATCAGCAGGAAGGCCGCCATACCGGCCACCGCCAACAAGGCGGCCGGCGCCCACAGGGGCACGACCCGGCGCAGCGCATGCGCGATTCTGTCCGGCGGCAGGGCATGCGGCGCGAAGCCGGTGCGCTTGCCCTTCAGGAATGCGATTTCGTCGCCGAGACGGGCGGTCAGGTAGCCGAGCTTCTCGGTGCCCTCCAGACGGTACTTGCCCTCGAAACCCAGCAACAGGCAGTAGTGATATACCTCCAGCGAAGGCAAGCGCGGCGCCCCCTGGGCGCGCAGCTGTTCCAGGCGGTCGAAAAAATGCTCGCCGGCCAGATGCTCGCCGAACAGGCGCAGCTGCAGCGGGTGGATTTCCCAGGTATCGCGCAGCGCGGACGGCTGCGACAGGATGACCTCGTCCACCGCGGCGCAAAAGGCGTACTTGGACGCGTACACGTCTTCGGCCGGGATGTTCAGCCTGGCCGCGCCGCGCTCGGCGCCCTCGAGGAAGCGCTGCACCGCCTGCACGAACACATCCTCGTCGCTAGGCAACTGCCCGCGCTTGAGCAGCATCAGCAGGTAGAAGCCTTCGGACATGAGGTCGAGCAGGCTGCGCGCCGGCGCGGCGGAGGGCGCGGCCGCCGCCATGGCGGGGCTCAACGAGGGCATCGGTTGCGGTACGGACGAATTGTCGTAGTTCATGAACTTCCTGCTTCCTGCTTCCTGCATCTAGACCGTTGTTGATCCGCAGGCGAGCGTCTCCGGCGCGCTTGCGGAGGCCTTGGCTTCATGGAGCCAGCACAATCAGCTCCATCTTCAGTTCGCGCACGCCCGCCGGCACGTAGATCATGGCCGACTGCGCCTTCAGCATGCGCTCGTACAGCGGCCCGCGCGGTTCCAGCGCGAAGTAATGGCTGCCGGGGCGCACCGGGATGGCGGCCGGCACCTGCGGCACATGGGTCATCTTCACGCCCGGCAGCGCCGACAGCACGCACTTCTCCACGTCGTCCGGTGCGCCGATCTTGAACCGCACCGGCACCGTCTGCACCAGCTCCGGCCCGGGCAGATCGGCCGACACGCCGACATAGAACTGGGATTTCTCGTCGATCTTCTGCGAGTCCAGCCGCCCCAGATGGAACGAGGGCTTGACCTCGTTCAGCGCGATCTGGAAATAGCGCGCCGAGATCACCGTGTCGATGAGTTCGCGGACCATCGCGAACAACCTGTCGAAGCCGTCCTGCGGCTGGGCATGGTCGTAAGCGGGCAGGTCGGCGAGCGAATACGCCTTGGAGAAGGTGAGCAGCGCGCCCGCCAGCCGCAGCAGTTCGGCGAACAGTCGCTCCGGATGCAGGCCCGGATGCCTGAACAGGTGCCCCAATGCCGCGAACGCCGAATTGGCGGTATGCAGCAACCAGAACGAGGCGATATCCCCGGAGCGGAACTCGATGACGTGCTGCGAGGGCTCGCGATGATGGCCGTACAGCGCGTCCACCTTCGCCTGCAGCACGTCCAGCAGCCGGCGCAGCTCCAGCTGCAACACCGACGAGGCGGCGATGGTGATGCTCGGCGCGATGAAGCTTTCGTCCAGTTCGAAGCCGCCGGTCGCCGTGCGCCGCACCCGCGCCATCGGCACGGTGCTGAACGGGTCGCGCGGCTCCTCGCCGGTGAGCAGGCGCACGCTCTTGCGCAAGTAGGACAGTTCGGCTTCGCCGGCGTCGGTGTACAGATCGCTGGTCGCGCGATTGGCCTGCACGAAGCGGGACGCGGACGATTCGCCGGCGATCGCGCAGTTGCCGCCGTGGTCCTTCAGCAAGGGCAGGGCCAGGTGGATGGTGGTGTGCTGGACGCCGGCCGGCAGGCTGGTCAACGCCAGCGGCTCGGGCAGTTCGTCGTCCGCGGGAGCGTGATAGATCTCACCGTCCGGAAAGATCGCCGACAACTGCAGGGCACGCAGAGTGCCGCTGGCCAGGCTCTGCTCGTCGAAGCGGGCCGAACGCACGCCCCAGCCATACGGGTGCAAGGCGGCGGCGACATCCTGCAACCGCGCTTCGTGGTACGCATCCTGCCGTTGGAAATGCTGCGGGCGCAGAAACAATCCCTCGCCCCAGAACACTTTGGACATCCTGCTCACAGTCAGAGCTCTTCCTTGTTCATCCATGGTGGCCTGCCGGCCGCTGCGTCAGCCGCGGGGCAGGCGGTGTCGACGACGTCTTCACTATCCTCGCGGACAGGTCGCACCCGACAGGCTGTGTACCTCGGTCGCCAGTTTGGTGGTCAGCGCGTCGCCGCTGGTGGTCGTCATCGCGCAGGCATGCAGCCCCAACCGAATGCCACTTTTGGCTGCCTTCTTGGTGTCGAACGTGAACCGCCAGCGCACCGCCGCGGGCGTCCGGAACAAGGCGACGATGCCGATTTGTCCGGCGTCGGGCGCCACCCGCTCGACCAACTCGTGATCCTGGCCCGGCATCACCAGGATTTCGGTCGCCTTGACCAGGTCGGAACCCAGGGCCGCCTTCTCGCTGTTCTCGTCGAGGAACGCCGAGTAGGGCGCCTGATCGAAGGCCGTGGTGCTCTTCAATTGGTAAACCTTAACGACCAACGCCAATCCTTTTGTGCCATTGCCCGCATTCAGGTTTTGCGCCGCAAGCAGTTCCAGCGGAACCACGCGCTCTTTTGGCTGGGGCGTCTTCAGTCCGGCCAGCTCCATGGCCTTGCCGCAACCGGCCAGGGGCAGTACCAGAACGCCACATAGCACTGCATACGCAATCTGCCGGAGAGAATGCAAGTCCATTTGTCGACTCTTCGTAGTGGGTGACGCATCCGTGACGACGAGTCACGTTGACGCTGGCAAGAAGACTACTATACCGTTGATGGGAAAGCGCACGATCTGACTATCCTGCGCGCATGACCTATGTCACGTTAAGCACGTGTCGAGTTGTCGCTAATATTTCGCTAACACCCGAGTTGACTGGATGGGTGGGTACACAAGGAGGTGGCGTCATGAAATCGTTCCCGTTCATTCAACGCAAGGTCGCCATGATCGTGGTGGCCGCGCTGCTGGCGACCGCCGGCGGCGATGCGTTCGCGGCCAAGAAGCCGCGCACCCGCGACTACGAGCCGCTGATGAAGAAGGCCGAGGCCTTCGCCAGGGCCGGGAAGGTCGAAGACGCTTTGATCGGCTTCGATAACGCGGCCCAGGCCGACCCCACTCGCAAAGAGCCCTGGGTCCGCAGGGCGCAGCTGCAGTTCGACGCCGGCCACTACGGCCGCGCCATCGTGTCCGCCGAGGAAGTGCTGCGCCGCGACCCCAGCGACAAGATCGCCGACAGCGTCCTGACCGTCGGCGGCCTGCGCGTCGCGGCGCAGTCCCTGCAGCGCCTGCAGGCCAACGGTGGCCTCAACTCGCCCACCGCCCGCAAGGAAGCCGAGGTGCTGGCGCGGACCATGCGGGCCACGATGGGGTCGGCGGTATTCGTCAACGCATACGAAGGCGGCCCCGGCCCCGTCAAGTCCAAACGCCCCAAAGCGCGCCCCAAGGCCGCAGCGCCGAAGCCCGCCGTCAACGCCAATCCGTTCGACGACACCAACGGCGGCTGACCTCACAACACGACAGGGATTTGCAGGAGATAGCAATGTCGAAGAAGGAAAGCATCCAGAAAAAGCTGCAGAAGGTCCGCCCTCCGCGCGTCCAGCTCACCTACGACGTGGAGAAGGGCGACGCCATCGAGCAGAAGGAAATTCCCTTCGTGGTCGGCGTGCTCGGCGACTTCAGCGGCAAGCCCGAGCAGGCGCTGCCGAAGATCAAGGATCGCAAGTTCGTCAGCGTCGACATGGACAACTTCGATCAGGTGCTGGAGGCCACTTCGCCGCGCGCCGCCTTCCGCGTCCCCAACAAGATCGGCGACGAAGGCGGCGAGTTCGCCGTCGAAATGAAGTTCAAGACGCTGGACGACTTCCGCCCCGAAGCGGTGGTGGAGCAGGTCGAGCCCCTGCGCAGGTTGCTGGAAGCCCGCACCAAGCTGGCCGACCTGCGCAACAAGATGGCCGGCAACGAAAAGCTCGAGGATCTGCTCAGCGATGTGTTGAGCAATACCGAGCAGCTCAAGAAGCTCAGCAAAGAAGGGCAGGAGTAAAGTCCATGACTCCCAATGCAACCACCGCCACGCAGGCCGCTGCGGACGTCGCCGAGTTCAGCCTGCTGGACCAGATCGTCGAGCAGAGCAAGGTGGCCAAGTCGACCACCGAGCACCAACGCGCCAAGGACCTGATTTCCGAGTTGGCCAAGGAAGTGCTGGAAGGCACGGTCGTGGTCTCGGACAACCTCGGCGTTACGCTGGATGCCCGCATCGCGGAGCTGGACGGAATCATTTCCGAGCAGGTCAGCGCGATCATGCATCACCCGGAGTTCCAGCAGCTGGAAAGCAGCTGGCGCGGTCTGCACTACCTGTGCTCACAGACCTCTACCGGCACCACGCTGAAGATCAAGATGTTCAATTCGCCGAAGAAGGACATGGTCAAGGACTTCAAGTCCGCGATCGACTTCGACCAGAGCGCCTTGTTCAAGAAAGTGTACGAGGAAGAGTTCGGCACCTTCGGCGGCTCGCCGTTCGGCACCCTGATCGGCGACTACCAGCTGGGACGCTCGCCGGAGGACATGTACTTCATCGAGCAGATGTCGCACGTCGCCGCGGCGGCGCACGCTCCGTTCATCAGCGCCGCCTCGGAAGAGCTGTTCGGGCTGGAGAGCTTCACCGACCTGGGCAAGCCGCGCGATCTGGCCAAGATCTTCGACACGGTCGAGTACGCGAAATGGAAGTCGTTCCGCGACGGCGAGGACAGCCGCTACGTCGGCCTGACCCTGCCTCGCTTCCTCGGCCGCCTGCCTTACAACCCGAAGGACGGGACCACGGTCGAAGGCTTCAATTTCGTCGAGGACGTCGACGGCGCCGACCACAGCAAGTACCTATGGTGCAACACGGCGTACGCCTTCGGCGCCCGCCTGACCCAGGCCTTCGAGAACTACGGCTGGTGCGCGGCGATCCGCGGCGTGGAGGGTGGCGGCCTGGTCGAGGATCTGCCGACCCATACCTTCCGCACGGACGACGGCGAGGTCGCGCTCAAGTGCCCGACCGAGATCGCCATCACCGATCGCCGCGAGAAGGAGCTGAGCGACCTGGGCTTCATTCCGCTGGTGCACTGCAAGAACACCGACTACGCCGCGTTCTTCGGCGCGCAGTCGACGCAGAAGGCCCGCAAGTACAACACCGATTCGGCCAACGCGAATTCGTCGCTATCCGCGCAATTGCAGTACATCTTCTCGATCTCGCGTATCGCACACTACCTCAAGGCGATGATGCGCGAGAAGATCGGCAGTTTCGCCTCGGCGGGAAACGTCGAGGAGTTCCTGAACCGCTGGATCGCGCAGTACGTGCTGCTGGACGACAACGCTAGCCAGGAGGCGAAAGCCCAGCATCCGCTGCGCGAGGCATCGATCCAGGTGTCGGAGATCCCGGGCCGTCCCGGCGTCTATCGCGCCGTGGCGTTCCTGCGCCCGCACTTCCAGCTGGACGAACTATCGGTTTCGCTGCGCCTGGTGGCCGAGCTGCCGGCAGGCACGAAGAAGGGCTGATCGCGCCCGCAAGGGTTGCCGTCCGCGCTCGACGACGGCAACCCGGCGCGAAACGCCGCACGGAGCAACATGAGCCCTGAGCAGGCTCCCGCAAGTTTTGGACAGCTTGTGGCAAAGGGCGCGGCGGTAAGCTCGCCCAGGAGGCGGGACGGGTTTCGTCCCGAGAGGTCTGCGAGCACGGAGTGCGCAGCAGGCCTTCCCTCAACTGGGGTCAGTGGCCCCCGAATTGGCCGTATTTGCAGCAACTTCGAATTTTTGGCGGTTCTTAGACGTATCCACTCATCACTCATGTCACATGGACGAAAAGGAAATATTCATGGCTATCAATGAGAAGATCGAAGCGACCAAGCAACCCATCAGCGCCTTCCTCAACATCGACAACAAGGCCATCAAGGGCGAGTCGCATGTCGAGAAGTACAAGGACGAGATCGAACTGTCCTCCGTGCGCTGGAACATCAAGCAACCGAAGTCCGCCACCGTGTCGTCTGCGGGCGGGCAAAGTTCGTCTCGTTCGGTGTTTGAGGGTATCGAGTTCGTGAAGAGCGCCGACCTCGCGTCCACCGGCCTGTTTCAGGCGGCGGCGAACGGCACGGTGTGGGCCAAGATCCGTTTGGCGCTGACCCGCCAGGACGGCAAGGAAGGCCAGCACATCGAGTACTGCGTGATCGAAGCGCTCAACGTCGTCGTCAGCGAGGTCGAGGTGCGCAACGGTGCGGACGGCGTGCTGGAAGAGCACGTTCGCCTGAACGTGGGCGCGATCAAGCAGACCTACACTCAGATGCTGCCGAAGGGCGGCGCGGGCGGTAACGCCGTGGCGCAGTACAGCTTTGCCCTGGCGAAGCCGACGTACAGCGTCTGAGTACATGCCGGCCGATGGCGGTTCCCCCAGCCATCTCCTGCAGCAACGGGCGCGGAAGTTGCGCCCGTTGCATTGACCGCATCGGTTTCGCGCCGACCGCCAGCCCAGACTGAGCCAGGGCAGGGGTCCGGCCCGATCGCGCGAAGCATTCCCGCCGGCTCTGCCCCGCCATACCAGGATCATGAAAGGACTCGACCCCAGCCTGCTTGAACGCCTGTTCGACGATGAGCCACGCAACCCGGGTGCGAGCGGCATGTTCAAGACACTGTCGCTGGAGCAGTACAAGGAATCCGTGGCCCGCGACCTGGAAAGCCTGCTCAACAGTCGCGCGGCATTCTCCGAAGACCTGTTGAAGGCCTTCCCCCAATGCCAGCAATCGCTGATGACCTACGGGCTGGTCGACTTCTCGTCGATGAGCCTGGCCAATGCCTTCGAGCGCGTGGCCATCTGCAGGTCTCTGGAACAAGCCATCGGGCGGCACGAGCCGCGCCTGCACAATGTGCGCGTTTCCCTGGAACGCAACGGCCGCGGCTCCGGCGGCCTGCATTTCGCCATCCACGGCCTGCTGGACGTGCAGCCGGCGCGCGAACCGGTGAGCTTCGACGCGATGCTGCAGCCCACCACGCTGCAGTATTCCGTGAGCCGCCTGCGCCGGCCGGCGGTCGCATGAGGCCGGCACCGCATCTGGGCCGGCTCGCCGGCGATGGCCTGCGGACTCGGGCCATGAGCTCGCACCGCCGGTTTCGCCGAACCCCGCTCCAAGAGATGGGCTGATGGAAGACCTGCTTCCGTACTACGAGCGCGAGCTTGCCTTCCTTCGTCGCCACGGCAAGGAGTTCGCCGAGCGCTATCCCAAGATCGCCGGCCGGCTGCTGATGTCGGGCGATGGCAGTCAGGATCCGCACGTCGAACGCCTGGTCGAATCTTTCGCGCTGCTGACGGCACGGGTATCGAAGAAGATCGAGGACGACTATCCCGAGTTCACCGATGCCTTGCTGGAAGTCCTGTATCCGCATTATCTGCGGCCGTTTCCATCCTGCTCGATCGTGCGTTTCGACCTCGACAGCCAACTGGGCAAGCTCAGCCAGGTCAGCAGAGTTCCGCGCGGGACCTTGCTGAATTCCCAGCCGGTGCGCGGGGTCAGCTGCAAATTCCGCACCAGCTACGAGGTGGTGCTGGCGCCGATCCGGGTAAAAGCCGCGAAGTTCAACGCGATCGCCGATGCCCCGATGGCGACCACGCTGCCTCCGGGCAGTGGAGGACAGATCTCCCTGACCTTCGAGTTGCTGGGCGACCAAGCCGCGCAGGCGACGGCGAGCGTCGACCGGTTGCGCTTGTTCACCGACGGGGAGCCTTCCTTCGTCGCCACCTTGCGCGACGCGCTGGCGCTGAACGTGCGCACGGCCTACCTGGAACACAACGACGACGGACGCTGGCGCAAGCTGGCCGGCACGCCTCTGCAGCAGGTCGGTTTCGCCGACGACGAATCGCTCATCGACTACCCTGATCGCTCGCACCCGGCCTATCGCCTGCTTACGGAAGCGTTCGCCTATCCGGAAAAGTTCGGTTTTTTCGATCTGGATTTGCGCGCATTGCGCCAGGCCGGCGCCAGCAGCCTGTTCACCGTGCATTTCATCCTCAAGGCCGAAGCCGCCGACTCGCCGGTTTCGCGGGCCCTGGAGGTGCTTGGGCCCGAGAACGTGCTGACCGGTTGCACGCCGGTCACCAACCTTTTTCCGCAGCAGGGCGAGCCCATCCGCGTGACCCATCGCACGGCCACGTACCCGGTCGTCGCCGATTCGCGCCGGGCCTTCGCCTACGAGGTCCATTCGATCGATTCGGTGGCGCGCGTGAGGCAAACGCCGCAGGGCGAGCACATCACCGAGTTCCGGCCGTTCTATTCCTTGCATCACGGGGAAACGCCGATCCAGACCGGTCAGTACTGGCTCGCGCATCGCGACGAGAACGTCGCCAGGAGCAGCCCCGGTTACGAAACCGAGATGTCTTTCGTCGATCTCGACTTCAACCCCGCCTTGCCGCAGACCGACGTGGTCAGCCTGAAGCTGACCTGCAGCAATCGCGACCTGCCGACGTATCTTTCCCACGGCCCGCAAAGCAGTCCGCTGCTGCAGGACGGCGGCGGCCTGGCGCGCGCGATCACATTGCTGCGCAAGCCGAGCCGGCCGCTTAGGTTCGAACGCGGCCGGGCCGCGCACTGGCGCCTGATCTCGCATCTGTCGCTCAATCACCTTTCGCTGACCGCGAGCGGGCTGCCGGCGTTCAAGGAAATGCTTCGCCTGTACGACATGGCGCGCTCCGCGGTGTCCAACCGCCAGATCGACGGCATCGTCGGCATCCGTCACGAGCCCAGCACGGCCTGGCTGCCGGGCAAGCACTTCACCAGCGTGGTGCGCGGCCTGCAGATCAAGCTCACGATCGACGAGCACAGTTTCGTCGGCGCTGGAATATCCACATTCGCGGCCGTACTGGACCGGTTCTTCGGCCTGTACGTGCATGCGAACAGTTTCACCCAACTCACCCTGCTGTCCGCGCACAGCGGCGAGGTCATAGTCCAATGCCCCCCACGAAGCGGCGAATCGATCCTGGTGTAGCGCAACAGCTGCTCGCGGCGCCGCACCGCTTCGGGTTCTTCCAGGCCTTGCGCATCCTGGAGTCGTTGTTCGCCAGGCAGGGCATGAAGCGCGGCGACGTGGTGGCGCGCAAGCTGCGCTTCAAGAACACGCTCGCCTTGGGCTTTCCCGCCAGCGAGATCGAAGGGGCGGTGGCGTACGGCAACGACGGCGCCATGCTCGATTGCCCGGAGGCCATCGAGCACGCGGTGACGATGGAGCAATTGGCCGAAGTGCACATCACGCCCGCGTTCACCGGCCTGCTCGGTGGCCAGGGAGCGCTGCCGCTGCATTACACCGAACGGCTCGCCGAGCGCGAGACGATCCACCGGGACCGTGCCGCACGCGCGTTCCTGGACCTGTTCACCAATCGCGCGGTCGCTCTGCACTACGATGCCTGGAAGAAGTACCGGGCGCCGCTGCAGTACGAACTGGAACGCAACGAGCGTTTCCTGCCGCTGGTGCTGTCGCTGGTCGGGCTGGGGCAGCAGGCGCTGCGCGAACGCATGGCCGATGGCGGCGGCGGGGACGTGTTCGACCAGGCGATCGCCCACTACGCCGGTGGGGTCTGCCAGCATCCGGTCTCCGCGGCCGCGCTGCAGCGCATACTCCGCGACTATTTCCAAGTGCCGCTGCGCGTCGAGCAGTTCGTCGGCGCCTGGTATTCGGTGCCCGAAGCGCAACGCAGCCGGCTGGGAACGAACAACGCCACCCTGGGCTCCACGGCCCTGGCCGGCGATCGGGTCTGGCAACGCGATCTGCGCATGCGGATCTGGATCGGCCCGCTGGATCGCGGGCAGTTCGACGATTTCCTGCCTGGCGGCCAGGCCGCACTCGGTCTGGCCAAGTGGCTTACCTTGCTCACCGGCTCCTGTTTCGAGTACGAGGTCCGCCTGACCCTGAAGGCCGAACACATCACGGGCGTGCGCATGAGCCCGGATGCGGGCGCCCGCCTGGGCTGGGACAGCTACGTATGCTCCCGGGCCGCGCAGGCGCCGCGCTCGGACACCAGCTACGACATTCGCACCTTGCAGTGACGCCCCGTTTCCCATCCGCCGGATTCAAAGCACGGACCGCCTAGCATGAGCATCAATCTCAAGACCCTGATCGGGAAGCTCAACGACACCAGCCGCCTCGCCGTCGAACGCGCGGCGAACATCTGCGTACAGCGCGGCCACTACGAGGTGGATCTGGAACACCTTTTTCTCGCTCTGCTCGAGCAGCCCCAAAGCGATTTCGCATTGATCGCCAAGCGCAGCGATATCGGCCTGGACTCGCTGCAACGCGATCTGGACCGGGAGGTCGGCCGGTTCAAGGACGGCAACACGCGCACGCCCGTGTTCTCGCCGCACCTGCCTACGTTGTTCGAGCATGCATGGTTGCTGGCGTCGCTCGACTCGCAGACCACGCGCATCCGTAGCGGCCATCTGCTGCTGGCCCTGCTGACCGAACCGGGCCTGTCGCAGCTGGCCTACCGTGGATCGGCGCAGTTCGTGAAGCTCAAGAAGGACGAGCTCAAGCACGACTTCGCCGCGCTGACCAAAGGCTCGCAGGAAGCCGGGGAGGGCGTGGCGTTCGCGGACGCCAGCGCGGGGGACGCCAGCACCGATGCCGCCACAGCCGACCAGGTGGCGCGCGGCGGCCTGGGCAAGACGCCGGCCCTGGACCAGTTCACCACCAACCTGACCGCGCGTGCGCGCGACGGCAAGCTGGATCCGGTGGTGGGACGCGACCCGGAGATCCGCCAGGTGATCGACATCCTGATGCGCCGGCGCCAGAACAACCCGATCCTCACCGGCGAAGCCGGCGTCGGCAAGACCGCGGTCGTGGAAGGGCTGGCGCTGCGCATCGCCGCCGACGACGTGCCGCAAGTGCTGCGCGGAGTGGAGCTGCACACGCTCGACATGGGACTGCTGCAGGCCGGCGCCAGCGTCAAGGGCGAATTCGAGAACCGGCTGAAGAACGTCATCGATGAAGTGAAGAAGAGCCCGCACCCCATCATCCTGTTCATCGACGAGGCGCATACGATGATCGGCGCGGGCGGGCAGGCCGGCCAGAACGACGCGGCCAACCTGCTCAAGCCGGCGCTGGCCCGCGGCGAACTGCGCACCATCGCCGCCACGACTTGGGGCGAGTACAAGAAGTATTTCGAGAAGGACGCCGCGCTGGCGCGCCGCTTCCAGGTCGTGAAAGTGGAAGAGCCCAGCGAAACCCTGTGCGCAGCAATGCTGCGCGGAATGGTCCCGCTGATGGAGAAGCATTTCGGCATACGCGTGCTCGACGAAGCCATTACCGAAGCCGTGCGCCTGTCGCACCGCTACATCAGCGGCCGCCAGTTGCCGGACAAGGCGATCAGCGTGCTCGACACCGCCTGCGCGAAAGTGGCGCTGGGCCAAAGCGCGACCCCGGCGATCATCGAAGAGACGCGCAAGCACCTGGACCGCATCGAAGCCGAACTGTCCAGCCTCAGGCGCGAGGCCGCCAGCGGTTGGCAGCATGGCGAGCGCATGACCGAATTGCTGGAACAGCAAGCGCAGGCGCGGGCAGCCTTGAGCGGCAACGAAGCCCGGTTGATCCAAGAGCTCGAACTGGCCGACCGTATTCAGGCCTTGCGCAACGAACTGGAAGCGGCCGCCGACGGCGGCGGCGCCCCGGCGGCGGTCGAAAGCTCGGCGGCCGCCGCGTCGGAGGAGGACGAGTCCATGGGCGACGGCGATGTCGTCGTGGCGGTGCCCACGAAGAAGAAGACCGGCAAGAGCAAAAAGGCGGAATCCGCGCAGAAGACCACGGCCTCCGGCTCGAATCCCAGGCATGCGCAGTTGCAGGTCCTTATCGACGAGCTTCGCGCCTTGCAGGGCGAAACGCCCATGGTGCCCCTGCAGGTGGACGGCCATGTCGTCGCCGACATCGTCAGCGCCTGGACCGGCGTGCCGCTGGGGCGCATGGTCAAGAACGAGGTGGCGACCGTGCAGAACCTGGCTCCGCTGCTGGCCGAGCGGGTCATCGGTCAGGACCACGCCCTCGAGGCCGTCGCCCAGCGCGTACGCACCGCCACGGCCAAGCTGGAAGACCCGAACAAGCCGCGCGGCGTTTTCATGTTCGTCGGCCCATCGGGCGTGGGCAAGACCGAAACCGCGCTGGCCTTGGCGGACATTCTCTACGGCGGCGAGCGCAAGCTGATCACCATCAACATGAGCGAGTACCAGGAAGCGCACAGCGTTTCCGGCCTGAAAGGCTCGCCTCCCGGTTATGTGGGCTACGGCGAGGGCGGAGTACTGACCGAAGCGGTGCGTCGCCAGCCCTACAGCGTGGTGCTGCTGGACGAAGTGGAGAAGGCGCATCCGGACGTCCTGGAAATGTTCTTCCAGGTCTTCGACAAGGGCATGATGGACGATGCCGAAGGGCGGGAGATCGACTTCCGCAACACCTTGATCATCCTGACTTCGAACGTCGGCTCGCCGCAGATCATGCAGGCCTGCTTGAACAAACCGAAAGAACAGACCCCCGAGGCCGGGGCCCTCGCCGACGCCCTGCGACCGATCCTGATGAAATCGTTCAAGCCGGCCTTCCTGGGCCGCCTGAAAGTCGTGCCTTACTATCCCATCAGCGACGACGTCCTGGTGCAGATCATCGAACTGAAGCTGCAGCGTATCCGCGACCGCGTCGCCAGCAATCACAAGGCCACGTTCGCCTGGGACGAGAGCCTGGTCGATGCCGTGCTGCAGCGCTGCACCGAAGTCGATTCCGGCGCACGCAACGTCGACCACATCCTCAACGGCACCTTGTTGCCGGAGATCGCCGAGAACGTGCTGGCCCGCATGATCGACGGCGGAAAGATCGAAACGATAACGGTTGGCGCGGATGAGACCGGCGGTTTCCGGTACACGATCAGCTAGGATCGCGCGGGCAAGAAGGCCTGAGACGAACGGCCGGAGGCGGGACGGGCCAGCAAGGCCTCATCGAGTTCTCGCGTAGCCGGTCGCGCCCGATGCGCCGGCGGCGGCTGGCGCCAGCGCGCAGCCGTTGGAGATAAGGCGCAGTAGCGACTCCTGCGTCGCGAGCCCACGTCCTCGCAGGTGCTTGGCCGACGTCGAACAACTTGCGCGCGAGCGACTAAGTAGGTCGCTTCGCGCTCTCTTTCTTGCGCCATGGACGATGGCGCGAACGGCCAGCGCGAGCGCGACGACCACGCTATCGGACTCCAGCGTCGCCGTGGGAGCGCCGGGAACTCGCGCCCGTCCGGGCCGCGGATGCCGCCCCGCTGGTCGCGCACGCCGGCAAAGCCCGGCAGATGGCGCATCTGCCGCGATGCACCACCACAACTCACCTAGACAACGAGAGTCGCCTCGAATGGTGCGCTAACGGTCGCTCCCTCGAACGCGACGCCAATCGAGACCGTTCCCCGCGGCTCGCGCACCTCGGCCCGATAACAGAACTGTCCATTTTCCGCATGGCCGCTTCTCGGCGCGGTCGGCGTTGAGTCAGGTGCTGGCACCTCTTCCGCCTTACGTGCCAGCGCCTCGGCCCACGGCCCGCGGTTCAGGCCGATGGGCCGTGTCCAGCCCCTTCAGGAGTGTGCAGCGCGCTGACGTCGCATCGTCTAGATGACGGAACGACCTTGTTCGGATGTCCGGGTTGCGCCGCGAACGGCGCAGGGCACCGGGAATGGAAATCGCGGTTAAGGATCATGGAAGATGATGGTCGAGGCGATGACACTGCTGCTCAAGCAGCTCAACGACTACGTGGCGCACGCGGACGGCGCCGGCCCCGGCGCGCCCCTGCAAGCCGTCTGGGGAAACGTCGCGCAGCTCGATCGGTCGGAAGTGGCGACGGAGCTCGAGAACCGCATCGTACTGACGCTGGTCAACCTAGAGGAGGAACGGGCTCTCAAGAACGGCAGGTCGTTCGCGAGCGTCGGCTCATCCGACGTGGCGTACCGTAACCGTCCTATCCATCTGAACCTGTTCCTGCTGTTCACGGCGAACTACCGGAACTACGGCACCGCGCTGCGCCGGCTGTCGCAGGTGCTCACGTTCTTCCAGGGCAAGCAGAAGTTCACGTTGGCAAACTCGCCGGGGGCGCTGCCGCAGCCGCCGATCGCCGAGTTCTCGCTCACGATGGATTTGATGTCGCCGACGTTCGAGGAGGTCAATCACCTCTGGGGGTTTCTCGGCGCCAAGCAGGGCAGCTCGGTCCTCTATCGCGGTCGTCTGGTGACGATCTCGGACGATCGTGTCCTCACAGGCGGCGGCCGCATCCGCGAGATCGACGTCATCGGCCGGGATGCCAGCGCATGATCCGCTACCGGACACTGTTCGAGGTCGACATCGCGCACGACTACTTCACGAGTCAGGGCGATGTGGTGCTCGAAGCGCAGACGGACGCGGAGCGGGCCGCGCTGACGGCGCTGTACTCGGCCACCGATGTTCTGGATATAGAACCCGATGCCGCCACGCTCGCGACGCTGTCGGGCCACAGGCTGTTGCTGCGCAGCACCTGCACGGGATTCCTCGTCGCCGCGCAGGTCGACGCCTCGACGCCGCCGCGACCGATCGTCGCACCCTCCGACACGTTCAGGCTGGCCTTTCTGTTGCGCGCGCGCGACGCGAGGTTCGCGAACTACACGGAGCTCGGGTCGCCATCGGGCTTCTACCGCTTCGGCAACGACGCGGAGAATCGCGTCGCCGGCGTCAGCTATCTGTCGCAGCCCATCCCGGTGTTCGACGCGGCGCGCCGGTACGTGGCGGGCGACGTGCGCTCCCAGGCCGCAGGGCCTACCTTCGATCTGTTCCTCGCGCTGCGCGACACCGGACCGAGCGCTATGCCGGTCGCCGCGGATTGGCGGCGCATTCCGGTCGACACTTTCAGCATGAGCGCCAGCTATCAGTCCGGGGCGATCGTTCTTGCCGCGAACCGCGTATACCGCGCGCTCGTCGACGCGCCGGGAACCGATCTCACGAACGCCGCGCAGTGGCAGCCGGTCGCGACGCTGGGCAACCAGTACGCCAGCGCCACGGATGCGATGCGCAGCGAGTTCGCGTTCGCGACGATCGATATCGCCGCAGCGGCCTTGCCGCAGGCCACCGTGCGCCTGACCAGGTCCGGCGCGGCGACGCCGGCTTCCGAACAGCACTTCACGGCGGAGCAGGGCGACTTGCTCCAAGTGCGGGTCGATCTGCGTGCGCTGCCTTCCGGCACCTATCGCCTCGAAGTACTGGACGGCACGCAGACGCCGGTTCCCGGCCTTACCACGCCCTTGTTCATCGCGGCCGACGCCCGCTCGACGGGCGCGTTCGGCGTGATCGAGATCGATCGCGGCGCTGCGGACTACGCCCTGCTCGACGGGGCGGGTGCACTGCGATCGCCGCGCTATGCGCTGCGCTTCCTGAATCGAGCGACGCGTTGGCGTTACATCTTTCCGGCGGCGCAGGCGGTGGGTGCCGGCGCGGACGTCGCGCATGAAGGCGCGGACCCGCGAGTTCTGGTCACCGCCGCCGCACGTCCGCTGTCGCGCTTCGGTACGGGATCGCGCCTGCAGGCCGATGTCCAGGCGACGCCCACTTCCGAGGAAATCCGGCTTCCCGTTCCCGAGGTCGACCGCTTGCGACGCCAGAACGCCGAGTGGTTTTCCGAAACCTATTTGCCGAACCTAACCGTAGGACCGTAACCCATGCCTCTGAATCTCAGAACTCCGGGCGTGTACATCGTGGAGGAGTCGAAGTTTCCTCCGTCCGTGGTGCCGGTCGAAACCGCGATCCCCGCGTTCTTCGGCTACACGCGCAACGCGCAGTACAAGGGAACCAACCTGCTCAACCGCCCCGTGGCGGTTAATTCTCTGCTCGAGTTCCAGGAGATCTTCGGCTTCGCGGCGGAGATCGGGGGGTTCGCGGTCGCGCTGGACGAGGGGGGCAACGTGGCCACGCCCGTGGCCGATCCGGGGCAGGGGCCGAACGCTCGGTTCCGCCTGGCGTACGCGCTGCGCCACTTCTACGACAATGGCGGCGGCCGCTGCTATATCGTGAGCGTTGGCACTTACGCCGCCAGCTCGGTGACCAGCGATATCGTCGACGCGCATATCGCGGGGCTGGAAGCGCTGGCGCGCGAGGGCGAGCCGACACTCATCGTCTTCCCCGACCTGAGCGGGATGCGCCCGGCGGCATCCGCGGATCCGGTGGTGGTCGCCGCCAATCTCGCCGCTACGCGCGCCGCGTATCACTCGGTGCTGGTACAGGCGTTGAACCAATGCGCCCTGCTGGGCGACCGCTTCCTGGTCTGCGACCTCTGGGACGGCGACCAGCCCGGCAGCGACGGCATCGCCGCCTTCCGCAACGGCATCGGCACGAACAACCTGAAGTACGGCGCGGCGTATCACCCGTACATCCAGACCACCATGGCGTGGAACTGGGACGAGTCCACCATCACGGTCACGCAGGTCGCGCGCCGCAACGACGACGGCACGGTGACCCTGCCCAGTCCGCACAATGGCATGACGCTGGCCGCGCTCAAGGCCGGCTCGCCGAACTCCAGCCCGCTGATCTACGCCAACGTGCGCAACGAACTGGCGAAGTTCACCGTCACCTTGCCGCCTGGCGCAGCGGTGGTCGGCATCTACGCCACCGTGGACCGCACGCGCGGCGTATGGAAGTCGCCGGCCAACCAAAGCCTGTCCTCGGTACGCGGCCTGAGCGTTCGCATCGACCAGGACCTCAACGACAACATGAACGTCGAGCCCAGCGGCAAGGCCATCAACGCCTTGCGCGCGTTCAGTGGCAAGGGCTTCCTGGTTTGGGGAGCGCGCACGCTGGCCGGCAACGACAACGAATGGCGCTACGTGTCCGTACGGCGCTTCTTCAACATGATCGAGGAGTCGACACGCAAGGCCACCGAGCCTTTCGTATTCGAGCCCAACGACGCCGGGACCTGGGCCAAAGTCAAGGCGATGATCGAGAACTTCCTGGTCATCCAATGGCGCGACGGCGCGCTGGTCGGCGCCAAGCCAGACGACGCGTTCTACGTGCACGTCGGCTTGGGCACGACCATGACGGCGCAGGACATTCTCGAAGGTCGCATGAACGTCGAGGTCGGCGTGGCGGTGGTGAGGCCAGCCGAGTTCGTGGTTCTGGTTTTCTCGCACAAGATGCAGGAGTCCTGATCCATGGCGTACAAGACACCCGGTGTTTATGTGGAGGAGATCTCCACGCTGGCGCCTTCCGTGGTGGCGGTGGAAACCGCCGTCCCCGTGTTCATCGGCTATACCGAGCGCGCGGAGAACGCAGCCGGCGAGAACCTGCGCTTCGTGCCCACGCGCATCCGCTCGCTGCTCGAGTACCGGCAGCTCTACGGCGGCGAGTTCACGCCCGCGGCCTACCGCGTCGTGGTCGACACCGCCGCGGGCAATCTCGTCGGCGCGGTATCGCCGCGCAATGCGGCCGACGCCGAGCGGCGCTACTACCTGGCCACCGCCCTGCGGCACTACTACGCCAATGGCGGCGGGCCCTGCTACGTCGTTTCCGTGGGATCGTACGCCGACGCTCCGGCGCTAGGCGATACCACCACGCCCGCCGGCCTGCTCGGCGGGTTGTCGCGCGTCGAACCGGTGGACGATCCCACGCTCCTGGTGTTCCCCGACGGCGTCTCGCTCAGCGTCGCCGAGATGGGGTCCTTGCAGGTCGCGGCGCTGGCGCAGTGCGAGAAGCTGCAGGACCGCTTCGTCATCATGGACCTGGTGCAGGGCGACCGGCCGGTGTCGCTGGCGCTGGACCCCATCGGCAACTTCCGCCAGAACGTAGGCACCTCGTCGCTGCGCTACGGTGCGGCTTACTACCCCTGGGTGCATACCATCTATCGCCCGGAGGTGGATTTCCGCCAGCTCAACCTGGTGACCCCGGCGTTGGCCCCCATCCCCGTCGGCACCGTCAACACATTGACCGGCGACGCGGCGATCGACGGCCTGGTCACGACGGCGCGCGACGCCGATACCGCCGTCAACACCGTGGTGGGTACGGTGAACCTATCCGCCATGACAGGGCCGAACGCGCTCACGCTCACACGCGCGAACTTCGGGCGGCTCGCTGAGCACTACGCGACCTTCCTCGATCTGTTGTGGCAGACCGAGGCGGCGACCCCGGTGGCGACGATCCGCCAGCGCTTCGCCAACCTGGTGATCCTGGCGCGCGCGGTGGTGCTGGCACTGCGTGCGCTGCAGACCGCGGCGCCGTCGCTGCCGGCCTCCGTCAATCTCGCGGTGACCGACCTCAGCAACGACACCGAGCTCGCGGCCGGCATCTCGGCGCTGATCGCCTATGAGAAGAACGCAGGCGTCATGAGCTCGATATCGACCACGCGCCTGGTCGCCGACGTCGCGGCCGACTACGCCGCGCTCAACGGCACGTCGTGGATCGCACCCAACGCCAATGCGACCGTCATCGGCGCCAGCCCCGACGTGTTCACCGGCGGCTCCGTGCGCGCCACGGCGTTGAACGCGGCCTCGGCGCTGCGCCGGCTGTTCGATCCGCCGGCTGCCGCGGTGCTCGCGATCTTCACCAGCGTTGAGTTCCTGGCCGACGAGGCGCAGAGCCAGCTGTTCGCGAAGCATCCGGTGTTCGCCAACATCCTCGAACAGGTGGACCGCGTCATGACGCTGCAGCCGCCCTCGGGCGCGGTGGCCGGTGTCTACGCTGCGGTAGACCGTATGCGCGGCGTGTGGAAGGCGCCGGCCAACGTATCGGTCGCCGACATCAGCGGCGTGGCGGTGAAGATCAACGACCAGGGGCAGGAGGACCTCAACGTCACCAGCACCGGCAAGAGCATCAACGCCATACGCACGTTCACGGGCAAGGGCTCGCTGGTCTGGGGCGCGCGCACGCTGGCCGGCAACGACAACGAATGGCGCTATGTACCCGTCCGCCGCTTCTTCAACATGGCCGAGGAGTCGATCAAGAAGGCCACCGAGGCCTTCGTGTTCGAGCCCAACGACCGCGGCACCTGGGTGCGCGTGCGCGCCATGGTGGAGAACTTCCTCACGGTGCAGTGGCGCCAGGGCGCTCTCGCCGGCGCGGTTCCTCAGCAGGCCTTCTTCGTGAAGATAGGCCTGGGCGAGACCATGACCGCCCAAGACATCCTCGAGGGCCGAATGATCGTCGAGATCGGCATGGCGGTGGTCCGCCCGGCCGAGTTCATCGTGCTGCGCTTCGCGCACAAGATGCAGACCTCATAACAAACTTCCCCAGGGAGACGAGAACATGGCTGAGTATCCGTTGCCGAAATTTCACTTCGAGGTGCAGTGGGGCGGCACCCGCATCGGCTTCACCGAAGTTACCGGGCTCGAGGTTAGCACCGACAAGATCGAGTACCGCGACGGCGCTAGCAAGGAGTACCACAAGATCCGCATGCCCGGCATGCAGACTTTCGGCGATCTCACGCTGAAGCGCGGCATCTTCGCCGGCGACAACGAGTTCTACGAGTGGTGGAATTCGGTCGCCCTCAACACCATCCAGCGCCGCGATATCACCATCAGCCTGCTCAACGAGAATCACGAGCCGGTGGTGATATGGAAGGTGAAGAACGCCTGGCCGACGAAAGTGACCTCCACCGACCTGAATTCCTCGGGCAACGAGACCGCGATCGAGACGCTGGTGCTGGCCCATGAGGGCCTGACCATGGAGAACGGCTGATCCCATGGACCTCAGCTACCCGCATCCGGGCTTCCACTTCCTGGTGGTGTTCGAACTGCTGCCGCAGTTCCCGTACGACACGCGCTGGCAGGAAGTATCCGGGCTGACCGTGAGCACGGAGTTCGAAAGCTGGCCCGAAGGCGGCGAGAACCGTTACGCGCACCAGCTGCCGAAGGGCCTGCAGTTCGGCGAGTTGACGCTCAAGCGCGGCAAGTTCATGGGTTCGGGCGTTCTGCACTGGGCGCGCAAGGCCATGGAGGAGTTCGAATACAAGCCCACCAACGTGCTGATCTCGCTGCTCGACGACGAGCACTTGCCCCTCTACAACTGGTATGTGGTGGGCGCGGTACCGAAGCGGCTGGAGATTTCCGGCATGAACGCCGGCAGCAACGAGATCCTGGTCGAGTCCTTGGCGCTGCAATACCAGTACTTCAAGTACTACGACCCGGCGAGCGTGGCGCTGGACGCGGCATCGGCGCTCGCGGGCAGCGTGGGAGTGAGCATCTGATGCCCATCGAGATCCGCGAACTTGTGATTCGCGCCACGGTGGATCCCGCTGCGGGAGGCGGCGGAGGTCCCGGCAACTGCGGCTTGCCCCAAGGCAAGGACGGCAAGGACAAAGACGGGACGCCCGTCGGCAACGGCGACTCCGCGTCGCCGGGAGGCGACCTAGTGCAGGCCTGCGTGCGCGAAGTCATGCGCATCCTCGAGCGCAAGGGGGAACGCTGATGCTGTTCGACAAGGGCAAGCTCGAGAAACTCACGCTGCGCGCGTTCAAGCCGGCGGCCAAGCCCGAGGACAAGCCCACCCCCTCGGACGACCCGAAGGACGCCTATGTTCTCCAGGTGAATCCGGGGACCTACACGCTCAACAAGCTCATCAACTACTCGCGGCACACAGGGCAGGGCGATACCGCCACCGAGGCGCTGTACAACAACACCCCGCCGGCGAATCTCTCCTTCGAATTCCTGTTCGACGGTACCGGCGTCGTGCCCGAATCCTCCGAACTCGGCGACGTTCCGTTGGTAGGCGCCGTTGCCTCGGCGCTGTCCGGCCCGAAGAAATTCGTGGTCATGGACGAGATCCGGAAGTTCGAGCGGCTGGCCTACGAGTTCAATGGCACCATCCATCGGCCGCGCGAGCTGCTCATGGTCTGGGGCACGCTGGTGTTCCCCTGCGTGCTGAGCTCGGCGAACTACCGCTACACGCTGTTCAGGCCCGACGGCACGCCGCTGCGCGCCATCGCCACTTGCTCGTTCTGCGAGCACGTGCCCAAAGCGCTGGCCGAGCGCAAGAAGAACGCCACCTCTCCGGATCTAACGCATCTGCGCGACGTGCGCGACGGCGACACCCTGCCGGGCATGGCGCACGACATCTACGGCAAGCCCGAGCTGTATCTCGAGGTGGCGCGCGTGAACAGGCTGGTGAACTTCCGGCGACTGCGTCCGGCCAGTCGCGTGGCTTTTCCACCGGTGGGAGTGAAGACATGAGCGCGTTGCCCGTGGCTCGTCCCACCGATGTCATCACGCTCACCGTGCAGGTGAACGGCATAGAACTGCCGCGCACGGTGGCCCTGCAGGGCGTGGAGGTGGTCAGCCAGGCCAATCGGGTGCCTTATGCGCGTCTTCGCGTCGGCGACGGCGACGCCGCGCGTGGTACGTACGCGCGCAGCGCCGGCGAGTTGTTCGTCCCGGGCAACCAGATCCAGGTATCCGCCGGCTACCACGGTGAAACCGAGGCCATCTTCGGCGGCGTCATCCTCACGCAGCGCATCGTGTCGCGCGACGGCGCGTCCTGGCTGGAAGTGGAGTGCCGCGACCCGGTGTTCGTCATGACCCTGGTCCGCCGCAACCGCTACTTCGAGGAAATGAGCGACAGCGACGTGGCATCCAAACTGCTGGGCGAGTACCCGGATTCCGGCGTGAGCGCAGGTGCCGTCGCCAGTAGCGACGTCAAGCATCCGCAACTGTTGCAGTACCAGTCCAGCGACTGGGATTTCCTCGTGAGCCGCATCGAGGCGGCTGGGCAACTGTGCTTCGCCAAAGCCGGCAAGGTCAGCACGATCAAACCGGCGCTGGAGGGGCAGCCCGAGGCGGAACTCGACTTCGGCTTCACCGTGCTCGAGTTCGACGCCGAGATCGACGCGCGCACCCAGTCGGGCGCCATTCGCGCCGTGGCATGGGACCCGGCGGAACAGGCGTTGCAGGAAGCCAATGCCGCGGATCCGGGATGGAGCGGCAACGGCAACCTGAGCGCGTCCACGTTGAGCGCCGCCGCCGGCCGCTCCGAGGACGTGCTCTGGCATGGCGGCAGCCTGGCCAACGACGAACTGCAGAAATGGGCCGACGGCGCGTTGTTGCGCGCACGGATGGCCGCGGCTCGCGGCCGCGTGCGATTCCAGGGCCTGACGGCCGTCAAGCCTGGCGCGCTGCTGCAGCTCTCGCGCTTCAGCGATCGCTTCAACGGCAAGGTGTACGTCACCGGCGTGCGCCACGAGTTCAGCTCGGGCAGGTGGACCACCGATGCCGAGTTCGGACTGCCGCGCGAGCCGCATGCGGCGCGCGTGTCGATGAATCACCTGCCGGCAGCGGGTCTCGCAGCCGCCGTGCATGGGCTGCAGGTGGGCGTGGTCACCGAACTGGCCGACGATCCCGGCAAGGAGCACCGCGTGCGCGTGAAGGTGCCGCTGGCCGGCATGGGCGAGCAGGGCGTATGGGCGCGCGTGGCCACGCTCGACGCCGGCGACAAGCGCGGCACGTTCTTCCGGCCGGAGAAGGGCGACGAGGTGGTGCTGGGCTTCTTTCATGACGACCCGTCGCAGCCGGTGATCCTCGGCATGCTCCACAGCAGCAAGAAGGCGCCGCCGATCGAGGCCACCGCCGACAACCACCAGAAAGCCTACGTCTCGCGCAGCGGGCTCACGCTCGAGTTCGATGACGACAAGAAATCGATCACGCTGAAGACGCCCGGCAATAACCGCATCGTCCTCAGCGACGAGGACGGCGGCATCACGCTCGAAGACCAGAACGGCAACAAGCTGGTGCTGGGCAAGGACGGCGTGGTCATCGAAAGCCCGAAGAACGGCGTGGCCGTCACCGCCAAGACCAATCTGGAAGCCAAGGGAAACAAGATCGCCTTCGAGTCGCAGACCACGCTGGAAGCCAAGGCGCAGGGCATGGCCGAGGTCTCCAGCAGCGGCAACCTGACCCTCAAAGGGTCGATGGTCATGATCAACTGAGGAACGAATCGACCGCCATGCCGCCCGCCGCCCGCGCCAACGACATGCACGTCTGCCCACTGGTCACCGGTACGGTGCCGCACGTGGGGGGGCCGGCCTTGCCCGGCGCGCCGACGGTGATGATCGGCGGCATGCCCGCACTGCGCGTCGGCGACATGCTGACCTGCGCTGGCCCACCGGACTCCGTGGTGGCGGGCAGCGGCAGCGTGATGATCGCTGGCATGCCGGCGGCGCGCCTGGGCGACAGCACCGCGCACGGCGGCAGCATCGTCGTCGGATGCTTCACCGTGATGATCGGAGGTTGACGTGGCCGACAACCCTCAATTCCTCGGTAAGGGCTGGTCGTTCCCGGTGACTTTCGACAACCAGGGGCGCAGCGTCGGCATGGCGCAAGCCGAGGACGACATCCGCCAGAGTCTCGACATCCTGCTGTCCACCCGCATCGGCGAGCGTGTGATGCACCCGGGCTTCGGCTGGAAGCGCGACGCGCTGATGTTCGAGCCGCTGTCCACGTCCTTCGGGTCGTACCTGGCGCACGAGATCGAGAGCGCCATCCTGTTCTACGAATCGCGCATCGAGCTCAACCGCGTGGACTTCGAGACCGCCACCGATCAGAGCGGTCTCATCCTGATCCGCCTCGACTACACCGTGCGCGCCACCGATACGCGTACCAATCAGGTGTATCCCTTCTACCTCGACCATCCCGAGACGAAGGCCTGACTATGGATCTGTTCCGCCGCTATGGAAACCTGCTACGGCCCGACGGCACAAACCAGTTGCAGAGGTTGCTGCCTGGGCTTGAAGCGGACTACGTGGTGCCGGACGAGCGATCGCTCGCCGACCTGCTCGACTACGCGCGCCGTGTGGCGGCCGAGGTTCGCTATTACGACCTATCCGGTCAATCCACCGGAGACTGGCAGGCCTTTCTGGAAGCGCTGCTGGTACCGGGCACCGACCGCATTCGCCCCACCGAGGAGCTGCAACTGCTGCTGCTCTCGCGCTCGGACTGGCCGCCGCACCTGGTGCTGTTCCTCGCCTTCCTCAGGCTGTTCCAGCACCTGCAGGACGATCTCAACGAACTTACGCGCCGCCACCTGCTGCATTACTACGTGAAGCAGCTGGGTCTGCTGCCCCACGCGCCCGAGCGCGACTCCGTACACGCCATCCTCGAGCTGGCGCAGAACGCGGCCGCGACGCGCCTGCCGGCGGGCACCTTGCTGGACGGCGGCAAGGACGGCGCGGGCCGCCCGCTGACCTATGCCTTGCAGAACGAGATCGTGGTGAACGCGGCGACCGTGGCGCAGCTGCGCCGCGTGGTAGTCGAGGAAGACATCCAGCATCATCGGCGCGTATTCGTCGCCGACGGCTTCTCCGCGCTCGAAGGGCAGGGCGGCTACACCTTCGGCCGGAAGCAGCTCGATCTCGATGTCTCGCAGCGTTTCATGCAGGAGGCGCCGTTGGGCTTTGCCGTGGCCGCGCCCGTCCTCAGCCTAGCCGAGGGCGAGCGCCGTATCACGCTGCGCGCCCACCTGCGCATGCCCACCGCCGAGCCGTTGAACACGCAGGGCCTCAACGAGGCGGTCACCGTCGCCTTGTCGGGCGCGGAGGGATGGCTGACGCCGGACCACGTCGAGGCGACGCTGATAGCCGATGGTGGTTCGGGCCTGCCTGCACTGGACCTGATCGTCGACATAAGCTCGGCGTCGCCCGCCATCGTCGCCTTCGATCCTGCCTTGCACGGCGCCGGCGTGGTCAGCGATCGCCCCATGCTGCGCTGCCTGGTGCGCGGCGCGTCCGGCGCCTTCGATCTCTTCGATCGCTTCAATGTCGAGCGCATCGACCTCGCCGTTAAAGTCAGCGGCCTGCGCGGCGTGGTGGTGCAGAACGACGACACCCCGCTCGACGCCAACAAGCCCATGCCGCTGTTCGGCAGCCAGCCGCGCATCGGCAGCGTGTTCTACGTCGGCAGTGCGGAGGTATTCTCGAAGAAGCTGGATTCGCTGACGTTCAACCTGGAGTGGAAGTCGCCGCCCGACGACCTGTTCGAACACTATCGCGGCTACTTCGACACCATCACCAACGTTCTTTCGGACACCTTCGCCAACAACTTCCGCGTCACCGTGGACCTGTTGCACGACCGCGTGTTTCGCCGGCTGCTGGTGAACCAGACCCTGTTCGAGCCGGTCACCACCGACGTCAACGCGATCACCGCGAATGCCAGCGCATTCGGCTTCGCGCTGCAGGGGCTGGACTACCGCGAACAACCGGACCTGCAGGTTCCCGAGACCTTCACGGCGCAGAGCCGAGCCGGTTTCGCGCGTCTGGTGCTCAGCGAGCCGACGCGTAACGATTTCGCGGCCTTCGCCAGTGTGGTTCCGTTCGAGGCCTTCGGTCACCCCGTGTTCGCGCGGCGTTACGCCAACCAGGCCATCGCGCTGGCGACGTGGACCGCTGGACCGAAGCCGCTGCTGCCCAGCGAGCCATACACGCCGGTGCTGAAGTCGCTGACCATCGATTATCACGCCACCGCCACCCTGGCGCCCAATGACGATCAACCCGCGGCGTACTTCGTGGTCGGCCCGCATGGCGCCATTCGCGCGACGCGCGTCGCGCAGGCTCGGCTGGTGCCGAGGCTGGATACGCGCGCAGAGCTGTTGTTGGGGATCCGCGACCTGAAGCCGCCCAGCGCACTCACCCTGTACTTCGACATCGACGCCGGCACCGCCACGGCCGCCGATGTGCTGGCCGCCGGCGACACGAAATGGAGCTATCTCGGCACCGGCGACGAATGGCGTCCGCTGAGCGCGGGTTCGCTGCTCATCGACAGCACGCAGGGATTCCAGGGCGCCGGCATCATCGCGATCGACGTTCCCGCCGAGGCCACCTTGGGGCACCAGAGCCTGCAGTCCGGGCTGGTGTGGTTGCGAGCGACAATCGACAAGTCGCCCGACAGCGCGGCGCGGACGCTGTCCATCCGCACGCAGGCCGCCCTGGCTCGATTCGAGCCGAGCGCGGCGCCGCTCGCGGATTTCGCGGCGCACCTGCGTCAGGGTCTGCCGGCCTCCACCATCAAAGCGCTGGTTCAACGCAATGCCGCCATCCGCAGCGTCGGCCAACCACGCGCCTCCTTCGAAGGCCGCGGCCCGGACAGCGACGAAGACTACATCCGCCGTGCCAGCGAGCGCCTGCGCCACCGACGCCGGCCGGTCACGCCTTGGGACATCGAACGTCTGGCGCTCGAGCGTTTCTCGGAAGTGTTCAAGGCCAAATGCCTGCCGCACACCGACGCCGACGGCATCGTGCGCGCCGGCCACGCGGCGCTCGTGGTGGTGCCCAACCTGCGCCATGGCGGCGCTGCGAATCCGCTGGAGCCGCGTGCGGGACAGGAACTGCTGGCGCGCATCGCCGACTACTTCGACGGCCTAGGGACGCCGTTCCTGAAGCTGCACGTGATCCGACCGGTGTTCGAGCGCATCTGCGTCGAAGCCAAGGTGGTGTTCGCGCGCGGCCGCGACCCGGGCTACTACAGCGGCGTGCTCAATGAGGACCTGCGTCGCTTCCTGTCGCCCTGGGCGTATCAGGACGGGGAGGACATCCAGTTCGGCGCCCGCATCTATCGTTCGGAGATCCTCGCGTTCATCGAAGGGCGCGAGTACGTAGACCATCTGGTCGGCTTGCGCATCTATCACACGTATTCGGGCACCAAGGCGGAAGGCATCGGCACGATGGTCATAGCCGACGACCTCATCATCTACGCGCGTCCGAAGCCCGGCCTGGGCGAGATGCGCATCGGCGACGACTTCATCGTCGGGCGCGCGGTCGAGGCGGCCGGCACCACGCAGGCGCACGCCATCCTGGTCTCGCACCCGCAGCACCTCATCACGGCCGTGGCCCCCGGAGAGGAGGTGTGCTCGGGCGTGACCACTCTCGGCATCGGCTACATGACCGTCGACCTGGATTTCGAAGTCGGGCTCGAAGCGTCATGAGATTTCCAACATCCACACAGCGGAGCAGCGACCTATGAGCGGTCAAACACGGGACTTCCTTAAGGGAGTTTTCAAGAATGGCGATCGGCCGGACGCCGGCAATTTCGCCGACCTTATCGACAGCTTTCTGAACAAGGCCACCGACGGTCTCGATCTGGATTCCGACGGTACGCTGATGCTGTCGCGCGGGCTGCGGCTCGGCGACAGCGCCGTGGCCAACATCCCCGGCGGGCTGCGCTTCAACGGCGGCCAAGTGCAGGTCAACAACGGCGCTGGCTGGAGCAACATCGGCGGCAGTGGCGGCGGATTCGCGACGGTGGGCGGTGCGGGCGCGATCGCCTACAGCGCCGGACGCGTCGGCATCAACACGGCCGCGGCGGAGCCGGGGGCAAGGCTCGAAGTGGTCCTGGGCGCGAATACCGGGCCCGCCGAACAGGTGCGCTTCGGTAACGCGATGGTCGGCAGCGGCGGCGCCGCCTTCAGCTCCTTCGCTGTGTACGGGCACCAGGCGCTGGGGGCGAACGTCACGGCGGTGAACGCCAGCTACGCGCTGCGACAGTCCAACACCGGCGTGGTGCACCTCAACGCGGCCGCGGGGCAGGTACTGAGCCTGCGCCAGGGCGGCAACTCCGTGCGGCTGGGCATCACCGTGAACGGCAACGTGGTGGTCGGCTCCGAGTCCGAACTCGCCGGTTCGGGTACGGCCGTGTTCCAAGTCGCCGGCGGCGCGTTCAAGAACGACGGCAACGGCGCCTGGGCGTTCACCTCCGACGCACGGGTGAAGGAAGAGGTACGCGACCTGGACGCCGGGCTGGCCGAGCTACGCCGCATGCGGCCTGTGCGTTATCGCTACAACGGCCTGGCGGGCACCCGCGCCGGTCTCGAAGGCATTGGCGTCCTCGGCCAGGAGATCGAGCAGGTATTGCCGGAGACCGTGGAACGGCTTCCAGCCGATTCCAACGACGATGGCATGGATGGCCTGCGCGTGTTCAATCCCTCGGCGCTCACCTACGTGCTCATCAACGCGGTGAAGCAACTCGCCGACAAGGTCGAGACGCTGGAACGCGCGTTGGGCGACGCACAGGCGCAGGCCGCGCGGTGAACGACATGCTGCGCATCTCGGCTGCGCCGCCCGAGCGGGTGAGTCTGGACTATTCCAGGCTGCGCGAGGACGGGATGCGGTCGATCCGGCTGTGGGCCAAGGACAGCTGGACGGATCACAACCTCCACGACCCCGGCATCACGCTGCTGGAGGTCGCCAGCTACGCCATGACCGAGCTGGGGCTGAAGCTGCAGCTCGACATCGCCGATCTGCTGCGCAGCGGCGAGGTCCATGGCGAGGCGGAGTTCGAACCGGCGCACCGGGTGCTGCCGGTGGGGCCGGTGAACGCGCAGGACCTGCGCGCGCTGCTGCTCGATCATCCGCTGGTCAGCGACGCGCGGATCTTCCATCCGGCGGACAACGAGGTCGCGTTCTACGAAGCGGATGCCGATCCACCGCTGACCTACGTGCCACCGCTCCTGGGGCCGGTACGCTCGCGCACCGCCGGGCTCTACGAGGTGCTGGTGGAGCTCTTCAAACGCGAGCTCAACAGCAATACCTATGCCTTGCCGGTGCTGGCCGCGGGCGATACCTGGGATGTCGAAGTGGCGCTGCCGTACTGGGACGACCCCGAGGCCGCGCCTTTCCGCCAGCCCGTGGCGCTCGATTCCATCGCCATGGTCCCCGATGCCGGGGAATTCTGGCGCGCTCTGCCAGAGAACCTCAGCTTCTTCGGCCGCGTTCAGGTGAATTACACGGACATCTCCGGCACCCCGGGCAGCGTGCAAGCCTGGGTGCTGCTGCGCGTGGTGGAGCGGATCGCGCAGCCGGGCCTGGTGGTGCCGGCCATCCTGGTCGCGGCACGCGCGGCGATCGAATCGAACCTGCCCGGGTCCACGCTGGCGCAGTTCGCCATGCGCGTACGCGATGCGGCCGCAGCCGTCGCCCAACTGGCCGAATACGTCGACGGCTGGCGCAATCTCGGCGAACAGGCCGTGCGCATCGGATTGGCGCGCGTGCAGGAGATCGGCGTGAGCGCTCGCCTGGAGGTAACCGGCGACATCGACATCGAAGCCTTGCTGGCGCGCATCTTCATGGACATCGACACGATGCTGTCGCCGCATGTGCGTTTCCATTCGCTGGCGGAACGTCGCGCCGTGGAGTCCGACCCCGAAGCGATCTACGACGGCCCCTTGCTGCGCCGGGGCTTCCTCGACCGCGCCACCAGCGGCCGGGCCGTTCCGGATGTCATCTACACCTCCGACATCCTACGGCTCATCATGCAACGCCGTGGCGCCGGCGGTGCCGACGTGGTCACGCAGGAGAACTTGGCGGCGCGTGACATCGTCGCCGTCACCGACCTCACTCTTGCCAACTTCATCAACAACCGGCCCATCACCTCGGGAGCCGAGGACTGCCTGCACCTGGTGCAGATCGCTCGCTACCGGCCGCGCCTGAGCCTGGCCAAGTCGCGCATCACCGCCGTGCGCAACGACGTCGAGGTGGTCTACGACGCCGCGCGGGTGCTCAGCCTGTTCCAGAGCATGCAGGAGCAGGCACTGAACGAGGCCTTCACCGACGATCCATCGCCCGTCTGGCCGGTGGTTGCCGGCGACGCGCTGCCGGTGGACGACTACACGCCGCTGCAAATGGATCTGCCGGCGCTGTTCGGAACCGGCGACACGCCGCTGCCGGACAGCGCCAGCGTCGAGCGACACGCCGCCGTCCGTCAGCTCCAGGGCTATCTGCTCCTGTTCGAGCAGTTCCTGGGCGACATGACCGCGCAACTGGGCAATATCAACCGCTTCTACTCCGGGAGCGGCGAGGCGGGGACCACCTACTTCACGCGGCCGCCCTTCGACCTGCCGGGCGCGCAGCGGCTGCTGCGGGGATTTCCCGCCGGCGGCGACTGGGCCGCCTTTATCGCCGACCCGGACAACGCGGTCGCGCGCGCCTTGCGCGACGCCGCCGAAACCCGCGAGCGCTTGCTCGACCGGCGCAACCGCGTGCTGGATTACCGGCTCGCGCGCCAGGGCGAAGAGGCCACTGCGCTGGCGCAGGAGGTGCATCGCTGGGCGCGCGTCGAACTGGACGTACGCACTTTGCCGCCGGCGCAACAGGAAGGCTTGATCGCAGAGCGGCGCGAAGCCGCCAACACACGCCTGCTCCGGCTGAAATCCGCGCTGCTGCGCGAAACGCCCGAGCTCAGCGCGCTGCGGCTGCTGGCGTTCAGCAACCCCTTCCGACGTGACGCCCAGATTCTCGCCGTCGAAAGCGTCGCGGCAGGCTTCCGCTGGGTGCTGAGCCCGGACGGCCAGCCGCGTCTGCGCGGCGCGGCTGCCGACGAAACCGAGGTCATGGCCGAAATCTCGGCCGAGCGCGCCTTTGCCTTCGCTGGACGAGCGAGCAACTACGCCGGCTTCGACGAGGGGGGCGGCGTTTTCCGGCTGCGGCTTACCGATGGCGGCGGGGCCGCGGCGCAGCCCATCGCGGAGAGCCTCCAGACCTTCGCCTCGCTGGCCGCCGCGAACGCGGCCGCGCCGGCGCTGGCGGCTGTGTTCGCCGCAGGGCGCACCGAGGCCTCGCTGTCGCCGCTCGAACGTCGAGTGGCTCATCACAGCGGAATCAGGGATGCGCGCCGGCGCCGCGCACTGCGCCCCATCGGCGACTTCTTCGAGATATTCGACGAGCCCGCGCCGCCAGGGTTCGTCGGCCGCCGCTGGCGGCTGCGCGAGGCCATGCCCGCGGGGGCGGTGTTGCTGGCCAGCGATGTGCGCTACGACGACACCACGGTGGCAGGCGCTGTAGCGCTGGCCGAGCAGTCCATCGGCCGCGTGCTCCGCTACGGGCTGGACGAATGGAACTATCGCGTGGTGCCCGCCGCCGGCAATCAGTTCGCGATCGAGCTGCGCGACCCCACGGAAGTGCTGCTGGCGGTGGGGCCGGGTACCTTCGCCGACGTCGCATCGGCCCAGGCCGGCATCGAAGCCGCGGTCGCGCTGCTGAGCCGCGAGTACGGCGCCGAGACGCTCTATCTGCTGGATCACGTGCTGCTGCGGCCGCGCACGAACGCGGACGCATTCCTGTCTTTACCCGAAGGCAAGGGACGCGAGCGCGACCCCTACAGCCATCGCCTATCCCTGGTGCTGCCATCGGGTTATGCACGCGACTTCGCGCTGGACCCGGCCGTCGCTCCCCGCATCCCGGTAACGCCGGATCGCTTCCGCAGCGTGGAGTTCCGCCGGCACGTGGAGGGATTGGTCCAGCGTTGCTGCCCGGCTCATCTGCTGGTGAAGGTGTTCTGGGTGGATCGCGAATCGCCGGCCAGCGCCTCGACGGCAAGCTTCGACACTTTCGAGACCCGTTATCACGCCTGGCTGGACACCGTGCTGATCCCGGGCGCGGCGACCGCGGACGTATCCGCCGCGCGCAACTCCTTGGTGGAGGCGCTGAACGCGATCGCCAATGGCGCCTAACCGTCACCGTATCCAGCGGCAGGTATTCGAGCTCACGGTCGGCGATGCCACGGCCGTGCCGGGCATCGAGGAGCAGTTGGCGCGCGCCTGCCGCGAGCCTTTGCTCGCCGGCATGACATCGATGTTCGATGCGGTGGCGCCAGCGCACGAGCTGCTGCGGCTGGAGCGGCTGGAGATCGACATAGGCCGCATCGAAGGCGACGACTGGGCGCCGGAGTTCGAGCGACGCCTGCTGACCGAACTGGGGAGGCAACTCCAAAGCCATGCCGCCAAGGCGAAGCGGGAACGAGCCGCGGAGACGGCCGAGGAGGGCGGGGGAGAGTTCGAGGCCTTCGTATTCTTCCTGCGGCATGGCCGCTTGCCCTGGTGGGGTACGGCCCCGGATTCGGGCTGGTCGAAGGTATTGGAAACGGCCGATGCGCAACGCATCGAAGCATTGCGTTCCCTCCTGCGCGAGCAACCGCGCGCAGCGACGCGTTTTATCGATGCTTTGGAGGACGAAGCGCTTGAGTCGCTGGTCGCGGACGCCGTCCCGCTGCGGGATTGCAGGCTCGCATTGCGCGAGCTGCGGCCCTCGGACTCCGCGGCGATGGGTCATCGCTGGCGCCCGAAATTCTGGGCCGCGGTGCTTGCGTGGTCGATGGCGCCGCGCGGCAGCGCTACCGGCGCCGCGCTGGTTCGCACGCTGTTGGCAGAGCGTTGCAAGCTGGTGATGGAGCGATCGCGCCGGCAAACCGGCGCGGCGGGCGGATCCACGGGAGGCGACTCCGCCCCCTTCATCAGGCCGGTGAACCCGGCGATCTTGCCCGCACCCTGGCGCGAGTGGTGCGCGGCGGCGTTCCAGCAGATGGAAGATGTCGCCCCAGCCGCACCCATCGTGGGCGAGCTTGGACAAGCGACGGCCGCGCCCCAGCAGATGGAAGATGTCGCCCCAGCCGCATCCGTAGCGAGCGAGCCTGGGCAAGCGACAGCCGCGCCGGCCCGCCAGCGTCGTGAGTCGCGGCTGCGCGAGACCGAGGCCGCGACAGGGGAGATCGTCTATCTGCCCTGGGCGGGAATCCTGTTGCTGCACCCCTTCCTCCAGGCCCTGTTCCAAGACCGTGGTTTGCTGGAAGGCCGACGCTTCGTGGACGACGAGGCGCGCCAGCGCGGCGCGCAACTGCTCGGCTATCTCGCCACCGGCCATACCGAGCCGCCGGAGTACGAACTGGGCTTCGCCAAGCTGCTCACCGGTATCGATCTGGAGGCGCCGGTGGAACGCGGCTGGCTCGAGGAGCCGGACATCGCGGCCTGCGGGTCGCTGCTCGAGGCGGTGCTGGGCCATTGGACGGCGCTGCGCAGCAGTTCGGTCCCGTGGCTGCGCAGCCAGTTCTTCCAGCGCGACGGCAAGCTCGAGACGGTGGATGGCGGTCACCGCGTGACGGTGGAGCGGCGCGCGCAGGATGTGCTGCTCACGCGTCTGCCCTGGGGCTTCGGCGTGATCGGCCTGCCATGGCTCGACGACAGGATCTTCGTGCGATGGCTGGATTAGACGAGGTTGCGATGAACACGGACACCGGCGACACCGACCTCGCGCGCCATCGGCAGCGCGGCCGGACCGTCGGACGTAGACCGCGATGTCTGCAGTCGACCGCCGGAGCAGCCGCCCGATCTCCGGGCAGCGGAAACAAGGAGAGTAGCGAGCGTGAGTAGCAGATCGATATCAAGGAACCGCCGACCCAGCGCCGGCCCATCAACGTCAGCGTCCAAATAGGAGTGACCCATGAAAGCAACCAGAGAGAAGTCCAGCAGGACCTGGCAGTTAGGTTTGCCAGCGATCATGATGATGGTCGCCGCCACCAGCGGCAGCCCTGGCGTGGCGCGGGCGGATGCGCAGGACCTGATCATCCCGTGCGCCGACTTCGAATACTCGTATGCGGCGAAGCCGGGCGAGGTGATCTCGCCGACGGACATCGAGACCAACAAGGACGCGTACTGGGAGTTCACCAATTCGGGCGGCAACCTGGCCTGCACCGGCGCGAGCCCGTACACCTGTGCCGGCCTCACGGTGACGGTGCCTGCACCGGATGTCATCCACCCGTCGGCTACCAAGACCACGATCACCGGCACCGCGGCAGGGTTGGGCGAGCAGGACCAGTTCAGCCTGAAAACCACTGACGCCGCCGACACCTCCAAGACCTGCAAGGGCACCTATCTGTTCCGCGTCACCGCCAACGGCGGCGGTTGGGGCGAACCACACCTGAACACCGTCAACGGCATGCACTACGACTTCCAGAGTGCCGGCGAATTCACCGCGCTGCGCGAGGATCGACTGGAAATCCAGACACGCCAGACCGCGGTGCCCACAGCCACCGTCCCCGTCAATGGCTGCGTCGCGGTATACACGGCCGTGGCTGCTCGCGTGGGCAGCAGCCGGGTCACCCTGCAGCCCAACCCGAACGTCGAGGAATCGCGCAATGGCATGGAGCTTCGCGTCAATGGCAAGCTGGTGCAGTTGTCGGACGCCGGCATCGTGCTCAGCGCCAACAGCAGTACGTCCGGCAAGGCGACGGGCGGGATCGACGGGCACATCCGAAAGGCCGCCAACGGCGCCATCGAGATCATCGACGCGCGCGGCACTCAGCTCGTGGCCACGCCGCTTTTCTGGGGCGGGCCGAACATCTGGTACCTGAACGTGAACGTTTACCAGACTTCGGCTACCCGGGGAACGATGGGTGTTGTCCCCGAAGGTAGTTGGATTCCGGCGTTGCCCGATGGCACGTCACTCGGACCCATGCCCGAGTCCACCGACCAGCGCTACCAGGACTTGTACGAAAAATTCGCCGATGCCTGGCGAGTGACGGATACCACCAGTCTGTTCGACTACGCGCCGGGCACCAACACCGCCACTTTCACCCTCGATGAGTGGCCGCGCAACTCACCGCAGTCCTGCGACCTGGCCGGGCAGACGTCGGTGCAGCCTGCCACAGAAGCCGTCGCGCAGGCCGCGTGCGCGGCGGTCACCGATTCGGTGCAGAAGGCCGACTGCGTGTACGACGTCAAAGTCACGGGTCACCAGGGCTTCGGCAAGAGCTACGAGATCATGCAGGCCTTCAAGCCCATCGGCACCGGTACCTGGTACAGCCCCGCGCCGCCCACGGTCACGCAGCCCCCGTCCACCGATGGCGGCTGGGCCGAACTGCTCAAGAAGTGGTGGTGGCTGATCCTGGTGCTGATTCTGATCCTGCTGTTCCTGCTGTTCAGGAAGAAGTAGCCGGAGCGGAACATGGGTGATCCAAGATCACGCGCGAAACCGATGCCGGGCGGATATTCTCTCCGCCCGGCATCGCTGCTGTGGGCCTTGTCCGCCTTGCTGTCGGCCGGCAACGCTTGGTCGGCGCCGCAGGACATCGACTTCGAACTAGATTGCGCGCAACTGCCGACGCATGTCTTCCTGGCCAAGGCGGGCACCGCCTTCGACTCCCGCATCGAGCTGCTCAACAGCCAGGGCGATCGCAGGTTCTGGGCGTTCGGCAACGCGCCGACCGGCACCAGCCCGGGCGCCCGCTGCGAGGAACGAACCGCCGGCGCCGAGTTCCGCTGCAATGGCCTGGCGCTGCGCTTGCCGACCGGATCTCCGAAGACGCCGGTGCCGGATTCCGAATCCGCACGGATTTCCGGAACGCCGTCGCTCGAAGGAAGCTTCAGTTTCAGCCTGGTCGTGGGTTCCGAAAAAAACGGCGGCGCCACCTGCAGCCGAACCTATCTACTGTCGATAGCGCCGGCCGTGGTCGACACGCAGCCGCCCACCGCGCCGGCCGGCTTCGTGGCGCAGTTCAGGTTCGGCGCGCCCTTGACCAGGATGACCGTGGACCTTTCCTGGCAGGCCGCCACCGACGATTCCGGCGTGGTGCGCTACGAGATCCAGCGCTGCGACGGGGAGTTCTGCCCGGATTTCAGAACACTGAAGTCGGTCGCCACGACACGCGCCTCGGATTCCGAGAACCTGCGCTTCGATGTCGGCTACCGCTATCGTGTGCGCGCCTTCGATCGCGCGGGCAACGCCAGCGAGTTCTCCAGCATCTCGCTGGTGCAAACCCCCGCCGAAGGTCCACCGGGCCGTCCTCACTAGGTGGCAGATGAGCAAGCGCAAACGCAGGCAAGTCGAGGGCACGCAGAACCGCGACGCGGCGTTCTTCAAGCCGCAGGGCGGGAGCGATCCCTTCTTCAAGCCCATTGCGGCCGGCGGTGCGCCGACGGTGCAGAAGGAGGACGCGCCCGCCGCCGGAGCCGAGGAAGAAAAGAAGGATCCGATCACCGAAGGGCTCAAGACCGCCGGCGAAAAACTCGCCGAGAACGAGTCGTTCAAGAAGTGGTACGAGCCGCGGCTCGCGAGCCTGAAGTACACGCTGTGGGACAGGGCCAGCCCCATGGAGAAGGCGGCGATGCTGAGCTTCCTCGGCGTGAACCTGGGCGTGGCCGGCCTCGCGTTCGCGTCCAATCCGCAACTGCGCGAGAGCCTCTCGGGGGTGAACATAGGCAAGCCCTTGGGATGGATCCCGTACTCGCCCATCAACGGCTTCAGCTACAAGCTGCCCGGCGCAGGCAAGAAAGACACCGAGTTCTCCGCGGATTTCACCTTGAATCCCTACCTGAATTTGTGGAAGAACCGTCCGTCGTTCGTTCCGTCGGCGGCCACGTTCGGCTTCGAGTCGAGCTACGACCCCACGGGCAAGGGCTTCAGCCTCACCGGCGGGAAGTTCGGTCTCGACTTCTTCGGCGGCGCATTGAAGGCGGAAGGCAAGACGTTCAAGTCATTGAGTCCGTACCCGATGATGGTGCCGGGCATGGGGCCGGGATACGAACCGACCTGGCTTATGAACCAGACGCCGGGCATGCCTGACCTCAAGCAGCAGGGATTCCAGATCATGCTGAGCGCCGACTTGTTGAGGCTGTTTCCCGGGCTAAGGAAGAGATTTTGAGCTGGCCACAATATGCAGACGCGCACCGCCACCAAGGAATCCAGCAGCCAGGCCACCAAACCGTTCTTTGGCGGACTCACTTCGGCTGCGCCCGCGTTCTTCACGCCGATGGTCCAGGCGAAGTGCGCGGACTGCGACGCTGAAGACACGATTCAGCGCCAGATCGAGTCCGACGTCGAGGAGCCTGTGCAGGTGCAGCCGCGCCACGCGGACCTGGCCGGCGGAGCGGATGCGACGCGCAGCATTCAGGCCAAATGCGCCTGTTCCGACAACGTCAAACTGCAGCCCAAGCTTACATTAGGCACTCCCGGCGACCGGTTCGAACAGGAGGCGGACCGCAACGCGGACATGGTGATGCGCAGCGACTCGCCGGTCGGGAAGATCTCGGCGGCCGAGCCGGCCCAGCTGCAGCGCGACGGCGCCGAGACCTGCAAGTTCGAAGACGAGAAAGAGAAGGACGAGGAGGATGTCGAAAAGGAAGATTCCATCCCGGGCGAGGCAAAGTTCGAGGAGCAGCCCGACCAGAAACCGGCGGACAAGGTAAGCCCGAAACGCGCGAATCCCGACGGCACCATGCCTACGGATTTCGAATCGCGCATGGACGCCTCGCGCGGGAGCGGCGTGGCGCTGGGCGCGCAGACGCGCGAGTTCATGGAATCCCGCTTCGGCTACGACTTCTCCGGCGTCCGCATTCATACCGGGTCGCACGCCGAAACGATGAATCGCGACATTCGCAGCTACGCGTTCACCTCCGGCAGCGACATCTATTTCAATTCGGGCCAATACCGTCCGGACACGGATTCGGGCAAGCACCTGCTGGCGCACGAGCTCACGCACGTGGTGCAGCAGACCGGCCCGCGCGGCGGGGGAGGCATGGTGCAGGAACGCGCGCGACCGGACACGATCGCGCGCGCCACGGATCCACCAGAAAGGAAGTGGTACTACGGCCATAACGTGAGCGGAACCCAGGTACACGGCGAGCTCGAGAAAATCCTGCGCGGCGCCGATCCGCAGAAGGACCTGGTCACCGAGGCGGCGATTCCCGGCGCGAACCGCTATGAGAGCGCCTTGAACAAGATCGGCGTCGCGGATCTGTACAAGTCGTCGCCGTCGCACACCGTCACCGGAATCAAGGGCTACAACAAGGTCGCAAGCCTAGACGACGTGGTGTCGATGAACAGCCCGGAGGTCACCGACACGGCGCCGATAAAACAGATCAAGTCGAGCCCCTCCCTGGTGTTGCCGCCTGGCGTGACAAAGTCGAAGTCCAAAGGCGTCAAACGCATACTGACGGGCGATTTCCCCGAATCGGTGACGCTCGGAGAAATCAAGCCAGCGGACACGTCCAAGCTCGCCGACGGCTGGGACCAGTTGGGACACTACGAAAAAGGCTACAAGGCCTTCGTCGTACAGATCAACAAGATCACGGGCGGCGCCACGCGCTCCAGCATCACCGTGAACCGGTTGAAGCTGACGCTCCCGGACGGGCTCAACTTCGACAATTTCGAGACCGCCAATAAGACCCCGTTCGCGCCCGCCACGTTCAAGGACCGCCGCCTGTGGGTGGCCGAAGTCGGACATGGTTCCGGCATCTACCTGTACGACGACCTGGCAGCCAAGGGCCTGACGGGACAGCCGCTGGACTGGCACCAGAAGTACTGGCCGAAGCTGATGACGGTGCGCAGCGCCCTCAACAAGCCGCATACCGGCACCACCAAGATGGGACAGACCAAGGGCATTCCCCAGGCCGTTCCGCTGGTGCAGCGCAAGGAGCCGGACGATAGCGCCCAATGGGAAAAAGACCGCAAGGCCTTCGCCACGGAATTCCGCGGCGATATGAAAAGCAAGCATCAGAACTATCGCGACAAGCTGCGTTTCGAGCGAAAACTCGGAAAGTCGGGGAAGCCGCTCCCGGAGAACCAGAAGACCGAAGTGCGCGAGTACAAATCCATGATGTTCTGGAGTGGCTTCGGCGGAAAGGTGCTCGGCCGGGTGCGCTTCATGCTGGGCGGCGCCTGGGACAAGGCCGTCGAGATATTCGAGAAATTCAAGAAAAAAATGCACGGCGTGCGCCAGAAGGTACGCGACATCTCGGATTCCCAGGTCGCCGGCGTCAGCTGGGCGAAGCGCCTGATCCAGGTCGTGGTGGCCGCGTCGAAGATCGCGGTTTCGGCCTTCATCATGGAGAGCTTCAACTTCTTCGCCGAGTGCTTCCAGCAGGGCATGGACAAGGTCGTCAACAAGTTCAAGGAGGAGCTGATCAATACGGCTCTTGGACAGAAGCTCTGCCACGCTCGCAAGGACTACCTGGCGTTCAAGGACCGCCTGGACACCGAATGGGGCGACAGCATCAAGAAGCTCGAAGAGCTCTTCGTACTGGTGAAGGACACCCAGCGCTGGATCGACATCGCCACCACGGTCATCGATCTGATACGCGTGGGCGTGCAGGTGATCTCCTGCCTCACGCCGCCGGCACTGGGCTGCCTGTGGGGCTTGGTGGCGCAGATCGGCATCGGCGCCGCATTGGGCATCGTGGTCGGCACGCAATGGTTCAACGACAACATCGTCACGCCGCAGGTACGCAAGCTGGTCCGCGCGTATGCGGCGCCTTACTACCAGTCGCTTATAAATCGTGCCTTGGGTGAGAATCTCAAGGAGTATCACTGCGACGTATCCAAGCCCTTCGATGCCAACGACTTCGAGTACAAGGAAGTCGGAATCAAGGCCGGCACCAAGGAAATGGAAGACCACCGCGCCCAGTGGGAGAAGGAGAACGAGCCGCAGATGATGGCCGACCTGCAAAAGGCGTTCGTCAAGAAGGACGGCACACCCGTGACCAAGGAGAACCTGCAGGAGCTGATCAAGCAGGTTCAGGCGAAGAAACTGGATCTCGGCCAGATCAAGACGGTGCTCGACCGGTCGCGCGATCCGGCATCGAAGAAGATCGACCTAGATGCCGCAACCAGCCAGGCCGCGCAGGGCGCGACCGCCAGCAATGCGGCTGCCGGGCAGGCGAAGGCAAAAGAACGCACGATCGACTATCCAAAGGCCACTCGCAGCAACGCAGCATTGCAGAAGATGCATGGCTGGGACCCGATGGTCTTCTATAACTGGGATACGACGGCGGCCTACAAGAAGCCGGTAACGGCGGACTCCAACGAGTTCGCGAACGCCATCTACGACCTGCAGGAATCCATGAAGCTAAAGGCCGATGGAATTCTCGGCGACGAGACCCTGATCGCGTTCTACGACCGCAACAAGTATCGGCCGGACCAGGCGTACAAGGAGTCGACCGAGTCCTTGCGGAAGGCGCGCGAGGCCAAGGCCAAGGCAGAGCAGGAGCGCGCAGAGAAGAGCAAGACCGCACGCGACAAGGCCGCGGCCGACAAGGGGGCGGGGCCGGCCGGAACGTCCGGCTACAAGACCCTCGATGCCTCCGAGTGCAAACGCACGCCGGGTCAGGAACATTCGTATCCATCCGGCGTCGAGATCTACATCAGCATCCCGAAAGTGATGGATTTCGTCGAGAAAGTCGACGAGAACCTCTTCAAGCTCAAGTACTCGCCCACCCACGTCACCGTCGACATCTTCGTCGACAAGAAGCACGTGTACCGCGTCACCAATGTCGAGCTTTCTAAGGTAGGCCTATGGAAGCTGTTAACCGCCGGCCCCGTCGACCCTTGGTCGCTGCATATCAACATGAAAGACGGCATCGAACTGTCCACAACCAAGGGCCTGTTGTCGACGAGCAGCGACGAATGGGGATTGAACTGACGTGGAATCCATGAACGCCAATATACATCCGCTGACGTCGTTGCGCGGCTCGCTCGAGCTGGCATTCCATCAGTTCGAAAGGGTGCTCGAAGCCCGCCTGAGCGCCCACATGGGCGCGCAGGGCGAGCTTTCAGATCCCGTCGCGCATTCGCTTATCCGCGCCGACGATTCGAACTACGGCGATTTCGTACGCGAGCACGCACCGGATGCGCAATCCGAAATACTGCTGATGCTCGCGCTCGCGCCGCTGATCAAGCCCGACTTCTTCGATTCCATCATGCAACGCGTGCATCCCGGCACGGGCGACTATCCCCAGTTCGGCGGCATTCGCGGCAAGCAGCATCGCGGATTCATGCCGACCGGCGACACGGCGCTGTTCTTGCTCGCGGGCGACGACCTCGAGGCTCGCATGCACTGGCAGACGCTCCTAGGCGGCGATCATCCGCTGGTAAAGAAGAGAATCGTCTACCTGGAAGATCCAGTGGATGGCGATCCGCCGATGAGCGGCCGCTTGATGGTGGATGCCGACCAGGCCGAACGCCTCATCAGCGGAAAGGTTCGCTCACCTCGCATGAGCCTGCGCTTTCCCGCGCAGCGCATGGAAACGGCCATGGAGTGGGGCGACCTCGCGCTGCCGCCGCGCACGCTCTCGGAAATCGGCGAGCTGGAAACCTGGGTGCGCAAGGGCGATGTGCTGCTCGACGAATGGCAGATGCGCCGCAAGCTGCGCCCCGGCTGTCGCGCGCTGTTCCACGGCCCTCCGGGCACGGGCAAGACGGTGACCGCATCCTTGCTCGGAAAGAGCACGGGCCGGGAGGTATACCGCGTGGATCTCTCGATGGTTGTGTCCAAGTACATCGGCGAGACCGAGAAGAATCTGGCGGCGCTGTTCGACAAGGCGGAGCACAAGAACTGGATCCTGTTCTTCGACGAGGCGGACGCCTTGTTCGGCAAGCGCACCCAGGTGCGCGACGCGCACGACCGCTATGCCAACCAGGAAGTTTCGTTCCTGCTGCAGCGGATCGAGACCTTCGGAGGCTTGATCATCCTCGCGTCCAACCTGGCGGGCAACGTCGATGAAGCCTTCGCGCGCCGGTTCGAGCACCTCATCCACTTTCCGATGCCGCGCCCGAGCGAGCGCCTTCTCATCTGGAAGAAGGGCTTACCGCCCACGGCGACGCTGGAGTCGGGCGTCGATCTGGCTCAGATCGCCAATCGCTATGAGATGAGCGGCGGCGTGATCATGAACGTCATCCGCTACGTTTCGCTGCAGGCCATTTCCCGCGATGAACGCGTGTTGCGTGCGCAGGATTTCCTTGACGGCATTCGCCGCGAGAATACGAAAGAGAACAAGCTGGAATAGCCAGCAACGAACGGAGCGCATCGGGCGGCCAGATGCGCCGGTGGTAACGGCTCGCCGGAGGGCTCCGGGAGGAACCGCCGATCGAGGGCAGGGACCATTGCGCCCCGATTGACAGCCGATCAGGCTGGCATGGCGGCGAAGCGGCGCGTGGTCGTCGCCACCAGCCGGGCAGGGCCTTGCCTCGACGGCCCCACGGCCGCGAGGCCCGATCGGAATGATCCAGGCGATCGATATCGGGCTGATCCAAAACCTGGACCGAGGCGCCCAAAAGGCAAGCAGGATCGACTTGCCGGTGAGCGCCGGCGTCCAAGCACGCAGCCAAGCCGGTTGTTCGCATGGGGCCGACGGCGAACCGCGTGACCGCCGTTCAGGCACCAGGCAGGCACCAGGTCGGCCAGAGCGCGGCCCTTTAGATCCTGCAAACAAGCTGCCCACCAGCATTGATGCCGACGTGGAAGTCTCGGCCAAGACCATGCACAGCTGTGGCGGCTAATCGGCAGAGTGGAGGCAGCGAGACGGCTGGCCTGGCGCATCGGCGAGCGCTTCTGCCTCCTTCCTTCTTTTACATAATATGCATTATGCGAAGTATTAGATGGTTCACAACCTGGGTCCGCTGGGCGTTTAACCGGGCTCCCGCTCGCTGGATCGCGGCATGAAAGCTGAACTATGCGCCCGCTTGTTGGCTTGAGGGCCAGTCTTGTCCTAACGCATGCGCCGGTGATCTACGCCTTCGAACATGAAAGCCAAGAACAGGCTCGCGGTCTCGGACGCATGAGCGACAAGTTCAAGCTTCGCGGCCTCGTCCAGGCTATCCGCCCGCATGGTCGTTGCCACCGTGCGCGGCGATGAACATGGCGACGGCCGAACGGCAATAGGATTCGATTTCGTTGTCGTCCTCTGCTCTCGCCTCATCGAAGCGTCCGATAATCAGGAGATCGGATCCTTTGAAAAGCGCGGCAAACAAGCGCGCGGACTGGCGAGGATCGGGCACGTTCAGAACCGCCTTCGCGTGTAACCGACGCAAGAAGGCCTCGATTTCGGCGATGACATGGGCGGGACCGGCTTCGTAATGGAGCTTGCTTAACGACTTTTGATTCGTCTTGTCGGCCATGACCATGGCTTCGACACTGCGGACGTCCGGGCTCAGCAGCGTGCGAAGCAGGGATGATCCCACCGCCATGAGCTGATCTTCGGCCGAACCGTCGACGCCTTCAAAAAGGATCCGTGGTGCAAACTGACGGCACCGGGTCGCGATGGCCGCGCTGAACAGCGCCTCCTTGTTCTCGAAGTGCCGATAGATGCTGAGCTTGGATATCTTCGCCCGCTGGGCGACCTTCTCCAAGGTCGTCGCCTGAAAACCCAATTCCACGAAGAGATCACAGGCCGCGTCGACAATCGTTTGGCCAAGCGCCTCATTGGCAGGCCGGCCGCGCCGGCCCTGGCTGTTATTGGTCACGGAAATTACAGTCCTTGACAGTATCCTAATTCTTTAATTAGGATACCACGCGGTACCTTAAATGAAAAGCCCACAGACGGATTTCAACGCGCATCGCGGGACGGTGTTGCGCGCCAGCCCCCTTCTATCCACAACGCGGAGCCCATCCCATGGATGACGTCATCATCATCGGCGGCAGTTTTGCCGGTCTCGCCGCCGCCCTGCAACTCGGCCGTGCCCGCCGCAAGGTCACCGTTCTCGATACCGGCCTGCCGCGCAACCGCTTCGCCGGCCATTCGCATGGCCTGCTCGGCCACGATCACAAACCACCGCTGGACATCCTGGCCGAGGCGCGGCAGCAGCTGGCGCGCTATCCCACGATCAGGCTGGTCAATGCCCGGGCTGACAGCGTCTCCGGCGCCATCGACGATTTCTCCGTTCTCACTAGCGATGGTGAAAGTCTAGGGGCACGCCGCTTGATCCTGAGCTACGGCGTCGTCGACCAGCTGCCTGATGTCGCGGGCTTTGCCGAAAGCTGGGGCACGTCCATCGTGCCCTGCCCTTATTGCGACGGCTTTGAAGTCGCCGGCCAGCATTGGGGCCTCGTCTGGTCCGGCCCGCAGTCTCACAACTATGCCAGGCTGTACCACGATTGGACCGACACGCTGACGCTCTTCGCCGATGGTCACGACATTCCGCCCGATATCCGGGCCGACCTGGCGCGCCGCAACATACCTGTCGTCGAGGGCCGAATCACCGAGATAGCCCATCGCGGGGGCCATAACGCCACCGTCAAGCTCGATAACGGCCCCAGCATCGCGGTCGACATCCTGTTCGCGCACCCGCGCAACAAGCCGTCCGCAAGCCTGCATGAATCACTGGGCCTCGCCACGGTCGATACGCCCCTTGGCATCATCCTCAAGGTCGACGAGCGCCGCGAAACCAGCATGCCCGGCATCTACGCCGCCGGCGACCTCGCCAACCCCCTCCTGCCCTCGGTCACCCTCGCATCATCGAACGGCGCGATGGCGGGTATCTTCGCCCAGCAATCGATGTTGGCTTGAGAGTAGAGAGTCTTTCCTTCGGGTGCCGCGAACCGCCATATCGTGAAGTTTGCGGCCGGTGTCACCAGAGCCGTTTGCGTCCAACCGCTTTTAGAGAAGCCTGACCCACATGGACTTTGAACACGTCACCTTCGACCTGCCACAAGGGACCTTTCACGCGCTGCAGGGCGGTGATCCCGATGGTCAGCCGACGCTTGTCTTGCACGGGTTCCCGGACCATCCGCCGACCGCGAAGCCCTTCCTTGCCGAACTCGGTCGCCGTGGACGTCACGTCGTCGCCCCTTGGCTTCGCGGTTACGCCCCGTCCCCGACCGAGGGGGCGTTCGACATGGCTGCCCTCACCGGCGACGTGCTCGCGCTGATCGACCGCTGGTCCCCCGGGCGAACCGTAGAGTTGATTGGTCACGATTGGGGCGGCGCGATCACATACGATGTCTGCGCCACCGCGCCGGAGCGGATCGAACGCGCAGTCACGATGGCATTCCCTCACCCACTGACGTTTCTGAGCCAGCCGCGCCTCGCTCAGCTACGCCGCAGCTGGTACATGGGACTCTTCCAACTGCCGGGAAGCGGCTGGATCGTCAGCGCCCGAGATCTCGCCCTCATCGACCACCTATGGCGTCAGTGGTCGCCCGGCCTATCGCTCGATCCAGCTCTCCATGCAGAGCTACACGAGACCCTGCGGGCGAGCATGCCTGCGCCCTTGCGCTACTACCGGGGGCTGCTGCGACCCGGCATGCTTGGAGCGATGCGCCGCCTATCTCAACCGATCTCAACGCCCCTGCTGCAGCTCCACGGTTCCGACGATGGCTGCATCTTCCCCCAACTGGTCGACGACAGACATCGGTTCGCCGGGCCACACAAGCTGGAAGTCGTCCCTGACGTCGGTCACTTCCTGCACATCGAAGCCCCCGAAGCGATCGCGGAACGGATCGCGGTATGGGCCGAGTAGCGGATCGCCAACTCTGGCCGAAGGTAGGACCGCCCACAAGGTCGCGTTAAAGGCGCTTTCATGGCGCGGGGCCGGGCTTGACTGCCGACCACCGCTACGCTTCGGGCGCCTGCGCGCCCATGGCCGCAGGGGGCGACCCCGCACCCCGGTCGGCCTGCGCCCTACCCCCTTCCTTGTATAGGTTGTACACCGCGCCATAGCGCGCGATCGCGCGGCATTCGCCGGCCGGCAGCTCGTAGCGGGCACCCTGCTCGGTCAGACACGTGCAGCTGCGTTCCTGACGCGCCCCGTCCGCGTCAACGCCCTCGCCGGCCGCCATGCACAGCAGCCGCTGACTCGCGCCACTATCAACCCTGGATGCCCCCGTGTCGTTCGAGCCGAGCATCATCCAACGCCGGCAAGCAATTCCACATTCACGGACAAACTGTCGTGGTCATACATCGCCCAGGCCGGACAACCTGCGCAGGTTCGCACTGGCGACCAGTCCGGCATGCTGGTGGCGGCGGCATGTCGTGTGCAGCGAACACGCCCGCTGCATAGGCCACGCGTCTGCCCACGATCGTCAGCAATGACGTGGTGTCCGCAATGTCACCCTCGAGACAGGCAAAGCATTCGATACCGGAGGAGGACAACGGAAGGTTTGTTGCTTGGAACTCCCCTGCGGCAGAAAGGCGGGAGGGGGAAGGCGCCTAGCTGCCGCGGGGGAGTGGAACACTCAAGCGGCCGGGAAGTTCTTCGTCTCCGGACGCTTCACGCCAGCCGGTGATCCTATTGATCCGGCTTGCCTGGCAAGCTCAGATCACCCGAAGAGATCTTGTAGACGTCGACTACGCACAGCAGCGGCGCATGCACGCTGGCGTTGACGCGCAGACCGGCAGTGACCCCATCAAAGCGGCTGCCTTGTACGACGCCGATGTCCTCGAAAGGCACTTTCACTTCCACTGTTTCGGCATCGAGCGTGGGACTCCAGCCCGGGCTGTCCAGCAGCATGGGAAATCCCGGCCATGTCTTCGGAAGTCTCGGTTTGACGCCTTTGGGGATATCCACCACAGCCAGCGCATCGGGGCCGCAGGCATCGTTCGGCTTGAGCACGACCCAATGGCTGTGCCAAAGGTTCCCGTCGTTGTCGCGCTTGCCGTCACCGTTCTCGTCGTACAGCGGCGTGTCGTCGAAATCCGGGTGAGCGGTGACGGCCAGGGCAAGGATGCCGGCCGCCTTTTCGAATCCGACTTCGTACGGATCGATGGTGGTGGGCCAGACATAGGAAAAGACATCGCTACCGGCGAGCTTGCCCGTGGCTGCTGGGACACTTCTGCCAGCCTTGCCGGAAACGGCCATGTGAAAAGTGGCGACGTTTCCCTCCGTGGAAATCTTCGTATGGACGATATCGAAGTCAGTCGTCACGGCCTTGTTGGCAGCCGGTTTGATGCCGCCGGTGTGATTCTTGCCGTCATGCGCAAAGCTCATGCTGGCGACGACCACGAGCGGTAGGAGAACCAGGAATCCAGACAGCTTCATCGGATAACTCCATGGATTGAGGGCAGATGTCGAGACCATCCTCACTATTTCCGGACCCGGCCGCCTCCTACCTTTGGGTGATCCGGCGTCCGTACGAAAGAGCCAGAAGGTGCAGCGGCCGCGTCACGACGGACGCGCGCCCAATGCATAACCGAGGACGTGTACCGCGAAGCGAGTTCGCAGTGCACGGTCCAGGCGCGTCATCGGAAGCTGCTGCATGATCCTGTCGACCGCAAAGCGGGGCAGCACATGTCGCCGCCAACCGCATGTCGCGTTGATCCAGTTGGCTTGGCGGAACGTTTCGACAACGACGCCGCGCCTATAACGTGCGAATACGCTGTATCTATGCCGGATCATCGCCGTTATCTCGACGTCCCAGTGCATGCGATCCGTCTCTTGCAAGTATCCGGAGACCGAAGCATGCCCTTCCCCAACCGCATCTTCCGAACCTTGCCAGTAGGGAAGATCCTGGTAGACCGCGGCGATCACCAGCTTGTCGAGGTCGCTCGCATCACTGCCGCCAAGGGAGTGGTGCAAGTTGACAATCCGGTAGGTGCAGTTCCGATATGCATCGCAGTCGCTACCCAGCACGGCCGCGTGTCGTTCAAGCAAGCCATCCAGGCAGGGAACATTGACGAGCATCAGCATGCTCTCCGTGAGTCCAGTTGCGGGACCGTCCTGCATGGCCGAGCTCTTGCAGCCCGATGCGATGCGGGTGTCGCACACAGGATGGAGCGCTTCGGGCGCGGACATCTCCCCCAAAAGGGGGGGCGCGAGGTGCGCTTTACGGTTTTTGTTTGCCGTGCCTACAATGGCTTTTCCGGCACCGAAGTGCTGGCCCCGGGTCGGGGCTTAGCCCTCATTCCTGTCGACGATCGGGACCGTCGCTCATGCGATTCAGCGTGCCTTTGCTCGTGCTGCTCGCCACGCTGCCGGCGGTCCAAGCCATCGCGTCCGGAAATGTGCCCGTCCCGCTCGAGGACTACGAGCGAACGGTACTGAATCCCGAGCTCGGCGCGCCAGCTTCGGCCATCGAGATGGTCCAGTCACCGGGCGGTTTCCTGTGGTTCAGCACCACAGACGGGCTCTATCGTTCCGATGGCGTTTCGTTCGAGCGGCTCGACATACCTGGCCTGCGCAGCTCCGGCGGCTTCGCCACCTTCAACCTTACGCCTGATACAGAAGGCGGACTTTGGCTCTCCGGCAATGGCGGTGGCACGGTCCATGTGAAGGATGGGCGCATAACAGAGTACGGCGAACGCGAAGGCCTGCCGGCCAACAAGGCGGTGCGAAATGTGGTGCAGGCAGGCGACACTACGCTGGCCGGCACGCTCGCCGGGGTATTCGAGTTACGGGGCAACCGCTGGGTCCAGGTTCCACCGATGCCGGAACTGGCGGACAAGCCCATCGAGCGGGCCGCTACCGACAGCAAAGGACGCGTGTGGTTCGTCAGCGGAGGGGCCGCCTACTACGGAAAGTGGGGCGGAGCCTCCTACCGTCGGGTGCCCTTGCCCGTAAATTCAGACCTGACCCATGGGCTGTTGAACGGCCCGGACGGCAGCGTCTGGTACTGGCGGCACGGCGGCGAGCAGGACAACCTCTGCCGCCTGTTTCCAGAGTCCCGTTCTGCGTGCTGGCACGTCTCGGAAATCCATACCCCCGTGTTCGAACCTGACGGCACGCTGTGGGGGCTGCGCAAGGGCCGCGTGTTCCGCCTGACCGGAGCCACGGCGATGAGCGGAGCCGATCCGGAAGAAGTAAACAGGCGCGCCCAGTTCCTCGATCTAAAGGTCGCCACGCTCGCACGCTCGCGCGATGGCAGCCTTTGGGCGATGAGCTCGGAAAACGTCACGCGGTTGCGGGCACCGGCGATGCGCCCTGCCCGCACGCCGTCCGGTGGTCTAGCCGCAGGCACGAACGGCGACCTTTGGCTGATCAGCTACAGCCGCGGTCTGATGCGTATCGGCCCTGTGGGCGCGACTCCCGGACTCCACGTCGGCGAAGACGGAACCCTGTGGAGCCCGGCATCACTGAAGGATCGCGACCCATCGCCGTACCTGCCCTTCGATGGAGTGGTCGACCCTGCCGAAAGCGTCGTACTGGAGCGTTACCAGAGCGGCCTGTTCAGCGGCTTCCGTATCACGAGCGACGAAAGCAGTGGCGATGTTTACGTCAACCGCATGTCGCCAGCCGGTTTGGTGAGGCTGTCTGGTGGAAAGCCGGAGGACGTGCCGCTGCCTCCTCTGGAAGCCGGTGCTGCAGTGCGCGGCGTGCAGCGCGATCGGAGCGGCAAGCTCTGGATCAGCGTGAGTTCCAACCGGGTGCCGCTATACAGGCGCGAAGGAAACCAGTGGCACCCCGTCACCCTGCCGATTACCCCTGCGGTCGTGCCTGGCAGCCTGGCCATAGATCGCGACGACACGCTCTGGTTGGCCACCAGGCAGCACGGAATCCTGGCGATGCAAGGAGGGCGACTGCGCGAGTACGGCCCCCACCAAGGCATTCGTATCGGACAGGTCTACGGAGTCTTCCCCATCGGAGGACAGGTGTGGGCATCGGGCAGCGAAGGTCTGTTCCTGCGCACCGCGGATACCTTCTTTCCCTTGGTGGGTGTCGATGACGAAGTGTTCGCAGGCGTGACCGGGTTGGTGCAGATTGCCAACGGCGACGCCTGGTTCGCGGGCGAAGGCGGAATTTTCCGCATCGAAGCCAGGGAATGGCGCTCCGTGCTTGATGACCCACGTCACCGCGTCCGCTATCTGCGCCTGGGTCGCCTGGACGGCATTACTTCGCAGGCAGCCAAAGGGCCTTATCCATCGGCCGCCCAGACGACCGACGGAACCCTGTGGTTCGCGATGCAGGGCGGTCTGTACCCTGTGGACCCGCGTAGATACGCACGGCGCGCCCCCGCTCCCCGTGTGGTGCCAACGCGCATCGCCATAGACGAGACGCCATGGAACGCCGCCGGCGCACTCGAGCTTTCACCGGATGCGCGGCGCCTCTCCATTGGGTACCAAACACCTGGCGCCATTCGTGGCGAACGCACGCGCTTCCGCTACCGCCTGACGAGGGATGGCCAGCAGGGCGAGTGGCTGGACCAGGGCAATCGACGACAGTTGTTCCTCGACCGCATTCCGCACGGCCGATATGTCCTTGAACTGGCGGCGTCCGATCGCGAGGGCTATTGGTCTGGGCCGGTAAGCACGCTTGTCTTCCGCGTGCTGCCGGCCTTCTACCAGACATGGTGGTTTCGTGCATTGCTGGCCTTGGCCGTGCTGTGCCTGGCCGTACTGCTGTACAGGGTACGGACGCGACAGTTGGCCGCACGCATTCGCGGCGAAATGAATGCCCGTCTCCGCGAGCGCGAGCGCATCGCGCGCGACCTGCACGACACGCTGCTGCAAAGCATGCAAGGCCTCGTGCTGAGTTTTCAGGCCATTGCCACGAAACTGCCTGCACACGACCCCCTGCACGAACGGATGACGAAGGTGCTCGCGCGAACGCAGGCACTGATCCGTGAGGGGCGCGACCGCGTCCACTTGCTCCGCGATCCCGAGGCCGGCACTCTGGACTTGCCCGAATGCCTGCAGGTGCACGCGCGTGATCTGGCGGAAGAACACGGAATGCTCTGCGAAGTGGACGTGCCCCATCCTCCTAGGCCGTTGGCGCCCCTCGTCTATGATGAACTGCGCCAGATGGGACGCGAGGCGATCACCAACGCCTTCCTGCATTCCCGCGGAGAGCGCGTCGTCGTTGCCGTGACCTACACGGATTTCGGCGTGATGCTGAAGGTGCAGGACGACGGTATCGGCATGCCAGGCAATGGCGTAAAGACCGAGGGACACTGGGGCCTGCAGGGCATGCGCGAACGCGCGCAGGCGATAGGTGCGACGCTTTCAATCGGCAAAGCCGAGCCCCAAGGCACGGATTTGAAGGTATTCGTGCCTGCCGACAAAGCGTATCCATCAGCGAAGAAGCCATCGAGCCGGATGGCGGAGGTCATCTCATGAGCACGCTCGAAGCCCCCATTCGCATCCTGACCGTCGACGACCATCCGGTGCTGCGCGAGGGCATCGCCGCGATGCTGGAAGCGGACGGCCGTTTCCAGGTCGCCGGCTTCGCCGAATCGGCCGAGGCCGCGCTGGCGGCCTTTCCGCTCGTGCGTCCTGACATCACGCTGATGGACCTGCAAATGCCAGGCATGGGCGGACTGAAAGGAATCCACGCCTTACGCGGCATTTTTCCCTCGGCACGCGTGGTGGTGCTGACGACATACCGCGGCGACTCGAACGCCCGGGAAGCTCTGGCCGCCGGCGCCAGCGGCTACCTGCTAAAGACCGCACTCCTCGACGAACTCGTGCAATGCCTGCAGAAGGTGCACGCCGGAGGCCGTTACATCTGCGCGGAGCTGTGCTCGGACATTGCCACGCACCTGGGCGAGGAATCTCTCACTGCGCGCGAGCGCCGAATTCTTGAACTGCTTGCCGAAGGACTCGAGAACAAGCGCATCGCCGGCCGGTTATCGATTTCGGCGGAGACGGTCAAATCCCACTTGGGCAGCCTGTTCGAGAAGCTGGGCGCACACAATCGCTCTGAAGCCATCCGCATCGCCCGGCGCCGGGGCATGTTGAACCCGGACGGATAAGCCGCTTGCGGTTGCACCCGCTCCCCCGGATTGGGGAGGCCGCATTGCTCCACTTGGCCCATGACCGTCGCCCACCACGGCGGGAAGCTGTCCCTGCGGCCGTAGTGGGCCGCGGCTCCAGGGAACGCGTCAATGACCAAGCACCTCACCCATGCCAACGGCAGTCCGGTTGCGGATAACGTCAACACTCTCACCGCGGGTCCGGGTGGACCCGCCCTCCTGCAGGACATCTGGCTGCTCGAGAAACTCGCGCATTTCGACCGCGAGGTGATACCCGAGCGGCGCATGCACGCAAAAGGAGCTGGAGCCTACGGGACGTTTACCGTTACCCACGATATAACCCGTTATTCGAAGGCGAAGCTCTTTTCCCATGTCGGCAAGACGACTTCGGTCTTCGTCCGCTTCTCCACGGTCGCCGGTGAACGCGGCGCGGCCGATGCGGAGCGCGACATCCGCGGATTCGCGGTTAAGTTCTACACGGAAGAAGGCAATTGGGACATCGTCGGCAACAACACGCCCGTGTTCTTTTTCCGCGATCCGCTGCGCTTCCCCGACCTGAACCATGCGGTCAAGCGCGATCCGCGCACCGGGCTGCGCAGCGCCACCAGCAACTGGGACTTCTGGACCCTACTGCCGGAAGCGCTGCACCAGGTGACGATCGTCATGAGCGATCGTGGCATTCCGCGCAGCTATCGCCACATGCACGGGTTCGGCAGCCACACCTTCAGCATGGTCAACGCCGAAGGCAAGCGCGTCTGGGTGAAGTTTCATTTCCGCAGCGCACAGGGCACGCAGAATCTCGAGGATGCGGACGCCGCCGCGGTCATGGGCGCCGACCGCGAGAGCCATCACCGCGACCTGTTCGATGCGATCGAACGCGGCGAATACCCATCTTGGACGCTGTACATCCAGGTGATGACTGAGGACCAGGCGCGCCTGCATCGCCACAGTCCGTTCGACCTCACCAAGGTATGGCCGAAGGCGGAATTCCCCTTGATCGAAGTGGGCGTTCTGCAGCTTGACCGAAACCCGGAAAATTTCTTCGCCGAGGTCGAGCAGGCCGCGTTCTCGCCCGCCAATATCGTGCCAGGCGTCGGCTTCTCTCCCGATCGCATGTTGCAGGCACGCCTGTTCTCATACGGCGACGCCCAGCGCTATCGGCTTGGCGTGAACTTCGGCAGCATTCCGGTCAATGCGCCGAAATGCCCCTACCACAGCTACCACCGCGACGGCGCCATGCGTGCCGACGGCAATCTCGGCCGGACACCGGCTTACTTTCCGAACAGCGTGGGCGAGTGGCAGGAGCGTCCCGACTCGCGCGAACCGCCACTGCCGCTGGAAGGCGATGCCGACCACTGGGAGTACGGCAGCGAGGACCATTTCGAGCAGCCGGGCGCCCTCTTCCGCCTGATGACGCCCGCCGAACGGAAGCGTCTTTTCGACAATACGATTCGCTCCCTTGGCGATGCTCCACTCGCAGTAAGACAACGCCACGTGCACAACTGCTTGCGGGCGGACAGGGCCTATGGCGAAGGCATGGCTTGGGCATTGGGACTCGAGATTCCCCGCGCCGCTGAGCCCGCCTGACGGCACGACAGTGTCCCGAACGATGGAGAGCATCATGAACAACATCCACACCCCCCCGCTTGTCGGACAGGAACGGGTGACGGGCGCCAAAGGCGTTCAGATCTCCTTGCGATGGTGGTTACCCTCGACTCCACGTCGGGCAACACTCGCCATCGTTCCCGGCTTCAAATCGCACAGCGGGCACTATGCATGGGCGGCGGGGCAATTCGCAGCGGACGGCATCGCCACCTACGCGGTGGACTTGCGAGGCCGTGGCCGGTCGGACGGCGAGCGCTTCTATGTCGAGGATGTCGCCGACTACCTGAGCGACATCGCCACGCTCATTTCGATCGCTCGCGCCCAGGCCCCCGATGCCCCCGTGTTCCTGCTCGGCCATAGCGCCGGCGGAGTATTGGCCTCTGCCTACGCGCTGGACCATCAGGACGAGCTGAAAGGTCTTGTTTGCGAGAGTTTCGCTTTCCGAGTGCCCGCTCCGCGAATTGTTCTGACGATCACCCGATGGATCAGTCGGATCGCGCCACGACTGCGAGTTCTGAAGTTGCCCAATAAGGGCTTCTCGCGAGACCCAGAGATCGTCGAGGCTCTCGATCAGGACGTCCTCATCCGCAACGAGGTCCAGCCGGCGAAGACCGTTGCCGAGATGCTACGTGCCATTGAAAGACTGGAGTGCGGCTTTGACCGCTTCCGGCTGCCCATCCTCATCCTCCATGGTTCGGCTGACAAGGTGACGCTGAAGGCAGGCAGCGAAATGTTCTACGAGAAGGCCGGATCCGCAGACAAGACGCTCAAGATCTATCCCGATCATGTCCATGACCTGCTGAGCGACGTTGGCAAAAAGAGCGTGCTCCGCGACATGAAGAGCTGGATCGATCAGCGCCTTTAACTCGATACCCAGCAGGAACACACCATGAGTATGCCGTCATCCAAGAGCGCTTCCGCCGTTCCCAATCGCTACGTCGAAACCGGCGGAAGAACGATTTCATACCGCAGCATCGGTGGCGGCACAGCGATCATCCTGTGCAATCGCTTTCGCGGCACGATGGATTCCTGGGACCCCGCGTTCATCGATGCGCTCGTCAGCCACGGAATCCGCGTCATTACCTTCGACTACAGCGGGCTGGGGTCTTCCACCGGGACGCCCGACTACAACCCCGAGCATCTCGCCCGGGACGCAATCGACCTGGCGGACGCACTCGAACTCGACGCACCGGTGATTGCCGGTTGGTCCCTGGGTGGAATTGCAGCGCAGATCGCGCTGGCCATGGCGCCGAAGCGCTTCAGCCGCGCGGTGCTAATCGGCACCACCCCGCCAGGTGACTTGGTGAAAGGCGCGGAGCAGCTCTTCTACGATACCGCTTCGCGTGCCGAGTACGGGCTAGAGGATGAGATCGTTTTGTTCTTCGAGCCGCGCTCCGCGGAGAGCGTCGCCGCAGCCGGACGTTCGCACGCCCGACTCGCCGCGCGCACCCTGGACCGCAGCCCGCCGGTTCCCATCGACTTCGCGGTCGCATACCTGGGCAGCGAGCCCAAGAACCCGGCCTTCCCGGCACCAGCGGTTCTTGAGTTCCTGCGAACGACCTCGGTACCCATCCTCCATATCGGAGCGGACCACGACATCATATTTCCGGTAGAGAACTGGTATGCGCTCAACCAGAAACTCCCTACCCTACAGTTGATCACCTACCCAAGCTCCGGGCACGGTCCGCAAAGCCAGCACCCTGAATCGTGCGCTGCAAACATTGCGGCCTTCATCGGGCGCCCGCTGACATAGCGTCGTTCCAACTTAACGTCAGCGCGCCGACAGATGAGTTGGCGCACAGATGCGCGCATAAAGCAGCCCCATGGGGAAGACGCTCAATAACACATCCGATGACCGGCGAATGAAGTGATGAAAATTGTCACCCACTACCCGCTCGTAGATGAGCTTCTCTCGGCGTACTCGGGGGAAGTTTCGCACGACTTTACCGGCTACTCCAATCATGTCTATCGACTCCTCAACTTCTTCGCCGCGCTTACGCACTCGCGCGGACGTTTGCCGGACGCGGTTCTGATCGCCGCTGTATTTCACGACATCGGAATCTGGACGGCGAGCACCTTCGATTACCTGGAGCCGTCGATAGCCCAGGCCAAACGCCACATAGTCACGACGCGCGACGATGCGACCGCCCCAGAAGTCACGGCGCTGATTGCCAATCATCACAAGATCCGCACTTATGAAGGCGCCTTTGCCGATTCCGTTCAGCCGTTCAAGCAAGCCGACCTGATTGACGTGTCATTGGGCATGTTGCGACACGGTCTTCCGCGCTCGTACGTGAGCGAGGTGCGAAATGCATTTCCAAACGCAGGCTTTCACCGTCGCCTCCTCGGGCTGGCGTTAACTCAGTGCGTACACGAGCCGCTGCGACCGTTTCCCATGCTGCGCTGGTAACGATCATATTCATTCAATGGCATCATCAGGAGGTATGCAATGAAATCGTCATATCCGACCGAACGCACGGCTCTTCTTCTCGTCGATCCATACAACGATTTTCTTAGCGAAGGGGGGAAGCTCTACGATCGCGCGAAGCCGATCATCGAATCTGTCGGCACGATCGGCAACATGCAAAAGATCGTCCTCGCCTTCCGCTCGGCTGGGCTACCGATCTTCTATGTCCCTCACCATCGCGCACTTCCGACCGACTTCTCTGGCTGGAGAAACGTAACGCCGTATCAGCAAGGCGCGCACCATGCGCAAGTTTTCGCAGTCGGAACATGGGGCGGCGAGTGGCACCCTGACTTCGTGCCGCAGCCACAGGACATCATGATCAAGGAGCATTGGTCCAGCGGCTTTGCGGGCACAGACCTCGACACACAGCTCACGCAGCATGGGATCGAGCGCGTCGTCCTGGTGGGGATGCTGGCCAATACCTGCCTGGAAGCCACCGGTCGCTATGCGATGGAGCTGGGTTACCACGTGACGCTTGTTCGCGACGCGACTGCTGCTTTCACGGACGAGGCAATGCATGCGGCGCACAACATCAACGGCCCGACGTATACGCACGCCATCCTGGCAACGCAGGAGCTTTTGGGACTCCTTCCCAAAGGGGGCAACCTCTCCGCAGCATATCCAATCGAAGGAGCGAAAGCATGAGTTCGGCCCTTCTCGTGACCTCAACCAAGAGCGCGACTGTACGAGCGCCCTCCGTCGACATCGACTTGGGTCAGTGGCTCTTCACTCTGACAGACCAGGAGTATCGGGCTTGCTCAACTGCGCATATCGCCGCCGGGTCCAGTCGAACCCAAGAAGGAAAGCGGGTATCCATCAATGTGGAGCAGCCTGGTGACACCCTCATGGTGCAGCACTATGTCGAGGATGTTGCCGATCGCGACCGCTGCAGAGTCGTCTCCAGGACTGACGCGATGTCTCCTCTTGGACGCACCGAGTGGCAGGTCACCTGGGAAGTCACGACGACACCTATCGATGCAACGACATGCGAGTTCACCAATCATTTTCATGTGGAAGCTTCTGATGCATTCCTGGCTCTATTGAAAGCCAATGGGGTTTCCATCGACCAGGTAGGCGAGGCGGCCCAGAAAGTGGCCGATCAGCACAACGAGGAAGAGACACCGTTATTTGCGTTGGATATTGAGCGAAAGGCCCGCAACGGTGTTTGGGCCAGATAGCTGGCCAGTCGCACGCGTACGCAGCTCCGCGCTTTGATTGCGTGAGCCGGCATTGAAATCAGCCACTTAGGCGAGGCCAATGCGTGCTACTGCGTCAGCTCGGCCATCCAATCGGCGAAGATCCGCATTCCAGGCAGGCCGGCGCCCTCCCCTGCCTGACCCGCATCGCGGTGAGCTGCCTATACGGGCCCCAATTCGAGATCGAGCTGGCGGCGAAGCTGCCGGGGCGGGTCGACAGCTGAGCCTGCCTGGGCCTGCGTTGCGGATGTTCCGCTGCTGGTGTCGCAGGGCGCGCGATGATTCTCTATTCCGGCTCGCCCAGCGGCGACACGCCGCGCTCGCGGAAGACCTCCTGCGCGACCGTCAAGCCGTTGATGGCCGCGGGAAAACCTGCATACACCGCCATCTGCAGTATCGTCTCGGTGATTTGCCGCGGCGTACAGCCGACGTTCAACGCGCCGTTGATGTGGACCCTCAACTGCGCGGAGGCGGTCCCCAGCGCGGTCAGTGCCGCGACCGTGGCGATCTGCCGGGTCGGGCGGTCCAGCCCCGGACGCGCCATCACGTCCCCGTAGGCGAAGGCGACGATCCAGTCGGCGAAATCCGGAGCGATGTCTTTCAGGCTTTCCACCACGGCCTCGCCGCTGCTGCCGGTGATGCTGTGCAAAGTGGCCAGGCCGGCGGCGTGGCGATCGGAATGTTCGGACATGACGGTACTCCTGCGAGGGGTGGATTCAATCGGTGCCGAATGCGACCAGATCGGTATGCGCGCTGGATCGACGCATCGCCGCCAGCGGAGCGTACTCCGGCGATGTCAGCAGGCCGCGAATGGCGGCCATGTCGGGAAACTCCAGCAGGATCATGTTGCGCGGCACCCAGCGGCCTTCGTAACGCAGCGGCGCGGCGTCGATGACGAGGGCCTTGCCGCCGAACTTCTCGACCAGCGGCAAGGTCAGCCTGCGGTATTCGGCGATCGTGCGTTCGTCGTGGATTTCGACGTTTCCGACCAGATAGGCGGACATTCGGCTATCTCCTTTGGCAGATGGGCGCGGCGGCTTTACCACTCGCGATAAAGCACCATTCCGGCGTGGTAGAGGACGCCGTCGGCGAAATCGCCGTCGGCGGTGAATCCGGTGTCGTCCACGTATTCGATGTGGTCGCCGGTCAGCGTGTAGTTGCCTTGGTAGGCGCTCTTGTGGCGCCCGCGCGCTTCGTCATAGCGGCCATTGGGCAGGAGTTCGTGGCGGATATGGCCGTCGGCGGTGACCCACATGCCGACGTAGGACGAGGTGTTCATGACGGAGCTCTCCTGGGAACGTGAAAGCGGCGGCGCCTGCGGCGGAGCCACGGACGCGCAAGCCGACAGACAGACGAATGCGAATACGGCGGCGCGCACGGGGCGACTCAGTACGGACTGGCGGTGGGACGCACGATCAACTCGCTGACGTCGACGTCGTCGGGCTGAGCGATCGCGTAGGCGATCGCGCGGGCGATGGCCTCGGGTTGCAGGGCGATGCGGCGGAAGGCTTTCATCGCGTCGCGCGCGCTCGGATCTGAGATCGTGTCCGCCAGCTCCGACTCGACCACGCCCGGCGACACTACCGTGACCCGGATCTTGTCGGTCTCCTGGCGCAGGCCCTCCGAGATGGCGCGCACCGCGAACTTGGTGGCGCAGTAGACGGCGGCGGTCGGCGAAACGGCGTGGCCGCCGATCGAGGACAGGTTGACGACATGGCCGCGGCCGCGCTGCTCCATGCCCGGCAACACCGCGGCGATGCCGTGCAGCACGCCGCGCACGTTGACGTCGATCATCCGGTCCCACTCCTCGACCTTGAGCGCGCTCAGGGGCGACAGCGGCATGACGCCGGCGTTGTTGACCAGGGTGTCGACGGGACCGAACGTGGCCTCGGCGAAGGCGACGAAGGCCTGCGTGTCCTCCAGGCGGGTGACGTCCAGGGCCCGGAACGCGACCTGCCCGCCCTGCCCTCGCAGTTGCTCCGACAGCGCCTGCAGACGTTCGGTGCGGCGGGCGCCCAGCACGACACGGTGGCCCTGTTGGACCAGCAAGCGGGCGGTGGCTTCGCCGATGCCGCTGCTTGCGCCGGTGACCAGGACGACTTTGGATGAGGGGACGGTATTCATGAGTGCGAGCTCCAGGGCGGGTCCGGTCGGACGGGGCCTGGAGCCGACCTCGTCAGGGGCCTTCCAGGTGAGGCCATGCTAGAAACGGCGGCCCCGCACGCTAAGACCGGATCGTCTGCGGGTATTGCCTATTCCTATTTTCCAGGCCCACAGTTGGGCTAATCTGTGCTGGTATGTAGCCCGTTCCTCTACGGAGCCCCTGCATGGCTCGCCTCGATACGCAGCCGGCGAACCTGAGCCGGCAAGCCCGGATGGTCGACCTGATCGACCGCCTCGCCCCGAGCGAGGGCTACACCCAGTCCCTGCTCGACGGGGTCACCCTGATGCGCTCTAACCGTTCGCTCGCGCGCACCCCCGCCCTGTACGAACCGAGCATCGTGATCGTCGCGCAAGGCCGCAAGCGCGGCTTCCATGGCGGTCAGGCCTACGTGTACGACGCGCAGCACTATCTCGTGCTCGCGGTGCCGCTACCGTTCGAGATCGAGACCGAGGCCAGCCCAGAGGAACCGATGCTGGGGATCGCGCTGCGCATCGATCCAAGCATGACCGCCGAGTTGGCCCTGGCTGTGGACGAGAGCCAGCCTTACGAGAGTCAGCCTTACGTGAACCGGCCGAACCCGACCGCGCGGCCGCGCACTCTGTACGCCACGCCGGTCGACGAACGCATCGGCGATGCGACCGTGCGCCTGCTCGAGGCCTTGTCGAATCCGGCGGAAACCAAGCTGCTGGCGCCGGCGATCGTGCGCGAGTTGAGCTTCCGCGTGCTGACCGGCGAGCAAGGCGGCAGCCTGCGCGCCGCCCTGACCCAGGGCGGCCACTTCGGCCGCATCGCCAAGGCCCTGCGGCGCATCCACAACCAATACGATCGCGAACTCGACGTGGCCACGCTGGCCGGCGAGGCCAACATGAGCGTTCCCGCGTTCCACGCCCACTTCAAGGCGGTCACCGCGACCTCGCCGATTCAGTACATCAAGGCGATGCGGCTGCACCAGGCGCGGTTGCTGATGATCCGCAGCGGGCTCACCGCGGCGACCGCATCCGAACGCGTGGGCTACGAAAGCGCGTCGCAGTTCAGCCGCGAGTTCAAGCGCCTGTTCGGGCGCAGCCCGGTCGAGGAGGCGCGCCATCTCAAGGACGTCTTGAACCTGGCGCCGCCGGTCCGGCACGCCGCGGTCGAAGCGCGCATGCTGGCGTCGTAACGGACGATCGTCGTCATGGCCGAATCCGAACACAGTTCCGCCGAAGCCCATGACGAGCGGATCCCCGGCACTCGCCTGGCCGCCGGGCGCGGCCGTGCCTGGAAAGACCTGCTGGTGCAAGTCTTCGAGCGCAGCCCGCAGCAGGACGTGCTGCTGATCCCGGCGGTACCCGAGCCCTTGGTGGTCTGGATACTGTCGGGATCGGCGAGCGTGGAGGAACGCGAGCTCGGCGGCCCCTGGCAGGCGAATCGCGTGCGCGCTGGCGACTTCTTCCTGACCAACGCACCCGACCCCTACGAGCTGCGCTGGACCGCCGACGGCGACGAGCCCTTCGAGGTCATGCATCTGCATCTGGGTTTGTCTCTGATCCAGCGCGCCACGCAGGAGATATTCGGGGAGGCGCAGGAGCTGGAACTACGCGACGTGTCGGGCGAGCGCGATGCCGTGCTGTCGGCGCTGCTGGAGCCGCTGCGCACGGAACTGATGTCGGCGCACGGCCCGAGCGCCCTGTTCGTGCAAGGACTCGCGCAAAGCCTGGCCGTGCATCTGGTTCGAGCCTACGGTGCGGCCGCCCGGAACAAGCCACGTCCGCGCGGCGGATTACCCGCCTTCAAGCTGCGACGCGTGATGGATCTGATGGAGAGCCGCTTGGACCAGGAGTTCCAGCTGGAACGCTTGGCACGCCAGGCCGGGCTCAGCGAGTTCCACTTCTGCAGGGCGTTCAAGCAAAGCACCGGCTACGCGCCATCGCGCTACTTCATCCGTCTGCGCATGGACGCGGCGCGGCGCCTGCTGCGCGAAACCTCGCGCCCCATCATCGAGATCGGCCTGGAAGTGGGCTATTCCAGCGCCAGTCACTTCTCGCAGATCTTCCGCCGCGAAACCGGCGTCAGCCCCAGCGATTACCGCGGCGACAGCTGACCGCAATATCCCGACAGGCCCGGCAAGAGCCCAAGAGAGACACCTCCCGGAGCGGCGCAACCTACGCCCCGTGCCCGAACCGACGCGATGCGCATCGGCGGCACCGACTCCCAACCCCAAGGTGAATCTCATGAACCTCAACGGAAAAATCGCCCTCGTCACGGGCGCGTCCAGCGGCATCGGCGCGGCGACCGCGCTCAAGCTCGCCGCCCAAGGCGTCAAGGTCGGCCTGGCCGCGCGCCGGGTCGATCGTCTGCAAGCGCTGGTGAGCCAGATCGAGGCCGCGGGCGGCACGGCCCTGGCCATCGAGATGGACGTGGTCGAGCCGGCCTCGGTCCAGGCCGGCGTCCGGCAATTGGTCGACGCCTACGGCCGCATCGATATCCTGTTCAACAACGCCGGCCTGATGCCGATCTCCGACATCGACTCGTTCAAGACCGACGAGTGGCACCGCATGGTCGACGTCAACATCAAGGGCCTGCTCAACAGCACGGCGGCGGTGCTGCCGCATATGCAGAAGCAGCACGCCGGTCATATCTTCAACACTTCGTCGATCGCTGGCCGCAAGGTCTTCCCGGGCCTGTCGGTGTACTGCGCCACCAAGCATGCGGTCACCGCGTTCTCCGAGGGCCTGCGCCTGGAGGTCGCCAAGAAGCACAACATCCGCGTGACCTGCATCCAACCCGGCGCGGTCGATACCGAACTGTTCGAACACGTCTCGGACCCGGGCTATCGCGAGCAGATGGAAGGCCTGCGCGAACAGATGGCGTTCCTGAAGGCGTCCGACATCGCCGACACGATCCTGTTCGCGCTGCAGGCGCCGGACTATGTGAACGTCGCCGAGTTGTTCGTGCTGCCGACCGATCAGCCCTGGTGAAGCGTCGCGGGCGCAATGGATGGCCGGCTTCGCTGCCGGCCGTCCTTTTGAGGACCTGTTCATGATTCCGATCAGCAAGCTCGCCTTCTTCGCGGCCAGGCGTGGTGAAGAGGAGGCGCTAGGCCGGCTCCTGCTGGCCCTGGTGGACCCAAGCCGGCGCGAACCCGGCAACCGCCGCTACGAAATCCTCCAGGATGCTGGTGATGAGGGCCTGTGGATCGTATTGGAGGACTGGCGTAGCGCCGCCGATTTCGACCTCCACATGGCGACGGATCACGTGCAGGCGTTCCTGCGCCGGGTTTCCTCGCTCTGCGACGGCGAGCCCGACATCCGCACGTACTCCAAGCGCTCCGCGTAGCGACCGTCGCGACGGCGCTGAAACGAGTCCTGAGCGGACGCTGCCGGGACATGTGCCCTTCGGATAGCTCCCGACGAGACGATCCAATGGCAAAGTCGCGGTCGTCGGCGATGCCGATCCGGAACCGTGTCTTCTTCCGCTCTTGAAGCGACGGCCGGTATCGCCGGCGCTCCCCTGGAGACAGAAATGCCTACCCGTAAGAAACAAGACTTCCCCCTGACCGAGATCCGTCGCTATCTGGAACCCGGCCCGATCGTCCTGGTCAGCTCTCGCTGGGAAGACCGGACCAACATCATGACGATGGGCTGGCACATGATGCTCGGGTTCTCGCCCGCCTTGTTCGCCTGCTACATCTGGGAAGGGAACTACAGTTTCGACCTGATCCGCCGAAGTCGCGAATGCGTGATCAATCTGCCGACCTCGGACATGGTCGATACCGTTACCGCAATCGGCAACTGCAGCGGCGCCGACGGCATCGACAAGTTCGAAAAATTCGGGCTAACGGCGCAAGCGGCTCAGAAGGTCCAGGCGCCGTTGATAGCGCAGTGCCATGCCAACTTCGAATGCAAGTTGGTAGACGACCGCCAGATCGACGAGTACGGCATGTTCATCTGGGAGGTCGTGAAAGCCCATCTGGCCACCACGCCCAAACGCCCGAAGACCCTTCACTACCGGGGCGAAGCCGAGTTCATGGTGTCCGGCAGTCACGTCAGTCGACGCAGCAAGTTCAAGCCTCAGAATCTCTAGTCGGAAAACGCTCCTGACGACTCGGAAAGCTGTTGAACAGCCACCGAAATTATAAGCAAGCAACTGATTTAATTGCTTTTGTAACGCCTTGCCGATCCCGCGGCGTCGCATGGGGCCCTTTGCGATGCGCCCACCGTGCTGGGTGCAGCCGCGCCCTGTCCGAACGCATGCCTCCGTCCGCGCCAGCGCATCGTCCACAACCACGCGCCGCTCCGGAGGCCATGGGAGCGCTGGCATGGCCGGCGGACGCCTGGTATCGCCGCATGGCGACTGGATCGGACCGGGCTTGCTGGACCGCTGGCTGTGGCGGCACATGCGCATGTTTGAACCCCGAATCCCGAGTAGTACGCTAGATCATCGCCGCCATGGAGACTGCAAATGCCCATCGTCTCCCTGGATTTGGTCACCCTGGATCTCGTCCGCGAATGCGGCACGATCTATGTCGAAGACAGGCTCACCTGTCAGATCCTCCGCAAGGACAAGCGCCTGTCACTCAGCGAAGCGCCCAGCGAGGAAGCCCGACTTCTGCTCGGGGACCTGCGGATACAGGTCGATGAGCTGACGCCCGAAGCCTTCGATGCGGTCCGCGCGGAACTGATCGCCCTGGGAGTCAAGGGCCCTTGGCAATCGTTCTGGTCGAGCGGCGAGGCTTAGCGCTGCGATTCGGCACCCGCTGCGATCACTGCGGCATCTGCTTACCGAGCTCTTGCGCCAGTCCGATCAGAATGCCTTCGGGGCCCCGGATGTAGCAGAGCCGGTAGCTGTCCTGGTACCGGACCAGTTTGCCGACGAGCTTGGCGCCGTGCTTTTCAAGCCGGGCCAACGTGTCGTCGATGTCCTCCACGGTGAACATGACGCGCAAGTACCCGAGGGCGTTCACCGGCGCGTCGCGGTGGTCGGCGACCACGGGTGGCGCGAGGAAGCGGGAAATCTCGAGCCGGCTGTGGCCGTCCGGCGTACGCATCATGGCTATCTCGACGCGCAGGTCGCGCAAGCCGGTCACGCCATCGGCCCACTCCCCTGCTATCGGGGCGCGCCCTTCCAGCTCCAGGCCGAGTTCGGTGAAGAACGCGATGGCGGCCTCGAGGTCTGCGACCACGATGCCTACGTTGTCCATGCGCTTGATCGTCATGATGTCTCCTGGCGTCCAATACCCGTTTGAGCATCGTAGCGAAGCGGCCGGCGCACGGACTGGGAATCTCGCGCACTCGCGGCCGGCTTCGCCGAGCCCGCTGGTCGGCTGGCGAGCCTACGGCTTAAGGCAGGTCTGCATCGCTGCCCGATCCCGCAATGTCGGCTGCCCCCCGATCAGACCGGAACATCGGGTGTATCCCCAACGAGCCTGCGCGCAAGGCCTAGCGCGGACTCGAAGTCGGGAACGAAATGAAGTTCGCCATGCTTGGGGCGAAGGTGCATGCCTTCCACGACCTTGCTCGGTTGCGACTGAAGGCCGGAAACGATCAACACGATCCCGCGACGCCGGCAACGCTCAAGCAAGGCCTTGAGCGCATGTACGCCACTGGCATCGATGATCGGTACCAGTCGCATCCTCAGGATGAACACCTTCGGCGGATCCTGGAACTGGTCGAGGAGATTGTCGAGCCGATTGGCGGCCCCAAAGAACAGCGGCCCGTTGATCATGAAGGCCTCGACGCCAGCGGGCAGATGATCGCGCTGGCTCAAATCGGCGGACGTCTCGCCGTTCTCATCAATGAGCCGGATGCCCGAGGTCACTTCCACGGCCTCGGCCATGCGGAACATGAAAACGAAGGCCGCCACAACGAGGCCGACCTCGATCGCGAGCGTCAGGTCGAACAGCACGGTCAAGAAGAAGGTAAGCAGCAAAACCAATCGATCCCCTTTCGGGGCCGACAGGGTGTGTCGAAAGTGCTCGTACTCGCAGATGTTCCAGGCCACGACCAGGAGCACGGCGGCCAGCACGGTCAAAGGCACATAGCGCATCAGCGGGGCGAGCGACACGAGGAACACGAGCAGGAAAAGCGCGTGCAGTATGCCGGCGATCGGCGTGCGTCCGCCTGCGCGGATGTTGGTGGCTGTCCGCGCTATGGCGCCGGTGGCAGGAATCCCCCCAAACAGCGCTGCGCCAACGTTCGCGATGCCCTGCGCGACGAGTTCGCCGTTGGACCTGTGACGGCCGCCAGTCATGCCATCCGCCACGACCGCCGACAACAACGACTCCACTCCGGCGAGAAACGCGATGGTGAATGAACTAGGCAGGAGCTCGCCGGTCCGCTCGAACGGGATGTGCGGAAACTCGAACCTCGGCAACGTGGTGGGAAGGCTGCCGAAACGACTGCCGATGGTCTCGACCGGGAGCATGAACGCGCTGGAAGCGAGCGTGCAGACGATCAGCGCGATAAGGAATGCCGGCCAATGCGGCCAGCCCCGGCGCAGCGTGACGATTATGGCGACAGCCACCAAGGCCAGAGATGCCGCGGCCGGGTTGGCCGTCGTCGCGTGCTCCGCGTAGGCCGCCCAGCGGGCCAGGAACTCGGCTGGAACGGCGTCCATCTTCAGACCGAGCAGGTCCTTGATCTGGCTGGAAACAATGCTCACCGCGATACCCGCGGTGAATCCGGTGATGACGGGCTGCGGCATGTACTTCATCAGCGTGCCCAGACGCATCAAACCCGCGGCGATCAACATCAGGCCCGCCAGCAGCGTGCACAGCACCAGCCCGCCGACCCCGAACTTCTGGATCACCACGAACACGACCGGGATGAACGCCGCCGTAGGCCCGCCGATCTGCACGCGCGAACCGCCGAATGCCGAGATCAGGAAGCCCGACACGATCGCCGTGTACAAGCCCATCTGCGGAGCCGCCCCGCTGGCGATGGCGAGCGCCATGGCCAGCGGCAGGGCGACGATGGCGACGGTCAGTCCGGCGATCGCGTCTCCACGCAGGTCGGAAAGAGAGTATCCCTCCCGCAATACCGTCAGAAGTTTGGGTTCGTACTGGTGCGCGTACTGCTTGAGGGTGTGGGATGCCATGGCTCCCCCGGTCAGTGGGCAACGCGTCGGTCAACGGCGCTTGTGGGCAGAGCGCCGTCGCTGAATCGGGTTGTGCGTCAACTTCGTCAGTATCGCTTCAAAGATCGAATCGTTGCCGGTGTCTTCGGCTAGCGCATGTCTGGCAGCGGCGGCGGCCACTATCTGGGCCAGCTCCAGAGGTAACGGTTCGGGCGTCTCGTTCCAGAACTGCAACTGCAGATCGCGCAGCCAGGGCGCCTCCGGCATCAGCGTCCGGCAACGGCCGAGTTCCTCCAGGCACTGTTTGTCGACCGCTTCCGTCTGGCCGCGGGACACGAGCAGGGTGCAGGGTTGCTGCAGAGGCGTCTGGAGGAACCGGTCATAGGCCGACAGGCACTGAGACAGCGCCTGCTGCGACATACCCTGGGTCGATTTCCGGTCGCGGGAGTCGAAGACCGCGATGGCGGCCCGCATCGGTGTGCGCGCCAGCAGGGTGGCAATCGAGGTTTCTTCCGCCGCTGCGGTGCCGGCGAAGGGTGCGGCCAGTTGCGGGGCACAGCTCCTCACCCACGACGGTGCCCGGTCGACGCCCGGCACATGCGGGCTGGGATTGCCTCGCCCCGCCCACAAGGCATGCAACGCGTGCGTGAGGTCGATCCAGGCCGTGGGCAGGGCGGGCCAGCACAGCGACTGCACCAGGACGGTCTCGCCGGCCTCGGTCGAAAGCTGTGCGGAGCCCAGGAACGCGATGCGCGAGACCTGCGGCTTCTCCGCCTTGGCCGTGCGGCGGGATCGGGACGCGTGCTGTACTGGCGAGTGCTTCATGTGCCTGGCGGCCTCCAATTTGGAAGGGGCTTGAAAAGCGGTGCGAGGTGATGTTTCATATGCTTCAAATGATGTTTTATACATCAAAATGAATGTTCAAACGTTAACAGGAGTGGCTTTTTCCGCGGCGCTTCAAGATGATGCGCGTCCAGACCGGCTGTGCCGGTGGCAAACGGAAGAAGGTGATGCTCCACGCATCAAAAGAAATGTTCCGCGCCTCGTTGCTGAAGGGTTTGCCCGGGTGTCGGCCATGATCACCGCAGCGCAGCTCCGGGCGGCCCGTGCCTTGGCCGGGATGGACCAGAAGACGCTGGCGGAGAAGGCGGGCGTGTCGTTGCCGACCATCCAACGCATGGAGGCCAGCACCGGCAACGTTCGCGGGGTGGTCGAGACGCTGACGAAGATCATCGCAGCACTCGACGCGGCCGGGATTGAGTTGATCGGCGAGAACGCGCCGAGTCAGGGCACGGGACGGGGGGTTCGGCTCAAGACCCCCAGCGCCCTCTGACCCCGGCGCGGATCTCGCCTTGGAAACCCAGGGCGATGTGGATGGAGGGCGGCGTGGCGACGGATACGGATATGGACGAGCTCAAGCGGATGTGCGCGGTGCTGTTCCTGGAGCTTCAGGAGATCCGCCGCAAGCTGGAAATCGAGCCGATTGGGTCGCGGGACAGTGACGAGTATCGAAATGCGGTCCCCAGCTATCTGACACAGTTCGACAACAAGATGCGGATCCTCGCCAAGGAACGCTCGAACCGCGATCAATAGCACAGGATCGCTGCCAGCGGTTCGTCTTGGCCGGCCGGTTGAAAACCGGTGGTCGCCGTGGATGGTTCCCATGCGGAGAAAATGCAATGCCGATGACCTCCAACGATCGCAAAATCGAAGAACTGCGTCGGCGCATTCCCTCATTCACGTGCATCGTGGGTTGCCATGACTGTTGCGGGCCGATCACCGCCTCCTCGGAAGAAGTGGCCAGGCTGCCGGTCAAGTCCGAGGCCGATCACGAGGCGGCCCTCGCCGAGTTCAATTGCACCTACCTGGGCGCGCACGGCTGCGAGGTCTACAGCGAGCGCCCTTTGATATGCCGTCTGTTCGGTACAACACCGCGCCTGTTGTGTCCCAATGGTCAGCGCCCCGTGTACATGGTGGATGCGAAGACCGAGAACGAAGTGTTTCGGTTCCTTGGACAGACGCGGCAAGTGCTCGTTTGATGCGCGAACCGACCCACGTGGAACCGTTGCAGGTCCGCGTGGTCGGCTTGGGCTGCCGCGTTTCCATGAACTCGAATTGAACCGCAACGTGCCTCTTTGGGGCATCGTCGAGCCGATCTACGAGGCCAAGCGCCATGCATAGACTTTCGCTCTCTCCGATTGAACGGGCCGCATTACATCTGCTGATGCAGCGGCGACCGCTGTTCAAGTGGGAGCAGAATGCGCTGACCGACGGCACGATGCGCAGCCTCGAAGCGAAGGGCTTGATTGCCCGCGATGGAGCCCAGTGGCAGGTGACAGAAAAAGTGGGGGCAAGGTCGACTGCACACGTCCGCTAGCGCAGGAAAAAAGCAGATTCAGCACCATCGAAAGCGCTGGTCGATGTCCGTTTATGGGATTGGGTTATGGCCCTGGCCGTCTGATTGAAGCGTAAGTAAGCCACGCCGTCAGCGATCCATTCGGTCTCGGCCACGCTCTGCCGCCCGATCTGCGCGAGCGTCGCGGCTGGTCGGCGCCCTGCCCCGCTGGCTTCGTCCGCGGTGGAAGCCACGACGCGGCGCGGGCCAGCAGGCGCCGGGCGATTCGGCTCGATCGGCGCAGAGTCCCTCGCGGTCCGGAGATCGTGTGCGGCCGAATCGTCGCAAGGCGATGCCGCACCGACTCGATCGGCCCGTCCCCTCGCCTGCGCCCGTCCGGGCGCCGCGCGCAAAAAAATTCGCGATCATGTCGATCCGGCGCCTCCCCGTTCGACGCCATGATTGAAGGCCCATGCCGGGCCCCACAGGAGCAGACCATGAAGATCACCATCGAGACCGTAGTGCGCGCCGACCTGGACCAGGTCTGGCAGGCATGGAACACCCCGGAAGACATCAAGCAATGGAACACCGCACAGGAGGACTGGCACACCACGCACAGCAGCGTCGATCTGCGCGAAGGCGGCAAGTTCCTGTCGCGCATGGAGGCCAAGGACGGCAGCTTCGGCTTCGACTTCGAAGGCACCTACACCCGCGTGGTTCCCAAGCAGGTAATCGAATACCGGATGGGCGACGGCCGCGAGGTCCAGTCCGAGTTCGTCGAGCGCGCCGACGGCGTGCTGGTGAAATCCACCTTCGACGCGGAATCGGAGAACCCGCCCGAGCTGCAGCGCGCAGGTTGGCAGGCCATCCTCGACAACTTCGGCCGCTACGTCGAAGCCAAGGCCTGAGGCCAAGCCGGGTACGGATGCGCCTGGGCCCATGGCCCGGGCGCATCGCCTGCGACGCCGCGCACCGCCCTGCCCTCACGACGGGCAGGTCTTTCACCCCATGGACAGCAGGCGCGAGGCCAACCAAACCGGAACGCCGACGTAGTACGCCAGGCGGCCCAGCCATTCCAGGGCGTTGCGCACGGCGGCCGCATGCGCGGATCGCAGCGCGACGGCCGCGGCGACCACGATCTCGATCGCGATCCGCAGCACGGCGGCGAACAGCATCAGGCCGATCGACCAGGACGCCCACCAGATCAGCAATCCGCTCAGGTAGGCCGCAAGCCCGTAGCTGTAGTACTCGCCGAAGCTGCCGCCGAAGGCGATCGTCTGGTGCAGACGGAACGCCACCAGCGCCGGCAGCAACGGGAACAGGACGAACTTCAACGCGGCGTGATCCAGGCGCGGCCGGCGAGCGTCCGCGCGCGTCTGCGCCAGATCGGCCAGCGCGTTCGCGAAGCCGCCTTCCCAGCCGATCGCCATGCCGGTCGCGGCGAGCATGCGCTGCAAGGCCCGCGGACGCGTCAGCGCCAGGCTGCGCGTCCAGAGGGGGCCGGCCGCCAGGCGCAGGTCGACGCCGCTGTGCGGCAGCGGAACCCGCCAGGGCCTCAGCGCGGCGATCGACGCCAGCGGAAGCTCGATCCGTTGCCGGCGTTGCTCCAGCACCAACAGCGCTCCCTCGACACTGGCCTGGGCGACGAAGGCCCGCTCGATCGCCCAGGCCGCGACGGCCGGCGCCACCACGGCGCCGGCGAACAACCGAAGCTGCGACAGGGACTGGACCTGCAGGCCCATGCGCAACAGCATGTCGACCGCCAGCCACAGCAGGCCCAGGCCCGCGCACAGCCTCAACGCGCCGGTCAACGCACGCCACAACGGCGTGAGCACGACCAGCTCGATCGGCAGCGCCTCCGGCCTGGCGCCCGCGCGGCGGCGCAATGCCTGCCATGCCGCCAGCACGGCCAAGGCGAGCAGGAATGCCGTGGCCGCGCGCCCCACCCAATCGCCCCAGCGCACCATCAGCGTGGGCGCGGGATCGCGGGCGCTGACGAAGGCCGTCAGCACGGCCTGGTCGCCCATCGAGGTGCTCGCGAGCACCTCGCCGGTGTCGTCGATGATCGCGCTGAGTCCGTTGCTGGTGACGCGCACCTGCGGCAGCCGCGTTTCGATGCTGCGAAACGCCGCGACCGCCAGATGCAGGCGCGCGCCGACCGGATAAGCGGTGAACCAGGAGTCGTTGGACATGCCGATGATGGCCTGCGCCCCCAGCCGCGCGCCGTCGATGGCGAGCTCGGTATGCACGTCGTCAAGGCAGATCAACGGCAGCACGTTGACCTCGCGCCCGTCCGCGCTGCGCAAGGGCAGCACGCGCGCGCCCTCGCCCGGCCGCCAGCCGCCGGCCCAGGGCAGCCAGCGGCGCAGCCAAGGGCCGTCCAGCCACCTCGGCACGTATTCGGTCAGCGGGAACGGGTGCGTCTTGCGGTAGGTGCCCAACAAGCCCTTGCCGGGTTCGAGGAAGGCGGCCGCGTTGTACTCGCCGTCCGCGTCGAGGTCGTAGGTGCCGAACACCAGGGGCACGCCCGCGGCGTCTACGAAGCCCTGGATCTCGCGATCCAGCGCCGCGCCGTCCTCGCTGCGTGGGTGGCCGAAGGTGGTGGGGTATACGGTTTCCGACCACAGCAGCACGTCCGCGTCGTGGTCGCGGATCGCCGACCAGGACAGGGCGTAGTGCGTGTCGAGCACGTGCCGGACCACGGCGTAGGCGCCCATTTCCTCGCGCAGCCGCTCGTAGTCGGTGATGCTGGCCTGGACCATGGCGACGCGCAGCGTCGGCGCGTCGTCGACGGGCGGCGCCTGCAGAGCGGCGCGCCGGACCAGGCCGTAGCCGGCCATGGCCGTGACGACGGCCGCGGCCAGCAGCAGCGGCCGAAACAACGCACGCGCGCCGCGCTTGCGCTGTTCGACGGCCAGGGCCAGCGCTTCGTTGACCAGCAACAGCAACAAGGTGATGCCCGCGGCGCCGCCGAGATCGGCGACCTGGCGCAGCACGGCGGACGGGAGCAGGCCGTGCCCCAGGGTGTCGCCCAGCAGTTTGGGCAGCAAGCACTCGCAGGCCAGCCAGGCCGAAGCCGCGGCCAGGGCGCGCAGCAATGGCCCATAGCGGCGCCCAGCCCATTGCCGCACCAGCGCGTAGGCGATGAACTGCGGTTGCAGCAACGGCGCCAGCACCAGCAATGCCAGCGTCGCCGTCGCCGCGCCCACGCCGGTGTAGGCGCCGATCGCCGCACCGAACCAATGGAACGCGGCCGCCATGAAGGCGATGCTCATCAGCGCGGCATTGGCCAGCACGCCGCGCGCCGTCCTGTCGGTGTTCAGCACCAGCAACCACGGCACCAGCGCGACGAAGCCCAAGCCCCAGGCGGGGCCGCCGCGGGCGTACAGGCCGAGCAAGGCGGCGGTGGCGAGGATACCGGCGAGGCTGCGCCAGCGGGACGGGGACAACCGTTCCTTGGTCAAGTCGAAAAACTCCGTGTCGCGGTCTTAGCGCGGGGGAATCCGGATCTGCCGCAAGGGCATACCGGGCGGCGCGAGCTCGGGCGGCACGACCCGATCGGCCGGCAACGCGATGGGCCGGCCCTGGGCGTCGTACAAAACGAAGTCGGGCGCGAACATCAGGATGGGCTCGATCGCGACGCCTTCGTCGGTCACCTGGTGATGACGGACATAACCCGCAGGCAGCTTGTAACCCTCCGGTACGGCCAGCCCGAGCAGCGGCGGACTGGTGCCGGGCGGATTGAATGCTCCCAATCCCGTGCGCACCCCGGCCTGCTGCAGGGCCTCGATCACCTGCGCTCCGGTCGGCTCCGGATCGCCGGGCTGGAAGTAAGCGGCCAGATCGTCGGGGTCCTTGCTGGGCATGGCCTGCGGTTCCTGCAGCGCGGCGTCTTGCAATGTGGGGCGCGCGGGCGACGACCGGCCATCCAAGGGGCCGGCCGCCGTATCGCCCTGCTTGCTTGCCTGTGCGATGCCGCTAGCCGCCGCTTGCGCCGGCTCGGGCATGCGCAGCCACCACAGACAGGCCACGGCGATCGCGACGACGGCGCAGACCGCCCACGGCAGCATCCTGCTGCGGGCGGCGCGCGTCTTCGCAATCACGCGCATACCCTCGCCGTCCGCACGGGACGACGGGATATGCCGATGGCGACGCGGGGTCACGGTGGCTTACTCCGCCAGGCTCGTCGGTCAGGGCGTGGCCGGCTGATAGACCGACAGCGCCCAGCCCATGCGCTCATGGCCGTACTGATTCCAGATCGGGCTGCGGCCGTTGCTGAAGCTCGAGTAGCGCGGCGCACCGCTGCCCGTGCTGCCGCCCCAGAGACCGGCCGACACCGTGCCGCCGGTGTAGGTCGGATGGGTGTCGTCGGACTGGATGTAGTCGAACGAACTGGAGGATGAGACGAACTTGGTGTTGGCGTCGCGCAGGGTCGCACGCAAGGTGACCGCTGTGCGGGTGATGTAGCTGGCCTCGCTTTCGCCGGATACGTAGCGCAGCGCGTCGGCATCGACCTGGCCGTCGCCGTTGCTGTCGTAGTCCGCGCCCATGTACTGGGCGAAGCTGTCCGCGCACTTGAAGCCCTTCTGGCGGGCGTATTCGCACATCCAGTAGTTCATCTTGGCGATCGCGGGCAGGAAGCGGTCGCGCAGGTTCACGGTCTGGCCGGTGCCGGCGTCCCGGCAGGAGCTCTGCACGTTGTCGGCGTTGTAGCCGGGGTAGTACAGGTTGGAAATCACCTTGAGCCTGGTGTTGGCGTGCGCGTTGACGTTGATGTAGTCCATCGCCGCCGCCACGTAGGTCTTGCAGGAGTTGACCGCCGCGTCGAGCCCGCTGTAATCGCAGGTGCCGGTCTGCGACTTGAAGCTGGACCGCGCCTGCAGGCCGTCGTTGCCGCACATCTCGAAGCTCACCACGCGAGTGGACGCGGCCTGCATGTAGGAGCGCTCGGCCACGATCTTGTTCTCGTAGACGTCGCGGGCGACGGCGCCGGACTTGGCGCGGCGCACGCTCTCGATGTCGGCGTTCCAGCGCGCCGACAGGTACTCGGCGTCCACGGTCGGCGCCGAGTAGCGCGCCGCATTGCTGATCGAGCCGTTATAGCCGGCGAAGATCGAATCGCCGTAGGCGACGACGCGGTACTTGGCGCTGGTCCCGGCCCGGTCGATGGTCCACGACACGTTCTGGTTGAGGGTGCTGGCCATGGCCGGGGCCGATAGCGCGAGCAGCGCCACGGCCGAGAGCCACCGCCCCGCTCTATTGCGGAACAGAGTCTTCATCCTTAATTCCCCTTCGAGATGGTGTGCGCCACGGACGCCGGCTGGCGCCCGATGAGAAAACGCGAAACCCGCTTCGGCCAACCTCGCCTCAGCAAGCCGATCCACGATGGGGACGCCCGGACTTCGGGGCATCCCTCCCCCTGTCATCGCCCCCGGACGCTAGCGTATGGTCGATAGGCGCGCAATGTGCGCTGCAACAGCGATGGCGGGCAGCGTCACGTTTTCGCATACGACAAGCAGGCGGCTGCGGCCGCTCCACCGGCCGCCGAGCATCCGCTCCATCGCGTCGGTCGGCCGCGTGCGCCTGGGTTGATCTGGGTCAAGGACGGCCGCTGCAAGCGTCCTAGCCTGCGGAGGAAGCCAAACGCCGGAGCATGCGATGAACCCCGAATCCCAATCTTCCCCGTCCGCAACCGCCGCTGGCGGCGCGCTCTGGTCGGAAACCTTGCGCGATGGCAGCCGGTTGACCATTCGGGCCATCTCTCCGCAGGACGCGACCGCCGAGCGCGCGTTCATCGAGGGGTTGTCGGACCAGGCCCGGCGCTTTCGCTTCCTCGGCCAGACCCGCCGCCCCAGCGAGGAGTTCGTCCGCAAACTGACGGACATCGACTACGTGCACGACTACGCGCTGGTCGCCGAAACCGTCGGCGACGATCGCCGGATCGTCGGCGTCAGCCGCTACGGCAGCGGCCAGGGCGGTTCCAGCTGCGAGTGCGCGGTGGCCGTCACCGACGAATGGCAGAACAAGGGACTGGGAACGATGTTGATGGATCATCTGATGCAGGTCGCGCGGGACCGCGGCATTCGATCGATGTATTCGATCGACTCGGCCGAGAATGGGCGGATGCGCGCCCTCGCCGGCGACCTGGGATTCCGCACCAGATCCGACCCGAACGATGCCAGCCAGGTCATACACGAACTGAATCTGTGAGCCAAGGCCATGGACGCGAGCTTTTGGTCGCCCTTCCTGCTGTGGTGCGCCGCGCTCAATTACAGGCTTCTGCTGTTGGGCTTCGCGGCATACGCGGCGTTCCGCGAACCGATACAGCGGCTGCACGGACGCTGGTTCGCGCTGTCGCCGTCGGCGTTCGACGCCACCGCCTACCTGATCTTCGGGCTGTACAAGATCGCGATCTGGATGTTCCTGATCGTCCCCTATCTCGTCCTGGCCCTTATCCGATAGCCTCGCCCGCCGATGCGGGCTCTTCGGCGGCAACGGCCCGCCCGGCCGTTCGCGCATGCGGGCGTGATCCGACGTAAAGCCCCGACAGACCGATCAATCGGGTTCTACGCGGCCGACGACCGGCGGCCGCCGGTCGCGCGGGCCTGGTGCGCAGCGGCTATTGCTTGTTACCGCACTGCGGCGGCCGCGGGGGCCTGGACTCCTGGTCCGGACACGCCTCGCTGGGGGCTGCACGAACCCGCGCGGGTACCGCATCGCCGGCGATATGGGGCGTACCGGCCGGCTGCCCGTCCAAGAGTATCTGTGACATGCAGCCGCTGAGCAGCAGGGCCGCCGTGGCGAGAACGAGCCGCTTCATGATCCATGCTCCTTGGTCGTTGACGCGGATCCGCTCGAAATACGGTCCGCCGACCGAGTTCCGCCGCAGGACGGAACCCGGGCCTTGTTCATCGCACGATCGTGAGCGGAATCTGCGCGCTGCCCAGCACCTTGCTGGTCACCGAGCCCAGGAACAGGCTCTTCAGGGCCGATCGCCCATGCGACCCCATCACGATCAGGTCGCAGCGGTTGGCCTTCACGAACTTCAAAATGGTGGGCGCCGGATCTCCCACCAGCACATGTTCCTCGAAGCCCACCTTGGCCCGCTTGAGCAGGGCCCTGGCCTTCTGCGTGGCCGCCTTTCCGTTCTCGGCGTGGTAGCGCTTCGTCCCTTCCAGGCCCAGGCTCATGGCGACGCTGCGCAGCAGCGGCTCGTCGGCATACAGCAGATGCAGCTCCGCCGGAGTCTTCAGGTCGCCGGCCAGCCGTATCGCGTGACGAACGGCACGCAGGGCCGCATCGCTGCCGTCGATCGCAATCAAGATACGCATCTTCTTCTCCTCGACGCAGGGGCGTCCTTTGGCCGACAGCATCGCCCCGGCGCCTCCGCGGGGCCTTGACCGAGATCAATCCGGACGCGCTCAGAAGCAGCGTGCCCAGGCCAGGGCCAAGCCCAGCATCGCCGGCCACAGCAGGACCGGATGCAGCGCGACGCGCAGCCACGGCCGCAGCGGCCGATAGCCCACGGCGTGAACGAAGCCGGCGCAAATGGCGAGCATCAACGGCGACAGCAAGCCATGCCCCGCCGGCGTCATCTCGCCGCCACGCATGGCCGGCAGGAACAACAGGGCCAGGCTCAGGCCCGAGGCCATCAGCAGCGAAACGACACGGGCCATCACGCGTCCTCCAGAACCTCGCGCCTGTCGTTTTCCTCATCGCTGCGCAGTTCGTACCACATGGCGTTGAGCACGCCGAAGCTGCAAGCCAGCGCCAATCCCAGGACCCAGGCGAAGTACCACATCAGTAACCTCCTTCGGAGTCTTGCGACTCCACGTGGGCGCGCGTCACCGTGCCGCGCATGACCCGGAAGGCCCAGCCCGTGTAGGCCAGGATCAGGGGCAGGAATATCGCCGTGGCGACCAGCATGATGCCGAGGGTGCGCTTGCTCGAGGAGGCGTCCCAGATCGTCAAACCATGACCAGGATGGGTGGACGACGGCATCAGGAAGGGAAACATCGCCAGGCCCGCGGTCAGCACGATGCCCGCGACGGCACCGCCGCTCGCCAGGAAGGCGAGCCCGCGCGAGCGGACGGTCGCGACGGCGATCAACAGCACGATGACGGCCACCGGCACCGCGATCATCCACGGCGTGAGGGCATAGTTGGCGAACCACCCTCCTTCGATCATCAGTACATGCTTCGTCAACGGGTCGGAGGAGCCGTCCGCATGCACGCCGGAGACGATCGCCGGAGCCGGAATGGACCTCAGCCAGACGCCCGCCGCGACGAACGCGGCGGCCGTGACGGCGGCGGCGATGCGGGCGATGCGCTTGGCGCGTTGGCCCACGGGGTCCTCCACGCGCATGGCCGCGAACGACGCCCCGTGCATCACCAGCATGGAAAGGCTGACGACGCCGGCGAGCAACGCGAAGGGCTTGAACAGCCCGATGAAGCTGCCGTCGTAAACGGGAAGAAGCTCCGGCGTGAAATGGAACGGAACGCCGAGCAGCAGGTTACCGAACGCCACGCCGAAGACCAGCGCCGGCACGGCGCCGGCGATCGTCAATGCCCAGTCCCAGGCGCCACGCCAGTTCGCGTGCGGCAGGCGGTTACGGAAGGCGAAGCCCACGGGCCTCAGGATCAGCGCCACCAACAGCAGGAACATGGCGAAATAGAACGAGGAGAACGAGGCGGAATACAGCAAGGGCCAGGCCGCGAACACGGCGCCGCCGCCGAGAATGAACCAAACCTGGTTGCCCTCCCAGTTGGGCTCGATCGACTCGATCGCCATACGCCGCTCGACGTCGTCGCGGCCGATCAGCCGCAGGATCGCGCCCAGGCCCAGGTCGTAGCCGTCGGTCAGAGCGAAGCCGATCAGGAGCACGCCCAGCAGCACCCACCAGATCATGCGCAACAGCGAATAGTCGATCATCGGTCCAGCCTCGCTTCGGATGCTTCGTATGCGGCAGAGGGGGATTTCGTCGAAGGCCAGAACCCCAGCCGGTCCGGCCCGGAGCGGATCGCGCGCAGCATCAGCGTCACGTCGATCACCGCCAGCCCGGTGTAGAGCACAACGAAGCCGATCAGGCTGGCCAGCACCTGGCCGGAACTGGTCGACGACACCCCCAGAAAGGTCGGCAGAACCCCGTCGATGGCCCAGGGCTGCCGCCCGTACTCGGCCACGATCCAGCCCAGCTCGGATGCGATCCAGGGCAGCGGCAGGCTCCACAGCGCGATGCGCAGGAACCAGGGCCGTTGCAAGCGCCCGCGCGTGGCCAGATAGAACGCCCAGCCGAACAGCACGATGAAGTAGCACCCCAGGCCCACCATGATCCGGAACGACCAGAACAGCACGGGCACATTGGGCACCGTGCTCCATGCCGCCTTGTCTATGACGGCCTCGTCGGCCAGCGAGGGGTCGCTGACATAGCGCAGCGTCAAAAGCCCGAAGCCCAGATCCTCACGCAGCGCGAGAAAGGCCGCGGCCTTGTCGGGGTCGTCGCGATCGGCGCGCAGTTCGCGCAAGGCCGCGTGCGCGGCGATGCCGCGGCGAATGCGCCCGCGGTTCTCCTCCACCAGTTCGTGGATCCCGGCCACCTCCTTGTCCAGCGACCGCGTGGCCACCAGGCCCAGCGCCCACGGGATGCGCACGGCGTGCGAGGTCTCGCGGCGCTCCATATCCGGCAGGCCGACCAGGGTGAACGAGGCCGGAGCCGGATGGGTCCGCCACTCCGCCTCGATCGCGGCCACCTTCATTTTCTGGTTCTCAGAAGCGGTGTAGCCGCTCTCGTCGCCCAGCACCGCCACCGACAGGGCCGAGGCCAGACCGAAGCTGGCCGCCACCACCAACGAGCGTCGCGCCACCTCGATGTTGCGCCCGCGCAGCAGGTACCAGGCGCTGATCGAAAGCACGAACATGGCGCCTGTCACATACCCGGCGCTCACGGTATGCACGAATTTCGACTGCGCAACGGGATTGAACACCACCGCGGCGAAGTCGGTGATCTCCATGCGCATGGTCTGGAAGTTGAATTCCGCCCCGACCGGGTTCTGCATCCATCCGTTGGCGATCAATATCCACAATGCCGACAGATTGGCGCCGATGGCCGTCAGCCACGTGACCGTCAAGTGCTGGAGCCTGCTCAATCGTTCCCAGCCGAAGAAGAACAGCCCCACGAAGGTGCTTTCCAGGAAGAACGCCATCAGCCCCTCGATGGCCAAGGGCGCGCCGAAGATGTCCCCTACGTAGTGGGAGTAGTAGGCCCAATTGGTGCCGAACTGGAACTCCATGGTGATGCCGGTGGCCACGCCCATGGCGAAGTTGATTCCGAACAGCACGCCCCAGAACCGCGTCGTCTGCTTCCAGACGACCCGCCCGGTCATGACGTACACGCTTTCCATGATCGCCATCATCACGGCCAGGCCTATCGTCAGCGGGACGAACAGGAAGTGATACAGCGCGGTCAGCGCGAACTGAAGTCTCGATAGATCCACGACGTGCAAATCGGGCATGGCGACTCACCTGGGAGGCAGTAGAAACCGATCGACCTGCGCATCGTCGATGCGCGGCCTGTGCGGCGGAGAGAAGAAGATCAGGTACAGCGCGGCGATGAGCGCGAGCTTGGCGGCGATGGCGATGACGACGCGCCGGCGCAGCGAGCGGAGAAACTCGGCCGGCGTTTCCGCGCCGGCGTCGCGGCCGCCCGGTGCGGGCCGGCGGCTCACCGTATGCGCACCCGGTTCTCGACCGCCCTCACGCCGGCGACCAGCCAGGCGGCGTCCTCCACCGCGTTGCGCGATTGCCAGTCCTCGACCTTTCCTTTCAGGGTCACCTGCCCCGACTCGTCCACGCCCACCCGGATGTTCGAGGCCTGCACATCGGCGCGACGCTGCAAAGCGTCCTTGATCGAACGTTTGACATCCTGCTTCCGGGTGATCTTCCGGATCGCGATCCGGTTGTCGATGTCGATCACCCCGGCCAGACGGCGCAGGTCGCTCTCTATCCCGCTGCGCTGGAACTGCCAGTCGACGGTACCGGTCAGGGTCAGGCAACCCCGTTCGACGCTGACCATCACGGATCCGGCCGGCAACGACGCGTTCCAGGCCAGGACTTCGGTCGCGCGCTTGGCGATAACCTCGTCCGTGACCGACGAATCGGGCGGACAACGGACCTCGATATCGATCACCGCGCCGCGCACGCCCTTGACGCGTTCCACCGCTTCGGCCGCGGCGATCTTGTCGGCGAGGCTGTGGACGTGCCCCGTCAACTTGACGATGCGCTCGTCGACGGCGACGCCGATGCCGGAAGCGTCGATACGCGGGTCGAAAGCCAGTTCTTCCAGTACGTGTTTGCGCAGACGCTCGCTGTTCATGGCCTAGTCCATCGGGAACCGCCGCCATTACCTCAGCCGTCCTCCGCCCCCGTCTTGATCCAGATCAATCGGCGCGCTTGCGGAGGACCAGGTCATCCCGACCCGACCCGTGTTTGACGCAGATCAGTGTCCGGCGGCGCTCGCGCGCCTGGAATGAAACGCATCGGCCGAGTCCGGCCCGGGAGAGAGCCCATGTACAAAGATCTGATGATTCCGATGACCGGGACCAGCGCCGATGCCGACGCCCTGGCCCTGGCGATGGCGCTTGCGAAATCGCATGGGGCGCATCTGTCGGCCCTGGAAATAGTCGACCTGCCGATGCCGATGCTGCAGCCGTGGGGAATGATGCCCGACGCGGCCACCTACGCCGCGCATGCCAGCCTGCGCGAGCACGGCGCGGCGAACTTGGCTCGCCTGCAATCCCGGCTCTCCGCCGAGCCCGTGTCGTCGGAAGCCAAGCTGATCGAAGCCCTGTATTCGGAGGCTCCGCGAGTCGCGGCGAGGCAGGCCTACGACGCGGACCTGACCGTCGTCGCCGGCGCGATCGGCGACACTGCCGAATCCGTCGTACCGCACGCCTACTTCGTGAGTCTGCTGCTCGAATCGGGACGGCCGGTGATCGTGGTCCCGCCGCGCTGGGCGCCCACTGCCTTGGCGCGTTTCACCATCGCATGGCAGCCGACGCAGGAGGCCAGCCGCGCCATACACGATGCGCTGCCTTTGCTGCGCAATGCCGAACGCGTGGACGTCCTGACGATCGGCGAGGAATCCGCGCCGGAAGTGGAAGCATCGGGGCAGCGCATCGTGCGGCACCTCGGCCGCCATGGAATCGACGCTCACCGTGTCGTGCGTCCACGGCAAGGGCTGACGGTGGCCGCGGCGATCCTGCGGTGCGCCGGCGAAGTCCGTTCGCAGGCGTTGATCGCGGGCGGCTACGGCCATTCCCGACTGCGCGAATGGGTGCTGGGCGGCGTCACCAGGGAACTGCTGATCGGTGCCGACATTCCCCTCTTCTTCGGACACTGACATGACCGGCCATGTCGTCTATCCGCAGGGCCATCCCCTGATGCGCGATCCCATGCGCGTGAGGGGTCACGCACGCTGCGCGCTCGCCCGTGCCGCCACCGGCGTCCAGTCCCTGCGCCGCCAGCCGAGTCCCGGCGAAGGGTCGGCTTCGCGATCGCAGCAAGCGCTGATGCATGAGATCGTGCGCAGCCTGGAAATGCGTTTGCGCGACCTGGAGGCGGCTTACGCTGAACTCGAGCCCGGCCGCTGCGACGACCTGGCGGGCGCTTGGCAACGGTTCTTCGGCCGTTACGACGAGTTCCTGGACGCCTTGCGGCGGTGCCGAACCGAGATCGCCGGCGCACGGACCGCCTAGGCCGCCGCATGCGGCCAGCGCCCTTGCCCGCGATCGGCGCCCGCGCGTACCGCGGCAACCACTGGGGTCGGCGATCCGAGAGCTAGAAGCGCGCTGGGAGTGCGGGCGGTTACCGGCCGGCCATCCGTTCAGGCTCCGCCCTGGACCATCGCGCAAGGCGCGTTGGAGGTTTCCAACAAGCTGTCCACCCAGGGCTGCACCGCATTGCGGATCATGCGCCTGGCCGCCTCCAAGCAAAGCGAATGCGGGCTGACCGGCGACGGGGCCGAACCGGTGGCGGGCTCCAGCGCGTCGCTCGCCCCGTTCGCCAGGCACACCAGCTCGGGTTGCCGCTCGATGCGCGTCAGGCAGGCGTGCCGATGATTGCGCAGCACCGCCTCGGCCATCGCGCCGGGCAGCGCCCGGTGCTTCCACAGGTCGGACAAACCGAACTCGGCTTGCTGCGGTCCGTTCCCGCGTTCGTCGGCCAAGTGTAGCGACCCCTGCAGGCAGCCCATGGCCAGGCTCTGCGCGATCGTCTGGGCAACGACGGGCGAACGCGGGGACCCATACGCCAAGCCGAGGCCGTTCAAGGCATCGCCCAGGCCGATCAGCCCCACCCCGAGGCGCATGGGCAAGGCGTCGTCCGGCCCGAACCTCATGACGGCGTCGTCCAGCATCCTTACCGCGACGGCGGCCGCCGCGCTGAAACGCTGATGATCGAAGCGCGCCGCGCGGGTCCACGGATCGATCACGAATACACCCGCATTCACCACCGCGACGGGGTCGTGCATCGGCGGCACGGGCATGTCGGTTCCCGCGTATCGCAGCAGGCGGGGGTCCGGAAGTACTTGCCATTGCCCGAACGAGAAGGCGTATCGGCTGCGCCAGTACAAGCGCTCCTCCCCTTCCGACGCGGTCAGTGCCGCCGCGACCCGTTGCCAGGTCTCGTCGACCGTACGATCGTGCAAGCGGCCGGGGCTCCGCCAGCGAAAGCAGGTGTCCCACAGATCGACGGATCGCGGGTCGCTGAAGCGCGTTGCACGGCTCAAGGTGGATTCCTCGCGGCAGCTGCCGCCTTGCGTCCATGCCACTGTGTCCGCTGCCGCCCCGGCCCGTGTTGACGCGGATCAAGGCCAGGTCCGCGGCCCACCCCGCCTCCCCATCCCAGCCGCTCGTTACAAACCGTTACCGGCGGTTACCGCCATAGCATCATCCGGCCGGCCGATGCCTCTAGGCTCGAACTCACCTAGTCGCTGGAACGCCGCCATGTTGCTCGACCGCCTCTCCGCCTCGGACCTGACCGCAGCCACCAGCGAATGCGTGTTCCCGCCGCCGTATGCCAGCCAGGCACGGAGCCTCGAACAGCTGTTGCAGACCTGGCCGCTGCAGCGCCGCTGCGTGCACGCCAAGCAGCACGTGTTCCGCGCCGGCCAATCGCGGCATGCCCTGTATCTGGTCCACTCCGGTTTCTTCAAGACCGCCTTGATCAGCGAGGACGGCCGGGAAAAAATCACCGGTTTCCGGATGCGCGGCGACCTGCTGGGCCTGGACTCCCTGGACGTTCCGGCCTATGCCTGCGATGCCATCGCCCTGGATACCGGCGAGGTCTGGGAACTTCCGTACGCGCAACTGCGCGACCAGTTGCCGCAGTTCCAGGAACGGATCACCGCCCAATTGGCCGGCGAAATCCGCCGCGATTGGAACTGGATGCTGGTCTTGGGCACGCTCGGCGCGGATCAGCGCGTGATCACGTTCCTGTTCGATCTGGCATCGCGCCTGGAACGGCTGGGTTTCAGCCCCAGCCGCCTGCAGTTGCGCATGACGCGTGCCGAGCTCGGGAACTTCCTCTCCCTGACCCTGGAAACGGTGACGCGAGTGCTGTCGCGCCTGCAGACGCGCGGATTGATCGCCGTGTCCGGCCGCGAGATCCGCCTTCAGGACCGCGAAGGCCTGCGCAGCGTCCTGAATGGAAGCGCTGCCTGTCATTGAAACGCTAGCCGCCGGACAAGGCGCGCTCCACCGCCGCGTCCAGTTCCTCGCGCCGATAGGGCTTGCGCAACAGCTCGAAGGCGGCCGTCGCATCGGCCGGGCCGGCGACGTCCGTCTCGTATCCCGAGGTCAGCAGCACCGGCATATCCGGCCGCATGCGCCGCACGGCCATCGCCAACTCCTTGCCGTTCATCCCCGCGCCGAGCATGACGTCGCTGAACAGCAAGGCGATGGGTTCGCCCGCCGACAATCGCAACAAGGCCGCTTCGGCCGAGCCGACCGAGATCACCCTATAGCCCGAAGCGCGCAGGAACGCGACGGCGATGTCGCACACGGCCTCATCGTCCTCTACGACGAGCACGGTCTCGCCCTTGCCCGTCGGCCGCCCTGCGTCGGCCGGCGCCGGTGCGGCGGCGGCCGCTTGCGCCGCGGGCAGGAACAGTTCGACCCGTGTGCCGTACCCCAGGGTGCTGTCGATACGCAGGTGACCGCCGCTCTGCTTGGCGAAGCCGTACACCATGCTCAGGCCCAATCCGCTGCCGCGTCCGGCTTCCTTCGTCGTGTAAAACGGCTCCATCGCCCGAGCCAGCGTCTCGGGGGCCATGCCGCGGCCGGTGTCCGTGACGCTGATGCCGACATAGCGGCCCGCGGCCAGGTCGCCGGAGCTCGACGGGGCTTCCACCCGATGCGCGCGAGCCTCGATGGTGATCTCGCCGCCGTGAGGCATCGCATCGCGGGCGTTGAGCGCCAGGTTGACCAGCGCCGCGTCCAGTTGGGTCGGATCGACATAGGCCGGCGGCAGATCTTCGTCGAACAGCACCTGCAGACGGACGCTTTCGCCGAGAGTGCGCTTGAGCATCGACTCCACGTCCCGCAGCATGGCCGGTGCGTCGACCGCACGCGGCAGCAGGCGCTGCCGGCGCGCGAACGCCAGCAGCTTGCCGGTGAGCTCGGCGCCGCGGCCCACCGAACGCAGGGCGCTGGCGATGAGCTCGCTGGCCTCCGCCCTGTCTTCGCACTCCATTTCCAGCAACTGCAGACTGCCGGACATGACGGTCAGCAGGTTGTTGAAATCGTGAGCGATACCGCCGGTCAGTTGGCCGATCGCGTCCAGGCGCTGGGAATGGGCCAGCTGCTCTTCGGTCCTGCGCCGCTGAACGAAGGCCGCGATCAGATTGGCCACGGATTGCAACAGGTGCAAGGCGTCGTGATCGAAGTGCCGCGACTTCGACGACACCACCAGCAACGCACCCATCGGCCGGCCGCGATCCGACAGCGGCAGCAGCACCCCGCTACCCGACAGCGGCGCATGGACGGGGAAGCGGCCGCCGCCGGGATCGCGCTCCAGGTCGTCCGCGACCAAGGTCTCGCCCGCCTCTATTCGCTCCAACAGCGCCGCTTCGTCGATCCGTATCGGCGATCGCGAACCCGCGGTCATGGCGTCCAGGCCGGTCGAGGCCCGGGTTTCCACGGTCTGCCGATCGCTGGACACGAACACGATCGCGACCACCGGCGCATCCAGCGCGCCCGCAAGCAGCGCGGGCACGTGATCGACCACGCCCGACTCGTCCTGGGCTTCCAGCGCGAGTTGGCCGATCCTCGCGGCCAACGCGTCGTATCGCGCGCGCACCAGGGCCTGGCGCGCGCGCTGCGATTCGGAGATGTCGCGCACCGAGGCCAGATAGCGCAGGCCCTGGTCGTCCTCGAGCGGGCTCAAGGCGATCTCGACCGGAAACTGCCGCCCGTCCAGCCGTTGGCCGATCAGGCTTTGCCCGGTCACGCCCATCGGCCGGATGTGGGGGCGGTCCATATAGTGGGCGCGATGCTCCCGATGACGCTCGCGGGCCGATTCGGGAATGAGCTGCTCGATCGCGACTTGATTCAGGCCGTGGTGCGGATAGCCGAACAGGCGCTCGGCTTGCCGATTGGCCTGGACGATCCGGCCGCTGCGGTCGACCACGACCAGCGCGTCCGGAACGGCTTCGAACAGCCCCGGGAACAGGCTTTCCTCGCTCATGCGCTGCGCACCTGCGCCGCGAACAGGTAGCCCGCGCCCCGGACCGATTTGATCAGCTTCGGTTCGGCCGGGTTGCGCTCGATCTTCCGCCGCAGCCGGCCTATGGCGACATCGATGGTGCGGTCGAACGGACCGGCTTCGCGGCCATGCACGCTGGTCATCAAGCGATCGCGGCTGAGAACCTGGTGCGGATGTTCCAGCAACGCCTTGAGCAGTTCGAACTCGCCGGTGGTCAGCGGCACTTCTTCGCCGGCGACGTCGATCAGCCGTCGCGACGGCACATCGAGCTGGAAACCCTCGAACACCCAACCCTTCGCCGCGGGCGCGGGCGCCGACGCGGGCGCCGGCGCGCGGCGCATGACGGATCTGGCCCGCGCCAACAGCTCGCGCAAATCGAAGGGTTTGGCCACGTAGTCGTCGGCGCCCAGTTCCAGGCCGACGATGCGCTCCACCGCTTCTCCACGCCCGCTGACCACGATGACCGGCCCGCGCCATTGCGCTTGCAGGTGGCGCAACAGCAACAGACCGTCCTCGTCCGGCAGCCCAAGGTCCAGCAGGACGAGGTCCGGCGCTTGCGAGGCGATCAGTTCGCGGGCTTGCGCGGCGCTGGACGCCGCGATCACCCGGTAACCGTTCGCGCCGAAATAGCGCGACAGCAGCGCGACGATTTCGGCGTCGTCGTCGATCACCAGTAATCGCGGTGCTGAACCCGTCGAGGACGTCGCGTCGATGGCTTGGGGTGGCATGGCCGTCGCTGCACTCGAATTTTGCTGGGACAAGCATGGTCCGATCACGCTCTCCCCGCAAGCGTCCGCACCCGTTCGTCGGCGGGCGCGGACGCCTTTGATCTGGGTCAAAGCGCGCGATGGAGCCTGACCTAAAGTCCCGCCATCCCCCACCGAGGACGGACCATGAAGGGCAGCATGAGAGCGGCAGTGGCACGGCGCCTGGGCGAGCCTTTGATCATCGAACGTCGGCCCATCCCCGCACCGGGCCCGGGCGAGGTACTGGTCAGGATCCACGCCAGCGGCATCTGCCACACCGACCTGCATGCGGTGGACGGGGACTGGCCGATCAAGCCCACGCTGCCTTTCATTCCCGGGCACGAGGGCGCCGGCGTGGTCGCGGAGGTCGGCCCTGGCGTCGACCGACTGCGCGTCGGAGATGCGGTCGGCATCGCTTGGCTGCACGACGCTTGCGGCCAATGCGAGTACTGCATCACCGGCTGGGAGACCTTGTGCGAGCGGCAGCGCAACAGCGGGTACAACGTCAACGGCACCTTCAGCGAGTACGCGGTCGCTGCCGCGGCCTATGCCGTGCGCCTGCCGCAGAACTGCGATTTCGTCGCCCTCGCGCCGATCCTCTGCGCCGGCGTCACCAGCTACAAGGGCATTCGGGAAACCGAAGCGCGGCCGGGCGAGTGGCTCGTCGTCTCCGGCATCGGCGGCCTGGGCCATCTCGCGATCCAGTACGCGCAGGCCATGGGCCTGCGCGTGGCCGCCATCGACGTCAGCGATCGCAAGCTGGAATTGGCGCGCGCGCTAGGCGCGGAGATCGCCGTCAACGCCGACGACCCCGGCGCCTTGGAGGATATTCGCCGGGGTACCGGCGGCGGCGCCCACGGCGTCCTGGTCACCGCCGTCTCGGTCGCCGCGTTCGGCCAGGCGCTGGCAATGGTGCGCCGCAAGGGCACGATCAGCCTGGTGGGTCTGCCTCCCGGTGATTTTCCAACCCCCATCTTCGATGTCGTCCTCAAGCGGATCACGCTGCGCGGCTCGATCGTCGGCAATCGCCAGGATTTGAACGAGGCCGTGGCGATGGCCGCCGTCGGAAAAATTCAAGCGACGACCGAGCCTCATGCCTTGAGCCAGATCAACACGGTGCTGGACCGGCTGCGCGCGGGGACGGTGGAAGGGCGCGCGGTACTCGACATGAGCCTGCTGGCCTAGGTCGTCCGTGCCGTCCTATTGATCCGGGTCAATACCGCCGATGTTCGCGATGCCAGCCTACCGACATGCCCCTTCCGAGCCGCCGCCGTGTTTAAGGACTTCCTGCTGCCCCTGCTGATGGGCGATGTCCCGTCGCCGGTCGTCGAGACCGCCTGTGCGATCGCCAAGGCCTGGGAAGGACGGGTGATCGCATTGGTGGGCGTCAGCCAGATATCGCCCGTCGCGCAAGCTTGGGACTACTATCCGGAGGGGGTTTACGAAAGCATGCGCGACTGCGCGCTGGCGACCACCCAGCGGATCGCCGAAGCCGCCGATGCGCGCTTGCGCGGCGAAGGCGTGCCCTACGACATCCGCATGTCCGAGAACTATTGGGGCACTCCCTCGGAGATCGCCAACGAACACGCCCGCTACGCCGACGTCACCGTGCTGGGCATGGACGCTTCCGAACTGGAGACGCGCCATCGCATGTTCGCCGCGGTTTCGGCCGGTTCCGGGCGCCCGGTCCTCAGCGTGCAGACGTCCACGCCCCCCACCGCCTTCGGCCATGCGGTGATCGCTTGGAAGGCGTCGAAAGAATCGGCGCGCGCTTTGCACGACGCCCTGCCGTGGCTGCGTCGCATGGCGACGGTCGATCTGCTGACCGTCGAGGAGTCCTCGTCCAAGGTGCATCCGCTCGATGCCTTCCTGGGCAACCATCTGGAACGGCACGGCGTCCGAATCAGGCCGGTGCGCCGTTCGGCCGTCCATTCCAGCCCCGGATCCGAGATCGTCCATCACGCCGCCGAGAGCCGCGCCGACCTGATCGTTGCGGGCGCCTACAGCCATTCGCGGCTGGTCGAGCAGGTATTGGGCGGCACCACGCGCGACCTGTTGCGCAAGGCCCCGTGCCCGGTGCTGTTCGCTCACTGATACCGTTTCGCATCGATGCGCCCGGCCGATCGGCCGCGGACCACGGTTCTCATTCCGACTTGAACACGATGCGCGATGCGTCCGGCCGAACATCCGCTGCAAGCGCGCATGCCGGGCGCATCGAGCCCTTCCACTTCCACAGGATCGCGATCAAGAGCGCGTCGACGACGACCGCGAAGACGCTGGCCTCCGGGCCGAAGGCGCCGCCGGTCACCCATTGCGGGCGGTCCAGCAACTGCGGCTGGAACCAACCCGCATGCGCAAAGCCGCTGACGTCGAAACCCAAGAGGTAGCCCTGCGTCCAGTTCCAGCCCAGGTGGATGCCGATCGGCAGGGCCAGGCTGCGCGTGCGCAGATAGGCCAGGCCCAACAGGATCGCACCCAGGAACAGCTCGATCGTGGCCCAGACCAGGGTGGCGCCCTGCATGTCCGGATTGCCCCAATGACTGCTGGCGAACAGCAACCCCAAGCTCAGCTGCGCGATCCACACACCGACGCCGGCGACCATGCGCTGGAACACGAAGCCGCGGAACAGCGTTTCCTCGAACAAGGCCACGAACAGGAAGACGTAAACGCCGTAGGCGAGCAGGCCCAGGCTGCGCGCCGGATCCAGTTGCAAGCGCACGCCGCCGGCCGCCCAGATCATCGCGACCGCCAGCGCGGCCGTGGCCAGGCCGAGAAAGCAGCCCAGGCCCAGCTCCCGCAGCCAACGCCCGTTCAGGACGTAGCCGATGCTGGACAGGGGCTCCTTGCGCAGGCGCACGCAGATCCAGGTCACCAGCAGCAGGAAGAGCAGGCGCAAGGGTTCCAGGGCCTCCAGCGGCGCACCCCAGGCCTGCAGGGCGCGGCTCAGCGGCGTGTAGGCGAAACGGCTGGCCAGCATCAGGGCGAGGAAGATCAGGATCCACCAGCCGTTGCGCACGCGTCCGTTCGAATCGAGGAATAGGCGTTTCATGGTGGCCTCAGGGCGGTTGGCGGCGGCACGCGCATGCGGTCGAGCGCCGTGCGATTAGGCGCTTATGCATATATCTTCATATGAAGATACTCGATGTAAACATTATCCATCTGGACGCGCAACTGGCAGCCGTCACGGGCCAAAGATCGCCGATATCCCGCGCAATCGATGCGTCAACGGCCGACGCAAGGCCAGGGCTCAAACGCAAGCAGGCCGACCGCGGATCGCCCAGGCGACCGCGGCGCAAGGAGTAATGCCGACCGGCGGCCCGCGCAGCGGCGAACCGCCGCGCTAGCGCCACGTCCCGATCCGGGCCTCGGGGCCGCTCAGCGGCCGGCGGCGGCCTCGCACAGACGCGCGATCACCGCGGCGCCCTCCTCCGCTGCCCGGTCGTCGGCCGGCGAGAACTCGGTCAGGGTCAGGCCGACCAATTCGCCGGCCTCGGCGATGCGGCGCACCAGGGCGACCGCGTCGTCGATGCGGAGATCGCCGTCGGTGTAGGCCAGGTACGGAAACTCGCTCGGCTCCAGCACGTCCAGGTCGAAATGGATGTGCACCGGCCCGCTCGGCAGCCGCCGCGGATCGAGGGTCCGCAGATCCAGTTCGCGCTGCAGGGCCCAATCGCCCTCGTCGCCGACGTGGATGCCGAAGTAGCGCAAACGCGCCGGCTCTATCGGCGCGCCCAGGAGCGCGCGCATCGGGGCGGGCGCGCGACCGAGGACGGCCGCGACCGGCATGCCGTGGAAGCTGCCGCTGGGCGAGGTCTCGGGCGTGTTGCCGTCCAGGTGGGCATCGATCCAGATCACGTCGAGCCCGGGATGGATACGATTCAAATAGTCGATCACGGCGATGTCGACCGCGCAGTCGCCACCGGCGGTCAGCACGCGTTTGGCGCCCGAACCTGCGAGCACTGCCTGGGCGGCGCGGAACTGATCGAGGATCGCGTTCCAGCGCCGGACGCCGTGGGCGTCGCCCTCGGCGTCGCTCAAGGGCACTTGCGCCAGGGGCGCGTAACGGCCGCAGACCGCGGCGGCGGCCGCGGCGCCGCGCGCGAGGTTGTGGTGCCGCCCTGAACCCTGCCATTGCGGATAGGCCAGGGCCAGGTCGAACGCTTCGGGGGTGACTTGCATCGGTTTCGCTCCTTCCGGATCCGTGGTCGCACACCGGCCGCGGCCGGATCCTCCCGCCACCGTGTCCCTTGGGTTGCCGCAGCCGCCTACTTGCAGGCGTCGTACACCATGTCGTTCAGGGCCCGGCGCGCGTCGTAGCCCACGTCGTCGTTGTTCTGGCGCAGGACCGACTCCCGCCGCGCCTTGGCCGCCGCGCAAGCGTCGATCGGCGTCGGCGATGGGCCGTAGGCGCTGCCGGCCCGGGGCCGGTCGGTGCCGGCCAAGCGCGATAGATACCGGGAATCGGCTTCGCCTTGTTTACGCCGATAGTGGCGCCGCCACAACTCGTCGGTGCCGGGCGGCGGCGCCGGCGTGGCGTCCCAGGATTTCAGCGCTTTCTGCGTCGCCGCGCAAGGCTGGCTCTGGTAGCTGACCGCCCCGCCCTTGCCCACGCACTTGTGCACGCTCTGGCCCTGGACCGCGCCGGCGAACGCCAGCAACAGGCATGCGAGTCCGATTCGCATACATCCCCCCGGTTGACGGGTAGAGGCTAGCAAACCGGCGGCTTGCGGACAGCGGCGCACGCACCAGCGGCCGGCGCCGCAACGCCGGGCGGGCGCCGGACGTGGTGCGGTGGCCGTTCGCCCGGGACGACGCGATACTGCGTCCGACGCCATACCCGGAGCTATGCATGCGCTGCCTCTTGTTATCGATCTTGCTGCTGCCTGTGTGCGCCGGCGCCGCCGAAGCCACGCCGGACCAGGTGGTCTCGACGCTATGGCGCGCCTCCTCCAACGAGGCCGGGGGCAGCGCGGACCTGGCGGCGCTGCAACGGCTGTTCCATGAGGACGCGGTGGTGTTCGGCGGCCGTTACAAGGACGGGGCCGCGAGCGTCCGGCGCTGGTCGGGAGCCGACTTCCTGAAGCACTACCAGGGCATACGCGAGCAAGGCTTCCATGAATGCGAAGTCGCGCGCGTGCTGCATGCCTACGATCGCTTCGCGGTCGCCTATAGCGTGGTCGAATCCAGGGCCGACAAGAGCGCGGTGAAGCCGGATTTCGTTGGCGTCAACAGCGTCCAACTCTACAAGACGGGTTCGCAGTGGCAGGTGCTGTCCCTGTACTACCACGTCGAGAAGCCGGGGCTGCCGATTCCGCTGGACGGCGGCCGCTCGGGAAAGTGCATCGACTGAGGCGCCAGCGCGTGGCCCCAGGCGTATCGACCTGCCGCTTCAGTCCGGCAGCAAGGACCAAGCCGACCCCAGCAGGGCGAAGCGCATCGGCTTGAAACCCTTGCCGCTGGCGGATGTGTGGAACGCTCCGTCGCATTCGACCGCGCCGCTGTCGCGGTCCAGGTCGCACGACGCCAGTTCATCCAGGACCAGGCCCGTCGCGAACTCGCGATACTCCGCGGCGCGCTTCGCATCCGCCTGCCGTTCGGCCAGACCGAGCAGGTGCTCGCGTACCAGTTCCTGGGCCTGTGCCAGGCCCGGTTGCGGCGCCGCGATGTCGGCTTGCTTGACCAGTCGCCAATGCGGGCCGTCCAGACGGAAGCGCAGGGCCTGGTAGCCGTCGCGCATCAAGCTCTCGAGCTTGACGATGCAGGTGGTCTGCTCAGGGTCCACCGGCTGACAGCCCTGCACGGCCGAGAGCGTTATCGACTCCTGCAAGGCCCCGATCAAGGGCGACGCCGATTCCCTGCCGGCGCCGGCCGTCTCCGCAGCGAGCGCGAGACGCAGGGCCGCATTGGCCTGATCCAAAGTCGGCGCCGGCTCAACAGCGAAAACCTGGGCCGAGGCCATCAGCAGAAGGCAGCAGGCGTAACGGTACGGGTAAGCGACGGACGACATCCGAGCAGCCGATGGCGGACGAAGCCCGCGGGCTGGGTAGTCTAAGGTTTGCGCCGTTCGCGGACGAAGGCCGCCGTCGCATCGCCTTGCGTTGCAAAGTTCCGGTCGGCCGCCAGCCTGTCAAGCCTCATGAGTTCACCGCCGTCCGGCCTAGCCGGTGCGGCATCGCCGTATCTTGGCGACGCTACTATGCAGGCGCAGTACGGCCCGCGGATTCCCGCGGACTCCCCAATGCCCGACCCACCATGGACTGTGCCATGCGAGCCACGCTCCTGCTCCTGACGACCGCCTCCGCGCTTCTGCTCACTGCCGCCACGCCGGCCCGGCGCGCGCCGGAGATACGCCTCGGCGACGTCGACCGCTTTTATGCGATCTACGACCAGGCCGGCGGCAAACCCAGCGCCGAGCAATTGCAGCGCTATCTGGATCAGGGCAGCCCTGGCCTGATCGAGTTCGCGCGGATGCGCCGGACCACCGGCGAGCGCATCGCCGCCGCGATCGCCGAGCGCCCCGCGCTGTACGCCAATGCCAAGCGCTGCGTGGCCGTGTTGCCGGCGGTGGAAGCCCGTCTGGACAAGGCCCTGACCAAGCTGGGCGAGTTCTATCCGCCGGAGCGCTTTCCGCCGGTGACGCTGGCGATCGGACGCGGCAAACCGGTCGGCACGGCGAATGCCAACGGCGTGATGATCGGGCTGGAATCGCTGTGCGCGGTCGACTTCCTCAATCCGAATCCCGAGGACCGCTTCGTGTACGTGATCGCGCACGAGTACGCGCACGTGTTGCAGCCGGCGGCGCAGGAGGAGCACCCCGACACCACGGTGCTCAAGGCCTCGCTGATCGAAGGCGGCGCGGAGTTCGTGGGCGAGCTGATCTCCGGCTCGGTCAGCTACGGGCATCTGCAAACCGCCACCCGCGGCCGCGAACTGGAGCTGGAAACCGCGTTTCTCGCCGACCTGGATCAAAAAGCCGAAGGTTCGGCCTGGCTGTACAACGGCATGGGCACGCCCGAGCGTCCCGGCGATCTGGGCTATTGGGTCGGCTATCGCATCGCCAAGGCCTACTACCGGCAGGCCAAGGACAAGAAGGCCGCGGTGCGCGAAATCATCGAAATCGACGATGCGAAAGGCTTCCTGGCCAAGAGCGGATGGAAGCCGGGGATGAAGCTCGATTGAAGCATCGAGGGGCGTTCGCGCGCAGCCCGTCGTCACGGCCCGGGCCGGCTGTGACAGCCGGCCTGCCGCGCTCCGGCGACAGCATAGGATTCACGCAGATCGTGTGCGCTCCCTGGCCCAAGCCCGGAGGGCGATGAGGCCTGTCGCCGGGAAGCGCGCGTCGACGCAGGCGCAGGCGCATCCGCGACCGGCGACCGGCGAACGGCGGGCGTTCTCGCCTCAGCGCCGGAAAAACGAGGCCTGCAGGAAACGCATGCCGGCCAGGATCTGGGCGACGCGCTCGCCGGACAGACTGCCGATGCGTTCGCCCAGGCGGCTCTTGTAGATCGTCGAGACTTGCGAAACCACCACCACGCTCCGCTTGCCCAGATCGCCCTCGCCCGGATCGAGCAGGACGTTGCCCGGCTCGCTTGCGCGCTTCAGGTTGGAGCTCAGGGCGCAGACGACCACGGTGCCGATGCGCGAGTGATTGAAGACGTCGTCCTGTACGACGACGTGCGGATGCGGCGAACCCGGGATCGCGCCCTTGCTGGGATCGGGCGGCAGCCAGAACAGATCGCCCTGGCTGACCACGCCCAGGTAGGGCTCGCGATTGGCGTCGGGGTCTCGATCCATGTGCTGCATTACCGGTGCGGGCTGCGTGAGGAAGCGCCGGCCGCCGATGGGGCGCGCCCGACGCCGAAGGATACAAGGGCGAGGCGGTGCCGGTGGAAGCGACCGCCGCCCCGCCCTGCCCCGCGGGCTCGCTGCGCGATGGCGAGGCATCGCGCGCCATGAACTTCCGCTAGGCTCTGCGCAAACCCAGGAAGGCGCACGATGCGGGCGATCGACAGCACTTACGGCTCCAACGAGGACGGGCTGATCTGGGGCTACCGGTTTCCGCCCGGCCAGGCCGCGCAGGCCATCGGCACCGACGCGGTGCCCGCGTTCCTCTCCGCCCAGGGCGAGACGCCGACCGGCGAGTTCCTGTGGCTGCATTTCTCGCTCTCCAACCAGGGCGCGGAACGCTACCTGCGACGCGTGCTGGACCTGCCCGAGGCTTTCTTCGAGTCGCTGGGCAGCCAGGTCGGCTCGACCCGGCTGGAGCAGGACGACGACGCCCTGATCGCGGTGATCCACGACGTCCTGTTCGAATCCAGCTTCGACGCCTCCGAGGTCGGCACCACCAGCCTGTGCATCAATCCGCGCCTGATCGTCAGCGCGCGCCTGCGCCCGCTGCGTTCGGTCGACCGGCTGCGCGCGGCGGTGCGTGCGGGCCAGCCCTTCCGGTCGCCGGTGGAATTGCTCGCCCACCTGCTGCGCGACCAGGCCAATGTGCTCAGCGATATCCTGCGCAAATCGACCTTGCGCGTGGACGGGATCGAGGACCGCCTGCTCGCCAATCGCATCGCCAGCGACCGCACCGAGCTGGGTTCTCTGAGGCGATCGCTGGTGCGTCTGCAGCGCCTGATGGCGCCGGAGCCGACGGCGCTGTTCCGGTTGTTGAACCGCCCGCCGGCCTGGGTCGGCCGCGACGATGTGCAGGACCTGCAGCAGGCGGCCGAAGAATTCTCCACCGCGATCGGCGACTCGGCCGCGCTGGTCGAACGCGTGAAGCTGATCCAGGAAGAGCTGGCGGCGCTGGTCAACGAGCAAACCGGCCGTAGCCTGTTCGTGTTGACCGTGGTCACGGTGCTGGCGCTGCCGGTGAATCTGGTCGCCGGCCTGTTCGGCATGAACGTCGGCGGCGTTCCGCTGTCGGAGCACGGCCACGGCTTCGCGATCGTGGTGACGGCCCTGGTGGTGCTGACGGCGGTGCTGGCCTATCTGGCGTTCGGCCGCAATCGGGATTGAAGCGGCGGCCTGCCGCGCCGCTCAGCGGATCGGGAAATCGTAGGCCGTGTCGGGCGCGGGTTCGGGCTTGTAGGTGTAGTGCCACCACTCCAGGGGATAGTTGACGAAACCCTCGCGCGCCATCGCGGCCAGCAGGCGTTGGCGGTTCTCGCGCTGGGCGGGGCTGGCGCCGGGCCAGTCGGTGTGGGCGGAGATGTCGAAGTAGTCGAAGGGCGTGCCCATATCCAAGGGCGCGCAGGCCGCCGGATCGCCCACGGGCGCGCAACGCATCAGGGTGATATCCAAAGTGGCGCCGCGGCTGTGGCCGGAGGTCGGCGAGATGTAGTCGCCGAGCAAGGCGCTCTTGTCGAGCCTGGGGTAGTAGGCGGCTTTGGTTGATTGGTCGCCCAGGTCGCCGGCCCAGGCGACGAAATCGCCGACCGCGCGCGCCGGCCGGTAGCAATCGAAGACCTTCAGGCGCAGGCCCTCGCGGCGCAGCGCCCGCTCGACCCGCTGCAACGCCTGCGCGACCGGACGCAACAGGTAGCAACGCGCGGCGCCGTAACCCAGCACCGGGCGGCCGACGAAGTTGTCGGAAGTGGCGTAGCGGATTTCCTGGGCCAGATCGGGCACCAGTTCGCGCATGTCGACCATGCCGGCCGCGTCCGGATCGGCCGCGGGCGAGAGCCGCGGCGCGACCGCGGATGCCGGAGGAGGAGGCGGCGGCGAAGACACGCAGGCCGACAGGGCCAGTGTCAGCAACAGGACCGGTGCGATGCGCATGGACGCCAACATAGCCGACCAGGCCCGCGACCGCAGCGGCGGCGTCGCGGGCATGGCCGGCCGGCCTGGCTCAGTACACCGCGAAGTCGGCGCGGCAGCCGTTGTCGACCCAGATCGTGTTGCGCTCCACGCCCCAGTTCTGGCCGTATTGGCAATAGGTCTTGCTGAGCTGGCGCTGCACCTCGACGTGGCCGCGGCCATAGAACGGGCAGCGCACGTAGTTGTTGTCGTTGGACTCGCAACGCACGGTATTGCTGGGCTGGTAGTAGTTGCCGCCGTTGTAGCGATCGTCGTCGTAATAGCGGTCGCGATCGCGGTCCTTCTTGTTCTTGTTGGCCAGGATCGCCGCGCCGATCAGGCCGACCACCACCGCGCCGGCGATGGCGTTGGAATTGCCGCTGCCGGAGGACTGGTAGTCGCCGACGTTGAATTCGGCGCGGCAACCGTTGGTCACCCAGACCCGATTGCGGTCGTAGCCCCAGGTGTCGTTCTGCCAGCAGCCCGAGGAGCTGAGCTGGCGCGACAAGGTGACGCCGCCGCGGGTGTCGACCGGGCAGCTCTTGTACTGGCCGTTGCTGGATTCGCAGCGCAGGGTTTGGCCCGCGTGGGCGCTCTGGCCCAACGAGGGCAGGACCAGGGCGAGGACGAGGACGCTGCTGACGATTCGTTTCATGCTCGTCTCCTTCACTTCGCGGCCCGGCGGGCCTGGGCCAGGGCGTCGAGTTCGGCACCGGCCAGATGGCCGTCGCGATCGGTATCGAAGCCGTCGAATACCGGCCGCAGCGCGTCGCCGTAGGCGTCCATGGTGATCTCGTGCTGCGGGTTCTCGGCGCGCGCGGTGGGCACCAGATGCGCGGGGATCTCGGCGCCGCGCAGCACGCCGTCGCGGTCCGCGTCGGCCTGGGCGAAGCGGCGGATCATGGCATTGCGATATTCCTCGAACGAGAGCTTGCCGTCGCCGTCGCGGTCCATGCGCTTGAGCAGGCCCTCGGGGGTGACGGCGACCGGCTCGCCCTGGTTCTGCGCCGGCGCCAAGGGACTGGCGCACAGCAGCGCGACAGCGGCCAGCGATATGCATCGTTTCATGCGGTTCTCCTGGGGAACGGACGAAAACGCCGCCGGCCGCGTGGGCCGCGCGGTTGACGATGGAACGACGATGGCTGGGCGGTTTTCCTTCTCCTCATGAACGGCATCCTGGCGGTTCGGCGGACGATGGGCTCAGCGTTTGCCCGGTATCGACAAGCTGGGTGGATGAGCGACATGCGACATCGAAGCCCGGGCCGGCGCCAGTCCGATCGGCGCGGCCAGCTGCCCGGCCCGACCGGCAGCGAATGCGCGGACCAATCCCCTGGCCCTGGCGGGCCCGATGCGGCGGCCTTGCGACGTTGCAGTACGGACCATGGATCGCCCCTGCCGCTGCGATCCCCGAACTAATAGTGCATCAACCGTTAGCAAAGCATATACGCGCCGCCGCTACCGATCGGCGGAGGTGGCCACGCCCGCGCGAGGCGTGAACGTCGTCACGTCCGGCCGCGGCCGGCCTGCCGCGGCGACTATTTACAGGCCTCGAAGACCGCGTCGTTGAGCGCGCTGACCAGTTCGTAGTCGCGTTCCAGGCCGACCGCGGCCAGCTTGCGCTCGCGACGCTCGCGCGCGGCGTCGCAGTCGCGCCCGCCGCCCAACCGGATCGCGTAGGCGCGCGCGCGGCTCGGGCGGTCGGTACGGGCCAGGCGCGACAGATAGCGCGACTCGGCTCGTCCGCGTTGATGGTCCTGCCGGCGGCGGGCCAGTTCGGCCGCATCCGGGGGCGGCTCCGGAGTGACCTCCCAGACGCGGGCGGTGGCGGCTGCGCCGCAGGGTTCGGATTGGTAGCTGACGGGGGCGGAACGGGCGACGCATTTGTACAGGCTGGCCGCGTCGACAGCGGTCGGCAGGAGCAGCAATAGCGAGCACAGGGCGTAAACGGGCATGGCGATCGTCCTTGATCCATGCGGCATGGGCCGCGCGGTGGGGCGATCAGATTGATCGGCGGGGATCGCCGGCGCCATGGGACTGACGCGCGAATCGGATTCGGAACAAGGGCCTTCGCGGCGTAGGAAACGCCCTATCCGAACCGCCCTGTCCCGCGATCGTTTCCTCGCCTTGACGGGCACGCCTCAATCAGGTTTCCGATGCCGCCTGCGCCCCGCTTTCGACGCATGGCCGTCAGCCCTCAGCGAAGCCGACGCCCCCTTGCCACCCGCCTCAAGGCGTGGCCGCAGCCTTGGCCGGCAAGCGCGAGGCATGGCTGGCCACCATCACCCAGCCTTGCGGGCCGCGCACATAGGTGTCGGTGAACTGGAAGTCGGCCGCGAAGGCCTGACCTTCGGACACGCCCTTGACGGTGGTGATGCCCAGCGCGATCGCGGTGTCGTTGCCGTAGTAGCGCAGGCGGGTGCCGTGGTTGCGGAACACCTCGTAGGTGGTCACGCCCTTGGCGAGTTCGGCGACCTCGTCGTCGCGGCTGGTGATCTTGCCGTTGGACGCGACCAGGGTGAAGGCCGGGTCCAGGTGCTTTCCGATCCAGTCCGCATCCTCGGCTTCGTAGGCGGCGCAGATATCGCGTTCCAGCTGCAGGATGGCGCGCTCGTCGGCGCTGCGGTCGGCGGCGGCGACGGGCGCGGACAGGCCCAGGGCGATGGACAGCGGCAGCAGCGAGTACAGGCGCATTGCGGGTTCCTTGCAGGATCGGTGGCGAGGGGCGCGGACGGCGCCCGTCGCGCAGCATGCCCCGTAGGCGCTGCGCAGGCTGCGCCTATCTTGCGGATTCGCGCGCGCTCAGCGGCCGATGCCGTGCGGTTCGATCACGCCGGTGGCGATGCCGGCCGCGACCAGGGCGATCAGGGCCACCGACAGCACGATGCGGCGGGTGAGCGCATTGACGGTGCGCTTGCTCTCGCCGTGGTCGACCAGCATGTAGTACAGGCCTGCGCCGAGGTTCCAGACGATCAGGCTCAGGAAGGCGACGATGAACAGCGTTTTCATTCGGGTTCCATGCCGGCGCGGCCGGCGACGTGGCGGGCCCGCGAGACGCCGCGGGCGGCGGCGGGCTCAGGCGTCCGCGGCGGCCGCACGCCAGCGCGGCAACAGCCGCAGGCGCAGCAGCAGGGCCGCGGTCATGACCAACAGGAACAGGCCGTAAGCGACCGAGGTCGCCAGCACCTGCTTCCAGATCGCGCCCGCGTTGGGATCGGCGTTGTGCATCGACCAATGCATGCCCCAGCCGGCCAGCAAGGTCGCCAGCAGCAGCGCGCCGCTGTCGAACAGAGTGCGTGCGGCCAGACGCGGCTGCTTCGGGTAGGCCCAGTACAACCAGGCCAGGATCGAGAACCAGGGCACGAACAGGATCAGCGCGAGGTTGAGTTCGACCTGCGGGTTCATGGCGGCGGCGAGCATCGACGGCGACTCTGAGGGGTGGAGGCCATGCTGCGCCGACCATATCAGTTTCGCCAGAATCAGAAATGAGATAAAAAACCATATCAGTTGAGCCTGCGCGGCCCGCCCCACCGCGCCCGGAGCCCCGCCGTGAAGCGCTACCAAGCCCTGGCCGACGACATCGCGGCCTCGATCCGCGATGGCCTGCTGCGCCCCGGTCAGCGCCTGCCCTCGGTGCGCCAGGCCAGCGCGGCGCGCGGGATCAGCCCGGCGACGGTGTTCCAGGCCTATTACCTGTTGGAGGCGCGCGGCCTGGTCAGGTCGCGCGCGCGCTCGGGCTATTACGTGAGCCGCCCGAGTTCGGTGCTGCCGCCGGAGCCGGATGCGGCCTCGCAGCCCGATGGCGAGTCGCGCGCGGTCGACGTCTCCGAGCTGGTGTTCGAAGTGCTGGAATCGGCGATGGCGCACGACGTGGTGCCGCTGGGCTCGGCCTTCCCGAGCCCGCTGCTGTACCCGCTGCAGAAGCTGGGCCGGGCGATGGCCTCGGCGGCGGTGCATCTGGACCCGTGGAGCACGGTCGACGATCTGACCCCGGGCCAGGCGGCGCTGCGGCGCCAGATCGCGCTGCGCTATCGGATCGACGGCCTGCAGATCGGCGCCGACGAGATCGTGGTCACCAACGGCGCGCTGGAAGCGCTGAACCTGTGCGTGGCGGCGGTGACCCGCCCCGGCGATGCGGTGCTGGTGGAGTCGCCCTGCTTCTACGCGGCGCTGCAATCGCTGGAGCGCCACGGCCTGCATGCGATCGAAGTGCCCACGCACCCGCGCGACGGCATCGATCTGGAAGCGATGGCCGTGGCGATCGAGCGCCACCGTCCGCGCGCGTGCTGGCTGATGACCAATTTCCAGAACCCGCTGGGCAGCGCCATGCCCGACACGAAGAAACGCGCCCTGGTCGAACTGCTGACCCGCCACGGCGTGCCGTTGATCGAGGACGACGTCTACGGCGAGCTCTACTTCGGCGAGCGCCGGCCGACCCCGGCCAAGGCCTACGATCGCGAGGGGCTGGTGATGCACTGCGGTTCCTTTTCCAAGAGCCTGGCGCCGGGCTATCGGGTCGGTTGGGTCGCGCCCGGGCGCTACGCGCGCGAGATCGCGCGACGCAAATTGACCGCGACGCTGAGCACCTGCGTGCCGGCGCAGTTGGCGATCGCGCATTACCTGGAAAAAGGCGGCTACGACCGGCACCTGCGGCGCCTGCGCGCGGCGCTGTCGGCGCAGCAGGCGCAGTATCTGGCGGCGGTGGCGCGGCACTTCCCCGAAGGCACGCGCGTGACCCGCCCAGCCGGCGGCTACTTCCTCTGGATCGAACTGCCCGAGGGCGGCGACGCGTTGCGCGTCTACCAGCGCGCTTCGGCCCTGGACATCAGCATCGCGCCGGGGCCGATGTTCTCGGTGCGGCGCGGTTTCGGCCATTGCCTGCGCCTCAACTGCGGGCATCCGCTGGATGCGCGCGTGGATGCGGCGCTGGCGACGCTGGGGCGGTTGGCGGGCGACGATGCCTAAATCGTTGTTTGCGGCCGATCGCGGGGTGGAGCCGGCATTCGCCCAGCCCCCACGGCTCGCCGTCGATTCGTGCAGCTGCGGCTGCGGCAGCGCGCGGCGGAACCCGATGCCGATGTTCCGCTACGCACTGCCGTTCGTGCCCCGCTTAGGCGATCAAGCCTCGGCGACCCGCACTACCAGCTTGCCGAAGTTGCGGCCCTCGAGCAGGCCGGCGAATGCGGCCGGCGCCTGCTCCAGCCCCTCCACGCGATCCTCGCGCAGCTTGACCAGGCCGGCGGCATACCACTGGTCCATGTCGCGACGGAAGGCCTGGTAGCGATCGGCATAGTGGTCGAGGATCACGAAGCCCTGCATGCGGATGCGCTTTTGCACCAGCATCGTGCTCAGCTGCGGCAGGCGGTTCGGACCCGGCGGCGGCTCTGCTTCGTTGTAGTGCGCGATCACCCCGCAGACCGGCACGCGCGCGCCGATGTTGAGCAGCGGCAGCACGGCTTCGAACACATCGCCGCCGACGTTTTCGAAGTAGACGTCGATGCCGTCCGGGCAGGCGTCGACCAGGCGCTGCGCCAGCTCCGGCTCGCGGCGGTCCAGGCAGAGGTCGAAGCCGAGTTCCTCCACCGCGTAGCGGCACTTGTCGGCACCGCCGGCGATGCCGACCACGCGTGCGCCCTTGAGCTTGGCGATCTGTCCGACCATGGCGCCGACCGCGCCGGTGGCCGCGGCCACGACCACGGTTTCGCCAGGCTTGGGCTGGCCGATGTCGAGCAGGCCGACGTAGGCGGTGAAGGCCGGCATACCCAGGCCGCCCAACGCCAGCGAGGGTTGCGCCATGTCGCCCAGCGCGACCAGGTCGCTGCCGTCCGACAACGCGTAGTCCTGCCAACCGGCGTTGCCCAGCACCAGGTCGCCGGCTCGGAATTGCGGATGCCGCGAAGCGACCACGCGATTGACGGTGCCGCCGGCCATGGGCTCGCCCAGCCCGACCGAAGGCGCGTAGGTCGGGCCGATCTCGTTCATGAGCTGGCGCATGTAGGGATCCAGCGACAAGTACAGGGTGCGCAGCAACAACTGGCCTTCATCGGGCGCAGGCACTGGCGCTTGGTCGAGACGGAAGTCCTGCGGCGTCGGGACGCCGCGCGGACGGGCGGCCAGGACGATACGGCGGTTGACGGTGGCGCTGGAGGACATGGTCTTACTCCGGGGTGGGGTTGAGGGACGGCTCGCGGGGAAAGGCCCCTGCACGGCAGGCATCGCGGGCCGGAAGCGCAATCAACTAGACCGGTCGTCTAGATGGCGGGCGTGAAAAAAGCGGGATCGCATGCGCGGCTCCCGCCTCAGATGTACAGCTTGAGACCGAGCAGCTGGCGGGTGCCGACCAGGGCCATGTCCAGGGGCGCGCGGTCGCGGGTGATCTTGGCCAGCAGGCTGGCGCCCAGCCAGTTCTGATAGAGCGCGGCCGCGGCGGCCTGCGGATCCGTCGGCGCTGCCGGCAGCGAGCCGTCCGCCCTGCCCGCGTCGATGCAGGCGGCCAGGCGCGCGATGATCGCGCCGGTCCCCTGCGCCAGCGCCGCGCGCATGCTTTCGGACAGGTCGCAGACTTCGGCGCCCAGCTTGACCACCAGGCAGCGGCTTTGCGCCTGCTCGCCGGTCTGCGAATCCAGCCAGTCGTGGAAGTAGGCCTGCAACCGCTGCGCTGCCGTGCCGGGGGCGTTCAACAAGGCGTCGATATGCGCCAGATACTCGTTGAAATAGTTCTCCAGCAAGGCCTCGCCGAAGGCCTCCTTGGAGCTGAAGTAGTGATAGAACGACCCCTTCGGCACGCGCGCGGCGGCCAGGACTTCGGCCAATCCCACCGCGGTGAAACCCTTGCTCAGCAGCAGGGGATGGGCGACATCGAGGATGTGTTGGCGGACGTCGGCGACGGCGGAGACAGGGTTCATAGGGCAGGATCCTAGATCCAATTAGACCGGTCGTCTAGTGCCGACCGCGGGATCGCTGCGTTGCATCAATGCGGCGCATCGACCGACGCTCTGCCCGCTGCAAACCTGCGCAAAGCTTCCAATTCACCATCGAGACGGTGCGCCGCAAGCCGGGGGCTGCGCCCAGCCGTGCCGCGCTCAGCGCAAACCGCGCAGCCGGGCCAGGATGCGGCGCTCGAAACGGTCCAGACGGCTGCGTTCCACACTCTCCGCACGGTACAGCGACAACAGATCCAGACGGCAGCGCGGCGCGCAGGTGCCCAGCAGAGCGCGCGCCAGCACGCGTCGCACCGGTCTGCGCAGCAACAGCCAGTCCACCCACCACGGCGAGCCCAACGTGGTGATCGCGATGGTGCGGCGCAGCCCATGCAACGCCGGCTTGATCGCGCTCAGATCCGCCGCGTGGTGATAGGCATGCCCCGGCGCCCAGACCCGGTCGAACCAGCCCTTGAGCATGGCCGGAAAACCGAACCACCAGGTCGGAAACACCAGCACCAGGGCTTCCGCCGCGCTCAAGCGCGCCAGTTGCGCGCGCACCGCGCTGTCGTCGTAGGCGCCGACGTCGTAATAGGAACCGCGCTCGCGCGCACTCAGTGCGGGTTGGAAACCTTCCGCGTACAGCGATTCGGTCTCGACCTCATGGCCGTCGGCGATCAGGGCGTCGATCACCAAACGCGACAAAGAGGCGCACAGGCTGTCCTGCAGCGGATGCGCGACGACGACCAGACATTTCACGGCTGCGTTCCTTGCGTTGCGCGATGCGTACAGCGTCCAGGCTAACCAAGCGCAGGCGGGATGCCGATCCGTCTATGGTCGTAGATCGCGCATAATTTATGCGCATATCGTATGTAGTTTGCGTGCTGTCCGAAACGGCACGGATGTGAAGGTCGCGTCGATAAGCTGAACGCTTTGTCAAAACGCCTCACACGCGCAACGCGACGTTGCGCACGGTTAACGCGTCCGCTCCTAGATTCGCCCGGCACAGGAACGGGGGGATTACGGTGTTCAAAGTGTCGTTGAGGGAGCACGCGCTGATGAGCGTGCTGGTGGGTCTGCAGCGGGGCGTGCAGCCCGAGACCAGCCATCTGAAACATTGCCTGGTCGAAGAAGGCCTGGCCCTGAATCGCGAGGGCCGCCTGTGCCTGTCCGATGCCGGCAGTACCTTGCTGCAGGGCCTGCAGCACATGCTCTGGGCGGAAGTCGAAGCGCTGCAGCAAGTACTGGCCAATCGCAGCGCGGCGGCGGCGCAGGGACAGGCTCGCCCCCTATCCCAGGACTAGGCGGCGAACCGGGATTGCTCGAATCCTGCCGCGCCGAAGCGATGGCGCGCCGACGGCTAACCGTCGGCGCGCCACCGATCATGCCGTGGCGCGTTCCTTGCGGCCCAGCCACCAGGCCATCGCGGCGCCGGCCAGCAGCCAACCGATCACCTGCTCGGCCAGGGCCGCCAGGGTGAAATCGAGCGGGAACAGATACCAGTTCCAATACGGCACGCTGAGCGCGAACCAGGCGAACAAGGCCATGGCGCCGGCGATCAGCACGCGCCGGCCGAAACTGCGCGCGGCCAGCGCCATCACCCAGGCGGCCAGCAGCGCGCCCAGCAGGCAGCTCAGGAGCTGCTTGCCCAGGTTCGGCCCCATGCTCATCAGCGCCGGATTGCCGCCGGGCTGATAGATCACGAAGGCGTAGGCCTTGCCCTGGTTCTCGGCGATGAAACTCTTCATCGCGGCTTCGTTGCCCCACTTCTCCGGCGCCATGCTCGGGTACATGTACACGCCCTCGCCCGCCGCGGACTGGCTGAGCGCGCTCAGCACCGCGTCCTGCTGGGCGGGCAACTTCATGCCCGCCTCGCCGATCGGCAGCACCATGTGCGCGACGGCGCCCCAGATGAACATCACGATCGCGCCGATGATGCCGGTTACCAGTATCCGCATGGCAGTAATCCTCCCCAAATAGGTCAGTGGGTTCCCCGAACCCGTAGCGCGAGCTTGCGCCCAGGCGAGCGCGCCGGCAATCCGCGTCGGCGATCCGCGCCGGTACGCGCCGATGAACGGCGGCCGACGCGGGCCGGCGTGGCCGTTCCGGGTCATGGCTTACGTCTGCCTCGACGAGGAATTGAGCCCGACGGATGAAGCTGTCATGGGTTCGGCCGAGATACGCGTACAGGGAGCTGGACGCGGCCATCGAAGAATCGGCGACGAGCTTGGCGGTCGTGTTTGGGACTTGGCATTGCCGGTGCGGGACTGGTGGCCGCATGCGCTGACCCCGCACCGCACACGCCTATTCCCGCGCCACCGGCACGCGTGCGGCGCTGGAGCGCATCGGCCGGAAGTCCAAAGCCCATGGGGGCGCAACGCCTCGATCGATCGGCGTGACGCGGCTTCGTCGGAACCCAACACCTGCGCCGGAACCCAGTAGATCCTGGTTCTGGCGCACAGGGCTCACACCACACGCACGCCACGGATGTTCGCTCGCGCGTTGAGCCAGAACGCTTCGTTCTCGAAGCGGCGAAAGATGTCCGGCGGCAGTATCGTCGCCCGTTCCGGCGCGGCCACTTTCCTGCCGACCGCATGCAAGCCCGGCATGCCTATGTGCTCGTCGAATTGGCTGACATCGAAATGCACGTCGCTGAAATCGTGCTGAAACGGGGATTCCCCGACGAAATCGTAGACAGCCGCCATGGCCTTGGCGGGATCGCGCACCAGAGTTTCGTACTGCAACAGCATCAGATGATGCGCATGCTCACCGTAGAACGCTTCCTTCAATGCGTTGTAGGAGTACCCCACTATGCCCTCGCCGAAGGTGAAGCCTTCGACCCGGTTATAGACCGTGCCCCCAGCCTGGAAATTGAACATGAAAGACGGGCGCAAGGCGTTTCTCTGAACTGCCCTCTCCAGGCTGTCGACGATCCACGACACGTGGCGCACACAGGCGATGATCTTGAAGTCTGGAAACAGCTCACGCAGTACCGGCAGCTTCGAGCACCATTTTCGGCTGGTATCGAAGATGATGTCTGCCGCGAATCCGGCACCGTAATAGTTCGCGAAAAGGCCATGCAGCACGCGCTGGCGCTGCTCATCCGAGATGAAGGAGGCAAGCTCGTTTCTATCGCTCATCTCGCTCAACATCGCGTCGACCATGCCTGCGAGCGGACTGCTCATGTGCGCGTGGAATCGCGGATTCTGGCGCAGCACGGCCGCTAGCAGGGTGGAACCAGATCTTGGCAGGCCTGAGATGAAGTGAACGGGTTGCATCCTATCGCCTTCGTTTTCTCGAACTTGAGGGTGGCCATCAGGCAGTATGACGAAGATACCTGATCGGTGTTTGGCCTGTCGAAGACTCGGGTGGCGCTGGCTCTGCCGGCACCGACCGCCGCGACGCCCACAGAGAGCGCCGTGCCAACGCTGCCGTTTCTGCTGTTGGATAGATCGCCCCACAGACGACGCTGCGCCTTGGAGATGGCGGAACGCCTGCTCAACGCCTTCCATCCTGTAGCGAAGCCCGGCCCAGTCCGACACCTTCCCATTTGTCCGGGAAGGTGTCGCCAGGTCTGGGGCTTGAGCTTTACCAGCGCACCCGAACGCCCAGGTTAGCCGCGCGCTGCTCGTAATCCGTGCCATCGAGTTCCTTGCCGATCGACAGCACGCCGAACAGGCTCACGCGCTCGCCCACCGTTGCCTCCAGCCCCACGTCCAGCGTGGCCGAAGCGCCCAGGTCGTGATTCGGGAACATCTGGGCGTCGGCCGTTGAGCCCGGGGTCATCAGGCTCACACTGTTCTCGCCGTCGCCCACCACCTTTTGCGCGCCCAGCGTCGCCCACGGCCGGATCACGCTACCGCCATCGCGGATGATCTCTTTCTCCACGCGCAGGGCAGCGCGTGCCGTACCGATCAGACCGTCGTCGAACATGACCTGCTTGCCGGACGCATCGATCAGATTGCCCCAACTCACCGCACTGGCGTCCAGCTGCAGCTGCGGCTCCAGCGACCAGCCGCCGTTGAGGCGGAACTTCTGCCCGACGCGGGCGCTGAAGGTCAGCGAGCTGCCCGTGAGGCTCTCCTTGAAACCTTTGGCACCGATGTCGGCTCCCGTGACCTGGCCGGTCAGGACCAAATTGACGTAGCCCCCCGTATCCCAGGTGTGACTCATGTACATGCCGCCGATCGCCGCGTCGATTTCGGCATTGGCGACGCCCGAACCTGGAAGGTTGGTGGAGTTGACGCCTGTGGTCCAGTAATTGCCATGGCGGTAGCCGAGGAAGAGTCCCGCGCGTAGCGCCCTGCCCTTGCGATCGAAGGCGCTGTCGACTCCGACGTAGAGGCCGACGTCGTCGCCGGAGACTTCGAAGCCGGGGTTCGCACCCAGTTCCAGTTCGCTGGCCGTCGCGGCCACCCAGACGCCGCGGCAATCGTCGATCACCCCGGTGCCGGCCTGCTCGACCGGCCACTCGGGCTGGATGCCGCATCGTGGGAGTTCGCGGCCGCGGACACCCGCCAGGCGCTGGTGGATCAGCCTGTCGCTGTTCTGCGCAGCCAACAGCGCCACGCTCGGCAGCACGCCGTAGGCGGGAACCTCCGGCAACACGCCAGCCTCGGCGCTCAGGTACCAGTTGTTGTCGTCCTGCCGTCCGAAGCTCCAGGGCAGGATGCTGCCGTCCAGCCGGATCACGTCGTCGGCGACGAAGCCCCCCTGTGTGCCTCTGTTGTCGTTCGGGCTGGAGACGACCAGGATGTCGACCTTGCCGCCCTGGGTGAAGTCGCTGCCGTCGCCGGCAAACGCGACCCGCGTGGTCCCGGTCACGTCGCCGGCGACGTCCAGCCCGCCGGCACTGAGGATGCCGGGCGAGATCGTCAGCCGCAGCGCGCCGTCGTTGCCGATGTAGTCGCCGCCGATCGCCAGACGGTTGGCGCCGACACCGATCAGCCCCGCGTTCTCGACGCTGCCGGTAATCGCAGCCCCCCCATTGGCGAACAACCGCGACGTCGGGTCGATCGCCAGCAGGCCGCCGCCCAGGTCCAGCCGACTGGCCAGCGTCAACTCGCTGTCGTCCAACAGCTCGACGCGCTCCCAGGCCGTCAGTGCGGGCAACGCCTCGCCGCTCAGGGTCAGACCACTGAAGCCCAGCCGATCGGTGCCGCTGCCGCCGTCCAGCGCGGTGACGCCGCTCGGATCGCCGCCGACGAAATCGACCTGGTCGTTGCCATCGCCAAAAGCGAACGCGCCGCGCACGGCACCCCTGGAGGTAAAGCTGTCGTCGCCGTCGGTGCCGGTATAGCTGCCATCGACGTTCAGGGTCGCGCCGGCAGCCACAGTCGTGATCTGCGCCATGACGCTGCCGCCGGCGGTCACGTCCAAGGTGCCGCCCAGCACGTTGACGGTGGTGAAGTCCGAACTCATGGGGCCATTGACGTTCAGCTCGCCTTCGCCGGTCTTGCTCAAGGTCTCGAAGGCCTGCACCGCGCCCAGATCGGCGACGGTAGCGATGTCGGCGTTGAAGGTGTCGTTGCCCGCGCCCGCCACCACCGTACCGACGATATTGGTGTCGTCGTGGATGGTCAGGGTGTCGTCGCCGTCACCGAGCACGAACGCCCCGCCATCGGTGTCGAGCGTACCGGCCACGTCGAGTACGTCGTTGCCGTCGCCCAGGTCGGCCGTCGCCAGCAGGGTGCCGCCCTCGCCCACCGTCACCGTGTTGGCTCCTGCACTGCCGGTGATCGCCACCGCTAAGCCACTGCCAGCATCCAGCGCACCGTCGACCTTGAGGTCGGTATCGTCGGCCATCGCCACGGTCGGCGTCTCCAGCCGTCCGGCCACAATCAGGGTGCCGCCGTGGACGGCGGTGCCGCCGGTGAAGCGCTGCGTGCCGACCAGGGTCGCCTCGCCCGCGTTGTCCTTCTGCAGGTACTCGAAGTTGATGGTATTGGCCGCATCGAACGTGAAGGCAGCGGCAGTGTCGAGCACGACCGTGTCGCCGCTGCCATGGCTGCCGCCGCTGATGACGGCAGTCAGCACCGCACCATCCTGCAGCGTCAGTACGTCCTCGCCATCGCACAGGTCGATGGTGCCGCTGCCGGACACGGTACCGGCCACGGTCATCGCGTCGTCGCTGGCGCCGCAGCCGAAGCTGCCGTCGACTTTCAGCGTTGCGCCGCTGCCGACCAGCGTGTCGAGCGTGCTGCCGGCGGTCGCCACCACGCTGCTGGCCGGCCCGATGTTCAGGGTGCCGCCGAGCACGCTGACCTCCTGCAGGTCGGTCGCGCCCGGGCCGTTGATGTTGAGCACGCCGGTGCCGGTCTTGGTCACTCCCTCGAAGTTCACCAGCGCACCAAGGTCGGCGGTCAGGTTGATGTCGTAGACGCGCGTGTCCAGGCCGACGCCGCCGTCGACGGTGCCCAGCACCACGGTGCCGTCGTGCACGACGAAGGCGTCGTCGCCGTCGCCCAGCGCGAAGCCGCCGCCGAGCGTGTCGAGCGTGCCGGCCACATCGAGCACGTCCTCGCCCGCGCCGAGGTCGCCGCTGGCGAACGCGCTGCCGTTGATGGTTACGGTATTGGCGCCGCCGCTACCGGTGATCGCGGCCGCAATACCGCCTCCCGCATTCAGAGTGCCATCGACGGTCAGCGCGGTATCGTCGCCCATCGCCACGGTGGGCGTGGACAGAGCGCCCGCAACCACGAGTTCGCCTCCGCCGATATCGGTGCCGCCGCTGAAAGCCTGCGTTCCGGTCAGCGTCGCGGTGCCGGTGTTGGTCTTGCTCAGGAACTCAAAGTTGATCGTATTGGCCGCGTCGAAGCTCAGCGCACCGGCATTGTTCAGCACCACCGTGTCGCCGTTGCCGTGCCCGCCCCCATCGATCACTGCAGCCAGCGCCGCGCCGTCGTTGAGGGTCAGGATATCGTCGCCGGCATCCAAGTCGATCGTGCCGCTGCCGCTGACCGTGCCGGACACGGTCATCGTGTCGTCGCTGGCCGAACCGGCGTAGTTGCCGTCGACGTTCAAGGTGGCGCCACTGGCGATCGTGGTCGTGACCACGCCACCGACGTCGCCATCCACGCCGATATCGACCGTGCCGCCCTCGACATTCACCGTGGTGAAATCCGACGACGCCGGGCCGTCGATATGCAGGGTACCGACGTTGGTCTTGTCCAGCGTCTGGAAGTTCGTCACGCCCCCCAGGGTGGCGGTGGCGGCGATATCGGTGACCAGTGTGTTGCTGCCGGTGCCGCCGTCCACCGGACCGGCCAGTCCGGACAGGTCCGCGCCATCCTGGATGACCAGGGTGTCGTCGCCGTCGAGCATGTCGATGGTGCTGAGACCGGTCACGGTGCCGGCCACGGTAAACAGATCGTCGCCGGGTGTGAACAGCAGGTCGCCATCCACGTTGAGGGTGGCGCCGCTGGCAACGGTCGCGTTCTGCACACCCGCGATTTGACCGTCGACGCCGATGTCGAGCGTACCGCCGAGCACATTGACGGTGGAGAAGGCCGACAGCGCAAGTCCGTCGACATTGAGCGTGCCGACGTTGGTCTTGGTCAGCGTCTCGAAGTCGACGGCGCCGCCGAGGACGGCGCTACCGGCCAGATCGGCGACGAAGGTGTCGCTCCCCACGCCGCCGCTCACCGGCGTGGACAGACCGGACAGGTCCGCACCGTCCTGGATGGTGAACGTATCGTCGCCATCGCCCATGTCGAGGGTGCCGCCGCCGGTCACGTTGCCGGCCACGGTCAAGGTGTCGTCGCCCGTCGTGAACGACAGGTTGCCATCCAGGTTCAAAGTGGCGCCGTTGGCTACGGTGGCATCCTGCACGCCGCCGATCCCGCCGGCCGCACCGATATTCAGCATGCCTTGCAGCACGTTGACCTCGACGAAGTCCGACTGTCCCGGACCGTTGACGTTGAGCACGCCCACGCCGGTTTTGGTCAGGACCTCGAAGTTGGTCAGGGCACCCAGATCGGCGCTGGTGTCGATGTCGGTATTGAAGGTATCCAATCCCGCGCCGCCATCCACCGTGCCCAGCGCCACGGTGCCGTCGTGGATGGTGAAGCTGTCGCTGCCGTCGCCGAGCGAGAAGACGCCGGCGCCGCTGTCCAGTGTGCCCGCCACGTCCAACACATCGTCGCCGCCGCCCAGATCGCCGCTGGCGATCAGCAGCCCACCCTGCCCCACGTTGACCGTGTTGACGCCGGCGCTGCCGGTGATGCTTGCAGCGGCGCCGCCGGCCGCCTGCAACGCACCGTCGACGTTGAGTACGGTGCCGTCGCCCATCGCCACGGTAGGCGTCTGTAGCGCGCCGTCCACGGTCAGGATGCCGCCGTTCAATAAGGTGCCGCCGAGGAAATCGTGTGCGCCCGTCAGGGTGGCTTCGCCCGTGTTGTCCTTGCGCAGCACTTCGAAGTTGGCGACGTCGCCGCCGTCCAGCGTCATGGCACCGGCGTTGTTGAGCACCACCGTGTCGTCGCCCGCGTCGCCGTCGATCGGGTTGAGCAAACCCGCGATGTCGGCGCCATCGTTGAGCGTCAGCGTGTCGTCGCCGCCGCACAGGTTGACGGTACCGCTGCCGCTCACGGTGCCGGACACGTCCATCGTGTCGGCATTGCCGCCGCAGCCATAGTTGCCATCCACATTCAACGTGGCGCCGCTGGCCACGGTCGTGGCCAGCGCGCTGCCGGGGGTCGCGACGATACTGGCGCCAGCGCGCACATCCAGCGTGCCTTCGAGCACCTGCACTTGCTGCAGGTCGGTGGCGCCCGGACCGGTGATGTTGAGCACCCCCGTGCCCGTCTTGGTCACTCCCTCGAAATTCTGCAGAGCGCCGAGATTCGCATTGGTGTCGATGTCGTAGGTGCGCGTATCCAGACCGGCGCCGCCATCGATGGTGCCGATCACCACACTGCCGTCGTGCACGACGAAGTTGTCGTTGCCGTCGCCGAGTGCGAAGACGCCGCCGCCGGTATCGAGCGTACCCGCGATGTCCAGGGCGTCGACGCCCGCGCCGAGGTCGCCGTTAGCCAGCAGACTACCGCCGGCGCCCACGGAAACCGTATTGCTGCCGGCGCTGCCGCTGATGAGGGTCGGGCTCGCGAGGCCGGCATTGGCGACGCCGTCCGCGTTGAACGTGGTGCCGTCGGCCAGGGAGATGGTCGGCGTCTCCAGCGCGCCGTCCACGTCCAGCGTGCCGCCGGTGATGGCAGTGCCGCCGGTGAAGCTTTGGCTGCCGATCAGGGTGGCGGTGCCGGTATTGTTCTTCCTCAGCAGTTCGAAGTTCGTCGTATTACCGGCATCGAACGTGAAAGCGCCGGCGTTGTCGAGCACCAAGGTGTCGCTGGTGCCCGTGCCGCCGCTGATCGCATTGTTCAGCACGGCTCCATCCTGCAGCGTCAACGTGTCGTCGCCAGCGCACAGGTCGATGGTGCCGGTGCCCGAGACGGTGCCGGCGACGGTCATCGTGTCGCTTTCGGCACTGCAGCCGTAGCTGCCGTCTACGTTCAAGGTGGCGCCGGCCGCAACGTTCGTGGTCAGCGGAATGCCCGGGCTTCCCACCACGCTGCCGCCAGCGGTCACGTCCAAGGTGCCCGACAGCACGTTCACTGTGTTGAAGTCCGAGTTCAGCGAACCGTTGATATTCAGCACGCCGCCGCCGGTCTTGGTGAGCGTTTCGAAGCCCTGCACGGCGCCGAGATTGGCCACCGTGTCGATGTGGGTGTCGAAAGTGTCGTTACCCGCGCCCGCGGACACCGTGCCGACGATGTTGGTGTTGTCGTGGATGGTCAGCCTGTCGTCGCCGTCGCCCAATGCGAACACGCCGCCGCCGGTGTCGAGCGTGCCGGCCACATCCAGCACATCGTTGCCCGTGCCCAGGTCGCCGTTGGCCAGCAGCGTGCCGCCTGCGCCGACGCTGACCGTGTTGTCGCCAGCGCTGCCGGTGATCAGGGCCGTGGGGCCGGGGCCGCCCTCGACCATGCCGTCCACATTGAGCGCAGTGCCGTCGGCCAGGTCGATGGTCGGCGTTTGCAAGGTGCCGTCCACATCCAATGTACCGCCCGCGATAGTCGTGCCGTTGCCGAAAACCTGGCTGCCGGTCATGGTGGCTGTGCCGGCGTTCTGCTTGAGCAGCGTCTCAAACCCCGCGGTCTGGCTGCCGTTGAAACTCAGCGCCAGAGCATTGTTCAGCACTAGTTGGTCGTTGCTGCCGGCGGCGGCATCGATGCCGCCGCCGCCGATAACGGCACCATCCTGCAGGGTCAAGCTGTCATCGCCGCTACCCAAGCCCAGGGTGCCGGCACCTGTATTCAGCAGGCTGGCCAGGGTCACCGTATCGGCGCCGTCACCCAGGTCGCCGTTGGCAGCGAGGCCGCCGTTGCTGTTGACGTTGATGGTCTGGTTGCCGGCGCTACCAGTGATAGTGGTAGGACTGCCACCGCTGGCTTCCACGCTGCCGTCCACATTCAGGGTAGTGCCATCGGCCATGGACAAGGTCGGCGTCTCCAGGACGCCATCCACGTCGAGGGTGCCGCCGTCGATATTGGTACCGGTGCCATACTGGTGACCGCCGGTCAGCGTGAGCGTGCCGGTGTTCTCCTTAGTTAGGATATCGAAGGTATCGATGGCGCCGCCGTCCAGGGTGTAGCCCAGGACCGTGTCGACCACCAAGGTGTCGGTACCGTCGCCGCCGGAAGCATTGATTCCTGCTCCCAACATCTGCGAACCGTCGTGGAGCATCAAGGTGTCGTCGCCGTCGCCGAGGCCCAGCGCACCGGCGCCGGTGTCCAACGTGCCGGTGAGATCCACGGTGTCGTTGCCGGCGCCCAGATCGCCGTTGGCCAGCAAGGTGCCGCCGCTGCCCACGGTGACGGTCTGGTTGCCGGCGTCGCCGGTAAGCGTGGTCTGCGTGGCGCCGGTGGCCTGCACCGTACCGTTGACGGTCAGGGCCGAAACGCCGGTCATTCCGACGGTGGTCGTGGTCAGACCACCATTGATCTGCAGCGTGCCGCCGCTGATCGTGGTGGCGCCGATCTGGTTGTTCGCGGACGTCAGCACGCTGGTGCCGGAGCCGACCTGCGCCAGGGTGCCCGGACCGCTCAGCGTGCCGCTGAAGGTAAAGGTGTCGCTGCGGTTGAGCGACAGCGTGGAGGTGGGCGAATCCACGATCACGTTGCCCGCACCCGCATTGCCGGTGGTGCCGCCGTTGCCGATCATCAGATTGCCGTTGTTGATGACGGTATTGCCGGTGTAGGTGTTGTTGCCGGTCAGGATCCAGGTGCCGCTGTCGTTCTTGGCCAGCGTGGTGGCGCCGGTGCCGTTATTGCCGATGGCGCCGCCCATCGTGTTGTTGCCGGTATTGGTTCCGCCCAAGGCGATGGTGCGCGCGGTGTTCGTGCCGGTGAGCGCCACCGCGCCGGTGTTGGTGAACTGCAGCGCGCCGGTGCCGGAGGACTCGATGAAGGTGACGCCGGTGTCCAAGGTGAACTGGCGGTCGGTGGTGTCGCCGGCGCCGGTGTAGCGCAACGTGGAGCCGTTGCCGATTACGAGGTTGCCTGCCGCATTCGACGAGGCGCCGATGCTGCTGGCCTGGCCGCCGTTGGCCATCTGGTCAACGCTGAGCACGCCGCCGTTGATACGAGTGACGCCGGTGTAGGTGCTGTTGGCGTTGGTCAGGCGCCAGGTGCCCGTGCCGGTCTTGGTCAGCGAGGTGACGCCTGTGCCGTTGTTGTCCAGTTGCGCGGCCAGCAGGTTGTAGCCGGTGTTGGTGCCGGTGAGAGTCAGCGTGCGGGAGGTATTCGCTCCGGCCAGCGTCACCGCGGCGGTGCTGGTGAACTCGACGATGCCGGTGCCGGCGGCCGCCAGCGTAGCGCCGCCGGTGCCCATGGTGAACCTTCGATCGGTGCTGTCACCGTCGCCGACGTAATTCAGCGTGCCGTTGATCACCAGGTTGGCCGGGTCGGAGGTCGAGGCGCCGATCGAGCTGTTGAGACCGCCGTCCGCCAGGCAATCGACCGACAGGATTCCGGCGTTGATGGTGGTGACGCCGGTATAGCTGCTATTGCAGCCGGCGAGCCTCTGGTTGCCGCCGCCATTCTTCACCAGGTTGCCGGTGCCGGTGATCGCGCCGTTGTATGTCTGATTCAGGCCATCCCTGATCGTCAGCGTGCCCGTGCCCAATGCGATGTTGCCGCCCAAGCTGCCGCCACCAATCAGAGCGCCCGCGTTGGCGTTGAAGTTGTTCAGATCCAGCAATACCCCAGCGGTATTGTCCAGCCAGAACGAGTTGGTCGTACCGAAGGCCGTGGCCGAGCCGGCGCGCAGGATGCCGCCTCTTACGCGGGTATTGTTGGTGTAGGTATTGTTGCCGGACAACACCATCGTGCCGGGGCCGTCCTTGTACAACTCGCCCCCGCCGATGACCTGGCCGCTGAAACCGAGCGTGGTGGCGGCGTTGGTCACATCGATGACGCCGTAGCCCGAAACGGTGAACCCGCGATCGATGCTGACCGTCCCGCCGGTGTAGTTCAAGTTGCCGTTGCTGAACACCAGGTTGGCCGACGCGCTGCCGGAGGCGCCGATGCCGCTGGCCTGCCCGCCGTCGGCCAGGCAGTCGATAGTGATGCTGGCGCCTTGCAGGGTGGTGGCGCCGGTATAGGTGTTGTTGCAGCCGTTGAAAGTCTGGATGCCGCCATCGGTGCGCCAGACGCCGCCGGTGCCGCTGATGACGCCCGAGTAGTTGCCATTGCCGGCAGCGATGCGCAGCGTGCCGGAGCCGAGCGTCACGTTGCCGCCATTGGCGCCGCCGCCGTTGAGCGGGCCAATGACGTTGTTGAAGTTGTTGAGGTCGAGCACCACACCGGCCGTATTGGCCAGATTGGTTGTCGAACCGGTCAACGCCCCGAATACGTTCGCAGCGCCCGCGCGCAGGACGCCGTTATTGACGGTGTTACCGCCGGTATACGTGTTGGCGCCAGTCAGTACCAGCGTGCCGGCGCCGTTCTTGGTCAGGCGACCGCCGCCCGCCACGATGCCGCTGTCGGCCAGGGTGGTGGTAGCAGCGGTCACATCGACAATGCCCCCGCTGGCCCCGAGGGTAAAGCCACGGTTGGTGCTGACGGTGCCGCCGGTATACTGCAGGCCGCCGCCATTGAGGACGAGATTGGCCGAGCCGGCGCCGCCCGCACCGATACTGCTCGCCTGCCCGCCATTGGCGAGGGTCGTCGCTCCCAGCAGCCCGCCGTTGACCGTGACGGTGCCGGTAAAGTCGTTGGCCGCATTGGCCAGCGTCAGCGTGCCTGGCCCGCTCTTGAGGAAATTGGCGCCGTCCGGGCTGGTCACCAGCCCGCTGAAGGTGAGGTTGGCGGCGGCGTTGGTCACTTCCACGCCGCTTTCCGCGATGGCGCCCGATTTTCCGAAGGTGAATCCGCGGTCGCTGGTGTTGCCGGTACCGGTGTAGCGCAGCGTGGCGCCTTGCAGCACCAGATTGGACGATGCGGCGGACGAAGCGCCGATGCCGCTGGCCATGCCACCGTTGCCGATGTTGCCCACCGACAGCGTGCCTTGCGACACCAGGGTCGCCCCGGTGTAGCTGTTGTTGGCATTGCCCAGGGTGACCAGCCCGGTGCCGGCCTTGGTGAAACCCATGCCCGGACCATTGTCGACAATCTGAGAGTTGATAGTGAAGTTGCCTGTACTGTTCTGCTGGACGCCCAGCCCCCCCCCGTTGGAGCCAGTCATCATGCCGCCGGTGATCACCTGGTTCGTGTTCAACACCGAAGGTGCCACGATGATCGTGCCGTCCACGCCTAAGGTCTGCCCGGCGGCGACCGTGACAGTGGTGGAAACCGGCCGGGTATAGCGCAGGCCGCCGAGCTGCACGCTGCTGCCCACCGTGCCGAAGAAACCGGTCGTATCGGTGATGAACTCGTTGCCGAGCCAGTTGGCGGCGTTGTCCTTGTTGGTATAGTCGGCCGCGGTGAAGGCGGTGATGTTGCCGCCGACCACCTTGGCGTAGTCGGTGCCGTTGACCGTGGCCCATCCACCCAACGTGGTGTTGGTGGTGGTGATGTTGCCGCTGCTTGGCAGATTGAAGTTCATCAGGCCGCCGGTGCGGGTGACGGCGCCAAGGTTGACGGTGAGGCTGCCGCCAGAACCGGAGGTGGCAGCGATGGTGTTGTTGCCGGCGGTGATAACGAGACCGTTAAAGGTCTGCGTGTTGCTTTCGCCCGTCGCGCCGGTGATGTTAAGCCGGCCGCCGGCCATGTTGAGCGTGGAACTGCTATTGATGATGTTGCTGGCCGGACCGCCGACGGGGCTGAAATCCAGGGCGAGGACGCCGCCGCCGATGGTGGTGTTGCCGGTGTAGGTGTTGGCGCCGGTCAGTGTCTGCGTGCTGGCGCCCAGCTTGGTGAGCCCGCCGCTGCCGGTGATGTTGCCGGCGTAGCTCGCAGTGGCGCCTGTCGCCGCCTGCAGGGTAAGCGTGGCGGTACCCAAGTCCACGGTGCCGCCCGTGCCGGACAGCGTGCCGAAGGTCTTGTCGAAATCGTTGAGGTCCAGCGTGCCGCCATTGACTTGCGCGGACGTGGACGCGCCGAAGGCGGTAGCGGTGCCGGCGCGCAGTACGCCGGAGTTGACGATGGTGCTGCCGGTGTAGGTATTGGCGCCGGTCAAGGTCCAGGTGGCATTGCCCGCGCTGCGCAGATTGCCTGTGCCGGAGATGACGCCGGAAATGACATTGTCCGCTCCGGTAAAACTGCCGCCAAGCGTGGCGGTGCCACCGATGGCAACCGTCTCGCTCAGCGACAACGCACCAGTGCCGTTGCTGTTGAGTGAACCGTTGGAGATAGTCCAGAGTTTGTTGGTCGCCTCACCGGCGCCGACATAGGAGAGATTGCCGCCGGAAATGGAGAGCAAGCCCGCGCCCAGGGATCCGGCCACGCCGGCATTGGCGATCACCGACGCCTCGACCGTGCCGGCGCCTTGGATCGACGCCGCACCTGTGAACGTATTGGCGGTGCCCAGCCGGATCGTACGCCCGCTGCCGGCATTGAACACGGCGGTGCGGCCACTGTTGCTGCTGATCACGCCCAGCACATTGATATCCGCGGTCGAGGCGACGAAACCGAAGGGTTGCGAGCCGCCAACGGCGGCAACGTCGCCGGTCAGCGTCAGCGTCCCACTGCCGCTGTTGTACAGATAGGCGCCGCCAGCGTAGTTGCCCGGCCTGAACTGCCAGTTGCGGTTGGAACTGTGGCCGGTGCCGGTGTAGTGAAGGGCCGACTGACCGAGGGCCTGGCAACAAGCCGGTCCGAACACGATGGTGCCGTTGGCGACGGTCGTGGGCGCGCCGAGTGCGCTCGCCACACCCAGATCCGCGATCGAGCTGAAGGAGCTGGAACTGCCGCCCCAACCCGGCGCGCTCGTGATGAATTGGGTTTGTCCCTGATAGTTGTTCGCGTTGTTGGTAAGCGCTACGCCGTCGGCAACGTTCAGGCCGCCGGCACCGGTATAGAACAAACCACCGACGGCCCCGCTGATGGAGGTGATGCCGCCGACGAGGTTGACGGTGCGATTCGAGAGCGTGCCCGTCGACGAAAATCCTCCCCCGCCGGCCAGATAGATCTGGTTGGCGGTATTGCCTAACGCCGCATTGCCGATCGCGCCGATGCTGAGCGAGCCGGCATTGATACGGACATCGCCAACGAAGGTGTTGGCGCCGTTCAGCACCAGAGTGCCGGTGCCCGTCTTGGTGAGACCGGCGTTACCGGCGATGATCGAATTGATGGTCTGCGAGACCGCGCCATTGCCCGTGTTGATGGTCGGCGTAGTGCCGGCCAGGGTCAGGGTACTGCCGGTGAGCGTGTAGCCGTTCACCAGGAAAGTGAGGTTGTGTACGGCGATCGGCGAGCCCAGGGTCACGGTGCCGGCGGTGCCACCGAAGAAGGCGTCGTCGAGAGCGCCGTTGTTCCAGGCGCTGTAGGGCCCGCTGACACCGTCGCTGTTCGGGCTCCAGAACGGATTGGTCGTATTCCAGATCCCGTTGCCGCCAAGACTGATGGCGGTACCGTTGGGGTCCCACCAGCGATCGGCCGCCCAGGCCGGCGCCTGAGTCGCCAGTAGCGCCGCCAGGATGAAGGCCCGCAACGGCCAGGCCGTCACCGCTGACGAGTCTTCGAGCGCCTCGAAATCGGGCGCGCCCTCCGCCACCGTGGCCCGCTGCTCGACCGTGCGCCCGCCCTTGCCGCTCCGCGTCGCCAGTTCCGATACGACCACCCACGCGCACAGCGCTTGGGACCAGATGATCCGGTACACGTGATTCATGACGTCCCCTCGTGGACGCGGCAATGGCGACCTTGCCGCTAGTGACAATCCTTGTTTTCCCCCATGAGAGTGCCGCACCGTCAAGTGGAGGCATTGTGACGAACCAGTGAGACGTTAATCACATTTCAAAGCCGCCCAGCAAAGCCCACAAGCGAGACCGATGCGCGATGCGATGCTAAGACCTGTAATGCGGGGACGATATAGGGAAAAAACCTCATCCGACCCGGGCGCATACGGCCTGTGCGTACTCCCCGTCCAGCCTGGCGCTCGATCGCGACGGCACGCCGCTCCTCATGTTCGTTTTCTCGGCGCAGCCTCCCGCCCAGCGACCCATCGGCGTGCGTGGAGATCTATGCCCCATGCCTGCAGCGGAAACCTCCTGCGAGGCCTGAACGACGTGGGCGTGCCTGAGGCCCCGCTATTTCCCAAGAGACCGACCCGGCCAAGGTGCCCGCGGCAACCGGCAACACCAGTACGACGATCAGCAGACCGACCGAGAGCGGGCCGCCCTCCGGCGTCTAGGCTCGGGAATTCGAACAGCAACTATCGCAACGGTCGGTTTCGTCCGTCCCCGGCGTTTCCCTGGCTGCTGCGAACGCCTTATCCATTGGTCGTTGCAACTGACCGCCAGCGACAAGACCGGCGCCTGCTGCATCCATGGCAAGGGCAGTAACAACCCCGAGAACCTGGGCGCCTGCCGCTTCCAGATGCCCGACGTCGCCAGCGGCAGCGCCGCCAGCGAGAACTTCGCCGATCGGAGCGTGGCCAAAGGCGTGAAGCAGGAGGTCCACGCAGCGCCGCGCAGGCGGCAGTGCACGACTGCCATCCACGACTCAGAACGAAATCGGCACGCGCGCGGTCAGGGTCACGTCGGGCGTGTCGCGGGTCACGCCCACGCCCAGCGCGACGTTCAAGGAAACCTTGTCGTTGAAGCGATAGGACCCGCCCAGCAGCAACGTGCCCAGCACCACGCGCACCGAGCCCGCCGCGTCCTGGCCGTTCTGCTTGGTGCGGTCGACGATGCTCTGGTCGTAGCCCAGGCTGATCGCGGCCTTCTCGTTCAAGGCCAGGCCCAGGCCGACGTTGAAGCCGAGGATGTCGCCGGCCTCGACCTCGCCCAGGGATTCGGTGGCCCCGCCCAGCACGGTGCGCGAGACGTTCTTGCGCTTGAAGTTGTGCAGGTAGCTGAAGCTGCCGAAGAACACGATCGGGTCGGACGGATACAGCCAGGTGATGCCGGGCTGGATCGACTCGAAGCCGGTGCCGGTCGGCAGTTCCAGCGGCAGGCCGGTACCGGTGGTGTTGGCCACGCAACGGGTCACGCAGTCGGTGACCACTTCGAACAGATCCTTGCCGGTGCGGCTCTTGTAGCGCAGCCAGCCGATGTAGAACGGCTTGTCGGGCCCACCGCGGTTGAGCTGGTAGCGCGCGGTGACTTCGACGTCGCCCAGGCCGCTGCCGTGGGCGTTGAACACCTTGTCGACCGCGCTGCCGGTGAAGATCTCGCGGCTGACGGTGTCGCCGTTGACGTAGACGTAGGGCAGCTTGGCCTCGATCTCGAAGCGGTCGCTCAGGCCGTAGCGGCCGGTCAGGGCCGCGGTGGCGGTGGTGGTCTTGACCTGGCGCACGTCGATCAGGCCGATCAACAGCGCCGGGATGATGGTGTAGCCGACCAGGGCGACGCGGTCGTTGGAGGAATAGCCGAACTGCAGCGAGGGCTCGAGGATGAACTGGCCGTGCGGAGTCAGCACGCCGGGCTGGTCGAAGATCTGGGCGATCTCGGGCGGACGCGAATCCGACTCCGGCGCCTGGCCCACCGGCTGCTCCAGCGGCGCCTGCGCCATCGCCAGTTGCGACAGCGGGGGCTGCGTGGCCGAAGGTTGCGAAGGCGGCGCTTGCGACAGCGGCACCTGCGCGCCTTGCGCCAGCGCCGGCAGGGCCAGGTTGGCCGGCGGAGTCGCGCCGCGCGCGCGCGCGGCCTCCAGGCGCTCCTCGTTCAAGGCCTGTCGCAGCAGCGCGATGTCGCGTTCCTGGTCCTGCAAGTTCGTGCGCATTTCGTCGATGCGCCGGTTCTGCGCCGCGATCTGCCGCTGCAGCGTTTCCAGGCTGACTTCGTCGCCGGCCGGCGCGGCGTCCTGCGCGCGCGCCCAGCCCGCCAGCGCCAGCGACAGGGCCGGCACCAGCGCGAGACGGATCAGGTTCGATGCGGTGGGCGTGGTCATGGGCGGTCCTCGATGAGGGCGGCCTTACGGCGCGCCGGTGGCGCCGATCAGCGCGTTATGCAGCGCGGCCTGGCCGTTGAGGTCCTGGAACACGCCCAGCGTATTGACGCCGACGTTGAGCGTGGTCAGCGAGCGGATGTCCTGACCGTCGAGGCTATTCTGGATCGCCACGCCGTTGAAGCCGGCCGGGTCGAAGCGATTGCCCGGCCCGATCTGGACCACGATCGAGTCGCCGATCGCGCTCAGCGCCTGCGCCTGTTCGGCGCTCATGCGCGCGACGTCGGGAATGTTCACGCGCGTGGTCGCGACCAGGTCGCCGTTGACGTAGACCGCGCGCTCGATCCCGAACGACAGCAGCAGGCCCGACGGCGCCTCGTACCCGCCGCGCAGCGCGTCCAGGCGTTGCGGCGGCAAGGCGATCCATTCCGATCCCAGCCCGCCGTCGCTCTGGCCGCCGTGCACGCGCGCCGGCCAGGCGATCGCGAGCGAAGCCAGGACCGCGCCTGCGAGCAGCGCGCGCGCGGACACGCATGAAGCCGCGCGATCGAGGCAATGGCTTGCGTTCATGGCTAGATGTCTCCCGGTCCGCGCCGCGGCATGACCGTGTTCTGCAGGCCTTCGCGCGAAATCGCCAGTTCCAGCGGCGCCGGCGGCGCGGTGCGCCAGTCGCGCGGCTGGTTGAACAGCGCCAGCTCGCGCCGGTTGTGGACCACGAACAGGACACGGTTGTCCCAGAGCTTTTCGAACCGCGCGCGCGACATCGCGCGCGTGCCGCGGGCGGGGTCGCCGACCAGTACCCGGCCCTTGCGCAAGCCCTTGACCACGACGAAGTGGCGGTAGCCGCGGTCGTTGAGCAGCACGATCGCCGGCAAGCCTTCCTCGAACAGCTTGTCCAGGGGCAGCTCGAATCCGTCGGCCTGGTAGCCCAGGCCCTGCAGGTAACGGCGGATGTCCAGCAGCGAGAAGCCCTCGCGGCGGATCTTGTCCCGGTCGCCGTCCTGGTACATGCGCAGGAAGACCTCGCCTTCGCTGACCGGATGGCCGTACTGGAAGGTCAGCAGGGTCGCCGCCGCCGCCGAGCCGCAACTGAAGTCGTACTGCTGCGGCACGGTGGTGCGGAAGCGCGCTTCCTTCAGGCTGGTCAGGCGGATGCCGTAGCTGCCGCCGTAGGGCGTGCGCAGCTCGACCCGCGCCGCCGCGGCGCTGCCGATACCGGCGAACGCGCACAGCAACACGCACGCGGCCGCGCGCAGCCTGGCCCCGGATGCCGACGGGCTCATCGCCCTCACCTCACGGGCTCGGATCGGTGAACTGCAGGTTCACGATCATCGCGTTCTGGATCAGCACGTTGGAGCCGGTGTTCTGGATCACGGTGTTGATGCCGGTGGCGTTGCCGAACGCGCCGCCGTCGACGGCATTGGCGCCGCTGACGATCCTATCGGCGACGTTGTCGCTGACCCGACCGTCGACCAGGATGCGGTTGTCGACGCTCTGGTCGCCGCCGCGCAGGGCGGACAAGCGCTGCGCGTCCACGGTCGCGCCGATGCCGTCGACGCCGCGCGGAATCGCGTCGCGATCGGAGGCGCCGACGTATACCGGCTCCGAGGGCGCGCTGCGCGCCGTGACCGGTCGCGGATCGACGTCGATCCCCAAGTCGGACGCCGCTGCGGACGAAATCGCCAGCCACGCGATCGCGGCCAGGGCGGTATTGCGCATTGCGGGGCAGTACGGGCGCATGGTCTTCTCCTTCGCCATGCGTTCCGCCAAAGCGGAGCCGGGGCGCCGTCGTCGTAAGGCGGCGCCCCGGACCCGCGTGATGCGCCGGGCTACGGGGGAGAGATGGGGCAGGAACGTCCGCGGCGCATCATGGAGGAGCGCTTAGGGGCCCACGGTCAGGTTGGCTTGCACGGTGATGCCCTGCTGGATCAGCGACGCGAAGCCGCTGTTCTGGGCCGCCACCATGATCCCGGCCGCCGACTGTCCGACGCTGGTCATGTTGTTGGACATGTCGAACGCACCGGCATCGTTGGCGATCGCGCCGCCGGCGGCACCCGCACCGCCCGCGCCGCCCGTCGCCGAACCGCCCGTGCCGCTGCCGCCGCTGCCGCTGCCGCCGGCGCCGCCGTTGGAGGCGACCGAACCGGCGTTGCCCGCGGTCGAACTGCTGGAACCGCTGCTCGAGGTCGCCGCGCCCGAACTGCCGGCACCGCCGGTGCCGTCGCCGTTGCCCGCCGTGGCCGTGCCGCCGGCACCGCCGGCGGCGCTGCCTTCGCCCCGGTCGCGCGCGTTGCCGCCGTTGGCGTTGGCATTGCCGCCATCGCCGCCGCCGTCGCCGCCGGCCGATGCGCTCAGCGATCCGGCATCGCCGCTGTCGCTGCCGGCATCGCCGCCACGGCCGTTGTTGCCGTCGGCCCAACCGCCTTCGCCGCCGGCGCCGTCGCCGCCGGAGCCGTCGGCGCCCGAGGCGCTGCCGGCGCTGCCGCCATCGCCGCCATTGGCATTGCCCCAGTTCTGGGCGACGTTGCCGATGTCGCGCACGCGGATATCGGTAACGTAGCCATCGAGCCGGGTCGTGGCGATGGCCCTGTTGCTGTTGAAGGAGTTGGAGAAGCTGGAGGTGGCGGTGCCGCCGTTGTTGGCCGCGGCGGTGCCGTAGCCGCTGGCGCGCGCACGGCCGTCGTTGTCGCGGTTGTCGCCGGTGCTGTTGTCGGAATTGTCGGTCGCGCTCAGGCTGTCGTCGCCGTCGCCGCTTTCGTTGTTGGTCTGCTGGGCCCAAGTCTGGCCCGCGAAACCAAGACCCAGTATTACCGCTGCTGCCATCAGGCTGTTACGAATGCGCATAGTGGTTCTCCTTTCACGCCGACGGATGCCAGGGGGAGGCATCGGATCACGACGCATCCCACTACACGCAACAGCGGTGCCAGGATCGGTTCAGACGGCGCGATCGCCCGCTGGGCGGGGCTCGGAGATCGGCGCATCGCATGCACAGAAATTGCGCAGCTACCTTCAAGCGGCGTAGGCACACGAAAGCTTGCAGCGATGCAACACACACCAGCGCGTGGCGACCCGACGCGATTGCGCCTGGCTTACGCAGGCGATTGATTGGCCTGAAGATCTCCACGCATGCGCGATGGTTCAGCTTGTCGTTTCAGTGTCGAAACGCTGCTAATTTCCCGACGGGCATTCTTCTTAATTTATTATTTATATTTCAATGTCTTATTAGACATAATTAAAGTTATTTCGCAATATCATTTGCGACACTCCAACGCTCAGCTCCCCCCACCCCAGGCGCGCACCGTCGCCATCCCCAGCGCCGTCATCGCCAGCGAGCCGAACAGATGCAGCGCCGCGGTCGCCGCGGCCCAGCCGTACTGCTGGCGCAGCAATTGCTGGGTGACTTCGGCCGAGAAGGTCGAGAAGGTGGTCAGCCCGCCGAGCAGCCCGGTGATCGCGAACAATCGCCACTCCGGCGCGATCGGGGCATGCGCGTCGAACCAGGCCACCGCCAGGCCCACGCCGTAGCCGCCGATCAGGTTGGCCGCGAGCGTGCCCAGCGGCAGCGAGGCGGCGAGCGGATTGAGCCACAGCGACAGGCCCCAGCGCGCCCAGGCGCCGAGCGCGGCGCCCAGGCCGATGGCGAGAAAAGCGTAAGGCATGCGGCGGTTCTCCCTGCGTACGATCGCGCTAGCCGTCGCCGCGCGCCTTGGCGCGCGCCGCGCGCAGGCGGTCGAGTTTGTCCTTGAGCTTGATCTCCAGCCCGCGCTCCACCGGCCGGTAGTAGACCCGCTCGCCCATCTCGTCCGGGAAGCCGGTCTGGTCCAGCGCGATCCCGCCTTCGGCGTCGTGGTCGTACTCGTAGCCCCGGGCGTAGCCGAGCTGCTTCATCAGCTTGGTCGGCGCGTTGCGCAGGTGCAGCGGCACCGCCTGGGTGCCGAACTCGGCGACGTCGCTGCGGGCAGCGTTGTAGGCCGCGTAGGCGGCATTGGATTTAGCGGTGCTGGCCAGGTAGATCGCCAGCTGCGCGAACGCCAGTTCGCCTTCCGGGCTGCCGAGGCGGTCGTAGGTGTCCCAGGCTTCCAGCGCCATCTGCAGGGCGCGCGGATCGGCCAGGCCGATGTCCTCGACCGCCATCCGGGTCAGGCGCCGTGCCAGATAGGCCGGGTCGCAGCCGCCGTCGAGCATGCGCGCGAGCCAGTACACGGCGGCATCGGGATTGGAGCTGCGCACGGATTTGTGCAGCGCCGAGATCTGGTCGTAGAACTGCTCGCCGCCCTTGTCGAAGCGGCGGGTGCGGTCGGCCAACACCTGGGCCAGACTGGCCTCGGTGATGCGGCCGCCTTCGTCGGCGGCCAGTTCGGCGGCGATTTCCAGCAGGGTCAGGCCGCGGCGCACGTCGCCGTCGGCGGCGCCGGCGATCTGCATCAGCAGCCCGTCGTCGACCGCGATGCCCTGCCCGCCCAGGCCGCGCTCCTCGTCGTCCAGCGCATGCCGCAGCGCCAGCGCGATGTCGTCGGCCGACACCGCCTCCATCACGTGCACGCGGCAGCGCGAGAGCAGCGCCGAGTTGAGTTCGAACGAGGGGTTTTCGGTGGTGGCGCCGACGAACAGGATGGTGCCGCGCTCGATATGCGGCAGGAAGGCGTCCTGCTGGGCCTTGTTGAAGCGGTGGACCTCGTCGACGAACAGCACCGTGCGGCGCCCCTCGGCGAAGCGGTGCGCGGCCTCGGCCAGGACTTGGCGCACCTCCGGCAGGCCGGACAGCACCGCCGAGATGGCGCGGAACTCGGCGTCGGAATAGCGCGCCAGCAACAGGGCCAGGGTGGTCTTGCCGCAACCCGGCGGGCCCCACAGGATCATCGAATGCACGTGCCCGGACTCGACCGCGCGACGCAGCGCGGTGCCGGGCGCGACCAGCCGACGCTGGCCGACCATGTCGTCCAGGCTGCGCGGGCGCATGCGTTCGGCCAGCGGGCGCAGGCCCTCGCGGTCGACGCTGAGCAGGTCGGGTTCGTCCTCGGAACGGCGGGAGTTTCGGCGGGCCACGTGTGGGTCGGTTCGTACGGCGGTGTCGACCGACACGATAGCAAGTTCGTGTCGATGCGGCCTCCAAAGCGCTCCCAAGGCCTTGATGCGCAAGGCCTTGCCCGGCGCCCCTCACAGCCGCCGCGCCCGCGCGTTGGCATTACCGGGCCGGCAACCGCGCCGCCCGGCGCGAGTGCGCGCCCAACCGGACCGGATCCCTGCGCATGGCCAACTTCGATCTGTATTTTCCGCAACTGCTGCGCTTCGAAGGCGGCTACGTCGACGACCCCAACGACCCCGGCGGCGCGACCAACAAGGGCATCACCCTGCGCACCTTCCAGACCTACGCCGAGCGGGTGTTGAACCTGGCCCCGACCCTGGCCAACCTGCAGGCGCTCAGCGACGAGCAGGCCGGCGTCCTCTACCGCGCCTTGTACTGGGACGCGCTGCGCTGCGACCAAATCCAGCTGCAATGCCTGGCCGAGGACCTGTTCGACTTCTACGTCAACGCCGGCGTGCACGCGGTGTTCCTGATCCAGCGCCTGCTCGGCGCGCCGGTGGCGGTGGACGGCGTGTTCGGCCACGACTCGCTGGCCGCGCTGGAGGCCGCCGACCAGCGCACGCTGTACGCGCGCTACCGCCAGGGCCGGATCGACTATTACCGTCTGCTGGCGGCGCAGCATCCGGTGCTCACGCGCTTCCTCGCCGGCTGGCTGCGCCGCGCGCAGTGGTTCCCGGTCAACGCGCCCTGAGCGATTCCGTGAGCCGGTCCGGGCCCATCGTGTTCGCGCGCATGCGCGCAGCCGAGGCGGCCGCGCGCGACCAGATGCACGATGCGGCCCCGCGAACGGACCCGGCGATGGACGCCCCTGCCCTGCGCGCCTGGCGGCCCGACGACCGCGCCGCCGCGCTGGCGCTGCTGGAGGAAACCTTCCTGCACACCTGGCAGCCGCAGCTCAGCGCGGCCGCGATCCGGCGCTACCGCCGCGACCGCGTCGCCGAAGGCTACGTCGACGCGCATGGCGCGGCCTTCCTGATCGCCGAATGCGACGGCCGCGTCGCCGGCCTGCTGCACGCGAGCGCGGGCTCCGTCGAAGCCCTGCACGTGACGCGGCGCCATCGCCGCCGCGGCATCGCGCGCCGCCTGGTGCTGGCCGCCGAAGCCGGCATGCGCGCACAGGGCATCGCGCTGGCGGGCCTGGAGACGGATACCTTCAACCTCGAGAGCCAGGCCCTGTTCCTGGCCCTGGGCTATCGCGAGGTCGCGCGCTACCCCGATCGGAAATGGAACTGCGGCCTGACCACGATCCGCTACGAGAAGCCGCTGACACCTTGAGCGCGGGCGCGCGGCGAGCAGCCGCTCACCGCCCGTTCGTTGCGCAAGCAAAGCCTTGCGCGGCAGGCGCCCTGAGTTGCTGCGCGGCCGCGGCGTGCCGCAACCGCGCCGCGCGACGGCTTAGCGCTCGCCGATCACGTCGGTGCCGGCCGGCGGCACGAACTTGAACTTGCCGGCGGCGAAGGCGGGATTGCGCTTCCAGCCGCTGAAGACGATCTCGGTGCGCTGGCCCAGGCTGTCGACCACCTGCATCTGGGCCAGGCCGCTGGCGTCGAAGCCGAGCTTGGCGGTGCGGAAGTTGGCTTCGGCATTGCCCTTGGGCGCCAGCGACAACCAGCTCAGGCCGCCGGCCTTGCCGGCGTCCTTGACCACGAACTGGGCGTCGAGCTTGGCCGGATCGATCAGGGCCGACAGCGGGCTGTTCTGTTCCTCGGCGCCCTGCGGACGCACGGTGACCTGCTGCAGGTCGGGATCGTGCACCCAGACCTTGTTGCCGTCGGCGACGATCAGCTGCGGGTACGGCTTCACGTACTCCCAGCGGAACAGGCGCGGCGCCGACAGCGCGAGCTTGCCGCTGGAGGTTTCCTTGCGCTTGCCGTTGGCGTCGAACACCTGCTGGGTGAACTGCCCTTCCAGGCCCTTGAGGCCGCGGGTGAAGCTGTTGAGATCGTCCCGCGCAGCGGCGGTGGCGGCGCCGGCGGCGAACAAGGTGCCGGCGAACAGCGTGGCGGCGACCAGGACGGCGCGCGCGGCATGCCGGGCGGCGGGGAGAACGGACTGGCTCATGCGATCGATCGCTCCGGAAAGACGTGCTGCGGCGAGTCTGCCGCGAGCAAACTGAATAGGTGCTGCGCAATGCGCCAGTATCGCGCGAAAGCACACGCGGGGTTCAGTCCCGCGATGGCGGCGTGAGCGCCGCGCACAGGTCGGCAGCGCTCAGAACCCGCGCAGCGTGCTGCGCTTGATCTCCGGCTCGATCTGGCGATGCGGCGCGTTCTCGACGCCGGGCCCGGTCTGCAGGCCGACGCTGGGCAGCTCGCTCTCCAGGTGTTCGCAGCGTCCGGACTCGTCGCAGGAATACACCTGCGGCGCGGCCGCGACCAGGGTGGCGTCGCTGTCGCTGCCCACGGTCACGTAGGCGCCGCTCGCGCGCGGCGCGGCCCTTGCGGGTTCGAGCCGGGCCAAGGCCGGTACGGACGTTATGGGCGCCGCCGATGCCGATGGAGCGCCTGCGCTCGCCGAGGCGAGCGGCGCCTCGTCCACGCCCAAGGGCACGATCTCCAACGCGACGGCGTCGGCCGCCGCGGGCACGGTGATGGCGGGCGCGCCATGCTTGGGTGCGACCGCGGACATCGGCACCGGCGCGACGACCGCAACGGCGACCGGCGCTGGGGAAGTCCGCGCGAGCCCGGCGACGGTAGGCGAAAGCGGAGCGGAACCGGCGCTGGGCGCGACCGCTGCGGCGGGCACCGGCGCGCCCGCGACGGGAATCGGATCCGCACTCGGATCCGCACGCGGCACGCGCGGCGGCACCGCCTGGGATTCGGCCACCGGCTCCGGCGCCCGCTCGGTCTCGCGCGCCTGCGGCGCCTGCGCCTGCGGCGGCAGCCGCTTGGCCGGATCCTGGTCCAACAGCGAAGGCGTATTGCGCCAACGCACCCATTCCTGGGCCGGCGACGATGGCGAAACACAGACGATCACCCAGAACGCCGCGATCGCGACGCCCGTCCTGCTCGAATTCCAGGCCATGCGGCCATCCCCCGAGTCCGAACCGCGTATCCCCCCCTGCGGTCCAGCTTAGGGCGTCGTTGTGACAGCCGCCAGTCCGGCGCCTGCCGCCCGTCGGCCCGCGGCCGGCTTCGGCGCGGCGCGGCCCTACTTCGGCGGCGGCGGCGCCAGCACGCTGCGGTCGCCGTTGTGCTCGGGGGCGGTGACGATGCCGGCCGCCTCCATCGCCTCGATCAGGCGGGCGGCGCGGTTGTAGCCGATCTTGAGCCGGCGCTGCACGCCGGAGATCGAGGCACGGCGGGTCTCGGTGACGATGCGCACGGCCTCGTCGTAGAGCGGATCGGACTCGTCGCCGCCGCCGCCGCTCTCGGGCAGGCCGGTGGCGCCGACCACGATGCCGTCGCCCAGGGTCTGGACCTCGTCCAGCACGCCCTCGATGTAGTCCGGGCCGCCGCCGATCTGCTTGAGATGCTCGACCACGCGGTGCACTTCCTCGTCGGAGACGAAGGCGCCGTGCACGCGCTCGGGCATGGCCGTGCCCGGCGGCAGATAGAGCATGTCGCCGTGGCCCAGCAGGGTCTCGGCGCCGGACTGGTCGAGGATGGTGCGCGAGTCGATCTTGCTGGAAACCTGGAACGCGATGCGGGTCGGGATGTTGGCCTTGATCAGGCCGGTGATCACGTCCACCGACGGCCGCTGGGTGGCCAGGATCAGGTGGATGCCGGCCGCGCGCGCCTTCTGCGCCAGGCGCGCGATCAGTTCTTCGACCTTCTTGCCGACGATCATCATCATGTCGGCGAATTCGTCGATGAAGATGACGATGAAGGGCAGCGTCTCCAGCGGACGCGGGGCCTCGCCGAGCTCGGCATTGGGCTTGAACAGCGGGTCCATCATCGGCTGGCCCGCTTCCTCGGCGTCGCGGACCTTCTTGTTGAAGCCGGCCAGGTTGCGCACGCCGACCATCGACATCAGCTTGTAGCGGCGCTCCATCTCGGCCACGCACCAGCGCAGGCCGTTGGCGGCCTCCTTCATGTCGGTGACCACCGGCGCCAGCAGGTGCGGGATGCCCTGATAGACCGACAGCTCCAGCATCTTGGGGTCGATCATCAGCATCCGCAGTTCCTTCGCGGAAGCCTTGTACAGCAGGCTCAGCACCATCGCGTTGACCGCGACCGACTTGCCCGAACCGGTGGTGCCGGCGACCAGCAGGTGCGGCATGCGCGCCAGATCGGCCACGGTCGGGCGGCCGGCGATGTCCTTGCCCAGGGCCAGGGTCAGCGGGCTGCCGGACTTGTCGTATTCCTTGGAGCGCAGCAGCTCGGACAGGAAGATCATCTCGCGGGTGGTGTTCGGCGTTTCCAGGCCGATCACCGACTTGCCGGGAATCACGTCGACCACGCGCACCGATTTCACCGACAGACCACGCGCGATGTCCTTGTCCAGCGAGCTGATCTGGCTGACCTTGACGCCGGGCGCGGGCTGGACCTCGAAACGGGTGATGACCGGGCCCGGATAGGCGCCGACCACCTGGGCGTCGATGCGGAAGTCCTTGAGCTTGAATTCGATCTGCCGCGACAGGGTTTCCAGGGTCTCTTCGCTGTAGCCCTTGGGCTGCGGCTTGGGATCGTCCAGCAGGGCCAGCGGCGGAATACCGGTGCCGTCGCCGACGTGGAACAGCGGGATCTGCTGCTCGCGCTTGGCGCGCTCGCTCTTCTCCACCACCGGGGCCGGCGGCGGTTCGATCCGGACCTTCTCGCGCTTGGCGCGCAGTTCGGTGTCGACCTTGCGCGCTTCCTCGCGCTCCTCGCGCATGACCTGGGTCTGGCGCCACTCGGTCGCCTGCTGGCTGCCGCGCCGGAACAGCTTGCTCAGCAACGGGCCCAGGGCCATCGCCCACTGGCCGATCTTGTCCATCACCGCCAGCCAGGAAATGCCGGTGGCCAGGGTCAGCGAGATCAGCAGCAGCGCCAGCAGGAACAGGTTGCCGCCGACCGGGCCGAAGCCGGAGTACAGCGAACGCCCGACCAGTTGGCCGAGGATGCCGCCGCTGCCGGCGGAGAAATCGACGGCCGGGCCGAAACGCAGCTGCAGCAGGCCGGTGGCCGAGACCAGGAAGCCGACGATGCCGACCAGGCGCAGCGCCGGGCCGAGGTCGGCGTCGCCATCGCCGTCGCTGTCCATGCCGAACAGGGCGATCCAGGCGATCGCGCCCAGCATCAGCGGCAGCAGGAAGGCGACGTAACCGCACAGGTACAGCAGCACGTCGGCGGTCCAGGCGCCGACGCGCCCGCCCAGGTTGTGCAGCGGCGCGGTGATCGAGCCCGAATGCGACCAGCCCGGGTCCTGCGGCGAGAACGACAGCAGGCTGGCCAACAGGTACAGCAGCAGCGGCGCGATCAGGATCAGCGCGATATCGCGCACCAGCCGCTGCCGACGCGGCGAAGGCGGCGCCTTTTCCTTGGCCGGGGCGGCCTTCTTGCGGCTTGCGGAGGGAGCTTGCGCCACCGTGATGTTCTGCCTGAGCTAGATTCCGTTAGTTATTGAATATACGGCGGAACAGACCGAAATAACAGCCAATTCACAGCAAGATCCCCGCCGTAGCGGGGATCCGCGGGCGCCGCGGGGCGCCTCGCCGTCGTCCCGGCGGGACGACGGCCGGGCCGGCCTCCCTCGCGGAAGGCCCGGACGCCACGTTACAGCTTCATGCCCTGCAGCGCAGGATGCACCAACCGGCCGCCTTCGACATTGATGCCGCGCACCAGCGCCTGGTTGCCGCGCCAGTCGCCGCCGGCCAGCTTGTTGACCCAGGGCAGGATCGCCGCGCAGATCGCCTGCGACGAGGTCTGCGGCACCGCGCCGGGCATGTTGGTCACGCAGAAGTGGGTCACGCCCTCCTCCACATAGGTCGGCTCCTTCCAGGTGGTCGGGCGCGAGGTCTCGAAGCAACCGCCCTGGTCGATCGAGATGTCGACCACCACGCTGCCGTCTTCCATGCCCTTGAGCATGTCGCGGGTCAGCACGTGCGGCGCGCGCGCGCCGGTCACCAGCACCGCGCCGATCACCAGGTCGGCGGAGGCGACTTCGCGCGTCACCACGTCGTCGTAGGGGAACAGCGCGGTGACGTTATTGCCCAGGCGCATCATCTGGTCCATGCGGTCCTGGCGCATTTCGAACACGGTCACGTTGGAGCCGCCGGCCGCGGCCAGGGCCGCCGAAGCGCCGCCGGCCTGGCCCGCGCCGAACACCACGACCTTGCCGCGCTCGGTGGACGGCAGGCCGCCCAGCAGCTTGCCCTTGCCGTTCATGGGCTGGTGCAACAGGTGGGTGCCGACCTGGACGCCGATCTTGCCGGCGATGATCGACATCGGCGCCAGCAGCGGCAGGTCGCCGTTGGGCAGCTCCACGGTCTCGAAGGCGACGCCGGTCAGGCCGATGTCCAGCAACTGCCTGGTCAGCACCGGCTCGGCGGCCAGGTGCAGGTAGCAGAACAGCAGGTGGTCCTTGCGCAGGTGCCGCAGATCGCCGGCGATCGGCTCCTTGACCTTCACGATCAGCTCGCCCTGCTCGTACAGGGCGGCGGCGTCCGGCGCGATCCTGACGCCCAGGCGGGTGTAGTCGAGGTCCTTGAAGCCGCTTTTGACGCCGGCCTGCGTTTCCAGCCAGACCTCGTGGCCGCGCTTGACCAGGTCGCCGGCGGCGGCCGGGACCAGGGCCACGCGCCCTTCCAGGGTCTTGGTTTCCTTGGGTACGCCGATGCGCATCGCCATGCTCTCCGGTGGGATCGGAACCGGTGGATCGGAAAACGCCGCATGCGCTGCGCGCCCAGCCATGTGCTGCGGCGGAGGGGCCGGATCGCGAGCCGTGCAACATTGCGTCCGCGGCGCGCGCCTTGTGTTGCCGAGACGTCGCCGCCAAGCTATGGCGTCAACCGCATCTTCAACACGCTGGCGTACGGCTCGCGTGCCGGAGACACATCGCGCGAACGCGCGTCCCATAGCCCGCGATTATATACATGACCCCTTCGAAGCACTCCCGCGTCGTCATCCTCGGTTCCGGCCCCGCCGGCTGGACCGCCGCCGTCTACGCCGCCCGCGCCAACCTCAAACCGCTGGTCATCACCGGCCTGCAGCAGGGCGGCCAGCTGATGACCACGACCGAGGTCGACAACTGGCCCGGCGACGCCCACGGCCTGATGGGGCCGGACCTGATGGCGCGCATGCAATCGCATGCCGAACGCTTCGACACCGAGGTGGTGTTCGACCACATCCACAGCGCCGATCTGTCCAAGCGTCCGTTCCGCCTCACCGGCGACAGCGGCGAGTACACCGCCGACGCCCTGATCATCGCCACCGGCGCCACCGCCAAGTACCTGGGCCTGCCCTCGGAAGAGGAATACAAGGGCCGCGGCGTGTCCGCCTGCGCGACCTGCGACGGTTTCTTCTACAAGGACCAGGACGTGGCGGTGATCGGCGGCGGCAACACCGCGGTCGAGGAAGCGCTGTACCTGTCCAACATCGCGCGCAAGGTCTACCTGGTCCACCGCCGCGACACCCTGCGCGCCGAGAAGATCATGCAGGACAAGCTGCACGCCAAGATCCAGGCCGGCAAGATCGAGCCGGTGTGGCACCACGTGGTCGAGGAAGTGCTGGGCAACGACGCCGGCGTGACCGGCCTGCGGGTGAAGTCGGTGCAGGACGATTCGGTGCGCGAGCTGGCGATCCACGGCTTCTTCGTCGCCATCGGCCATACCCCGAACACCACCCTGTTCGAGGGCCAACTCGAGATGAAGAACGGCTACCTGACCATCAAGACCGGCCTGGACGGCAACGCCACCCAGACCTCGGTCGAGGGCGTGTTCGCCGCCGGCGACGTCGCCGACCAGGTCTACCGCCAGGCGATCACCTCGGCCGGCTTCGGCTGCATGGCGGCGCTGGACGCAGAGAAGTTCCTCGACAAGGACGCCTGAGCGTGCGCGGCGCGCTCGCGGCGGTGGGGTGGCTGCTGGCGCTGGCGATCGCGCCCGACGCAATCGCGCGCGAACCGGGCTTGTTCTGCCTGGATCGCGCCGAGCTCGCGCAGCGGCGCAAGAACGCCGGCGACGCGGCGCGGCAATACATCTACAGCGACAAGAGCAGCTTCGGCTCGTTGATCGCCGGCTACGAAAGCACGCTCGCGGCCGCCGAACGCGGCGACAAAGTTTCTCAGCGCAAGATCGGCGGCTTCTGGGCCGCCTGCGTGCTCGACGGCGACGGCATGAGCGCGCCCAAGCAGGCCACGGCCGCGGCCTATCTGAGCGCCGCGGCCAAGCGCGGCGATAGCCAGGCCGCGCGCTATCTGGCGCTGTTCTACGCGCTGGGCAGCGGGGTGCCGGCCGACTACGCGCAGGCCTACCGCCAGCTGGTCGCCTCCGGTTATCCGGAGACGAACCTGGCCCAGTCCGTCGCCACGCTTAAAGTCGCCCAGGCATCGCCGGCAGAGCAGCAGGCGATCGTGGCCTTCGGGCAAGCGCTGCGGGCACTGCTCCAGCAACGCCTGCAGCCGCTGGCGGAGCAGATCGTGCGCAAGGAAGCGGCGGGTCGCCCGCTGTCGGTGCGCGCGGGGGTCTACACCTGCCCCAACCGCGTCGAGATCGTGCAGGCCGACGAGGGCATCGAGCGCGAAGCGCTGCTGCCGCAATTGCAGTCCCTGGTCCAGCGCCTGCCGTCGGCCGGCCTTCCCTGCAACGCCGACGACGGCCGGCCGGTGGGCATGCTCATACCGTTCACGATCAAACGCTGATGACGACAACTCCCGCACTGCAGATCCGCGACGACCGCGACGGCCCCTGCTCGGACCAGGACTTCGCGCGCATCCACGAATTCATCGGGCAGTCCTATTGGGCCGCCGGCATTCCCGCGCAAACCCTGCGCCGCGCCCTGGAGCACTCGCTGTGCTACCGCGGCTACCTCGACGGCGAACTGGTCGCGTTCGCGCGCGCGGTCAGCGACCGGGCCACCTTCGCCTACCTCGCCGACGTGTTCGTACTGGAGTCGCAACGCGGCCGCGGCTACGGCCGTGCGATCGTGCGCGCAGCGATGGACGACGCGCGCCTGCAGGGCCTGCGCCGCTGGCACCTGGTCACGCGCGACATGCACCGTCTGTATGCGGGCCTGGGCTTCGACGCCCTGAGCCAGCCCGAGCTCCACATGCAGCGCCACGACCCCGATGTCTACCGACGCGGCGGCTGAGCCGATCCGCGCGCGCCTGCTGGGCGATCTGTCCGAGCTGGCGCCCGCGCAGTGGGACGCGCTCCACGACGGTCGCAACCCCTTCCTCGCCCACGCCTTCCTGTCCGGGCTGGAGCGGCATGGCTGCCTGCGCGAAGACTGGGGCTGGACCCCACAGCACCTGAGCCTATGGCGCGGCGAGCAACTGATCGCGGCGGCGCCGGCCTACCTCAAGGACAACTCCCACGGCGAGTTCGTGTTCGACCACGCCTGGGCCCATGCCTACGCGCAGCACGGCCTGGACTACTTTCCGAAGTGGCTGTGCGCGGTGCCCTACTCGCCAGTGACCGGTCCGCGCCTGCTCGCGCGCGATCCGGCCGAGCGCGGTCTGCTGGTCGAGGCCATGCGCGCGCTGGCCGAACGCCAGGGGCTGTCCTCGGCGCACGTGAACTTCCATACCGAAGACGAGGACACGCTGTTCGACGCGGACTGGCTGCAACGCAGCGACGTCCAATACCACTGGCGCAATCCGATCGGCGCCGACGGCCCGGCCTGGCGCGACTTCGACGGCTTCCTGGCCGCGTTCGACCACAAGCACCGCAAGAACATCCGCCAGGAGCGCGCCAAGGTCGCGCGCGCCGGGGTGCGCTTCCGCGTCGTCGAGGGCGCCGACGCCGGCGAGGCCGAGCTGGCGCTGATGCACGGCTTCTACCTGCGCACCTTCGCCGACTACGGCAACCATCCGGCCCTGACCCTGGACTTCCTGCGCCATCTGGCGCACGAGATGCCGCGCGCGCTGGTGATCTTCCTGGCCGAACTGGACGGCCGCGCGATCGCCGGCGCGCTGTGCCTGCGCGGCGGCGACACCCTGTACGGCCGCTACTGGGGCGCCGAGCGGGCGCTGCCCGGGCTGCACTTCGAGACCTGTTACTACCAGGGCATCGACTATTGCCTGCGCGAAGGCTTGCACTGCTTCGAACCCGGCGCCCAGGGCGAGCACAAACTCGCGCGCGGCTTCCTGCCCCGCTTCGTGCGCAGCCGCCACTGGATCGCCCACGAAGGCTTCCGCGCCGCGCTGGCCCCGTGGTGCCGCGACGAGCGCGCTTCGATCCGCGACTACGCGCGCACCCTGGCCGCGCATGGCCCGTTCAAGCAGAACGATTGATCCGCATCGTCGCCGGCGGCGGCTGCAGCCGCGGCCGAACTCGGCGATCATCCCGGCGATGAATCCCCTGCCCGCGCTGCTGCCCGCCGATCCCGACGCGCCGTTCCCGCCCGCCGAGCGCGCCCTGCGCCGTCCGGACGGCCTGCTCGCGGTCGGCGGCGATCTGTCGCCGGCGCGGCTGCTCAATGCCTACCGGCACGGCGTGTTTCCCTGGTACTCCGAGGGCCAGCCGATCCTGTGGTGGAGCCCGGATCCGCGCACCGTGTTCCGCAGCGACGGCGTGCGCCTGTCCTCGAAGTTCCGCCGCCGATTGCGGCGCAGCGGCTGGCGCGTGCGCGCCGACACCGCCTTCGACCAGGTCGTCGAGGCCTGCGCATGCATGCCGCGCCCGGGCCAGGACGGCACCTGGATCACCGACGAGATGCGCGCGGCCTATCTGCAGCTCCACCATCTGGGCCACGCCCATTCGGTCGAGGTCTACGACGGCGCGCGCCTGGCCGGCGGCATCTACGGCGTCGCGATCGGGCGCATGTTCTATGGCGAGAGCATGGTCTCGCTGCAATCGGGCGGCTCCAAGGTCGCCCTGGCGGCTCTGGCGCGGCGCCTGCACGCCTGGGGCTGGCCGCTGCTGGACGCCCAGGTGGAGAACGAGCACCTGCTCAGCCTGGGCGCCGAACTCTGGCCTCGCGCGCGCTTCCTGGCGGCGGTGGCCGAACTCAGCGCCGCCGACGTGGCGCCCGGCCCCTGGACCGCCGCGTTCGGCGATCGACCCGCCAGCGAACTGGCCGACCTCCCTGAGGCCGCAGCGCCCGCCACGGCGCATCGGGACGCCGATTAACATTATTTTTGCGCCGCCGCCCCCGGCGTGGCACAATGCCGGGCTTCGCGGGCGCGAAACGCCCGTTCTTCCTCATCCAGGAAACACATGGCAAAAGACGACGTGATCGAATTCGAGGGCACGGTGGCGGAAACCCTTCCGAACACCATGTTCCGCGTGCGCCTCGAAAACGGGCACGAGATCATCGCCCACATTTCGGGGCGGATGCGCAAGAACTACATCCGCATCCTCACCGGCGACAAGGTCAAGGTCGAAATGACGCCCTACGACCTGACCAAGGGACGCATCACCTACCGCATGAAGTAATTGCGGTAACCGATTGAAAAAAGCGGCCATTGGCCGCTTTTTTCGTTCTGAGGGTCCGAGCCGGCCGAGGCGGCATTGCGCCCGCTCTTATCGCGGCGCGGCCGTAACTGGCCGCCCCCTGCCGATGGCGGCAGCGCGTCGCACTATGGATCCCGTAGCGGCCAGGCGAGCGATGCCGATCCAGCCAGGCGAGCCCCAGCAGGCTCTGCCGGTCCGACGGCAGCCCTGGCACCCGCAAGGCAAGCGCGCATACGAGCTTGGCGTGCGCGTCGCCCTGGCTGCCGACGGCAGCCGACGACCGACCTCCCGCCATGCGCCCCATCCGCGATGCGATGCGTGCCATGCCGGATACGCACGCAGCGGCCGCATGCCGTCCAGCTCCGGTCGGCGCGCCGGAGCGCGCCCATCGTCCGCCGCTCGCCCCGCACGCGTCGCTGCTGTCGATGCGACGAGGGCGCGCGCAGCGGCACGACGCGCACCAGCCTGCGGACGGATATCTCAACGCGTAAACGCTTGGGCCTGGGATCGGCACCGTCGATCGCCGCGCACGCAAGCAGCGGACCGACGGCGCGCCCGCCTGCAACCCAATCGCGCGTCCGTGCATCCATACCCGCATGCCGCACCTGAGCAGGTGCGCGGCGATGGCCGAACTCCCATGCGGGCGCTCGTCGCGATCGCTTGCGCCTTGCGCAGCTGGGCTCGCTGCGCAAACCGCCGCTGCGGATTCGTCGGCGTCTGCGCCGATTCGCGCCGGCCAGGCCGCGGACCGTCGCAAACGCCTTGCGTCGCAAGACGCGGGACGCAGCGTGGGCAGCGCAGCATGCGCTTCGTTCGGAATCGGGCATGGGCCAAGGCCCATGGTGCCGGAGGTCATGGCGACTTCCTCCAGATTCGGTACGAGCCGCGCACCACTAGCTTAATCACGCCCCGTTCCCATCAGGAGAGATGCCATGCGCCACCCCCACCGACTTGCCCTGTCGCTCGCGTTCGGCCTGTGCGCCCTGAGCGCGCAAGCCCTGGCCGGCGAAGCCGTGCAGGACTGCGTGGAGCTCAGCGGCTCCCAGCAGGTATCGCGCTTCGGCAGTCAGTACGTGCTGGTCGCCGACGGCGGCAGCTACTACCGCCTCAGCGTCTCCAGTTCCTGCGACGGGCTGCAGATGGCGACCCGCTTCGACGTCGCCGCCGACGGCCAGAGCGGCCGGATCTGCCCCAGCGGCACCCGCGTCAAGCTCAACAAGGACGATTGCAAGGTGACCGCGGTCGAGCGCATCGACGAGGCCGCCTACGCGCGCTACAACAAGCGCCGCTGAGCGGAGGCGTAAGCGTTCGCCGCGATCGCGGAAGCGGCGCCCGTCACGAATCCGCGCCGGCCCGAAAGGCTGGCGCAGATGGGCCCGCGCCGACACGCTGAGCTGCGCAGGCGCTCCGCCCGGGCTGGAACGATGCATACCGCCGTTTCTCCCCCTGCCTGACGCTAGCCGCCGGTCCTTCCCCTTTGAAAAAGGGGATCGAGGGGGATTTGCCCTCCCTCAGCAGGCAACCCATCCATGGCTCGTCAGGCTCACCACGAACGGGCCCTGACCTAGCGCGGCAATCCAACCCCTCAACGAAAACAGGCGGCCCGAGGGCCGCCTGTTTCGTATCGCTTAGCGTCGCCGATCGACGCGACGCCGGCGCTCACACCGTAACCGGCAACAGCTTCTCCGGCTCGGCCTGGGCCTCGACCACCAGCTCGTCGTTCTTGACGTCGATGCTGACGCGGCCGCCGCCGACCAGCTTGCCGAACAGCAGCTCGTCCGCGAGCGGGCGCTTGATCTTGTCCTGGATCACGCGCGCCATCGGGCGGGCGCCCATCAGCGGATCGAAGCCGTGCTGAGCCAGCCAGTCGCGCGCGGTCGGGGTCGCGCTCAGGCTGACGTTCTTCTCGTGCAGCTGGGCTTCCAGTTCGATCAGGAACTTGTCGACCACGCGCAGGATGTGATCGAAGCCCAGCGCCTGGAACTGCACCACCGCGTCGAGGCGGTTGCGGAATTCCGGGGTGAAGCTGCGCCGGATCACTTCCATGGCGTCGGTCGAATGGTCCTGCTGGGTGAAGCCGATCGTGCGCCGCGCCGCCTGCGCCGCGCCGGCGTTGGTGGTCATCACCAGGATCACGTTCTTGAAGTTGGCCTCGCGACCGTTGGTGTCGGTCAGGGTGCCGCGGTCCATGACCTGCAACAGGATGTTGAAGATGTCCGGATGCGCCTTCTCGACCTCGTCCAGCAGCAGCACGCAGTGCGGGGTCTTGACGATCTTCTCGGTCAGCAGGCCGCCCTGGTCGAAACCGACGTAGCCCGGAGGCGCGCCGATCAGGCGGCTGACCGAATGCGGCTCCATGTATTCGGACATGTCGAAGCGCACCAGCTCGATGCCCAGCTGCAGGGCGAGCTGCTTGGTGACCTCGGTCTTGCCCACGCCGGTGGGGCCGGCGAACAGGAAATTGCCGATCGGCTTGTCCGGATTGCCCAGGCCCGAGCGCGCGAGCTTGATCGCCGCGGTCAGGGTATCGATGGCCGGATCCTGGCCGAAGATCACCATCTTGAGGTTGCGCTCGAGGTTGCGCAGCACGTCCTTGTCGCTGGCCGACACCTGCTTGGTCGGGATGCGCGCCATCTTGGCCACGATGGTCTCGATCTCTTCGATGTCGATCAGGCTCTTGCGCACGTTCTCCGGCAGCAGGCGCTGGCGCGCGCCGGCCTCGTCGATCACGTCGATGGCCTTGTCCGGCAGCAAACGATCGCCGATGTGCTTGACCGACAGGTCGACCGCGGCCTGCAGCGCCTCGTCGGCGTAGGTCACGCCGTGATGCGCTTCGTACTTGGGCTTGAGGCCCTGCAGGATCTCGAAGGTCTCGCCCACGGTCGGCTCGACGATGTCGATCTTCTGGAAGCGCCGCGCCAGCGCGCGGTCCTTCTCGAAGATGCCGCGGTATTCCTGGAAGGTGGTCGAGCCGATGCAGCGCAGCTCGCCCGAGGACAGCGCCGGCTTGATCAGGTTGCTGGCGTCCATGGTGCCGCCGCTGGCCGAGCCGGCGCCGATGATGGTGTGGATCTCATCGATGAACAGCACCGCGTCGGGCAGCTTCTTGAGCTGCGCCAGCACCGCCTTGAGGCGCTTTTCGAAGTCGCCGCGGTACTTGGTGCCGGCCACCAGCGCGCCCAGGTCCAGCGCATAGATGGTGGCGTTCTCCAGCACCATCGGCACATCGCCGTCGACGATGCGCTTGGCCAGGCCTTCGGCGATCGCGGTCTTGCCCACGCCGGCCTCGCCGACGTAGAGCGGGTTGTTCTTGCGCCGGCGGCACAGCACCTGGATGGTGCGCTCGACCTCGTCGGCGCGCCCGACCAGGGGGTCGATGCGGCCGTCGCGGGCGAGCTGGTTGAGGTTGACCGCGAACTCGGCCAGGGCGTCGGACTTGCCCTCGCCCTCGCCGCCCTCGGCCGGCTTGGCCTCGCCGTCCTCGTGCTGGCCGCCCGCGTCCTCGGCGCCGTGCTTGGCGATGCCGTGCGACAGGTAATTGACCACGTCCAGGCGGGCCACGTCCTGCTGGTTGAGGAAGTAGACCGCGTGCGAGTCCTTCTCGCCGAAGATCGCCACCAGCACATTGGCGCCGGTGACCTCCTTCTTGCCCGAGGACTGGACGTGGTAGACCGCGCGCTGCAGCACGCGCTGGAAGCCCAGGGTGGGCTGGGTGTCGCGATCGACGTCCTCTGGCAGCACCGACACCGAGGTCGCGATGGCCTGTTCGAGGTCGCTGCGCAGTCGCGCGAAGTCGGCGCCGCAGGCCTTGAGCACGCCCTCGGCGGAGGGGTTGTCCAAGAGCGCCAGCAGCAGGTGTTCGACCGTCATGTACTCGTGGCGCGCCTCGCGGGCGCGCTTATAGCACTGGCCGATGCTGTATTCGAGATCCTTGCTGAACATGGGAGGGGGCCTCCAGTACGTATGCACCCTTGATTGGGGCCGGCCGGCGGTTTTTCCATCCCCGTCGTCGCGGAGCTACAGCACCTGTTCTAAGCCTTTTCCATCGTGCACAGCAAGGGGTGCTGGTGCAGCCTTGAAAATTCGTTCACCTGCGCCACCTTGGACTCGGCGACCTCGCGGGTGAACACCCCGCAGACGCCGCGGCCGCGGGTGTGCACGTGGAGCATGATCTGGGTCGCTTTCTCGGCGTTCATGGGGAAAAAGCGCATCAGCACCTCCACCACGAAGTCCATCGGAGTGTAATCGTCGTTCAGCAACAGCACGGAATACAGCGGCGGCCGGGCGACTTCCGGCTTCCCCGTCTCCACCAGTACGCCATGGCTGTGTTCGTGATCGGTTTGTTTGGGCATACGGAAATTATACGGCCGACAGGCCGTGGGCCGTGGACGCCCGAGTGCGTGACAAGCAAAATGGCGGCGATGTTCCCAATCCCAACCTCTCCGTGAAAGGAATCCCGATGCGCCTTACCACCCTGGCCCTATCCGCCGCGCTCGCCGCCGCCCTGCTGCTGCCCGCCGCCGCCCAGGCCGCCAGCAACAAGGCCCAGGCCGACGAGGCCAAGCACTCGACCGCCGCCGACCCGCGCATCGCCAAGCAGCTGGACGGCTTGGGTTACAAGTACGAGGTGGACGAGGATGGCGATTACAAGTTGACGTTCGAGATGGACGACGACCGCAGCCAGCTGGGTTTCGTGATCTCGCGCACCGAAAGCTACGGCAAGCACAAGGTCCGCGAAGTCTGGGCCCCGGCCTATCGCTCCGAAGGCGACGCTTTCCCGGCCGAACTGGCCAACAAGCTGCTCGAGGACAGCCAGTCCAGCAAGATGGGCGGCTGGGTCAAGCAGGGCAACATGGCCGTGTTCGTGGTCAAGCTGCGCGCCGACGCGCCGGCCGAGGAGCTCGACGACGCCCTCGACTACGCCCTGCGCGCGGCCGACCTGATGGAATCCGAGCTGACCCCGGGCAAGGACGAGTTCTGATGAGCTACCGCGAGGGCCGCTTCTGGCAGCCGGACATCACCGTGGCCACGGTGGTGGTCGACGGCGGGCGGCTGCTGGTGGTCGAGGAAACGGTCGGCGGGCGCCTGGTGATCAACCAGCCCGCCGGCCACCTCGAGCCCGACGAGAGCCTGGCCGACGCCGCCCTGCGCGAGACCCGCGAGGAAACCGGCTGGGACGTGCGCCTGACCGGCTTCGTGGGTGCCTACCAGTGGAAAGCACCGTTGCAGCCCGATGGCAGCGGCGGCCGTCACTACCTGCGCTTCGCCTTCGCCGCGGTACCGGTCGCGCACGACCCCGGCCGGCGCCTGGACGAAGGCATCGTGCGCGCGGTCTGGCTGACCCCGGACGAGCTCCAGTCCGAGTCCGCGCGCCATCGCAGCCCCCTGGTCTGGCGCACCGCCAGCGACTTCCTGGCCGGTCGCCGTCACCCGCTGGACCTGATGCAGCACCTGGATTGAACGCCGTGGCTTCGGTACGCACCGTGGTGGGCATGTCGGGCGGGGTCGATTCCTCGGTCGCGGCCCTGATCCTGCGCGACGCCGGCGAGCCGATCGCGGGCTTGTTCATGCAGAACTGGGCCGACGACGGCAGCGGCGACTGCCGCGCCGAGGACGACCGCCGCGACGCGGTCGCGGTCTGCGGCCGGCTCGGCGTGCCGATCCATTTTCGCGACTTCTCGCGCGAGTACTGGGACGGCGTGTTCGCCCACTTCCTGGCCGAGTACGCGGCCGGACGCACGCCCAACCCGGACGTGCTGTGCAACCGCGAGATCAAGTTCAAGCACTTCCTCGACGCCGCCCACGAGCTGGGCGCCGAGTTCATCGCCACCGGCCACTACGCCCGGGTCGACCGCAGCGGCGGCCGCCACCGGCTGCTGCGCGCGGCCGACCGCGGCAAGGACCAGAGCTATTTCCTGCACCAGCTCGGCCAGGCCCAGCTGGCCGCAACCCGGTTCCCGCTGGGCGAGCTGATCAAGACCGACGTGCGCGCGATGGCCCAGGCCGCCGGCCTGCCGACCGCGGCCAAGAAGGACTCGACCGGGATCTGCTTCATCGGCGAGCGCGATTTCCGCGAATTCCTGTCGCGCTACCTGCCCGCGCGCGCCGGCGAGATCCGCGCCGTCGACGGCGATCGCGCCGACGGGCGGGTGATCGGCAGCCACGCCGGCGTGTTCTATTTCACCCTGGGCCAGCGCGAAGGCCTGAACATCGGCGGCGTGCGCGGCTACGAGGCGGCGCCCTGGTACGTGGTCGGCAAGGACGTGGCGCGCAACGTGCTGTACGTGGACCAGGGCAGCGACAGCCGCTGGCTGCGCTCGCAGGCGCTATGGTCGGAAACCGCCCACTGGATCGCCGGCGCGCCGCCGGCGCGGCGTTTCGCCTGCAGCGCCCAGACCCGCTACCGCCAGCCCGACGAGGCCTGCGAGGTCGAAGTGCTGGACGACGGCCGCCTGCAGCTGCGCTTCGCGCGCCCGCAGCGCGCGGTCACCCCCGGTCAATCGCTGGTGCTGTACGACGGTGAGGTCTGCCTGGGCGGCGCCGTGATCGCCGCCACCGACGCACCGCTGGAACACTATTTGAAGGTCAATGCCGCATGAGTTCCACCCGTAGCGCCTCCCCCGCTTCCCCGGCGATTGCCGAGCGCGTGCTCGCCCTCGCCGGCCTGGTCCAGGCCCTGGCCCAGGTCCGCCGCATCGCCGACACCGGCCAGGCCAATGCCGCGGTGCTGGGCACGGCGCTGGATTCGGTATTCCGCATCGACGCCGCCTCGCCGGCGCAGGTCTACGGCGGCACCGAGGCCCTGCGCCCGGGGCTGGTGCTGCTGCGCGACTATTTCGTGCGCGACACCAAGGACGAGCAGCTGCCGCGTCTGGCGATGGCGGTGATGCAGCTGGAGCGCCGTTTCGTGCGCGACTCGGCCATGGCCGAGCGCGTGCAGGCCGGCATCCGCGCCCAGGCCGGCGCCGCCGAACGCCTGGGCAGCGCCCATCCGGACGTGCTGGCCGCGCTGGGCGGGCTGTACGCGGAAACCCTGAGCCACCTGCGCCCGCGCGTGCTGGTGCAGGGCAACCCGCACTACCTGGGCCAGGCCAACGTGGTCGCGGAAGTGCGCGCGGTGCTGCTGGCGGCCGTGCGTTCGGCGGTGCTGTGGCGCCAGCTGGGCGGCAGCTTGTGGGACTTCCTGCTGCGGCGGCGCGACATGATCGCCGCGCTCAACGCCTATCTCGACTAGGGCGGATTCGCGGGCGATCGCGAGGACGCGTGGTCGGCGCTAGCGAGCCGGGGGCGGAGCGGTGGAACGACCGGCATGGGCCGGCCCGGCGCTAGAGGCCGGCGGCGCCGCCTTGGGCCCAGGCCCAGGCCACGGCTGCGATCAGGGTCAGTCCCAGGGTCCAGCGCAAGGCGCGGTCGAGCCTATCGGCCCGGACGGATTTGACGGTCTTCATGGCATTCCCCCTGTGCGTGCAAATCACACACCAGCACGCGTTTTGCATCTGCGAATGCCGTCACGTCGCCGTGCGGCGCAACGCCGCGGAATGCGACGTGCTTCGCGTCTTCGCATCGCGGTCCTGCGGCGATGCGTCCTACTTATGAAGAGTACGCGGCGCAACTGAAACGCCGGCCAAATCGGCCTGCATGGCGGTACGGGTTCGCAGGTGCGGCGAGTCGAGCTTCCATCGCGATGCGCATGGGGTTCGTGCGCATCCCAGGGCCGCCTACGGCGGCCTTGGCCCTCCCGTATGCCCTGCCCCAGCGCGCAGCCCCTACCCCACTCAATCCGCGTCCAGCGCCGCCAGCACGCCGCCCAGGTCGGCGATCGTGTCGAGCGCCGCATCGCCGGCCTTGAGGCCCTCCCGACGCAGCAGCAGGCTGCGCATGCCGTAGCGGCGCGGCCCGTGCAGGTCGGCCTCGAGGGTGTCGCCGACCATCAGCACCTGCCCGGGCTCGCAACCCAGCTGACGGCAGACGTACGCGTAGATCGCCGGCTCGGGCTTGATCGCGCCGACCTCGAAGCTCCAGGCGTAGGCGTCCAGCGCCGGCAGCAGGCGCAGCACCGGTGCGGCATAGGGCGCGGCCAGGTTGGAGCACAGGCCGAGCTTGAGGCCGCGCGCCGCCAGGGCCTGCAGCACCGCCAGGGTATCCGGGAATAGGCACACCGACGCCAGTTCGTCCTGTAGGTCGCGCTCCAGCGCGGCCAGCTCGGGCGCGGCCAGCTCGGCGCCCAGCAGCGCAGCGGCGCCGGCCAAGTCGAGCTCGCAGCTCATGATGGCAGCGGCGTCGCCGGCCTGACGCGCCCGCCCCGCCGCCTCCATCCGCGTCAGCAGCGCCCGGAACGGCGCCCGCCGCTCGCCTATGCGCACCAGGGTGCCGTACACGTCGAACACCACCGCCCGTATCGTCATCGCCAACCCGCCTGGAACCGGACGCCAGCCTACTAGGCTTCTTCGACCACCAGCACGATCTCCGGGCCGATGACCCGCAGCGCCTGGAGCTGCTGATTGGATAGCGAGGCACCGGACAGAACCAGAGACTCCAGGCCTGGAATGCGCGCGATCGCCTCTATGGCAGGGAACGAGAGCCTCGAAACATTGAGCGCGATCTGATTCACACCACGAAGCCCCGCGAGAGATGCGAGCTCACTGTCGGTGGCGGGCGTGTCGATCAGACTCACGGCAAAAAACTCCGACTCCCACACATAGCCGCCACCGATCGCCTCGATGTGCGCGAGGATGGTTTCGTTCGCTGCTGCGGCGGAATCGGATGTTTTCATGGGACCTGATGCCTGAACCAAGCCGAGCCGCGAGTTGGCTTGGGCTGGAATGGATTATTAGCGATCATCCGGCGTGCGCCCAGCCTTCCCCGCCACGCGATCCGCGCGAAGCGCCTCGGCCCGGCACCGCTACCCCACCGAATTGCCACCCGCCCGCGAGGTCCGGCCCGGCTCGAACGAATCGTCAGCGCCGGTCCGCTGGATCCGGTCGCCGCGCAAGCAGCTTGACCAGCAGAAATGCCGCCAGCAGCACCAGGACGAGACAGCCCAGGCCGAGCCCGGTGTGACGCGGGAACAGCGAGAGCGTGATCCATCCCAAATACGCCAGCGCCGGAACGAAGATCGATGCGGTAACCGCCTTCCAGGTCCAAGCGACTGGCAGGCGGAAACTCAAGCCGAGAAGCGCGCAAACGACGAGCAGGCCCGGGATCAGATAAAACAGAACCCCTATGACCGTAAAGTCCGACGCCCCCACCGGCAGCGAGGTGGCAGCCAGTGACAGCGCCAAAGCAGATCTGCGGATAGCCAGCATAAACGCTAACGCCTAGAGTTAAGCCGAGCCGCTACAGCGGCTCCGGTTTGGATGAATTCCTGGCCCTCGCTGACGTCAGCGTCGAGCCGCCTACGAGCCTGAAAAGAACACCTGCCACAGGATCAACAGCACGCCGCCCAGCACAAGGCCGCCTACGCCAATGGCTATGAGCGCCCCCTTGCGAAAAGCGCCGGACGATTCGCCTAGCAGGTCTTCGTCGGGGTCGTCCAGGGTCATGGCCAAGATGAAAAAAGGCGCAACGGCCAGCACCACGCCCCACTTGGGCGCGTCGAGCTTCACGGCCACCCAGGGCGGAATGGCCAGGATCAACAGCCAGACGTACTTGCGCATATCGGATCCACGACAACTTGGCGATAGTCCGGACTTTCCGCGTGAGATCTAACGCCTGAATCAAGCCGCTCTGCAAAGCGGTTTCGGCTTGAATGAACCTCATGCGTCAGTCCTGCCATCAGTGTAGTGATCGTGCGGTTGTGCCGCCGAAGTAAAAGACTGCTTGAACTGCGCCGTGGCATGGTTGGGCTTTGTGGGCCGGAAGGAGCCTTGCTGGATCGACCAATCCAAAACGGAAACGTCGACCGGGTACTGGGTAAGAGTGCCGCTGAGCGCATTCTGCCTTATCCAGGAATCGGCGAGATCGCGAGACGAAAACACGGCCGCCGGAAACTGCGCGCCATAGCCATTGAATATCCAGACATGGGTCATGTGACGTCTCGAATCTTAAGACAAGTACAACCGCGCACCGGTTTCGGCCGAGCTATTCCGCGCCCCGTCCCCAGAACGCGAGGGCCCGCTTCGCCCCTGCACGATCATAGCCATCGGCACTGTTGGCCATGCAAGCAAGAAATGCCGTCACCGCCCTCCTCTTGGGCAAATCGAGCAGGCTGTACTGGCCGATCGAGTATGACGGGTGATCCTTGCTTGGCGCGAGCCCGAAAACGACCGAAGCGCAAATGTCGCTCTCCAGGAACGAACCCTGCGCATGGCCTAACGAATACACCATGTAGGCGGGGAGATAGTAGCGAAACTCATCGGCCTGCATATGAGCCAACTGGCAGCCGCAGCGCTCGATCTCCAAGGCGGAAATGTCTTGCCACTTCGCATCGGTTCGCGTGGTGCCCGCCAAGCGCCACTCTTCGTCGGTGATGGTGCCGGACATCCCCTTCTGGTCGGTGAGAACCAATTGCTGAAGTGAAATCTCCGGCCGCGGCACGCCATCGAACGCGGACTCGATGATCTTGCGGGCTTCTTGCCCGGTGAAATCCATGCGGCCTCCAGAGCCTGCGTAAGCCGAACCGAAGCGGCGCCGGCTTGAATGAACTGCTGAAGCGTTCAACAGGGAAAGCCCCACAAGCAGTTGCGCACCGAATCCGAGTCGCCCGACGCGATGAGATCAATCGGCCGTGCGCCGCCGAGTGAAGGAACCTGCCGATGGAGCCAAGGAAGACTGTCGTCTCCCAGATGGTAGAAGGCAGCCCAGGCAATGTCAGGGTTGTCACCGCACTCTCGGACAAGCCGATCCTGGAACCGGCACTCTCCAAAGGCCTCCTTACAGAGGTCCGCAAACGTGGACCAGCCGGTCATGTCTATGCGCGCTCCGACACCTGAACCAAGTCGCGTCGCGAAGCAACGCCCCACTTGCAATGAACCCTTAGGCAGCAGCCGTGCCTGCCGGAACCCAAAGATCATCACCCTCAAGGTCATAGGTACGATGCTCGCACCCTCCGCCCATGCAGCGAACATAAGCAAGCATCCGCGTAACGCCATCGCTCTGCGCTACCAGCCAGTAGTAGTTGCACCCGTCGCTCGAGAATTCGGCATCCGGCCAAATTTCGATGTCGGGGTGAGTTACACGGAGGCGTGAGAAAACCTCCGTCGCTTCGATCAAAGAGATGTCGGACATGCTCTCTCCTGCGGCCCAACGCCCGAACCGGGTTGATCCACGACGCTGCTTCGGCTCTTAAGCCACTCACGCATGAAGCGCAAGCGCGAGAACCGGAGTCCGCCCCATCTCCATGCGCCGCCAGTTGACGAAGGCCGCGCCCTCGACCAAGGCGGAGAACAGCGCAGGACAGCGAACCTTGAAGGCTTGCGCGTGCTCGATGACCAGCGGCAGCACCTGCCCAGGGCCGACGTGCACTATGGTCATGCCCGAGTCTGGATCGTCCAGGTCAGAAAGACAGTCGATCCAAGCGTTCATGTTTCGGCCGTAAAAGGACGGAAAGCCGAACGCCGCAGCAAATACGGAGTGGAACGATTCGGCGTCTACGATGCTGTTGCTGTCAATTCTGATCATGTCTCCAGGCCAAAAATTTCTTGAATTGTCCAAGTTCGACGACCCACTGGGCGAACCATCGAGTTCAAGCCGAGTCGAAAAACAACTTCGGCCTGTCAGGAGCTATGAGGCGTTGAGTTCGGAAAGCTCAACTGCGTAAGAGATGATTGATGCCGTAATCGTCGCCCCAGTAGTTCAGTGTGCTCGCGAACTGATGGCAGACGTTGTGAGCCACGGACTTCAGTGGTTTTAGCGACGGCACTGCCAAAGCCTCCCAAACGCTTGAACTAAATCGAGCCGTGAAGCGGACTCTGCTTCCATGAGCTTCTAGTTCCGCACCGTGCCGCATGAAGCGCAGAAACTGGCCCTCGGTGTCCGCAACGGTTTGCCGCAAGAAACGCAAGGCGGCCCATAGAGGCTGACGTAATGGTGCCAAATGGCATTGACATTGATCTCGCTGAATCCGGTCAACTCACGATACTTGTCCAGCGCGGCCCGGCCGAACACCCGGTCTTTAGCCTCGGCGAGAGAGAGCCCGTGCTCGTGCCGGTATCGCTGTAGCTCGGAAATGCTGTCCCGCAACAATGGCGCGACCATGCCCCACTCGTCGTCCTCCAGCATGGGAATAACCATGTTGCAACGCCAGCAGAAGAGGTCACGTGCCATGGGCCAACACCTGAAGCCGAGCCGCGAGCGATCTTGGCTCTTACTAGACCGTAGCCTTTAGCGCCCGTAGGCACAGCCCTGCCCACTGAGCAAAGCCTCCTGCACAAAGACTTAAGAACAACCAGCCAGACGAAAAAATCCGCAAATAGACCACCCGGCCGAGGTCCATGCCGCGAGGATAGTAGTTGATCGCGCCAACGAACACCGCAAGGAACCAAACGAAAGAAATGACCACAGCCAGCCAGTAGGCACGAGGGAATGAAACCCTTGGAAAAGCAAAGTCACGGCGCCCAAGGACGCTGAAACCGCATTTGGCTAGCTGGAAAAGAACGCAGAGCAACACGGCCATGACAACTAGGTGCATGGGGAACAACGTCCACGTAGCGTGTTGCGCAAGCGGGTGCCATGCATAGACGCCAATGGCAAAACTCATCAACGCTACGAGCAAGCATAGACGAGCAAGCGGCAACAACGTTTTGACGAACTGATTCATGCAATTGCCGCCTGGACTATGTCAAACCACGAAGCTGCGCCAGTTTGACCGAACTGTTAGCGCCCATCACTCGAAGCACGCCACGAACTGGATAGCGGATACATAAGGAGAACTATCCAGGGCCGCTTTGTAATCCGGCAATTCCAGCACAGCAGTGCTAAACCTATCAAAGAACTCCCGGGCTTCCGGCATGGGCAAGTTGTAACCGTCTAGCCGAATCAGCACGTTCGCGCCGGCGGAATCCGGATAGCGCTCAGCCAACTCGCCCTCGATCGCAGCGTCAATGCATGCATACAGGCGGTCCTGCAGCCTTCGAAGACTGGAACGCACATCATCCCAAGGGCCTTCCTCCACGAGGACCATCTGCCATGGGTCCTTTGTTATGAAATCTACAACAAGGTCGGACATGGGCGCTAATGCCTGAACTAAGCCAATCCGCGAAGCGGCTCAGATGGAATGAATTGCTAGACCGCCCCCGACGACAGCTGAGCCCAGGCCTGACGAACCCCGGTCAGATGGACAAGACCAATGGTGAGGCAAATCGCGGAGCTCCACCACCAGAATGCCGAACCCGAACTGGCCGCAATGGGAAAGCCCGCTAGGCCACGCAGCATGTAAATGCCGGTGATGATGCACAAGGCGGTGCGAACGAGAGGCAGCCTGGGAACGACACCCGCACCGGAGAGGGCATAGACCGACCAGGCGGCCAGTACCAGCACGATGCCCGAAGTGATGAGAGTGGGACGCCAGCTGCCGGCCGCCGCCAGTTGAGCCATCCGTTCGCCGGCGCCGAAGAAGCGATACCAGGAAGCGCCAAAAACGATGCAACCGACGTGCAAGAGGGCCGCCACCGCGCTCAAAGCCGCGCCGAGGATTAGGAATGGGTTGTTCATATCGTCTTTCCTGAGCGACCTGGCGCCCGAATTAAGCCGAGCCGCGAGCGGCTGCGGTTTGAAAGAATGGTTAGGGCCGGCGTCAGGCGATCAATCGTCGGCATCGCCGCCCCAGTCGCCCAAAGACCTGCCGCGAGTCCGGCCTGCCACCGGAACTCCGACCACGTCGGCTAAGTCAGCCAGGGCGTCGTCTTCCAACGTGCGGTCCAGCCCACGATAGCTCCGCCACGCACGAATGAGCGAAACGACAGCACCGACTATCGGCACAAGCCAGATAAAGGCTAGCCAGCCCGCCCGCTGCCAGTTCCCCAAAAACGGGCTGAGCACTGTTTCCAGGGTTGCGGCGACGTTTAGCAGCGCTGCAAAAGCGATCAGTATTTCCAGCCAGGTTTGCAACGATGTCATATCGGCCCCTAACAGCTAAACCCGGTCGAGCCGTGAAGCGGTGGCTCGACTTGAATGAATTGAAAGCGTCACTCGGGATCCCTTTCAAAAGTCGCAACATCCGACGGCAGCTGCACCCACGAGTGTCTGCGGCAGTTGTAAGTCGAAACCTGAGGCAGCGGGAAACCGGGGTCGGCGAAGGCGCCCACAGCAACGCCAACACCATCAACTTCACCCTCCTCTGTGTGGAAGAGGTTCGTTCCACAGAACGGGCAAAACCTGTAGCGAAACTTCGCCCCCTGCTCGCCCGTGCGAACGAACTCGGTAGCTGAGCCTACTACCTTGTAAGGGGCAGCAAAACTGGCAAGGGTTGCGAAGACGCTTCCAGTTCTCTGCTGGCATGCAAGGCAGTGACAAATACCTACATCTAAAGGCTCACCTTGAAGCTCGATGCTTAGCTGACCGCAAGTGCAGGAAGCTGTGCGTACAGACATTCGCGACCTCGCTGAAATGAAGGGACGCCTAACGCAAGAACCAAGCCGCCCCGCAAAGCGGGTTCGACTCGAATGATCTGTTAAGCCGCACCCAAGGCCTCCGGGGGCAACCGTACGGCAGATGCAAACATCGCATGCAACTCATCCAAACGGCGCGCTGGAGCAACCCAAGGCTCCAACTTGAACGTCGAGGCGATCCTCTCCAGCAGCATCCGTTCGCCTTGACTGGCATCCGGATCGAAGCGGGCGAGCACAAGCTCCTGGAGCGTGGCATGCCTGTCATACACAAGCTGTTCCAGTCCGAAGTAGCCGAACCGGCAGCCCAATGCCAGGAACTCTCTGAGATCGGCGGCGACGATCGTGTTCGGGGTGTCGCACATGGGCACGGTCATTACGACGGGAGACGAATCGGTGAACTCACCGTCCGTCGACAAGAGGCCGTAATGAACACCGTCGCCACCTGTCGTAGCGAAGGTGAGGGAGTTGAGAGGAGTGCACCAGTAACTGTAGTTTCGGGGCGGAGCAAGCAGGATAAGACCAACCGGTGCAAAGGCGTCGTTCCAGTCCGAGCCGGCATCGGTCGGATCGCCGCCCGCGAGACTCCAGAGCTCTTGCAACGTTGAACTACTGATGACACCCATGTGCGACCTAGCACCTGAAGTAGGACAACCCGCGAAGCGGGCTCGGCTTGAATGAGTTGTCAGGCGCGTGCAAATTCACTGCATGGCCCTCTTGGATAGATGCTGGATGTAGTAAGACGACTCTGCAGGCGGCAACCGAGGTTTCATGCCAGTGGGTTCGCCGCAACCCAAGGAACAATTGCCTCAAACTCGAGCTGCACCAGCGGCATCCCCTGGAATGGCTCCGGCACCTGCGACAGGCGCGTGGTGAACCCAATGCTCGTCATGCCGGGAAACGGCTCTGCATCCAGATGATGGGTTGTCTCGCTGGTCTGCCGCCAAGCATCCGCGCCGCCATCAAGGTGGCCAACAAAATGAAACCAGCCTTGCGTTGGCATGGCTTCACCGCTAGTGCCGCAATGGCAAAGCTCTGCCGGCTTGCCGGGATCAATCGCAAGCTGGTGAAGCAAATGCAGGAAAGGTGGCGAAAACGCCCCTTCGCCGGCGGCGCGGAAGTTGGCGCAGTCCCTACACTCGCAAGCCATGACTGAGGCGCGCGCGTAGAGCTGCCTCGTCAGCTCCGGATCGAAGCGGATGCTCCATCGACCGATTTGGCAGGAACTTTCCATTGCCGCCTAACACCTGGATTAAGCCGAGCCGCGAAGCGGCTTCCGCTTGAACTGATCGTCAAACACCGCGCCGCCTAGTTCGCAACGAGAGCGCCAGGCAACAAAACCCAAGCGTAAGGAGCAGTAGCCCGGGGTACATGGCACTTATCAGCAGCGATCTGAGCGGAGTCAGATCGGGACCATGGCCCCCATGTGTGATCAAGAAGTACCCGAGTGCATGCAAACCGGAACCGACCGCGATCAGCATTCCGGCCAGTCTGTAGCCACGCACTGCAATCAGCAACCCGCTGATTGCGATCAGCACGCTGAAGACTTCGATAAGGAAGCCCAGTGATTGGAAGATGCGCGTGATGGTTTCCATAGCTGCCAAGGCCTGAACTAAGCCGTGCCGCGAAGCGGCGTCGGCCTGAATGAATTGTTAGGCGGCAACCGGCAGGACGGCATAGCCTCCCATCGATCTGCCCGCTCAGCCACTTGCTCCGGGATGCCGCGAGAGCAAACATGGAAGCAGCCCCCGGCAATGCCCTCGGCGCATCCACTGCGACCGCAAGAAAGCACACATGCATCCTTCGGCTCGCAACGAGTTGCAGCAGCCTTCAGATATGCCGCCTCCTCCGCGTCTCGGGCCGGAATGCCTTGAGTAGTGCAGTGCCGCGACCAAGGCATTTGTTCGGGAGTAGATTCCGCGCCGTCAGAGCCGCCAAACTTTTCAGGCGTGGAAATCAGCTGAATCGGTGAGACGTTCTCCGGCCCGTCTTGGGCCATGAGCTCGGCACAGAACGTGCCCACTGCGAGAACTGTGAGCAAAGCGAAAACAATCTTCATGACCCCCAACGTCCGAGTTGAGCCGAGCCGCGAGGCGGGTTCGGCTTGATTGAATTGTTAGGCGCTATGCGATGCGCCCGTAGTTGGAGCTTATCCAATACCCCAAAATGCATCTTTGAAAGCGGCCCAGAGAGTCCTAAGCGACTTGCCGGATCCAACCCTCAAAGCAACACGCACAGTTTGCACAAGAACCGCCACCCCGATTAGCAAGAAGACGACGAGCCCAATCGAATCACGAAAGATGACAGAGCCAATCAAAAAGGCGACAAAAAGCGAGAGAAGAACCGCTAGTTGCTTAGCTTGCCCGCTCATGCCTTGTCTCCTGTTTGCCCTAACGCCTGAACCAAGCCATGCCGGAAGCGGGTTCGACTAAATGAGTTTTGGCGCTGCCCGACTCACCGTACAGCTTTCCTGGATAGATGCCGAATGTAGCGAGACGATTCCGCGGCAGGTATCAGGCGAAAGTGCTTGTATGGCTCACGTCCATTACCGTACAGGAGATAAGCGTTCTCATCCGGCAGGCGAACTTCGTAGTTGCATGGCGACGCGGGAAAAGTACGACGAGTGGCGAACCTATCTCCAGATTTCCATGCCCCTTTCCAGCTGAGAAGCACCTCCCATAAAACAGTCTCGCGAAAGCTCTCAGCGTAACGAAGGTCAGCCGCTTGCCTGGGCAGGAACGAAACAGCTACCGGTCGCGCCAATACGACAACCTCACTACGCTCGAACTCGTGATCGGGAGGAAATAGAACTATCGAGCATGCCGCAGCCGGCGCAGAAGCTGTCAGCAAAAGCAGCAAGACGATTATGCGCTTCATGCTGCACCTAATGCCTGAGTCAAGCCGAGCCGCGAAGCAGGTTCGGTTTGAGCGAATGGTTAGGCCCCAACTCATCCTGCAACCAAGCTGCAAGCAATCTCGGCTCTCGTCGATTCACATTGCACATACTGGCCGCCCCACTACATGCGGAAAGGAAGAGTTGACCGGACGAGCCAATTACCGGCAGGCCGATCTGCTCTCGAAGGGCGACACTCTCATTTGCCAGTGAGTAGAGTAGCTCGCTCCGCTCGCTGATTTGATGAGGTCGAATGTATTCCGGATGAAATGCGGAGCTGAAGAAGAGCATGTCACCGCGCTGTGTAGTGTGCGGCAGCGCGTCAAATAGCTGCTCAAGAAGCCCGGCCTCGATCGCCGGGGGCCACCGTCTGAACCAAGTCGAGCCGCGAAGCGACTTCGGCTTGAATGATCTGTTAGGCCGCATCACCGCCTCTCGAAAGTTCTGCAGTAGCGATGAACCTTGCCCTGCCGGTCTGTAAAGGGCGGGTAGATTGCGAGACACCTATCCAAAGCCGCCTTACGGTGCTCAGCGGAGAGCAACTCTGGATTCTCGTAGCTCATTTCTCGCAACAGGCTCATGTAACCCATTGATATTAACCCCGCATCAGGAGTCTTGGCGCGACTGAGTAGAAGTTCAGCCATAGGCAGTGATCGGGTTGTTATGAAGTGATCGCTGAACCCAATACTTGATGGATGTGAAGTGGCCATGTTGCAGGCAGCAAGATCCAACAGCTTCTCGTCACTCAAACGACTCAGCATCGGGGCCAACTCTTTGTCGCTGCGGCCCCAGGTATTAAATTGCCCGTTACACAGCGGCTCTGCCCAACGCGGCGGAGCGCAGCCTGCGCTCAGAACTGAGAGCAAAAAAGCTGGCAGGAGATTACGCATGCGGCCTAACCTGACCAACCGACCCGCGAAACGAGTTCTACTTGGATGAATTGCGAGGCGGCGCGTTGAACTTCCGATCGCCTGATGCGAAGAGCAGCAAGCGCTCAATCCAGGAATGTCCAAGTGTCCGCCCCATCGAAACGCCTAACGACGACCGACTCCAAGAGCGCTGGCTCAAAATTCCGCAGGTTCACTCCGTGACGAGCGGAGGGCGCGGATTCAACCGGCTCCCAATGGGTGAAGATACCGCAGGCCCTGCACCGAAAGTTCCTCAGGGTTCGATCGCCATAGATATAGCTTTCCGTATTCTCGGGATGGCCTTGAATAGAGACCGAGCCAAGTTCGTAGTAGGCCCATATCCCTCCTGTGCGCCGACATAGCGAACAGTTGCAACTCGTCGCCGTTTCAGGGACTGCCGGCAGCGTGAGGCGCACTAAGCCGCAGTGGCAGGAGCCGTGCAGCGATGGCGGATGCTCTTCCTGGCTCATCTGAGTATGCCGCTGGTTGTTGTATCGCCCGCCTACGATTAAACCCCAAGTGGGGCGCGCAGTCACTCTGCCAGTTTGAACATCACCGGCACGGAGTCGAGCACGCGGCAGGTAACGCTTGGCGCCTTTATGACCGCGCCGTCAGCCTTGACTTTTTCATAGACCATGAAGCCCTCCCCGAGGCCTAACCTCTGAACCGACCTGAGCAGCGAAGCGCCTTTGGCTTGAATGAACCGTTAGGCCGCAAGCTGCGATGTGGAGTTACCGCAGCCACTCGACCCCTCGGAACCGTCCAAGTGATGTGCGAAGAATAAACTTGGCGTACTGGCGCCTACCACTATCGGCGGTCTTGTAAATGACGGAAAAATGGGCTTTTGCGTGACCAATGCCGATAAACGTGCATCCATTCCCTCGGCAATACTCCAAACCCACTCGCCTGAGATGATGGCGGACCATGAAATAGTCATAGGTTGGGTAGACAACTATGACGACGAAGGCGAGCGCCAAAACAAGCCCTGGGCTCCGTAGGTCAAGCAGATACTCAAGCGAATCCATCATTGCGGCCCAACGCCTGAATTAAGCCGAGCCGCGAAGCGGCTTCGGCTTGAATGAATTGTTATGCCTCACCACATGAGACTAACGGCGGCGGATCTTCCAAGTCGTGGCTGGCGGGGTATGCGGCGTCATGCAGAACGAGCGCTAAAGCCCGTCGTACGTCAGGCCCAACGACCAGCCCACGATGAATTTCGCCGGTGGGTAAGACATAAGATTGTTGCTTGGCGCCAAGATGCTTTCCGAACTTCGGAGTCTCTAAGCACTGCTCGCCAGAAACAATGTAGAACACTTCCGGACCAGAATGAGTGTGTACGGGAGTAGCGGTTCCAGGTCGCAGCAAGGATGACCCTACCCGCATTGAATAGCGGTCAGCGGCGGGGAGCGAAAGAGGGCCTATCCAGGTGACGTGTTGGCCACCATGATGATCTTCAGCTTGAGCCTCGACAGTCATGAGCCACACAGAGTTGTGTGCCTCCGCTGCAACACCGTCAGGGCCGGCCGCTTTCTTTGCGACCTCCAGAGATTCGAAGCGATCGATGTGCCAATACACAGACTTAGTCGGTGGCCCAGCTAAGAGCCTGCTTGCGAGAATCGTGCAGCCTTCTTCGCCGCGTCGCTCTGGAGAATTTTCGAGGCATTTTACAGGCGGCCGCACTTTTGCATCAGCGATCGTAGTCGCTCCGACCTCGGCATCTTTTGTGCGTACGACTGAAGGGCTGGTGCAGCCAGTTATAGCGACAGCCGCCGTCAATGCAATAGAAAATGCACGCATACGACCTCCTTTCCAGTGGGGCATAACGCCTGAATTAAGCCGCGCCGCGAAGCGGCTTCGACTTGAATGAATTGTTAGACGGCACGCCTGGAATGCCCTGAATGAAGAATTGGCGACAGTTCGAGTCCGCGCCATCCATGAGCTTGAACGAGATCATAAAACTTTCGCGACGCTATGGTGTAGTGCCAAGCGCCAAAGCCGCTGCCAAACCATGTTGTCGTTAAGGATAAATCCGGCGTATCCAACAAGGCTTGCTCCGGAATTACAATCGATGTGGGTGGGTGGTACTTCACTGTTCCGCAGAACGGACTGTTTAGCGGAGCACTATAGCTGTCGGCTTCCTCGTTGAAAGGTTTGCAGGTCACAGTAGGCAACTCCGAAGTGTCGACACCTTCGGTCACGCCGGTTATTACTAATTGGCGTAGGTGCTCCAGCGGTAGTCCGGACTGATGACCCAGTGCGTCGCAAAAATCTATCCCGGTAATTCTATTTTGACGCAGGACTGACTCCACTTCCGGAGTTACAAACCAAGCATCAAATACCCAATTGAGCTGGCGGAAATGAGAGTGGCTTGCGCGGTTCGATTTTCGGAACCTAAATGAAGCTGCCTGAGATTCATATACGCCGCAGCAGTCGCAGTGTCCATTGTATGTTTGGTTGGCCCAGGAGTTCTCTGGCTGAGGGTAGCCATGATGCCCCTTTGCTCCCATATCAAACCACTGGATATTTGACATGCCGTCTAACGCCTGAACTAAGCCGAGCCGCGAAGCGGCTTTGGCTTGAATGAATTGTTAGACGATGACCAAGGACTCATCGGCTGGAATGTAATCGTAGCCTGATTGCCAAGGGAACCTGTGCTCTCTGTCAGGAAGGAACATGACTACTGCTCCGAACGGCCTATCTTGGTAGTACCGCAGGGCGGTTCCTAGGTATTCGCCGAAGCAGGCTGGACGGACGGGCCGAAAGACCACTTTGTAGCCACCCTTAAGGACATTTGGGTCTTCAACGCCATGGAGAATGGTGTGGCCGTCCTGAAGCATCTCGGCGCAGGCATTGAGCAGGGCATGTGCCTTGTCCCTCTCAACTCCGAAGATCATGACCTCAGGAGCTCCATAGGTCTCGGCAAAACCGATGGAGTAAGTGAACTTGTCTTGGCCTTGCTCGGTAGGGAATACATGCAGGCAATGCCAACCGTAATCTCGGATGTTGTTCGAGATTTCCTGGTTCTGAGCGGCGAGATCTCGACCCATCGTCTAACGCCTGAATTAAGCCGAGCCGCGAAGCGGCTTCGGCTTGAATGAATTGTTAGGCGCCACCGCACAAGGCCTTGTCTTCTGAGAACGGCTTGTAGTCACACCACATTCCTTCGAGCGAGCTGAATTCTCTGTAGCGACCGTAGGCCCAACGGTAGGTTACAACCAAGACCTCTTTCCCGCTGCTCCCCCAGAGGGGAGTGAACGTCTGAAAGTCGTACCAGCCAGCCTTGCTATGGCGTAGGCGACGGATTGGATGGTGCGACTGATCAATGACGTCTGAGATTTGGAGCCATTGCCCATGGTTTTGGGCGAAGAGGACAAATTCTCCGCTGCGCGCGCCACCCCCAACGCAGATGAGTAGCTGTTTCGTGCCATCCCCGCGCAGATCAACAGCATCCTCGGGTAGGTAGGCCCAAGGCCAACCGTTAGTGGTCTCTGAAAGCTCCTGATGCCAGGCCCTCACGCTTTCAACCGAGTAGGGCGACGTCGGGTTCTCGATATCGTCGGCCGCCGGTGCGTAGACGGGGAGTGCTAGAAGGACCAACAGGATTCGAAGAGAACGCGATATGTCCATGGCGCCTAACGCCTGAATTGAGCCGAGCCGCGAAGCGGCTTCGGCTTGAATGAATTGTTAGGTGCGCGGCCGATCACGCAAGCCCTGCACCGGTGAAGAACATCAGTGCCCCGACAAAAAGAAAGAATACCGACCAGCAGAGCGTCAGAACAGGGCTAGCCCTAGTTGGAAAGCGGGAGGATAGCCAGGCGAGGCCTTGAAGTAGCAGGGAGCTATCGGGCCAGCGGTAGGCAAGGAAAAGCGCGATGCCCCAAGCAAATACGTTTAGCCCTAAAAGAGCGTTGCCGGCCGATGCTCTCCACTCGTTCTCTGGGGTGCCGCCGGCCGCGATATATGCGATGAAGAGGGTTACAAGCGCGATGGCTAGAACCCCATCAAGGAGCGTCAGTTTCTTTGTCTCCGCTGCATTACTGCCCATGCGCGCACCTAACGCCTGAATTGAGCCGAGCCGCGAAGCGGCTTCGGCTTGAATGAATTGTTAGGCCCCGCGCGACCCATCACAGGATGAGCACGAGTACGAGCCCGACCACCAGAGCCAACGCTATCACCTGCATGAGCCAGGCGCCTTTGGATTGCCGCTGAAAGAGCCGGCCGGCCGCGAAGGACGCAAGCGCGACAGGCGCCAGAAATATGCCGGAGAAAGCCCCAAGCATGCCGCCATGGGAGTCGCCGACCGGAGAATGTAGTGGCATTGAGATGAGGTAGAGACTCCAAGCGCCGATGACGGCAGCCACTAGGAAGTTTGCATAAGCGATAAGGGTGCGGGCTTGAGAGGTCATGGCTCTTACGGGGCCTAACGCCTGAATTAAGCCGAGCCGCGAAGCGGCTTCGGCTTGAATGAATTGTTAGGGCGCGTGCTAGATAGCCGGCGCCTCATCTCGATACAGGTAAGCATGGATCTCACAGATTATTACCTTGAACCGCGCCACCTCGGCTTGGATCTGAGCGAGGTCCCGGACGACATTCTTGGGCTTTTTGCCCGCATCAAACAGGGATGTATCAATGCTCATGAGTTTTTTGGCGGTGGGTGAGTAGCGTCCGCCCTCAAAAGTGAGGCTGTAGCGGCCGTGGGCGTAGCGATTGCGAATGTCAGTGGCTTCCCGAAGCAAGGCCACGAAATGCCTCGCAATGCGTACCGAAGGATCACTTGCATCGCGGCGCTTAGCTAAAGACTCCAATAGCTCTATGCGAGCGCGAAAGTTCATGAAGCTGCCGGAAAAGATAAAAGCGTCTGACTCAGGCGCGCCGGTAAGCTTGCTGATGAGTAGATGGACGTATGACTCCAGCATGGCAAAGCAACTAATCAGGATGCCAATTTGAGCGGCAAACTCCGGAAAGTGTTCAAGCGCGACGTTATAGGTCTCTGCCTCTTGCTCTGCCATGGTCTTGACGTGCTTCTTGGTCACGGATAGCGCCCTAACTACGATTAGACCCCAAAGTGAGGTGTAGTGCGGATTATGAGGACGGCCTGGGAGGCTGGTCAATCAGATTTTTCCTACACAGCACAAGGGGTTAGGGCGATTTCGCACGTTGATCGAGCAATGCAGCATCACGGGTGTTAACCGGCACGGAGGCCGTCTAATGCTCACTGCAGAAGATGTCGCGGTCATAAGCAATCCAGGATCGGTTTCGCCAAGGCCCAGGCTGCTCGATGAAGTTCGGCGCAGATTGCGGGTTAAGCACTACAGTTTGCGAACGGAACAAGCCTATGTGTATTGGATTCGCCGGTATATCCAGATCAATGGCCGCCGACACCCACGCGAATTAGGCGGTAAGGAAATTGAGTACTTCCTGAGCGATCTGGCCCAGCGGCATCGGGTCGCGCCTAGCACCCAGAATCAGGCCTTGGCCGCCCTGCTGTTTTTGTACCGGGAGGTGCTGGCCCTGGATCTGCCATGGATGGAGAACATAATCCGTGCCAAACGGGCGCCGCGTTTGCCTGTGGTGTTGTCGCGCGCCGAAACCATGGCCTTGTTGCGCGCAATGTCGGGTCGTGAAGCCCTGATGGCCGGCCTGCTTTATGGCAGCGGGTTGCGGCTGATGGAATGCTTGCGATTGAGGATGAAGGATGTGGACCTTGCCCGCCACGAGATCACCGTGCGCGACGGCAAGGGCGGCAAGGGCCGCAAGACGATGCTGCCGGAGCGGTTACGTCAGGCGCTACAGGCGCAGATCGACTGCGCGCGAGCACAGCACGCCCTGGATCTGGAAGCCGGCTTCGGGGCGGCATCCCTTCCTTTACGCACTAGCCCGCAAATACCGCAACGCGGAGAAGGAACCTGGTTGGCAATATGTGTTCCCTGCTGCTCGCCGGGCAATGGATCCTGCAGACGGACGCGAGAAGCGCCACCACTTGGACGAAGGCGTGCTGCAACGGGCGGTACGTGCCGCCGCGCGGGCGGCCGGCATCATCAAGCCCGTCAGCCCGCACACCCTTAGGCATTGTTTCGCCACTCATCTGCTGGAAGGCGGCGCCGACATCCGCACGGTGCAGGAGCTCCTAGGCCACAAGGACGTGACCACCACGCAGATTTATACGCACGTTCTCAACCGCGGCACAGTCGGCGTGGGGAGTCCTTTGGACTGCTAGCGTTACGCACGGGCAAACGGCAGCTTCAGTTGCCCAGCCTGTGTGCAAACCTCAGCTTGCGGTAAGGCTCCTCAGGAGCTTGCGCGGAGCCCAGCGGCGCGAGCAGAGAACCGGCAAAGCACTTCCCTCGACTGCGGCGCACACCAACAAAAAACCCGGCCGAAGCCGGGTTTTTCGCGAGCGCCCAGCGCCCGAAACCTGCGATCCGATCAGGCCGCGACGGTGTCCGCCACGGTCTTGTAGTCCTCGATCTGGTCGAAGTTCATGTAGCGGTAGATCTGGTCGCCGCTGGCCTTGAGCACGCCGACGTCCGCCATGTACTCCTCGCGGGTCGGGATGCGGCCCAGACGCGAGCAGATCGCCGCCAGTTCGGCCGAGCCCAGGTAGACGTTGGTGTTGCGGCCCAGGCGGTTGGGGAAGTTGCGGGTGCTGGTGGAGAACACCGTGGCGCCCTCGCGCGCCTGCGCCTGGTTGCCCATGCACAGCGAGCAGCCCGGCATTTCCATGCGCGCGCCGGCGGTGCCGAAGGTGCCGTAGTGGCCTTCCTTGGTGAGCTCGGAGGCGTCCATCTTGGTCGGCGGCGCGACCCACAGACGGGTCGGGATGTCGCGCTTGCCTTCCAGCAGCTTGGCGGCGGCGCGGAAGTGGCCGATGTTGGTCATGCACGAACCGATGAAGACCTCGTCGATGACCGCGCCGGACACGTCCGACAGGGTCTTCACATCGTCCGGGTCGTTCGGGCAGGCCACGATCGGCTCGACGATCTGGCTGAGGTCGATATCGATGACCGCGGCGTACTCGGCGTCGGCGTCGCCTTCCAGCAGCTGCGGGTTGGCCAGCCAGCCTTCCATCGCCTTGATCCGGCGCTGCAGCGAGCGCGAGTCGGCGTAGCCTTCGGCGATCATCCACTTGAGCAGGGTGATGTTGCTGGTCAGGTACTCGATGATCGGTTCCTTATCCAGCTTCACCGTGCAGCCGGCGGCCGAGCGCTCGGCCGAGGCGTCGGACAGTTCGAAGGCCTGTTCGACCTTGAGCTGCGGCAGGCCTTCGATCTCCAGGATGCGGCCGGAGAAGATGTTCTTCTTGCCCTGCTTGGCCACGGTCAGCAGGCCCTGCTGGATCGCGGCCAGCGGGATCGCGTTGACCAGGTCGCGCAGGGTCACGCCGGGCTGCATTTCGCCCTTGAAGCGCACCAGCACCGACTCGGGCATGTCCAGCGGCATCACGCCTGTGGCCGCGGCGAACGCGACCAGGCCGGAGCCGGCCGGGAACGAGATGCCGACCGGGAACCGGGTGTGCGAGTCGCCGCCGGTGCCGACGGTGTCGGGCATCAGCATGCGGTTGAGCCAGGAGTGGATCACGCCGTCGCCCGGACGCAGGGCGATGCCGCCGCGGTTGCTGATGAAGGCCGGCAGGTCGTGGTGGGTCTTGACGTCGACCGGCTTCGGGTAGGCCGCGGTGTGGCAGAACGACTGCATCACCAGGTCGGCCGAGAAGCCCAGGCAGGCCAGGTCCTTGAGTTCGTCGCGGGTCATCGGGCCGGTGGTGTCCTGCGAGCCCACCGAGGTCATCTTCGGCTCGCAGTAGGTGCCCGGGCGGATGCCCGGCTGCACGCCGTCGACTTCCGGCAGGCCGCAGGCGCGGCCGACCATCTTCTGCGCCAGCGAGTAGCCCTTGCCGGTGTCGGCCGGGTTCTGCGGCAGACGGAACAGGGTCGAGGTCGGCAGGCCCAGGGCCTCGCGCGCCTTGGCGGTCAGGCCGCGGCCGACGATCAGCGGGATGCGGCCGCCGGCGCGGACTTCGTCCAGCAGCACTTCGGACTTGAGCGCGAACTCGGCGATCACCTCGCCGTTCTTGAGCGCCTTGCCCTCGTAGGGGCGCAGCTCGACCACGTCGCCCATGTCCATTTGCGACACGTCGAGTTCGATCGGCAGCGCGCCGGCGTCTTCCATGGTGTTGTAGAAGATCGGCGCGATCTTGGACCCCAGGCACACGCCGCCGAAGCGCTTGTTCGGAATGAAGGGGATGTCCTCGCCGGTGAACCACAGCACCGAATTGGTCGCCGACTTGCGGCTGGAGCCGGTGCCGACCACGTCGCCGACGTAGGCGACCAGGTGGCCCTGGTCCTTCAGCGACTCGATGAAGGCGACCGGGCCGCGCTTGCCGTCTTCCTCGGGCTCGATGCCCTCGCGCTTGTTCTTCAGCATCGCCAGCGCGTGCAGCGGGATGTCCGGGCGCGTGGTCGCGTCGGGCGCCGGCGACAGGTCGTCGGTGTTGGTCTCGCCGGTCACCTTGAACACGGTGACGGTCAGGCTTTCCGGCACTTCCGGCTTGCTGGTGAACCATTCGGCGTCGGCCCAGCTCTGCAGCACGGCGCGGGCGTTGGCGTTGCCCTGCTCGGCCTTTTCCTGGACGTCGTGGAAGGCGTCGAACATCAGCAGGGTGTGCTTGAGCGCGTTGGCGGCCACGCCGCCGACCTGGGCGTCGTCCAGCAGCTCGATCAGCGGATGGATGTTGTAGCCGCCCAGCATGGTGCCCAGCAGCTCGGTGGCGCGCTCGCGGCCGATCAGCGCATTGCGCTCGGTGCCGAACGCGACCGCGGCCAGGTAGGAGGCCTTGACCTTGGCCGCGTCGTCGACGCCGGCCGGGACGCGGTGGGTGATCAGGTCGAGCAGGAACTCTCCCTCGCCCGCCGGCGGATTCTTCAGCAGTTCGATGACCTCAGCGGTCTGCTGAGCGGTCAGGGGCAGCGGCGGAATGCCCAGCGCGGCGCGCTCGGCAACGTGTTGGCGGTAGCTGGAGAGCATGGAGAGTCCCGTAGATGGAGCTGGTGTGCACCGCGCCGGCGCCGCATCGGCCATGGCAATGGGATGCGTCGCGGGCTGGCGGGGTTCGGAGCTTGCCCGTTAGGAGCGGGTCTTGCGTGGGCGGCCCCTCAACCGCGTATTTTGCCTGGAATGGCGTTTGGCGGCAACGCGTCGGGGCCTTGCCAGCCATATCCGGCAAGGCTTTGCGCGGTTTTTGCGGAACGCTGTGGCGCGCCTGCGACCATTGTCTGCACGCTACCTGAATCCGATAGGGTGATAATCGCGACGAACGCACGCCACCCTGCCCGCACACACGGGCACGCCAGCCGCACACCAGGAGCCCCACCCCCATGCCCGACTCCTTCTCGACCCGCCGCCAGCTCTCCGTCAACGGCCGCGACTACACCTATTTCAGCCTGCCGGCCCTGGGCGAGCGCTACGACATCGCCCGCCTGCCCTATTCGATGAAGATCCTGCTGGAGAACCTGCTGCGCCACGAGGATGGCGGCATGACCGTGGGCCCGGAGCACATCGAGGCGGTCGCGCAATGGGACGCGACCCGCGAGCCGGACACCGAGATCGCCTTCATGCCCGCGCGCGTGGTCCTGCAGGACTTCACCGGCGTGCCCTGCGTGGTCGACCTGGCGGCGATGCGCGACGCGGTCGGCCGCCTGGGCGGCAAGCCCTCGCAGATCAACCCGCTGATCCCCTCCGAGCTGGTCATCGACCACTCGGTCCAGGTCGACGTCTACGGCAGCCCCGAGGCGCTGGACCTCAACGGCAAGATCGAATTCCAGCGCAACCAGGAGCGCTACAGCTTCCTGCGCTGGGGACAGAAATCCTTCGAGAACTTCAAGGTGGTGCCGCCCAACACCGGCATCGTCCACCAGGTCAACCTGGAAAACCTGGCGCGCGTGGTCATGGGCCGCGAGGTCCAGACCCATGACGGCATGAGCGAACTGCAGGCCTTCCCGGACACCGTGTTCGGCACCGACAGCCACACCACCATGATCAACGGCATCGGCGTGCTGGGCTGGGGCGTGGGCGGCATCGAGGCCGAGGCCGCGATGCTGGGCCAGCCTTCCTCGATGCTGATTCCGCAGGTGGTCGGCTTCAAGCTGACGGGCAAGCTGCCCGAGGGCGCCACCGCCACCGACCTGGTCCTGACCGTGACCCAGATGCTGCGCAAGCACGGGGTGGTCGGCAAGTTCGTCGAGTTCTACGGCGACGGCCTGCAGCACCTGCCGCTGGCCGACCGCGCCACCATCGCCAATATGGCGCCGGAATACGGCGCCACCTGCGGCATCTTCCCGATCGACGCCGAGGCACTGACCTACCTGCGCCTGTCCGGCCGCGACGAGGCCCAGATCGCCCTGGTCGAGGCCTACGCCAAGGCCCAGGGCCTGTGGCACGAGCCCGGCCAGGCCCACGCGACCTACTCGGCCACGCTGGAACTGGAGCTGGGCGAGGTCAAACCCTCGCTGGCCGGTCCCAAGCGCCCGCAGGACCGGGTCCTGCTGGAGAACGTGCACAGCAACTTCCAGGAAAACCTGGTCCCGCTGGTGGCCAACCGCAAGCCGCGCGGGGTCGGCTGCGCCATCGAAGAGCTCAAGGCCGAGGGCGGCGCGCAGCCGCAGGCCGAGCATCTGGCCGCCAAGCCGGTGTCCAAGATCCGGATCAAGGACCAGGACGCCGAGCTGTCCGACGGCTCGGTGGTGATCGCCGCGATCACCTCCTGCACCAACACCTCCAACCCGGCGGTGATGCTGGGCGCCGGCCTGCTGGCGCGCAACGCCGCACGGCTCGGCCTGAAGGCCAAGCCCTGGGTCAAGACCTCGCTGGGCCCGGGCTCGCTGGTGGTCACCGACTACCTCAAGAAGGCCGGTGTGCTGGCCGACCTGGAGCAACTGGGCTTCTACGTGGTCGGCTACGGCTGCACCACCTGCATCGGCAACTCCGGCCCGCTGCCGGACGAAGTCTCCAAGGGCATCGCCGAGAACGAGCTGGTGGTGGCCTCGGTGCTGTCGGGCAACCGCAATTTCGAGGGCCGCGTGCATCCGGAAGTGAAGGCCAACTACCTGGCCTCGCCGCCGCTGGTGGTGGCCTACGCGATCGCCGGCACGGTCAACATCGACCTGACCCGGGAACCCATCGGCAAGGGCAGCGACGGCCAGGACGTCTACCTGCGCGACATCTGGCCCAGCAACAAGGAAATCGGCGACACCATCGCCGCCACCGTCGGCCCGGAGCTGTTCGCGCAGAACTACGCCGACGTGTTCAAGGGCGACTCGCGCTGGAACCAGATCGCCTCGCCCGACGGCGAATCCTTCCGGTGGGACGAGGCCTCGACCTACATCAAGAACCCGCCCTACTTCGACGGCATGACCATGCAGGTCGGCCACATCGCCGATGTGACCGGCGCGCGCGTGATGGGCCTGTTCGGCGATTCCATCACCACCGACCACATCTCGCCGGCCGGCAACATCAAGAAGGATTCGCCCGCCGGCCGCTTCCTGCAGGAACGCGGCGTGCAGCCGGTCGATTTCAACAGCTACGGCAGCCGCCGCGGCAACGACGACGTGATGGTGCGCGGCACCTTCGCCAACATCCGCATCAAGAACCTGATGTTCGGCGGCGAGGAAGGCGGCAACACCTTGTACTTCGGCAAGGACGGCGGCGCCGGCGAGAAGCTGGCTATTTACGACGCGGCGATGAAGTACAAGGCCGACGGCGTGCCGCTGGTGGTGTTCGCCGGCAAGGAATACGGCACCGGCTCCTCGCGCGACTGGGCGGCCAAGGGCACCAACCTGCTGGGCGTCAAGGCGGTGATCGCCGAGAGCTTCGAGCGCATCCACCGCTCCAACCTGGTCGGCATGGGCGTGCTGCCGCTGCAGTTCAAGGACGGCGAGAACGCCCAGACCCACGGCCTGGACGGTTCGGAAGTGGTCGACGTGACCGGTCTGCAGGACGGCGCCGCCAAGACCGCCACCCTGACCGCGACCAAGCCCGACGGCCGCCGCGTCCAGTTCGAGGTCAAGGTGCTGCTGCTGACGCCTAAGGAAGTCGAGTACTTCCGTCATGGCGGCATCCTGCATTACGTGCTGCGGCAGCTGGCGGCGCGCAAGGCGGCGTAAGCGGCTTCGTGGGGGCGGAAGCCCCGCCCGCCGCAGCGCGGCGGGCGTTCGGTCGGGCTGCGCGGCCATGCCGCGCAAGCAGCCCGCCCTCACCCGTCATGGCGGCATCCTGCATTACGTGCTGCGGCAGCTGGCGGCGCGCAAGGCGGCGTAAGCGGCTTCGTGGGGGC